>JAUICD010000082.1 GCA_030427965.1 Bdellovibrionia bacterium
TATGCTGAGTTGCTAATACTATGCTCCCCGTCTGAAATAGTAACTGTAGCTTTAACGTAAAATCTACCTTCACCTTCATAAGTAGCAAAGTGAACAATCTCATCATTAACTGTTAAAGTTAAATCCCCTAACAATGGTTTTACTGCCTCTAGAATATCCTCTTGGTTTCTATAGTTATAGCCACCAAATTTGTTAAATTGGTTTTTTGGGGCTTTTAACTCTAATAACTCAACCTTCACACCCTGACAGGGAAATAGGCTTTCTATTTTGTTTGGTCTTTTTCATTCTAGGCTTAGCCTTTCTATTTATGAAACCAATTTATCCAGTTCCTGGGAAAATAAAAGGTAAAAATACGGATTTAATGTGACAAAGAGTTTTCCCCAGAACCAAACGGTCGCTCCTAAACTTTTCCTGTCCATTTTCTGTCCACGAAAATCCCGAAACAAACCGGAATAGACCGAAACATTCCATAGGGTTTTGCAAAAGGGTCTTGAGGTAAACTGTTGATTTGATATTAAAAATTAAAACAATAACTAGCGGTTAGAGATTTTTGAAATCTTACTTTCTCCTAACTGGCAGCCAAAAGGTCATCGGTTCGATCCCGGTTACCTCCACCAATTGTCAAACTATTCGAACCGAAAAGTTTAGACATGTCGTCCTGAGGCGCAGCCGAAGGACCTGAACTGGGGTTAGCTCGAAAGCTAACCCCTTTTTTTATGCCTTTTTTCTTTCCCAAACCGTCATCATCAAAATGTCCTGCCCCCATATAAAAATGCAATTTAAACCCTTCTGGCAAAAGCTCAATTTTATGAATCAACTTTTCGGCAATTTTTCTTTTCACTTCAGAGCTTTTTTCACCCTTTAGTGACTTTTTAAACTTCCTTAAAAAATCCTTATAATTATCAAAATCAACTGGAGGTTGGTTTTTTACCTCTTTCTCATTCAATTCATTAATTTCTTTTTCCACCTCTTCCTTCAATTTTTCAATCTTTTGCATTTGGTGAAAAACTGGCTGAGGACTCACATCCTTTGGCAGCTTGGTTAAATGCTCTGCCAAAGCTTCCAATTGCTTATCAAAAGCCACAGTTTTCTCTCTGAGCTTGTTTCTAGCCAGATCCTGACTCATAGGCTTGTACATGGATTTTGCCCTCTCAGTGAGTTTTTGAGCGAAAATATCATTTGAGAGAAGCTTTTCAATTTCACTCCACACGGCAGGCTCCAATTTTCTTGCCTGAAACCTCATATGATTTTCACATTTAAAAACTTTCTTGGTTTGGCAACTCTGTTTTCTGGTGGCCCAACCGTGTTCATAATAAGGAACCTTGCCACTTCGCCCATGAGCAGACTTTCCAGTCAACCTATCACCACAAACTCCACATGAGGTGAGGCGTGAAAGCAAGTAAGGGTAACGCTTTTTTGAATTCGGTTTAAATCGTCTGTGGTTTTTCTTTAAAATGTCTCCCACCCGAAAAAATGTCTTTTCATCAACAATCGCTGGCCAACAGGCATCAACTAATTCCATTTCACCTTTTTGATTTTTCACAGCCTTTTTGCCTATGTAGGCCACCCGAGTAAGCATTCCATGAAGATTATCGGTGGTAAAATAGCCAAGGCGGGGTTTATCACCACCACCAGTGGTTTTCTTTTTTATTTTGAAACCACGATCATTAAGCGACTTCCCAGCTTGAGCCAGTGAACCTTCCTTTAAAAAAGTTTTAAAGGCTTCCCTCACAACAACAGCCGATTCTTCATCAATTTCCAAATACCCGCGCTTTTCATGGATAAGCTTGTAGCCAAGAGGTAGAGGACCACCATTGTAAAGCCCACGCTGGGATCTAGCATGAAAGTTCGCGGCAATCCGCTCACTGGTCTGGCGACGCTCAAATTGCGCCAGATTTGCCACGGTATAAAGAATCATCTCTCCCGCAGCAGTGGTGGTGTCATACTGTTCCCTGAGACTCTGGAAACCACAGCCCAATTCCTTCATCATATAGAACATCTCACAAAAATCTTTTAACGACCTTGAAAGACGAGAAAGCTCTGTCACCATCACAAGATCAATCTCGCCAGACTTGATGCTTTTGAGCATTTCTTGAAGCGCGGGCCTTTTGGTGTCCTTTCCAGATTTGGCCCGATCAATAAATACTCGCTTCACCTCTCCAAAGGGCTCATCAAAGTTGCGAAACTTGACAGCTTGCCTCAGCCGCTGCTCCTGACTTTTGATAGACCCTTCAGGATTAGCGGCCTGCTCTTGAGTTGAAACCCTGATATAAAGCCCAATTTTTTTGGTTTTTGAATAATCTCGATTTGATTTAAATGCCGATGACATTATTTCTCTCCTTCTGATTTGAGAGAATCCGTGTCTCGGTTTTGTTGGCAAATCTGAGAGTATATAATCTCCACTAGCTCTTCAAGTAAAATTTCAAACTCTTCTTCATTTAAAGTTTCAAATAGTTTTCCCAGCAATATGGGACTCCATTTTTTCACCCTTTCTCTGATCTTTTCCGGTTCAATTTCTTCGAAAAATCAAAACGACTCTCTATATAGGTGTCTAACCCTAGCCCTAAAAATGCCCGGAGAATTGCTAATTTAAACATTTCAATAAGTTATAGTTTTTGACCTGCCTACATTGACCTAATGTACATTTGGCCCAAAACAGCGCTGTTAATGGTGCAAAAACATCAATATAAAAAAATCGCATTTTCACTTTAACCTCAATTTTAAATAGCGATCATGTGAATTCGTAACCACCACATGATTCTCAGCCTCAAGAAGTTCCTTCATTGTTGTACAGAAAATCTTTGAATTCCTTTCGCCACGAAGCTCTCTGTCACTTTTCATAATAAGCCTTTTTAAAGGCTTTCCTTTGGTCACATAAATGACAAAATCAACAGAGTTACTGTAATAATAATCCTGAAACAGGAGCTGGTAACGCACCTTAGTTTTCGCAGATTGCTCATATTCTACAGCCCCTCTATATTGATTTTCTCCGATCTGAAGATGCATAAATGCGTCACTCCGAAGCGTAATAAAAGCGTCAAAATCATAATCTTCTACGCCACTTAGTATCTGTGTTTGTAATTCGTTTTCTGTGGCATACCCTCGACAACCCTCAAGCTGGAGAAATTTGTGTCGAATTTGACCGAGACCAATCTCGTGGCTTGGGTGATTTGACCTCAACTCCATAGCTTTTAGATCGACATCATCGTACCCAATCGCATACATACCTTTTCTTGTGACAAAGTACACGGCCTTTGGATGTGAGATGCCAGTTTCGCTATAAAACCTTCTCTCAAGAAAACCTGCAATTCTTAATAGCCTCAACCTTGAAACAGTCGCTCCATAAGATGTTTTAAAAATGTCTCGATTGATTTGTTCAATATTAGCTCCCTTCACTCTGAACAAATACATAAATAGTTTGCGGTCCCTGTTAGTATCCAGGGTGTTATACTTCTTTTTTCTTCTGACCTTTTTGGTCAATGGCCCACAATGTGTTTTCTTTAAATTCTTCAAAGCGGTTTTCTCCTTTTGTTTTACAAGAAACTTAATTGCTTCTCAAAAGTCTTAAGAGCAGAAAGGGTGCCCGAAGGCCAAAGTCGGCAAGTTGCGGAATTTGCTAAAAAAGTTTGTTAAACTATATGACCCAGAAATGGGTCGTGACCCAAAAAATCAGGTTATTTTGCTCAAATAAAAATGAGTGGGAAAAGAGCTGACCCAAATTTGGATCAAACAGGTATAACGACAATTTGAGTCTGGAACCCAAAATGTATTGGAGGCTACGAGTCAAATCTCAGGTTTTTTCGCTTGTTCAGCAGACTATTGACCATTGATTGGCACCAAATGCTCAATTGATTTACAACCATTATCTGAAGTGATAGCTCTCTCAAGACTTTTCTCAGGGGTAAATATGAAAGCTCTCAGAATTATATTTTTATCATTTTTTATTTTTAGTGGAGTAGCCATGGCGCAACCAACTCAGTACATTGTTGTTTTTCATAAGGCAGGACCTAACTGGCCCAAAGGTGGATTATCTCTTGATCATCCAATAGCACAAAAGCACGCTAAATATTTTGGTAAATTACACGCAGATGGAGCTGTTATTTTTGGTGGTCCTTTCCCTGGAAATTCCGGAGGGATGATGGTTTTTAATGACCAGCTCTCAAAAGAAGAAGTTCAAAAATTCGCTGCGGAAGATCCCGCTTATAAAAGTGGTGTTATTGACTTCGAGATAAAACCTTGGCTGAAAGTCTTTGGCGAATAAAAGGGAGTATGTATGACCTCAAAAGATATGACTTTTGAATTGAAGCTAAACACCTCGTCCGAAGAAGTTTGGAATTCCTGGTTAGAACCCAAAAAATTAGTGTCTTGGTTGACTCAAAAAGCTCAAGTTGAGCCAAAAATTGGAGGAGCCTACGAATTATTTTGGGACCCTTCGACACCAACCGATAACAGCACAATTGATTGCAAAATACTGGCTATTGTACCCAACAGGTTTTTATCATTTGAATGGAGAGGCCCCGTTCCTTATGCAGATATTATGAACATTAAGCCTTTTCCGACTTGGGTAGCATTATCCTTTGAGCAAGTTGCTGTGAACCAAACAATTGTTCATTTTAGACACGCTGGATGGGGCGATTCTGATAAATGGAATGAAGCCTACAAATGGCAGGCCAACGCATGGAAAATGGCAGGCCAACGCATGGAAAATGGCATTCAGCCAACTAGAGAAACAATTCAATAAATAATTTTGGATCGGGACTTGTCACCTGTTAAACACAATGGGTCAAAACCCATATTATTTCGCCTAGTATTAGCTCTACAGATAACCTTAAAATTTAATATTTGCCAAATGGCAATAAGGATTCTATGTAGTGATCAAATATCTAGGGGGATTTTTATGAAAGTTATCTTTTTATTTTCCATGTTGTGTTTTGGCTCATATTCATTTGCTTCTGGGTCGTTTGACCAAAGTGAATTGAACTGTATGCTAACCGAAGCAGAAGACAATTACTCTACTTTCAGAAACTATGAATTTCAATACCATCAGAGTTGGTTCATTGAGAAAGATGATTTGGAAATCATTCAGTTCAAAGCAAAAAAGTACAAGGGCTTGCCCTCTCCGAATTTCTACTACCTTATTTACGGATCTGAATATAACAAAGCAACTTTGTTTTATGCTACAGAAGTGTTTAGGGATATTGATATAGAAAAGTGTTTACAGTAGACATTTTTCCAAAGCTCATAGGCAGGATAGTTAAACTTAATTTTTGAAATTTTGAGAGCTGCCCCTTTTATTTAACAACTCCTGTTAATGTTGCCTTTCTATAAACGTAATGGGCAACCTTCTCGAAAGGTCTGGGCTCTTTTTCATGGCGAACTTTAGGCAACTTTTTGTGATTTCAAAAAATCAATGATTAGGCACAAATTCTCAAGGGTGGGGTTGCTGTCGTCCTTGCACATATCGTAAAGCGTGGTGCGGGGAATCCCGGTGGACTCTGACAAATGGGTGCCACCAAAGCGCTTTACTAGGGCATAAAGAGACGATTTGATATCGTCGGGATCTCCATCAATCCATGAAGCAAAAAAACCATCGATTATTTCCTTATCGCTGTATTTATTCATAAACTTGCGTTCTTGTGCTGCCATTTTTTAATCCTTCCAATAAATCTTTTGCCGATTCGATATCTTCACTTTGGGTGTCTTTATGGCCTCCAAGTAATAAAATGACCCCACCTATTTCAGCACAGTAGAGTCTAAAAGACCCCATTGTACCTGCTGTCCATTTTATCTCTAAAAGATTGTCAAACCTTTTGTGATGTCCCCAATTTCCATCAGCAAGTCTCTGTATTCGCTTGTCAATCCTGAGCCTTAGCGAATTATCCAGATTTTTAAACCAAGTTGAGAACTCGTTGGTGCACTCTACTTTCCTTTTGTACGATATATCAGTCAATTTGTCAAGTTTATCTTTTTCCCTTTTTCTTTTGGCCAATTAAAGCCTCCGTGAATTTGGTGGTGGAAGAGAGTCCACGACTGACCCTCTGTTGAGTCATTGAACGTATTTCTTGGTAAGCCTTGGGCAGAAAAACAAAACTCCCTGTCCCAAGTGTGGTTAAGAATATTGCGCTTACAATGATGTCCTTGATTGCAGAATACATGCTAAGTCCTCCTGAAAAGTAACGGGGGTTCGTGCCAACAAATCCGAGATTACTTCTTCTCTTGTTTTTTCCAGGACAATTGATAGCTTAGACCAACAGTGGCTGGTTCCCCTACTATGGGGTTACCTCCACCATTTTTCGGTCTAAAAATTCTAAAAAACTCAAAAAATTTACGTAACGGATCTTCTCCAATAAGTGGGGCAAGTGCGTCTGGTTAAAATTAGTATCCACATAAAACTCTGACTCTTAATCGGTAATTTGGAAAACTTCTAAAGCCA
>JAUICD010000023.1 GCA_030427965.1 Bdellovibrionia bacterium
CCGAGATAACATCATTTGTTTACTCAGGACCTAAAATCCGGGTTGCCGAAGTTTGTGGCAAAGTAGTAAGTGCTGCCACTTATCCTGTCTATGTTGAAATCACTGTTGATCCGAAATCAAAAACTCCCGCTACCTACTACGTAACTACCTTGGGGGAAAAGTGGTGTACCAACGTGACAACTTGGACAGGTAAAGCTGATGCAAAAGTAGTGGATTAACATTGAGCTTGACCCCTATACGGTGCATCGATTTTTTGTCACGACTATAAAATATGAACCTTTTCATGAATTAGCCGATAGGCTAATTCAAAGTTGATTTTGTTTTCTAATCTATTTCTTAAATGCTTTTAGAATCTTCCTCTCTAGAACATCAAACTCGTTTTCACAATAATCTCTGATAACTTCAATAACTCTCCCTTTTCTATTAACTATATATACAATCGGAAAGCCAATGGGATCTATTTGCTTAACAAATTTATGGTCATTATCATACACAACTGGATAGATTGGGTTCGCCTTTCTAATGTGTCTCTTGGCGTCCTTCAATTCTTGATCTGTATTAATAGCAACAATCTGAAGTTTTCGATTTTTATATTTTTTTAACAAGGTATTGTAAAACTTCAAAGCATCCGAGGAGCCATGTGTCCAGGATGCACTGAAATCGTAAACCACAACTGATCCTCGGAGACGCTTTCTATCCAATGGAATCTTAGAGATACTTTTTAGTCGAACAGTTGGAAATTTGTCGCCTTCTTTCAAGCGCTTTTTTCTTGAGTATGCGTTTTCAACTGAAACAAGTGTTAGAGTCGATGTAACTACCAAAATAAAAATAGAAATTTTATTTATTAGATTCAATTTGCATACCTTTTGCTAACTTTATTATACGAATACCTCCCCATAAAACAATTATCGAAATCAATAGACCTGCAACTAAATCAGGATATCTCGAACCAGTTGCAAAGACCAATATTCCAGCTAAAATGACACCAATGTTGGCAATTACATCGTTTGCTGAAAAAATCCAACTAGCCTTCATATGTACACCGTCGTCTTTATGCTTATGAAGAAGAGCAAGGCAACCCACATTTGCAACTAGAGCAAGAACCGAAACTGCAATCATTGTTAAGGAGGCTGGCTCACTTCCATATACAAGTTTTCTAAAAACTTCTAAAATACACCCAAAAGCTAATAATATCTGAAAAATGCCACTTGTTAAAGCTGCCTTCCTCTTTGAGGACAACGCCTTGCCCGTTGCTGCCAAACTGATGGCATACACTAAAGAGTCAGCCAGCATATCGAGAGAGTCTGCAATCAGTCCGGTAGATTCTGAAAGAAGTCCAAAAACAATTTCAAACAAAAACATCCCAAAGTTTATCAAAAGCAATGTCTTTAATGTCTTTCTTTCTAAGCTCGGTGACTTTGATTTAATAGGTATCTGGCTAATTTCTTCTGTTGTAACAAGTGCTCCAGGTAAACCCATTTTTTCCAAATTAACTGAGATCTCTTTTGTAGGGTTTGTATGAAAAAAGGTCACCTGCCTTGCTTCAAGGTCAAAATCAATTCCTTGGATGTCCTTAATAACAGAGAATACCATTTCGATCTGAGATATTTCAGAGGGACAGTCCATTTTTTTTATATGAAATACTGATTTAATCATAAAGCTAGTCTAAAACAGTTTGACGTTGAGCAAGAAGTTTAGAAAGTGCAAAATAGATTGCTGACAACAGGAGAATTCCTACCTGGCTCACCAAAACTTCAAGCGTTCCATTGAAACCAATTAGCTCAATCGAGGGCATTTCAAGATTTGTAGCGGTAATTGTTCCCGTTAACTGAAAGGCACCAATGGATTTTCCAAGGATTGTAGCTGAAAGGAATAAAATAAGGAATGTTGAGGCATTGAAGAGTATGCCTAGTTTTAATCTGAGAGAAAATCTAATAGCAAGGTAAATTAACACTGTAGAAAGAAGAAGTGCAGCTAGAGCTCCTACTCCAATAACTGATTTTGAATGACCATCAAAGGTCAATATTTTCATAAAAAGTAATGTTTCAAAGATTTCTCGGAAAACTGCTGCAAATGAAATCGCAAACAGAGTTATACTTTTTCCATTTACAATATGTTTACTTACAGAGCCTTCAAGAGTTTTCTTCCATTTTTCAATGTTAGAGTGCCTGTGAAACCATACGCCTACATATAACAAAATCAATGCTGCAAAGACGCCTACATATGCTTCTAAAGACTCAACGGTACGCCCGCTGATGGTGAAAAACATCTCAAAAAGGAAGTAAAGTAATACTCCTGAGAAAATGGAGCTAATCCAGCCAAAATGAACAACCCTCTTTAATCTTCTACTTTCAAATCTATTAAGAACTCCAAACAACAGCAGCAGTACTAGACCAGCTTCCAGGGCTTCTCTCAAAACGATCCCAAAGGAGAGAAAGAAAGTACCAATTGCTGAGTTTTCGCCACCTATCAAACCATTTGCAATGTCTAGTTGTTCCATAATTTTACTAAACTTTTCTTTTGTAACTGACTCAGATGAAGTGGAATTCTTGATAAGGTTTCGATAATCAATCATTTTTTTTTCTAGGCTACTGACAAGGCGTGCATCTCTGGCCTTTAAGAACCCCTCGACAGGCTCTACTCCTTCCAGATATGCCTTTAAAGCGCGATTGTTTGCTTCGGTATGCTTACCAGCTTTAAAGAGCTTCAGACTTTCCTCTAAATTAGTTTTTGCAAACTCAATATACTGGGTAGCTCTCTCTCGTTTACCAACGCCTCCACCTTTAAAAGACCGAATACTGGAAAGAAAATTCAATTCATTTTCTTTTGGCACTTCGTATTTTTCCAGCAATTCTATATCAGTTAGTGTGGATCTATCTTCTAAGGAAATTTTTTGTTTTGAATAATCTCCTTCTATTTCTACGTAACGAAGGCTAGAAATGTAGAAGGCAAGGGACCACCTGTCATGATCTGAAAGAAAACTATAACTTGTCATTCCTGTCCCAGGAACACCTATCGAAATCGTGTTATAGGCTTGAAACGGTGAAATCCCTCTCATGCGCTCAAGGTCTAAGAAATTAGTAGGTTTAGGATTTAGATTTCCACCAGCTACCCCGTCTCCTTTACCAAGTGCCCCATGGCATTGGACACAGCTTTGCCTATAAAGATTTTTAGCACGCGTGAGGTCAGGCTCTCTGCTTGGCCTTGTAACCACTCCAAACTCCGAGATGATTTCAAGCTTAATGCTGGTTGCAAGAGATGATACCAATGGTACGCTATCCTTATCCTCTATACTGGTACTCAGCTTTTCGATCTGGGCATTCAATCTGTCCGGGTAGTTATTCTTTCTTGATATTTCTAGAACTTCATTGATAAATTCAATCTGCTCTGTATATTCATCTTGACTAATTACTTCTCCGTCCTTGACAGCTTCACCATAATCTTGAGCTAAATAACTCAATAAATGGACAGCAAGTCTATTTGGGTCTACCTCTGCAATTGCAGAGGAGAAAGAGAGATTTAAGATAGAGAAAAAAAATAACAAGTATTTAAATTTCATTCATATTCTCCATTTGATGAATGTTTTCACAAAGGCCACAGCTGATTTCAGGATCACACTGCAAATAAAAGCGTTGAAACTCCTTCAGAAAATTTAAAACTACTTTTCGGTCTGAGCGAAGAAACTTAACAAAACTAAGCAATGCCTCTCCTGTATCATCAGAGAGAAGGTGCTCGATCTTACAACTATCTTGGGAAGCAATCTTTCGATCTAATCCCAGCACTTCTGAGAAAAAGACAATCATTGTTTGGCGCTTGTTAGCAACTCGCTCTACGGTACTTACGCCTTTTCTTGTCAGTGTTATATTTCCACTCGTAGTTTTGGTCAGGCGCTTCGCACTAAGTCTCTTCAATTGCAGAGAAACAGCGTTTCGACTAACGCCAAGCTCTCTAGATAAGTCGGCAGCGATAAGCCCATCACCACTCTTCTTTGACAAAGAGTAAATTGAAAGAAGATAGTGTGCCTCTGAATGTGATAATTCGTTATCTTCAAATTCTCGCCAAAATTGCTCATATTGAGGTTTCATTCGAATTTCCTTTTTGCTGTCAAGCTTGCTTTACAGATTAAATATGTAATAAAATTGTTGTCAAGTATGCTTTACAATTATATGCGTTAAGAACTTGGCACAATCTAAGTTTTGAACTTGGTGAATGGAAAAGGGTTAGTTTGATGCAAAGCCACCATGGACATTCTCATCCAACATCTCCCAAAAGACTTTTTTGGGCTGTGGTCATTAATGTCTTATTAACTATTTTTCAGATTATTGGAGGAATTTTTTCTGGCAGCCTTTCGCTGTTAGCAGATGCTCTTCACAATTTAAGTGATGCTGGAGCTCTTGCAATAGCCGCAATTGCTGCAAAAATCGCAAGAATTCCTCCAAATAAAAATATGACTTATGGCTATCGAAGAGCGGAGATCTTGGGCGCTTTGATTAATAGCACCACTCTTATTATTATCGGAATTTATTTAGTCTATGAAGCGATCAGTAGATATTCCGATCAATCACCAATTGATGGTTGGATAGTAATCGTGGTTGCAAGCATTGCTCTAGCAATTGATATCATTACTGCCTTTTTAATGAGAGAAGGGGCTAAAGAGAATATTAATTTTAAGGCTGCATTTATTCATAATATATCTGACGCCTTAGCATCAGTTGTTGTTATCATCTCAGGCGTACTAATTCTTAATTATCAAATTTATGTCATTGACTTAATAGCAACAATATTGATTTCTGTTTACGTCTTATACCAAGCCTTTTTCTTAATTAAAAAATGTATATTGATACTAATGCAAAGTGTTCCCCCTGGAATTAATATAAGTGAATTAAAGGTAGAGTTGGGATCAATACCTCAAATTTTGGGAGTTCATCATCTTCATATTTGGCAACTTGATGACGCACGCTTGTTGTTGGAAGGACATCTAAAAATTGACTCATCAAGTTTGAAGGATATTGAAACTATCAAAAAAAAGGTGCGAGAACTTTTAAAGAAAAAGTATTCCATCGAGCATAGCACCTTGGAGATAGAAATCTCCGATACATGTCCTCTATCTTAATTCGTATCAACTACCACTAAATCAGGGTTATTTGAGTTAATTCCTCCTAATGATTAATCTTTCGTTAGACAAAGCGATATTTTCCAAATTAGAGAAATGCATGTAACAGTACAAAACCAACATCGACAAACTCATCAGGATATGGTGGTCCTTTTTGTTTTAGCCATTCCAAGCTGATCTCTAAGTGTTCTACTGGGAAAAACTGCACTCCTAAACCAAAGCTCTCTGTCTTTGTATCTGGAGAATCCGAATCAAAAAGGGCCACCTGGTATGGCACATATGCATGAAGCCCCTGGGTAATCTCATAATTTACTCTATTATAGGTCACAAACCCATTTTGTGTAGGCGAAAGACCTCCTTTTGTAGCAAGAACTTGATAGTCAAACTCAGTTAAAACAAAGAATCTTTCTGTAATACCAAGTATTCCAAAAATTCCGTATAAATTTCTATAAGAGACATTGTTTTCGCCACCAAAATAACTCAATCCAACCTTGTAGGTTTCAAATAGAGAGTAACTACTTGATAGTGATATTCCCTTTTCTCGATCTAGTTCTTTCTCGTCAGGTCTTCCAAAAACTCCTGTTAAAAACACGTCAAAATTATCTCCAAGCCACGCAGCCTCGAAGTTATAAGATTCGCGATCCTGATCAAATCCGATAGCTCGCCGAGTCACGAGAGTATGATTTGGTTGGTAGATACCATAAGCGGGATAGAATCGTCCCAACCTAAAAGAAAGTTTATCAAGATGCCTGTAATTTAGAAAATGTCTTCGAGAAATGAACTTATATTCCTCATCTGGAGGTGTAACTGCTTTGTCAACTATACCAGCCGTTGCAACCAAATAGACTTTATTAAGATAAGACAGCGCGGCTTCAACATCTGTTTGCATCAATATTGGTCGCCCCTCTCTAACGGCGGGTGTATCAAGATATGTTTGAACAACTCTAATATCGCCTCCCAAATTTAGCCTGAAAGGAGCGTATGTAGAGTCATTCTCATCGATCGTTTTATTGATTGTCCAAGTGCTTAAGAGTTCTTTTGACAAGACTCTACCATAATCAGTTAGAACTCCGCCGCCTGAAGGGCTAACGTGACAGGCTGTACAATTCACATACCCATGGCGAACCATTTCAGGAAAAGCCGAGGCAAAATGAGGAATCGCTAGAAAAACTAAAACGAAGTACGGTGGAATAAATTTAAAGTTCATATCTATCACTTTTCAAATGAAATTTGAGTGTTCACATTTGCAGAAATATCGACATTTTCGGCAACTGTCACACCCATGAAAGAAGGTATATCAATTTGATAGTCAGTCAATTTAATCGTAAATCCAAGTATTGCTTCGAGCTCATTATTAACTCGCTTTAACGTTAACTTGCCTTCAATTGGTTTTTCATTTCCATGGACTTTAAACTGACCCTTGATTGGTAGATCTTGCACCGAAGAACTCTCACCCTTAAAAAAATCTTTATGTAGAACAAGCTTTGAAAACTTGAACGTAGCCAATGGAAAGTCAGCAGTCTCTAAATACTTCTTTTTCATGTGACGATCACGTAGTTTTATCCCTGTTTTTAGCGAATCAAGGGAGAATTGCACTTGCCCCTTGGCAAAAGATTCATTGCCTTCGATTTTACCTTTCAGTTTGTCATCGCTGACATCTGACTCTCCTTTAATTTTTAAAGCTGAAGGGCGCCCAATAGCTAAAAAACTTACGGTTCCTTTGCTATTTGATAAATCAATCTCCCAATTTACAGATGAGGCAACAGAAAAATGAGGCAAGAAGATCATGGTCAGGATAAAAAAGGAACTCACTTTATGAAATTGAAACATGATGACCTCCTTGCCTAAACGGATTCCAAGTTATTCTTTTGTACAAACCATTTCTTCGTCAGCCCCATCATGAACCATTTGGCACGAGTATACTAACGCATCAGATGACTTTAGGTAGACCTTTACTTTTATCACCGCTCCGCTAGGCCACGCCTTAATGCCATTAAAATCGTCCAGTGTTGGTTCGGTTTCCTCAGCTTGAAACTTAGTGAGTGCAGCCGTAGCAGATAAGTCCGTCAGCTCTATTACACTTCCATGTCCAAACGCGGACATTGGCAGTGCGACTGCTAATAGTAATGCTATTATTGTTGTCTTCATTGTTTCCCCCATGGGTTAAAGTTACCACGTTTTAAATTACTAAATCTTAATCATCACAGTCAGGCTCATCTGGCTCACAGGTAGGTTCATCACTCTCCTCACACTGTGGTTCAAATTCATCTATACAAATATCTTCACAGCCCGGTTCGCCTTCTTGGCAACTATTTCCACCATTTCCACCGCCTCCTGGATCACCAGGAAACTGTGGCGCTCCCTTCTTTATCCATTCGAATACCATATCGATTTCATGACTAGAGAGGCTTTCTCCCTTTGGCATTCGTCCAGAGCGAATAGCATCATAAAGACTGCTTTGCCCTGGGTTTCCAGGGACCACTAAAGGAGGAAATACTGGACCATTCATAACTTTGTCATAGGAAGAAAGATCAACGTAATGGTTTTGTGATGTCCCTGTCTTGTGGCAACCAAGGCATTTGGGGCCAAAGACGTGTTTATTGAGAGCTTCGAAGTCACTTGTAATATTCTTTTTTTGCCACTCCAGGTTCGCGTTGGGATCGATTTTCTCTTCTTTAAATGAGCATGAAGCGAGTATTGCCATCGGAACTAAGGTGAGAACAAGAGTCTTAAGATAAGTTGCTATGCGATTAGTCACTTATACCCCCTATCAGTACTAGACCGACTGTACACCAATGCTAGATCTAGCAATGGTGATGCCAAACTAAAAGGAATCTTGATTGGATTAAACCATCCGTATAAACTATTAATAGTGCCAAAATGAGCACTCTGGAGCCATACTGACTTTAGGTGGCGTAGCAGAGACCTTTTGTTATCGAATATTTTTAACACCATGCTATATACCCCCCAAGGGTATATACTTAAGTAATCGCTTATGCTGTGGATTTCAAGCTTTAGCCTCCAATTTATCAGAAAACTCGATCAAAATGAGGACACCCGCCTTATAGTTGACATAGGGGGAGGGGGTATTCTAACCTAGACCAAGTGGTGCCAGGCTGTAGGCAAATCGCATAAAAAGGGCCAAAAATCCCTTTCGGGGAGGACAAGTGGTTCATGTTAAAGGAACCTCACATGAGAGCCAGCTAAAAAGGATAAAGAGGATAGAGGGGCAAGTTCGAGGAATTGGAAAAATGGTCGAAGAGCAAAGGTATTGCATAGATATCATTACTCAGATCAAGGCCATCAAATCAGCCCTTTCTTCTTTAGAGATCAATATAGTAGAAAGCCATATAAACGACTGTGTGATAACAGGTATGACTAAAGGGAGCGCACAGGAGCGTGAACGGATGTTGGGTGAACTATTGGACCTAATGAAAAGAGCCTCAAGCTAAGATACTTGACCGGCTAGTTTTTGGTCGCAAAAGTCCACCACTTTCAATTGAAATCTCGATTTTCGTTACTCTTTTTGAACATTCTTTGACATAGGGTAAGGGGGTATTTTAATTTATACTCAGCATCCGGGTCTACTCGACCACCGAGCACACTTAACTTGCTCAATCTTCGAGTCACTTCGGAAAAAGGGGAATTAATGTCACGAAAAAAAGGCACCTCACACATGGGGCAGTTAAAACGCACAAAGCGTATCGAAGGCCAAGTTCGCGGAATTGGAAAAATGATCGAAGAACAGAGATATTGCGTTGATATTATTACGCAGATCAAGGCTATTAAGTCCGCACTGGCGTCCTTAGAGGTACAAATCGTCGAAGATCACATGAATGACTGTGTCGCAAAAGGCGTAGCTAAAGGCAGCGCCAGGGAGCGGACAAAGTTACTCAAAGAATTGGTTGATCTAATGAAACGAACGATTTCATAAAAATTGTCATTTAGAGTATCGATAAATAGAGACTCAGCTCTGGAGTGGGATAGCCCCTAGGGGTATCTTATTTTCTTGCATGCCAATGTGTTAATGAATATAAGTTAGTCAAATTAACCACATTGAAAGGGAGTTAGTATGAAAGCGCTAGTTTTGTTTGGTTTAACTGTGATTTTTTCTACCTTAATTGGATGTGCACACAGCTCTATGAGAGGTACTGTCGCTATGAAGGTCAGTGACAATGAGGCTCACGTTTGTCTAGGAGACAACGAAGTAAAAGCCGGTGATAAAGTTGCACTTTTTAGGAATGACTGCAAAGAGACTGGCGGCGGAGGCGGTGACGGCGGATCTGGCATTGGCATTTGTGAGAAAGTTAAGATAGGCGAAGGTAAAGTAATTAGAACCTTAAACAGCCACTACTCCTTAATTGAGACTGCTCCTGGAGTGAAGTTTTCAGAAGGAACCGTTGTAGAAAAGCTCTAAAAAAAATCCTGCCAGAACTGGCAGGATTTGAACGTTTACTTACCCACTGCATGAAATGGAGTGAATGTCCCATCAATTGGAACACACAAAGATATATACTCAGTGGCCTATGGATTCAAGTCACTATTGAAAACTAACTGTTTAGTGCAGACAGGTCGCTTTATAGATACCCCCATCCCGTATACTGGGCCTGCACTTAACAATTGCTTTTCACTGTAGAATCTTTACAGGCAACCCCCATTACCCTTGTGGGAAATAGGGCAATGCATTATTTTCATTGTATCGCAGCCATAGATATTGGTGAGCAGTTAACCTACTCATAAAGAGGGATGATTTCATGTCTTTTAACTTGTCCAAATTAGTCCAATTTTTAGCAATGGTATTACTGATTCCTGTGTTCTCCGCTCATGCGAAAGTCGTTGAATATGAGCTCAATGTGGAAAGCAAAACGGTGAATTTTACAGGTAAACCAGTCGAACACGCACTAGCTATCAATGGATCTATTCCGGCGCCTACACTCAGATTTGAGCTAGGCGATGAAGCGGTCATAAAGGTAATTAATCATACAAATGAACCAACGACTCTACATTGGCATGGTATTTTGGTTCCTTGGAACATGGATGGGCCAGCATTTTCAAATAACAAGCTAATCCAGCCTGGTCAGAGCTTTACATTTAGGTTTCCAATCAAGCACACTGGAACCTATTGGTACCACTCTCATACGGAGCTTCAAGAGCAGAGAGGACTCTACGGCGCAATCGTCATCGAAGACAGTCCGCAAAAGTATGAAGTGGACCACGACATAGTAATGGTACTAAGTGACTGGATAGATGAGCATCCACAAAAAGTTTTAGCGAACCTTAAAAAAGAAGGGGATTACTACGCATTCAAAAAAGACTTCTTCCCATCACTTTTAGGTGCAATCCGACATGGACAGGTTTGGGATTACTTAAGAGGCGAATGGACAAGAATGGGCCCAATGGATCTTAGCGATGTGGGCTATGATGCTTTTTTGATAAATGGGAAAATTAGCCAAGATTTAAGCCAAATTCAGCCGGGTGATCGTGTACGATTTAGAATAATCAATGCCGCAGCTTCATCTTATTTTTATGTGAACATAGGAGATTTGAGAGATTTCCACGTTATTTCAAAGGATGGAATGAATGTACAACCCCTTAAAGTAAATGAAATTCGCATGGGTATTGGCGAAACATATGACGTCTTATTTGATGTGCCTGATGGACATATGAGGCCTGAGTTTCGAGCAACTGTTCAAGACATTACAGGGTTTGCTAGTGTAAATCTTGGGTCACACGGGCATATTGAAAAAGTTCCTGAAAAAATGAAGCCTAGCCCTTATGGCATGGGAGATATGAATCACGGTGGCAGTGGCCATGGCGGAGGAGGTCACGGCGGTGGCCATGATGACCACGGTGATATGGATATGGAGGAACCTGGAGATTCAATGTCTGGCGATATGGATGTTATGGACGGAATTAAGACTACCAACCGTTTGATGTATAAAATGTTAAAGTCAGAGCATCCAACCAACATAGATGACAACTTAATCAGAGCTCAAGTGATTGATTTAGAGTTGTCTGGAGATATGGAACGATATACTTGGCATATTAATGGAAAGCCATTTACTGAAGACAAGTATATTGAAATTAGAGAAAATGAAGTCATTACGTTTAGAATGATTAATAAGACGATGATGCATCACCCGATGCACTTACACGGCCACTTTTTCCGATTACTAAATGGACAAGGAGATAACGCTCCTCTTTTCCATACGGTTGATGTAGGACCAATGAAGACGGTTACAATTGAGTTTCATGCAAATGAACCTGGAATTTGGTTTTTGCATTGCCATAATTTGTACCATATGAAAATGGGTATGGCTCGTTTAGTAAAATATGAGGGATTTGAGCGCCCCGATGAACTAAAAGAAGACGAGAAGAAATATTCTAAACAGTTTACAAAGGATTCAGATTTCTTCCCTCGTGTTGAAGCAAGTTTGTTTTCCAACCACGCAGAGCTTGAAGTTGGGATGAATGGCGGATTTTGGGATGTAGAGCTGAATATTGAAACTGACGAATATAATTCTAGCGACATTGAGGCAGATTTAGTTTTTAAACGATACTTAAGTCGTTTCCTTGCAGTTATGGGTGGCGGTGAATACGAAGACGGTGAAATGCACGCTATTCTAGGAGCAGCGTACACTTTACCTCTTAATGTTCAAATGGAAACCTATGTCAGGTCAGATGGAAAAGTTGTTCTAAAACTTAGAAAAAGAATACCTCTTGCTAGACGATTAGATTTCGAAATTGAACCTGAGTTTGGTTACAAAGATATCTTTGAATGGGAATTGGAAGCGGCTCTAATGTACAAGATCAAAAACAATGTCTCTATCGGTGGATTCTTTAAGGATACTGATAACTCCGGGCGCACCGTAGGAATCGGAGTCCGAATTAGGTTTTAAGTTAGTAGATCAAGATAAAGGAGCAGAGATACTTACTCTGCTCCCAGTCTTTATCTCTAACCATTTTTGATTTTGTTAATCACGAGCATAGTAACACCATTTTTTTCAAATACATTTCCTTTTACCTTAACGCTGGATTCCATGTATTTAAGCAGCGGCTTATATGCTTCGATCAATGAATCATGGCCTTTGCCTGATATTTGATAAATCTTGCCATCCGATAGAAGACCAATTGGCAGTCCCTTTTCAGCACAAGACTTTGCACAAGACTTATGAGTTTTTCCCTGAGTTCCATGCTTAATAAAGCAGGTAAGCCCAATTAGTTTTCCGGATAAGGTAGCTTCTTTACCATCTTTTGACTGATGGCCAGAGTGCATATCCATTTTTTTACTTCCCATATTGTTTCCATGGTTACCGTGACCACTGTTTCCACTGGCAAATCCCTGGGACAAGGATAGTGAAACAAGAGCTCCCACTACCAAAAAGTACTTTACATTCATTTTACTCCTCCTTTTTAAGGTTTATTAAATGAATACTCTTTTTAATCCATGCCTTAATGACACTTTTTTCATCTGACTCCAACCCTGAATCCCAATGCATGACTTTGTATCTTAATGGAGGCATTGAGTTCTCGTTTATAGATCTTTCCAAAGCTTCTAGATCATTTTGAGGTGTTCCATGACCAGAAAATGGAAAGTCATTACTCATATCCATGTGTTCTTTCGCTTCACTGATGTCATCTCTTATAAGTTGTTTTGCACCAGGGAGATTTGAGTACCAAGGTAAAGACTCCACATTTCCATGACAATCAAGACACTTGCTTTGAAATATTGGTTTTATGTTTTTAAGATAACTTGAATTTATACCTTTAAGAATGCTCTGCGGAATTTCCTCAGAAATAGTTTCCCATTCGGCATTTTCATCAGCCTTTCCGCCTGAATGATCTTCATCACCGTGACCCGATACTGTAAGCGGTAAAGCTAAAAAAAGAAATAGAGCTATCAACCTTTTCATATATTCTCCGTATTAGTTTTGCTACTCCGCTTTGATCCAGAATGCACTGCTAGCGTACCAAATACCGTATTAAATGGGCTGTGACGCTTGGTATTGGAAAAACCGGTCTCAAGATATTTTAACAAAGCTCCTTCGACATTATCAGTTGTTGTCTCAAATCCATCGAGCAATTGAACTGAATAAAAGAGTATTCTCATAACTTTGTTAGATGGGGTGGACCAATCCAAAATATGAACTGATCCGTTTTTCTTAAGAACTCTATCAGCTTCCTCAAATGAGGCTAATTTTTGTGACCTAGTTAAATGATGAAACATCAAACTTGATACAACAATGTCAAACTGTTCATTCTCATATGGTAATTCAGTCGAAAATGCCGATTGGAAGGTTATGCTTAGTCCCTTGGCTTGAGATTTTGCTCTAGCTTTCTTTAAAATAGTAGAGTCACCATCAATTCCAGTGGCTTCAATTTTGGGAAACCTTTCCTTCATTAAAATCAAGAGGGAACCTGTGCCACATCCAATATCTAAAACCTTTTCATCACCTCTGAGGTTTAGTGAATCAATAAATTGATCCCTAAATTTGTTTTCTCTCATTGTGGTTCGTATCAAAAAATCGTACATCGGTGTAAGTGACTTAAATTTCAATGCATGTACATACTTGCCCATATTTATTGAACCTCTCTACGGGATAAACTTCTTTCTTTCCACAGAGCAAAAATTGCGGGATAAACTAAAAGCTCAAGCAAAAAGGAAGTGAAAATTCCTCCAATCATTGGGGCTGCCATTCTTTTCATAACATCAGCCCCACTGTCGGCAGAACTTGCCCACAAAATAGGAAGAAGGGCCATAAAGGTTGTTAGAACTGTCATCATTTTTGGGCGAATTCTTTTTACAGCTCCTATATGAATTGCTTCTTTCAGATCTAAAAAGCTATTCATTTCCCCAGCCTTTTTTCTACGTTCGTATGCAAGATCTAGATAAAGAAGCATATAAATTGCAGTTTCTGCATCAACCCCGAGTAAAGCAATGAGTCCAACCCACACAGCTATACTCATGTTATAATCTAATAAATATAAAAGCCAAACAGCACCAATTGCGGAAAATGGAATCGCTAGCAAAACAATTGAAGTCTTAACTGCAGAACCTGTATTGATGTAGATAAGAATGAGAACAATTAATAAAGTTATCGGTAGCACTACTTTTAACTTTTCTTTTACCCTGGCCATACTTTCATATTGACCACTCCATGATAAAGAATACCCAGCAGGTAAATCTAGTTTCTCATTAACTGTTGCTTTTGCTCTTTTGACATATGACCCAACATCTGAAGTATCTAGATCAACATAAACATACCCAGTTAGAAGTCCGTTATCGTTCCGAATCATACCAGGACCATTGAGGAGCTCAATTGTGGCCACTTCAGAAAGCGGAATTTGATACCCCTTCGGTGAATCTAGAAGAATCTTTTTGATATGGTCTTTGTTCTGCCTAAAAGCGCGAGCATATCGAACGTTAACTGAGTACCTTTCTCGTCCTTCAACTGTTGTTGTTACATTCTTGCCACCTAGGGCGGTAGCGAGTGTCGTTTGTGCTTGGTTTATTGAAATCCCGTGTCTAGCAAGAGCTTCTCGATTGAAATTGAAATCGAAAAAGAATCCCCCAGCAACTCGCTCGGCAAAGACGCTGCGAGTTCCTTTAACATCGCTCATAATTTTTTCAACTTCAATTCCTATACGTTCAATTTCCTCAATTTTAGCTCCAGACACCTTGATGCCAATCGGAGTACGTATACCCGTTGTAAGCATGTCTATTCGCCCTTTTATTGGGAGAGTCCAAGCATTGGTTAAACCTGGAAATTTCATCTTTTTATTCATTTCGGAAATTAACTCTTCCCAGCTCATAAAATTGGGAGTGATCCATCGAAAGGGAGCTTCCATAAAATCAGGAAGAAATGAGTACCATCTATCTACTGTTCTCCACTCACGTTGGTCTTTCAAAACTACAACAGTTTCCATCATAGAAAGAGGCGCAGGATCAGTTGCCGTCGTCGCTCGGCCTGCTTTACCATGGACACTGACTACTTCGGGAAAACTCTTCAAAATTTCGTCTTGTTTTTGAAGTAAATTTTGAGCTTCAGTTACAGATATCCCAGGCATTGTCGTTGGCATATATAGGATGGTTCCCTCATTAAGAGGAGGCATAAACTCAGATCCCAACTTAAAATAAACAGGTACAGTACCAAGTACCATGAGTAGCGCAATCACAATGACTTTGATTCTATTATCGACAACCCAATCAACAGCTGGCCCATAAACTCGGAATAATACTTTGCTTATAGGGTGGTTGTCCTCGGACCTGCTTGAGGATGCAAATAGAACATTCATTGTTTTTGTAAACCAGCTAGGTCCTTTCTTGAATTCCCTGGTTTTAGTGAGAATGATCAGTAAGGCAGGAACAAGAGTAATTGAGAGCACCGAAGCAACAAGCATTGCGAGGGTTTTGGTATAAGCAAGAGGCTTAAACAAGCGGCCCTCTTGTGCTTCGAGGGCAAAAATTGGTAAAAATGAAACCGCTATAACAAGTAGTGAATAGAAGCTCGCTGGCCCAACTTCTTTAATCGCACCGATAATGACACTGTCAATGCTACCTTCACCACCCCCTTGTTTCCACTCTTCTATTTTCTTATGGCAGTTTTCGACTACGACTATCGCTGCATCAACCATAGCACCGATTGCTATAGCGATCCCACCCAAAGACATAATGTTTGCTGATACGTTCATTAAATACATTAGAATAAACGATATGATCACTGCGGTGGGAAGAGTCAATATGGGCACAAGGGCGCTTGGAAGATGAAGAAGAAAGATAATAATAATTAATGCTACTACTACCATTTCCACGATAAGTTCATGAGTAAGTGTGTTTACTGATCGTTTTATCAGTTCGCTTCTGTTATAGGTTTCAACAATTTCAACTCCATCAGGAAGTGATGGTTTTAAGTCCTCCAGTTTTTTAACAACTCTTTCAATGACATCATTGGCGTTCTCGCCAAATCTCATCACGATGATTCCTCCAACTGTATCGCCGAGACCATTTAGATCTCCAACACCCCGTCGAATTTCCGGACCTCTTTTTACCTTAGCTAGATTTTTAACATAAATGGGAACGCCATTGCTATTGACACCTACAACGATATTTTCAATATCTTTTTTATTTCGAGCATAGCCTTTCGCACGTATCATATATTCAGTACCTGCGAACTCAATCACACGGGCTCCTGTTTCACTGTTACCCTGCTGGATTGCTTTAGAAATTTTACTTAATGGAATATTGTAGGCTCTAAGAGATTCAGGGTTAACCTGCACCTGGTATTGATTCTCAAATCCACCAAATGAAGCAACTTCAGAGACTCCCTCTACTGCTTGCAATTGATAACGTAAAAACCAATCTTGAAATGAACGGATATCTGCAAGAGATCTTTTTCCTGAGACATCTTTTAGCGCATATTGATAGACCCAACCCACTCCAGTGGCATCAGGTCCCAACTCTGTTTGAACTCCTTCTGGTAGCTGAGGAATAATCTTGGAGAGGTATTCAAGCACTCTAGACCGAGCCCAATAGATGTCAGTTCCATCTTCGAAAATAACATAGACATAAGATGCTCCAAAGGCCGAAAGCCCTCTGATGTCTTTAACTTTAGGAACGCCTAAAAGGCTTGTGACAATAGGATAAGTGACTTGATCTTCGATAATATCAGGGCTTACATTCCATTTCGAATAAACAATAACTTGGGTGTCAGAGAGATCTGGAATTGCATCGATAGGGATGTTTTTCATGCTAAACCAACCACCGACCAATAGGGCTGCGACAGCAAACAAAGTAATGAATCTATTTTTTGCACAAAATTCAATAATCTTTAGTATCATTTCATGTCTCCAAACTAGTGATTGTGTCCGCCGCCAGAAGCTCCGCCCTGGATAACAGATTTCAACCTAGACTCTGAATCCAACATAAAATTTCCACTAACTACAATTTCTTCGCCATCCATTACACCACTTCGAATTGCAGCCTCATCCTCCGTCTCCAAAAGTACAGCGACCTTACGTGGCTCAAACGTTCCCTTACCTTTCTTAACAAATACGAAAGATTCTCTTCCGGTATCCATTATAGATTCCAAAGGAACGGCAATATGCTCTCCAACAGGAGCGTATATTGTGACGTTGACATAAGACTCGGGGCGAATCGAGGCATCTTCCTCTAAAAGCTGAATTCTCACCTTTGCCGTTCGAGTTTGTGGATTAATCACTTGGTCAACAGAAATTACTTTTCCAGATAGTGTTTTACCCTGTAAGAAGTTTGCTGATATTTTTGCAGCTAACCCTTTCTTAATAAAGGGTAAATCTACTTCAAAAATATCCGCATAGATCCAATTGTCCTGACCTTTTCCACTAACTAAAAGTCCTTCTGATTGAGACCCCTTTTTTGTTAAATCACCAATCTGGCTATCAGATAGACCAAGAACTTTGAGGCGAATCTTAGAAGATCTTATCATTTGTTTAGTGTTTTCTTTAACACCTGATATCGGTGAATTCTTGACTTTATTCCACTGCCTTAGAGCTTCTAGATATTCGCTTTGCGCTGTATAGAGTTCAGGGTCAAATGCGATACGCCCGGGTGCTGTAATTGATTTAAATAACTTCTTCTTTTCGGCTTTTCCAAATTCAACTCCAATCATCTGTTGTTTTTTCAATTTGAGTTTAAATTCAACGTGACCATTTGGCTTTTCTGTCTTCATGTCATGATTAGAGTGATCTTCCGAAGTTCCTACATCTTCCCACTCATCTTTCCCTAAGGCCTCTTTGTGTTCCTGGTGGTCGTGATCTTCATGTTCTTCAAATTCATCTGATAATACTAAATCCATACTACAAATTGGGCACGTACCGGGTTTGTCCGAGACTATTTGTGGATGCATCGGACATACATACTTTACTTCCTTTTTGGGCTTTCCAACCTCATTGTGGCCATCATGCCTCCCCATATCACTATGTCTACCCGTGACCCACCAAATGCTTAATCCCACTAAAACAATTGCCAGTGTCCCTACAAATATTTTGTTTTTCACTTTTTCACCTCATCATTTTTATCAATATTTGAAATTGTAAATCCCAATTGTGTCTCAAGCTGGGTTAGATGGCTCACATATTGTTTTAATGAATTAAAAAATCCTGTTTTTACTTTGTATAAGGAACGCTCACTGTCCAACAAATCCAGAAAAGAAGTTTTATTGGCACGATAAGCACCTCGGGATGAATTATATGCCCCTTCTGCCTGAGGGATTAGGCTCGTCTTATATACGTCCAACGTTTTTAATCCAACTTCCACTTTTCCAACTAAATCCTTTACCTTCGCCGAAAGAGTTTGCTTTGTATTTATAAGCCTATATTCCTGTGCAACCTTTTTTGATGATGCGGCCGAAGATTTTGATCCTTTGTTCCAAAACCAAAGCGGAACAGTCATCCCCACAGAATAAATTCTTGAATCAGTCGGTTGTCCTGAAATTCTTTGTTGATATTGAATTTGAAAATCTGGTGCAAACTCCCATTTAGAGAGTGAGCTTTCGTGTTCTGCTTGTCGAAGCTTGTGGTACTCAGTTTTCACAATTGGAGATTTATCTGTCAGAATTTTTACTATTTCTGACTCTTTACCCTTTAACTCCGATATATTTGCTGGGGGAACTGATAAGTTAGCGCTTATCAGTTTTATGGGTTTGAAATTTTGCTCATATAGGACAGCTTTAAGCATATCTTGAAGAGCTTCTTCATCCTGGTCTAGCCGAATAATTTCAAGTTCTAATTGGGTAAGCTCAAAGTGGGACTTCATGGAATCGCTCTGAGGAGCCTTTCCTGCAGCATATTTTTTTTCGGCCACTCGTGAAAACTCTTGAACGGCTTGAATGTTAGCTTTAGTTAGCTGAATAATATTCTGTACAGAATAAATTGAGTAATAAAGGGTCGCTACCTTTTGGCGAATTTTCATCTTCTCTAGCTCATATTTAGAACGAAAACTCTTGGCTCGACTTCCTTGAGCCTTAGCTTGAAGAAAATATTTACTAGGGAATCGAATTTTTTGAGTTATAGTGGCATATCGCGTTTCCATGTTTCTATCTAGATTGGCAATTCCGATCATTGGGTCATCAAGAGTTGCTTTCGAAGTCACCATTGACTCTTCGGCATGATATTGATTTTTGCTCGCCTTGATTGCTGGGTTGTTTTGGTAGGCGATATTTAACACTTCATCGAGGCCCATAAAATCCTTAGCGTGGGCCTTGGCCGTTATTGCTAGTAAAACCAAAATGGTAATTATCTGTTTCATCTTCTAGATTCCTTTAAACGGTAACCTTCGTTTTGATCCGAATCATCGCTATTGTTTTGATAATAGTTTGAGTAGATGCCTAAAGTTGAAGCTAAAAACCCTAAATGTTTCATAGGCTTAACCCATATATACCCCTCTGGGGTATGTCAAATGTAAACTTTTGGTTTACTGCGTTGGTTATGAAACATGTTTTCATTTGCCCGTTCTCCTTACTAAAAGCTACCAGTTTGCCCTCAACTCTACCAAATAGGGTCGCAAGGGCTAAATAGCCAGCCCTTGCCTGGGAAATTAATGTCAATTGTACCCACCTTCAAAGTCCCTCATTCGATGATGAAGATTTGATTCGGGCTTTTTAGGGATTTCTTCAGAATTTACTTCTCGCACAACATCGAACTTAGCGACCTTTAAATCGCCTCCCCAAAATAAAAATGAAGGAGTCTTCTCAGCCGTGAGACGTACCTCAAGATCTGTGTGTTTTGAACAGTGAACTCTTAAAAGATCTGGGCTCTCGATTATATCAAATTCATCAGCGTTTTTATCGATGAATATCATGTCACATTCACCTGTCTTGGCGTGTGATTCATTTTCACATTTTACAAAACCATTCCATGTGACCATTTCTGGAGGAGAAGGTTTGTACTGCCTATCAAAGGGGTACTCTCGATCTCCTCCACCTCCCTCATAGGCATGTGCGTAGCCAGTAAAGGATAGTATTAATACTATGATTGGTAAAATATAGAACTGCTTCATATTCGCCTCCTAAGTTGCGATTAACTTGTTTTAAAAAACTTAAATTTTTAGGGTAATTTAACTAAAAACTATGATTAGGAGATTGGTGGGCGATAAGGGGGAATTATTAAAGAAAAGGAATACAAAAATGATTCAGGGAGAAATACATCATCACCTATCGGCAGGGTGGGAAAATGGGTATGAGACTTAACTAAAAGTTGGGTAAGCTGGCAACAAACGCTTTCAACACAATCATTCTTTTGTGTTGAATGGCAATCTTCGGATTGATCTATACCTTCTTGGATATGGTGAGCCGAGTGAGATACTTTCGTTAAGGCTACATTATTGAAAGCCTCCGCCGCAGTAAATGCATTCATTGAGCTGGAAGAAACAAATGCTCCCCACAAAAACAATGTAAACACTAATCTCACTACTTGTTTCACAACATGATCTCCGTTCCTACCCATAGTTACGAGAAACGTATTTGTTTTGTGACAGGAATATGAAAAAAATGAGAATTTTTCTGCGACCCCTAAAAAGGCTAGTTATTTCAAGTATTTGACATATGCTGTGAATTTTCCTATGATTCAATATGTCAGTCTGCAGGAGAAAAATGTCACAAAATGTACGGAGAGTTCGTATTTATGCATAGTGAGGTGGATTACGAAAATCTGACCGATGAGGAATTGATGAGTTTGTACGCTTTGGGACATTCTAATGCATTTAGTGTTCTATACTCCAGGCATTCGTCGAAAGTATATGGATTTCTCTGCAAGAAACTGCAGGCTGATGGCGTTCAGGTTGATGAAGTATTTCAAAATGCTTTTTTAAAACTTCATAATGCTCGAAGTAAATATGATTCCAATTATCCTTTCTTACCATGGATGTATACAATTGTGCGAAATACTCTCATAGATTTTGTGAGGAAAAAAAGGAAACAGGCAAATGAAGTTCCAACAGAACAAGAGCAAATTGAAAATCTAGGAGTCTCAGACATAAAAAAAGAGCAGCTAATAGAAAGTTTTCCTCAACTAAACAAGCTACCTGAACAATATAAGAAAGCTGTCACCCTTCGTTATGAAATGGACTTGCCGTTTGATGAAATTGCTAGGCGACTTGATACGACACCTGGCAATGTTCGGAAAATAATTAGTAGGGCTTTAGAGAAATTGAGAACTTTGTCTAGGGGAGAAGACCATGGATAAGAACGACTCAAATCTTAATGAAGATTATTTAGATTTTCTGGGAAGTGAATCAAAAAGACCTCCTCTTAAATTAAAAGAAAGTATAGCAAGCTTCGTCCATAAGGAACTTAACCCTTCTTTCTTAAAGGTGTTTGCAAGGCTTTTCTCTATACAGGCAATTGTGGGCTTTGTGACTTTATTAATTTGCCCTCAATTCGAAGTCGCAATCGCTAACAACCAGCAAGTGGTCGTAGTATTGGAACGATACTTTGGAATGCATGGCTGTATGGCAATTTGTGGCGCTATTTTTGTTGGCTCTGGAGCTCTCGTGGCAAGTTTCCTTATGAAGCCAGAAGAAATAAGAAAGGTAAGGGTGGGGATGTTCTATGAGTTTCCACTGATTGCATTAATTGCTTTACTAGCCTTCTTCATTTTAAATCAAAGTATTATGCCTGTAATGGCTGTTTCTTGGATCATTGGTGCCAGTCTAGCCGGTATATTGTTCTTCTACAGTGGGTTTAGATTTCGAATGAAAGACGAATTTGCTTTAAGTTTATAAGTAATGGATTAAATCCACCCCTTACTCTGAAAAACCAGAGTACCATTTCATATCGCATACATCATCACCATGAGAAAGGGTGTGAGGACGTTCATAAGTTCCTTTAGGATTTAAGAGCTGAGGAAGCGAAAAGTCATATTTGCACCAAGACGATTTAAACACTTCTAAGTATTCCGGACTATTCAAAGTTCTAACATAATTATGAGCAGCGCACTGGTACCAGTTGGTGCATATTCGATTACTTTCTTTCCAAACTTCATATTGATATCCATTCTTATCTTTAGAGAAAGGAAAGCGACAGAGTAACTTAATAAAAAAATTCAATTGCCTTTGGGGGTGTCGATGTCGAAGTTTAGCCGCATAAATATAGGGTTTTGTAAGAGAGCGGTAAACCTCCCAGCCGATTTCAGAAAAAAGTTCGGATGCTCGATCTTTTGGAATTCCAAATTCGATCAATGCCTTATAGCATGAGATAGAGCAGACTGTAAAAAACACCATCAGTCGATTACCAACAGTTTCGTAGGCGCTAAAATCAAGTTTACTACAAAGGCTCTCAATATTTGAAATCGTTAAATCAAACAGTGAATTGACCGACCCCTTAGTAAAATGAATTGGAGCAGAATCACCAGGATCAATAGTTTCGCCAAGAAGCCTCTGTTCTAATTTTTTAAATAAAACATATCTTAATAAAAACTTAACCGTTTTGGTCATTTAAGGCTTCTTCTGAGACTTCGCGCCTGGCTGATTTAACTCGATTCTCTCTTCCATAGATAAATGGTCTTTAGGATAACAATTGTGGTAGTGGCTAGTCATATAACTCATCATGCTCCCCATCAATGCATGTACTAGCCCCATTTGGTTCATTACTTCAGATTCTGGATGTGGGTTTTCTGAGGAGTGGTTACCCTCTCCTTTCATCCCTACGTTATCAAACATTTTACCCATATTATCCAAATGCTTTTTCATCATTTTAAAATGTTCATTAAAGAGTTTTTTTCGTTTTTTTAAATCAGTCTCAGTGCTCACTTTTCCATAAAAATTATGAAGATTTCGAATATCTTCCCTAAGTTTCTTTATCTCTTCTCTCGTTGGATAGTTTGCAGGTGGTTCATGTGAGAAAGATGCGTGGAACCAAAGCAAAACAACTAGAACTAACAAAAGATGTATTGTTTTAATCAAAATGACCTCTACAGCACTCTGGCATAAATTCTTTAATTCGAAGAAACGCAGTATTTACCTTTTCCAAGAAAGTATCAGTGCTGTCAACGCGATAATAGTTGGGATGATCTTTCCACACATGATAAATTTTGTCGTCTATAACGCCTGCTTCTTCTGCGCTTTCGATACGAACAGGATTTTGGTGATTATAACCCTTATCACGAGTTGGTGAAGAGAGGTGAATCACTGCTTTATACCTTCTATAATGTTCTTCTTTTGATGTTGAAAAGGTCTCCCAGAAATGGGCTTCCGAATCAATCCAATAAGCTAGTCCATCTAGTGTTCCTCGATCACAAAGACCGATTCCCCACCTCCCTTCGTCTTTTACTAAGGTTTCCATTTCAGATTGAACATGAAAAATGGCTCTTTGGGACGCCATTCTAGCTGTACCAGATTCAAGTCTCCAAAATCCACCACCAAAAACTATACTAGCCGCTTCAGGCAGTATAGTAACATGTTCACACAAAAGTTTTCGAGCCGACTCGAGCACCGCTGTTTTTCCGGCGCCGGGCCCTCCTGTCAGTACGATTAAATCTGTCTTTTGATGACCTTGGCAACAGTTGCATGGCTTCTCACAAATAATTGGTTCATTATTCACAATTCATCTCCAGTTTATTCAGGGTGCGGGACATAGTAGTGTTTAGGCGGATTATTAGGATCCTCAGAGACGAAAATAACACCACAAAAGGCTCCTGTCTCACACTCCATATGGTGCCTACCAACTTTACGTCCAACAATTTCTCTGGTTGTTCTAATTCCAAGTTTCAGAGGGATTTCCTCGCTGAGACCCTTTATAAATACTTTTTCCTTACAAAGTGAATCATCCTCTTTCAGGAAAACCAGTCTAACTCGTTCATTATAATTTAAGGCCAAAACATCAGGTTCAAAAACCCCACCCTTGATTCTTATTTCAATTTCTCTCAATTTCTTATCTTTTGAAGAAGCTTCTAAATTTCCACTAGCCAAAACAAAAAAAATAAACAAACCGAAAGCTATTAAGAATTGGAAACCTCCAGCAATCATATACTTGCCTCATTTAAGTAGCTTGGGATTTCACAACTTAAGCCCAATTTAGTTTCAATTTGAAGTTTTAGGCTTTTCGCAGCACTGGATTCTCCATGGGTAATAAATACTTTCCCTTTGGGCCCTGGAACTTTACCTAGCCACTCTAAAAGCCCTTGTGAATCTGCATGAGCAGAAAGACTTTCTAAATTTTCGACTCTAGCGTTTATTGAAATTTCTTGGCCATGAATTTTTACCGACCTACTGCCTTTAGTTAGTTTTTCTCCTCGAGTGCCTGCCGCTTGAAATCCAGTAAAGAGAATTGTGTTTTTGCTATCGGATCCATAAGCTTTAATATGATGAATAACCCGTCCTCCAGTTGCCATTCCACTGGCTGATATAATCACTTTAGGGAAGGGGCTGCTATTGAGTGAAATGGATTCCTCGACACTATTGACATACTTTGCTACATCACACATTTCATGACACTGTTTTTCTGTTAACCGATGATTATATCTATGTTCGCAATAGATATTAGTAACATTAGTAGCCATCGGACTATTCACATATATTGGAAGTTTTGGAATTCTAGCCTCTCTAACGAGCTTTGAAACATAGTAAAGTACTGACTGGGACCTACCTACAGCAAATGCTGGCACAATCACGGTCCCTCCTTTTTCAGCAGTACTATTTATTATTTGAGCAATTTCTTCTTCGGGATTTGAAGCAGCGTGGAGTCTGTCTCCATAAGTTGACTCCATGACCACATTATCTACTGCTTCGGCAGGAAAATCAGGAGTTTTCATAATGGGATCGTCGGCTCTACCAATATCGCCTGAGAAAAGAGTCCTGCTTCCATTGCTTTTGACTAAGACATGAGAAGAGCCAAGTATGTGGCCTGCATTATAGAATTCAATTTCAAGGTTTGCTGATAGATTCAATGAGGTACCATATTGAACCGTAGAAAAGTGTGATAAGGATTCTTGAGCGTCTTTCAAAGTAAAAAGAGGTAGTGCTGGCTGGTGTTTTGAGTACCCTCGTTTATTTGCGTATTTTGCATCTTCTTCTTGAATGTGGCCACAATCAGGTAACAAAATTCTACATAAATCAAAAGTAGCAGGCGTACAGTATATTTTTCCCTTAAATCCAGACTTCACAAGTTTAGGAATGTATCCAGAATGATCAATATGAGCGTGAGTTAGTATCACGGCATCAAGCTCACTTGCGTTCATTGGTAACTCCTGCCAATTTCGCAATCTTAAATTCTTGAGCCCCTGAAACAGTCCACAATCAATAAGAATTTTTTTGTTATCAGACTGAACCAAGTACTTTGAGCCTGTAACGGTTCCCGTAGCTCCTAAAAAAGTGAGTTTCATAAAATCATCTCCTAAACACCAAGTTTATCCAGAATCCTTGACCCCGAATCAGTAAAAAGAAGCCACCCACCCAGAGCGCCCCCAATCGCTGACATAACTATTCCATTTATGATAAAGAGTCTGGGGCTGTCTTGGCCTCCAAAATAGTGAAAGTGCTGGTCCAAATTAAAACATAAAAAATTGCATCCAAATCCGAGAATGGCGATACTAATTACTGTGCAGGCAATAATTGCTGCCTTGCCATTTAAGCGTCCGACTACAGCGAGATCAATGATTGTTCCCAATGCAGAGCCCATTCCTACGCCACAAAACAGAACCGTCCATAGAAACTTGGACATTAAATTGCCCTCGGGGTAAAGCAACACTCCAAAGATCAAAAAAATCATTAACTCGCCAAATGTCGCAAGGAAAAGTCCGACAATCAGTGGACGCTTATATTGTTTTGTGACCCCTTGGACATCTCCTTGTGGCATAATAATTCAATCCCTTCTTAAATTGAACCTATAGCCATTCGCAATCTCTCATGTAGATTTAGTTCAACTGGAGTTTTTATTTTTTTCTTATATGCTCTTCTAGAGAGCATAGCACTCTCTAGAGCTCGCAACGCATCTCGCCGAGTTACAATCCCAATCAAGTGATTTTCTGAATCAGTGACGGGTGCAGTCCTAATATGATTTGAAATAAAAAAGTCTTCTAGTTCGAAAAGATCCCAATCAGGTTTTGCCGCAAGAACATCTTTCGTCATAATTGACTCTAGAGTAGGGTTTCTACTTTCGTCATAAAATAGGCAATTTCCAATACAGTTTATTAGGTCACTTTCTGAAACGAACCCAACTATTTCGTGACTCTCGTTTATTACAGGTGCTGATCCCATTGAATGTTGATTAAAACCTCTAATGACATCAAAAGTAGAAAAGTCAGACTGAAAAGCCACAACCTTTCTTTCCATTATCTCTTCAACCTTTGGGGTATCCAACCCTTTATCCATAAACACCTCCTATATAACAGGCCTTCTTTAAGCGACTCACTATCAATTTAATTTAGAAATCACAGATTTTAGCATATTCTGAACTTCCTCTGCGACACTACCTAACTCTGAGTTTTCAATTGCTTGCATGGATGCGAGCGGATCAACAGCAGAGACCTCTACCGGTTGATCTGCTGATTTCCTTTGGAGGATCACATTGCAAGGAAGCATGGTGCCAATCTTATCCTCAGCAAGAAGAGCTTTATGTGCCATTTTTGGATTGCAAGCACCAAGAATCAAATAGTCGTAAAAATCTTCATCTAGCTTCGCCTTAAGCGTCGCTTTGACATCTATTTCTGTGAGGACCCCAAAGCCCTCTGACTTAAGAGCCTCCAAAACCTTTTCTTTGCATTGATCAAGCGGGTAATCCAATGTAGTAGAAAAGCAATAACTCATTCATTCCTCATTTCTTATTTATTCTTATATTTTTTCAAATTTGATCTGCTTTCAAAATAAAACACTTTGCCATCTGGCAGAGCTCCAATAATAGCTTTTGATTTATCAACTGCTTTCTTGCTTACCGGGTCAATAGCTTGCCTTGATGTTTGACTTGTTTTGAGGGTTTTCTTGCAGTTTTCACAACAACCGTAATAGGTATTCTCAGAAACTATGACAGGTATCTGCGCTCTTCCAAAATATGTATCATTAACCATACAAACCTTAGAGCTTTCAACCTCCTTAAGGTCCGTTGAAGCTTGACCTAGTAGAGGTAAAAATAACAGTGTCGCAGCAGCTAATAAAAAATTAAATTTCACCGAATCTCTCCTTAGCGTTAGTTCTCTGTAGGGACAAGGCCATGACCATGTTTTTGACTCTCGTCATGATGGGACTTATGGCTACAGGTTGCAGCAATATTTGCTAAACTAAATAAAATGAGAAACAAAAAAAGTTTTTGCTTCATAAAAACCTCCAAATTTAGTGATGGTCTTTGTGCTCATCCTTTTTACCTGACTTTTTAGTTCCTTTTTTATTCATTCCCATGCCTTTTCCCCCCATCATACCCATGCAACTTTTCATATGATCGCCCATCTGGCCCATCATCATGCCCATTGAACCTTGCATATCTCCCATTTGTTTCATCATTTGCATGTCACCATCTTTGTGACCACCCATATTCTTCATCATCTTGCCCATCATTTGCATATGCTGCTTCATCTCAGCCATATGAGCTTTCATTAGTTCCATCCGCTTTTTAGGGTCTTTTTCTTTATTTATATTGGTCATGGTATCTTGCATGGATTTCATATTTTTCTTCATCATTGGCATTTCACTTTTGGCAGCTGCCGTCGTACCAATGCCTATGGTGAATGCTGCTAACACTAGTATTGCTATACTGTTGCTAATTTTTGTCATTTATTTCTCCAATGAAAGATTACAACTTAAAGTTGCATCTCTCTGTTTGTTTAATTCCTTCTGAGCACCACTTTCTTTTGGAGGGCGCACATCTCCACTTGAGAGTCATCCTGACTCAGGCCAAAATAAGACCATCCTCCAATTCGTGACCGTTATTCTAATAAGTCACATTTTGCTATTAGATCTCCAGCTCCCTATACTCCTTGAGAGTGCGAAGTTCCTATAGAACCTCCACTAGAAAAAAATCAGGGCAGTTGAAGATTGAGAGCATCAAGATGCCCTCATTAAAATTTTTCTTTCCAGCTCAAGCTTATTGAGCTTTTTAAAGTTTCGTTTCTCTTTCAAACATTTATATGCAATCGTTAAGAGCTTTCTGGCCATGACTACTTTGGCCTTGTTCCAGTTCATTCTCTTTCGTAGTTGATCATATTCGTAACGAAGTTCTTCGTTACTGGAGATGGCTGGGACCACAGCTTCTATAAAGGCCCACCTAAGCAATTTATTGCCTCTTTTAATGATGCGACCGTTAACGGTTCTACCGCCAGAAGAGTATGTCGAGGGAACAATGCCAACGTAGGCTGCAAACTTCTTTGCAGTTCTAAATCTTGTGATGTCGCCTACTTCAGCATCAATAAGCATCGCAAAAAATTGACCTATCCCTGGAATGCTTTTCAAATATTTAGCACTCTGGTTTTCTTTGTAGTTTTCGGAAATAACATCTTCGATCTCTTTTATAAACATATTGATGAGATCAATAAAATTTAACTCTCGATCAATGACGGCTCTATCCGGCTCTCTTAAGTTTATGTTTTCCAGGTTCAGTCGGCCCTTCTTGCCAAATAGGTCTGTCTGAGCTTTTTGCTTTCTTATCTCTTCTGGATAACGATCAAATATCGTTGTGATCCTGTTTTTTGTCATTGTTCTCAGACGAACAAAAAATATGCGCTCACGAAGCAGTGATCTCATATCTCTAACTTCTCTTGTCGCAATATAGCACTGTGGAATTAAATCAGCCCTCAGTAAATCCGACAGGATCGTGGCATCTATCTTGTCTGTCTTAATCTTTGCTTCTGCGATGGCCTTGACTTTAAAAGGGTTTGCTAAAATGACCTCATCCACTGTATCTTCTAGCCAGTCATGCATCACGCACCAATTTCGACAGGACTCAAGAACTGCTGAGGAATCCTTTTTGAATGGCTTCAAAAAGGATTGAACGTTCGCACGAGTATTGTTGATTTGACCAGACCTTAAAACTGTTCCAGACTTGTCTTTTACGACCAAATAAGAAAACTTCTTGTGATAATCTACACCAATGTTATATTTAGACATAGCTGCTCCTCTATAGTTGTTAAAATAATTTGTTCTTAATAACCATTTTAACGAACTCTCGTTCACAGAGGTTGCAGCTTTTTTATTTCCTAACATCGTCTTCATCTTTCGTCGAGTTGGGCTCTTTCATACCAACTCCTTTTTTTGATTTTCATATAACCAAGTTTGACTAGTAAAATTAATGATGTGCTTCATGATCTTCCCCATCCGCTTTAGGTGTTCCATTACTTCCACCCATCATACAGCTCTTCATTTCTTTCATCATTTCAGGGTTCATCATTTTACCTTGAGCATGGTTCATACAATTCTGCATTTGGCCCATCATCATGCCTTTTCCACCCATCATACCCATGCCGCCCTTCATTCCTTTATCCATCAGGTGCATTTTCATCGCATGAGGAGGGTAAGGCTTATCGAAGTGACCATTAGAATAATACTTTAACCAATAATAGCCAGTGCACAATGCCCCTAAAATTCCAACAACTGATAGAATATATCCACTGGTTTTTAAGAGCCTACTATTCTCTTTACATGAATAAAAAATTAAGACTGAACCAAAACCAAATACAATCGCCGCTAAATAGAATGCTGAATCCCCTAAAAATACCATCTTGTTCTCCTTATTTTTTATTTCTCTTTGTTATTACTTTATAAAGTATTAGGCCAACAATTACGATGACAGCACCAAGCGCCCAATAGGTTGAAAGGTGCCAATGAGGGAGGATGCCATCATGCCAATGATCATGGTTCACTAGGCTACCTCCTCTTTGTTAAACAACTCGCTCCATTTCGGAATATAGGCCGGTGTTCTTTTTTTGTAGTCTAAAAATTGTTGGCCAAATTCTTTTTCAATCGTTTTTTCTTCACTGAGCGCTAATCGGTGATACATGTAAAGCAGCACGGGAAACATAGCAATTGTGAGAATGGTTGGCCACATAAGTAAAAAACCAAACATAATAGCCACAAAACCTAGGTATTGAGGGTGTCTTACTCTTGAGTAAAGCCCTGTCGTTGCCAAAGTCCCGGTTGACTGAGCAGCATGAAGAACTCTCCACGCAGATGATAGAAGCACAAACCCAACTACAATTAGTATATTACTCAAAATGTGAATCGGATGAAAGTGAGGGTCAATCTCTGTTTCAAGTAACGTTGCCCATATGTGACCATTATTATGTGAAAAAATATTTAGCGCTGGAAATTTTTCGCTCAGCCACCCAGAAAGAAAATAAATTGTAAGGGGGAACCCATACATTTCCGTAAATAGAGCCAAGATAAACGCAGAGAATCCTCCAAGCGAGCGCCAGTCGGTTTTAGATTTTGGTTTCGTAAAACTGAATGCAAAAATAATAAAAATTGCTGAGTTTAATATTACTAAGAGCCACAGTCCGTAGCCTTGTTCTTCAGATCCATGCACGCTATTTCTCCTGTTTGTCTTTGTTATGAGAGTGGTTGTGTCCTTGACCGCCGTGTCCATGCCCGCCATGCATAAATATATGCATTAAAGGACAAAGAAGAAGTATAATGTACGGGAGCCAGCCTAGAGCGTGTTCCAGATGATAGTTATAGATCCAGTAACCAATTGCGACTACACAAACAATAACAAGCGGATTTTTCCACATAGATTTCGAAGTTGACCTTGGTTCACTCATAGAAATGTCTCCATTTGCCTAACATGCTAATACCAAGCAAGACCATGACCACGCTCCCCCTGGATCTTTACGATCACCTCATAGAATGAAAGTGTTCATGTACTACATCAATTGCAGTAATTACGCCAGCTTAGATTTAGGATATACGGGGTAGGGGTATTAATGCAAGCATTTTGAGTACCTTAATGCCTCAGCGCAAGGGACATTTTTACTCGCCGCTCAGTAGGTCCTAACGCAAAAAAGAATGCTGAGAATACAGATGCTCTAAACAAAACCGAGATAAATATATCAAGATCTCAATACCTTAAGGGGGTATTGCAATTTGACTTGTGTTTTTTCTTTACCCAAAGTAGGATCCCGCCTGTCTGGACGGGGGTAAACTTATGTTTACAAATAGGCGAACTATAATAATTCTGTTTTCATTTAACTTATTTCTATTAGGATGTGGACAAGAGAGTGAGCCATATTCGAAAGAAGCGGCTCGGGAAAATTATACTGCGCAGAATAAAAACATTGAGCAGTGGTCAAACGTTCTATTAAAGGATCTTCAAAAACGACACCGCTTGGTAAATTCTATTAGCGATAGTTATGAAGGAAATTTCATTCTAGATGAAAAACAGTACAGCGCTAGATTTGTCTTTTCTTCCAACTTTCCTGAATTTGTCCCTGATAGGGAGAGGCGAATAGACGAGTTGGTTCATGAAATTAATAGTTTGGGAGTGAATGCCCACGTCCTACTCTGGCCGGAGGGAGCACCGAATTTGGCAATTAGCTGTGTATTTGAGAATACAAAGCCGGACTATGTAAGTGGTCAGGTCGATTTTGTAGCAAAATCCTGCCCATCTTCCTTTTACATCGCTTTTCGAAACGTTACAGCTGAAAATCTCAGCCCTGAAGAGGTATCAATTCAAGCCATGAACAGTGATGAGTTTAAAGTTGACGCTCTTACTGTTCAATTTCAATCGAGCACTTTTGCAATTCCGATAAACTTTAAAGTGGAGCTAGCAGGAGAATGAAAGGAATAACCACTCTCTTCTTGGCATTAATCCTGGTTTCAAATGGAGCATCTGCTCTTTCTTTAGAGGAGCTTACTGATAAAATTTCTCAGAATAATTATTCCGTTCTAGAGAATGCCGAGAAGGTGTATCAAGCAAAAGAAAAAATATCGGTTATGCGCGGTAATCTACTTCCAAAGCTAAATCTCTGGAAGATTTTGACAATTCCCATGGCCGTTATGAATCCATGGATGGCTGGGGGGCTCGTAAATGATATTGCACCATTTTTAATCCCGGCGAATTGGCTCAATGTTAAAAAATCGAGGTGGAATTACAAAGCATCACTTGAACAACACCGGGCTATTTGGGCAAATGAGGTGTTTCACGCACGTCAGTTGTACCTCGAGGTGGCACGTGATTTAGAATTACTAAATGTCCTTGATCAGTTAATTGAGCGTTATGAATTTATACGAGAATATACTGAAAATAGAGTCCTCCTGGGGCTCGAGCCTTCACACCAAATTGATTCGATTGAAGCAAAATTTTTGAGAATATTAGAAGATCGCAGAGTTATCTTTGAAGCTCATCAGGAACAGATTAGAACTCTCCTTTTTATCTTGGGTGAAGACTTAAATCATCCAGTAGAGATTGAATTCTCCTATTCAGACATTCACCCCGAATATGGCACAAAGATTCCAGAAGAGTTTGTTTTGAAAAAAGCGCTGGCTAGCTCGCCTGAGCTTATTCAGTTTAAATTTTTACTAGCTTCTCTAAAGGCTGCAAAGAAATCTTTAAATTTTGTATTGCTTGGAACCTCTCCTCTTTCAAGTCAGGCAGGACATGGTGTTTACGACAATATTCCAAGTCAAAATGGCCTCGGATTTGGAACTGCGCCAAGCATTAAGATTTCTAAATCTAAAGCTAAGGAGTTATCCATACGCGAAAAGGCTTCAGCGGCTACAATCGAACTGCAGACTAGAAACAACGTTAGTCAGTATAATTCTCTACTCGTTGGCTATAGTAATATTCAAAAGCAAGTGGAGCTCTCGATTCAGGCTTATGAAACTCTCATTCAATCAATGAATTTGGGGCGCGAGACCAAATCCTCCGAATTAGTTAACTTACTTAATGCTGCCTATTCGGCCACTGTCTTAGGTCTATTCACTAAATATGAATACTTAAGGCTTTCAGAGTCTGTATCAAGATTAACTTTTTCTCCGCCTTACGATGGCCTTCCCTCTCATGGCGGTCTTCACCTGGGGGTAGCTCAATGAAAGTTAGAACGCTAGTGCTTCTTGGTTTAGTTCTTGTACAAGGTGCTTGTAAATCTATCGATAAGGAAAAGCTAAGCCAATTGGTTGCAGAAACTGAGAACTCTAGAAATTCAATTACCAGTAGCGATTCTTTAACCACTGAATTTCTTGATAAACTATATGAATATGAACTCCATTTTATGAATTTGTTGTATTTTTTAGATGCAAATAGTTCCAAAGCGTCAAAGCTTAAAGACACAAAAGAACTGGAAATGATTTGCTCCCAAGTGATTTTAGATAATACGACACTGCAATCTGTTCAAGATTTGTGTGTCGCACTTCCTTTCAAGGTTTGTCCAGACCTTTTCTATCGATACGAAGATGTGTTGAAGTCAGCCAAAGACATCCTCTATATGGAGACGGATATCGCATTAAATGGCTGTGGATCTTAATCGAAGCGAGTTTAAAATAACTGACACAGAACTAAAGCTCATTGCTCCAGCGGCAATTATTGGGCTTAATAAAAGTCCAAAAGCTGGGTACAAGACCCCTGCCGCAACGGGAACTCCCGCAGCATTATAAACAAAAGCAAAGAATAAATTCTGTTTAATGTTGGCCATTGTTGACCTACTAATACGTCTAGCTCTAACAATTCCCCGAAGGTCTCCTTTTACTAAGGTGACTCCCGCACTTTCCATCGCTACGTCAGTACCAGTACCCATCGCGACCCCCACATGAGCTTTTGCTAAAGCTGGAGCATCGTTGATACCATCTCCAGCCATAGCAACAGTACTTCCTTTCTGTTGGAGGCTCGAAACAGCCTCTACTTTTTGATCTGGTAGCACCTCAGCAACAACATCATCGATATCAAGTTGTTTTGCCACGGCTTGAGCTGTGGTTTTACTGTCACCAGTTAGCATGACAATCCTTATTCCCTCTGCGTGAAGGGCCTTAATTGCCTCAGGTGTCGTTTTCTTAATTGGGTCTGCAACTCCAATTAAGCCAGAGAACTCACCATTAATCGCTACAAACATGACAGTTTGCCCTTCAGACCTAAGGCGTTCAGATTCTTCGGTGGCGTTTCCAACACTAATATTCAAGGTCGTCATTAAAGCTTTGTTACCTAGAGCTACTTGAGACCCGTCAATTTCCCCTTTTACACCCATCCCTGTGACGGACTCAAAGTTTTCAACTTTAGAGAGTTCAACACCTCTACCTGAAGCTCCGTTTACTATAGCGGCGGCCAGAGGATGCTCGCTGCCCTTTTCAAGGGTTGCTACTTTTTGTAAAAAACTGTTCTCACTGATATCACTAAATGGCCTAACAGTGACAAGTTTTGGTTTGCCCTCTGTTAATGTTCCTGTTTTATCAACTACCAAAGTGTCTACTTTCCGCATGATCTCGATAGCTTCCGCATTCTTGAATAAAACGCCCAGCGTAGCGGCCTTTCCCGTCGCAACCATTATCGACATTGGAGTCGCAAGTCCCAGGGCACAAGGACACGCGATGATCAAAACTGCTACGGCATTGATTAGGGCATGCGCCATCTTGGGGTCAGGGCCAATCCACGCCCAGGTAACAAAGGTTGCGATAGCAATTAGGACTACCGCAGGAACAAAATATCCTGAAACTTGATCAGCAAGTTTTTGAATCGGAGCTCGGCTTCGCTGTGCTTCTGCTACCATATGTACAATTCTAGATAGAAGGGTTTCTGCTCCAATTTTTTCAGCCTTTAAAACAAATGAGCCCGTTCCATTAACAGTGGCTCCGACAACCTTATCTCCAATATTTTTTTCTACAGGTATTGGTTCTCCTGTAATCATTGATTCGTCGATGGAACTCTGTCCCTCAACAACCGAGCCATCAACGGGTACCTTTTCACCGGGCCTCACTCTTAACAAATCACCTAAGTGTACATCTTCAAGAGGAACATCCTCTTCGGCTCCATCTGGAAGGACTTTCCGCGCCGTTTTAGCTGCAAGTCCAAGCAGCTTCTTGATCGCCGCATTAGTTTGATTTCTTGCTTTTAACTCGAGAACTTGGCCTAAGAGAATAAGAGTAACAATCACTCCAGCAGCTTCGAAATAAACTGCTACATGTCCAGAGGCATCCCGAAACGAAGGCGGAAATATACCCGGTATCAGAGCTGCAATAACGCTGTATAAGTAGGCAACGCTAACTCCAAGACCAATTAGAGTGAACATATTAAGGTTCATTTTTCGAACAGAATCAATCCCTCGAGTATAGAATGGCCACGCTGACCACAGGCAAACGGGCGTAGCTAGGAAAAACTCAAGATAAAGTTTAAGTTGCGGAGAAATCACCTTTGAAATTGGCTGCCCCGGTAGAAGATCTCCCATGGAAATAATAAAAAGTGGAAAAGTAAAAAATGCGGCAAGCCAAAACCTTCTCGTCATATCTTTTAATTCGACAGACTCTTCGTTTTCATCAGCAACCAGAGGTTCTAGTGCCATTCCGCAAATGGGACATGAGCCAGGCCCAACTTGTCGAACTTCTGGGTGCATTGGACAAGTATAAATTGCACCGGGCTTCACCGGTTTCTGAGAAGAATCGTCTTTATGATCGTGGCTGTGTGAATGATGATGGCACTCTGATTCCATTTTACTCCCTATTTATAGGTATACGGGTAGAGGGTATATAATACTTTATACTCTCATTTGTAAAGACTCAATAGATATAGAAAGTTAGAGCCGCAAATGGCTAGAGCCACAATTAAACAGCGATATGGTTTCTATCTAGACGATTGTTCTTTACCTAAGCACGTGCCAATTGTTTGTAAGTTTAACACGGAACGTTATTGCAGTGTTGAAATAGGTAATCAGTGTTTTAGCTTTATCCAAGCTCTTGCGTCCGGACCACTAACACAGTCATCTCTAATGCCGAAGGGTGGGTGACGTTCATTTCTAATTTTAAAGAAGGGGCTTAGCTGCTGCCAACGCCAGCGCTTCTTAATGCCTGCTCAGAAACTCCTCCATCTTTACAGCATTCTAAGAGTTTCCCATTAACCGCAACTGCTGGGAGCCTAGTAATCCCGTATTCTTCTGCCTTTTCACGGCATTCGTTCGTATCACAACCTTTATTTAGGTCATAGATAACAACCTCGCAACTCTCACAAGCCACATCTTTGACGAGTTTAATTGTGGGTTCGCATACCTGACATCCTGCTGTAAAGACCTCTACTTTACGTTTAGCCATTTGAACCTCCTTAAGTTTTGTTTCCTTCCTAGATCAATTATACGGTCTATACGTGGGTATAGACTCAAGGAGTTTTAGGAGTTTTTCTCAGTTTTGGACTCTGAATCGCATTATTTCGGTTCTAAGTAAGCTTCTTGACTCTATAGTACGGTATAGAGTGTATTATATGGCAATGGGGACTCAAGAAAATCTTAAAATTGGGGTTGTTGCTAAACGATCAAACGTCAATGTCCAGACAATTAGGTATTATGAGCGTCGGGGTATTTTGAAACCTGAAAAAACCCTGGAGTCTGGATACAGACTTTATACTGAAGATTCTGTAAAAACCATAAAATTTATCAAGCACGCTCAAGAACTCGGGTTTAAACTTGAAGAAATTAAAGGTCTCTTAAACCTGAGAACGCCATCAGTAAGTCGATGCCAAACTGTTAGAAAAAAGGCTAAGTTGAGATTAGAAGGTGTTCAGACAAAAATAGCGATGCTTAAACAAATTGAAAAGACCCTAAAGCAACTTATCAACAACTGCCAGAAGAATAAAACTTCAAATGAATGTCCAATCATTGAGAGCATGGAGGACTGAAAATGAGTGCCGTGAAACTTATATATTTCGATGGATGTCCGAATTCTAAACACGCAAGGGCTTTGCTTCTGAGCTCTAAAATTGACTTTGAAAGTGTCAAACAAGATGAACTACCTGACAATCATACTTATCGGACTTATTCCTCCCCAACGATACTTAGAGACGAGGACGTTATTTTTGGCCAAAAACTTGAGCCTGGCGTTTCAGCATGTTCTTTTGAAAGGTTTGATGAGGACAAGATAAGAAAAAGCTTGCTTGGAGGACCAAATCAAAACTCTAAAAAAGGATTATTTGCCTCCATCGGATCATTGGGATCGGCTTTCACGGTTGGATTGTGTCCTATCTGTGTTCCTGCCATTGGAGCTCTTCTGTCATCCATTGGACTTGGGTTTTTGACTAAAGAGGCTGTCCTAAAACCGATTCTGATTGTTTTTCTTGTCATAGCTCTTTCTGGTTTTCTCTGGTCCTATTTAAAGGAGCATAGAAATATCGGTCCACTTTTCTTTGGAGCAATAATGGGTGCGGCACTTTATGTGGGTCGGTATGTTTATATAGGGCCATCTATAAATATGATCTTAATGTATGGTGGAGTTGCTGGAATTATAGGAGCGAGCATCTGGAATATATACCTTAGAAAGAACGCACCTTGTTCTGCGTGTAAGGATTGAAAATGAAATATGTAATTGTTTTGTTACTTATTTGGTCTCCAACTCTTTTTGCTGAAGGAAAGGTTGTTTTGTTTGTGGAAGGGATGACTTGTCCCATGTGTGCAGGAAAAATTGAATCTAAACTTAAAGAGCATAAAGAGATATCAAATGTGGATATTGATATAAATGCTGAAAAAATTGAGGTGAGCATAAAAGAAGGGCTAAGCTTGGAGAGAAAAGACATTGAAACCAAAATAGTTGAAGCTGGATTTAAAATTAAAGAAAATACAAAATGATTTCTGGTCAAGAATCCGTTAAGTCTGAATATGCTAGGTTAGCAAAACAGTATGATAAAAGGTGGGATAAGTATGTTAGTAAAACTACCGAAGAGACTTTGAAATTCTTGGATCTATCCGAGGCAAACAGCCTTTTAGATATTGGGTGCGGAACAGGGCGATTGCTTGAGTTGATTCAAGATAAATCCCCTCAGGTTTCCTTGCATGGAATTGACCTGAGTCCAGAGATGATTGGAATTGCACAGTCTAAAATTCCTAAAGCAAACCTAAAGGTGGGAGATGCGAGTGATCTCCCATACCCTGCAAATTCCATGGACGTGGTTACCTCCGTCAGTTCATTTCACTATTGGAGAAATCCTTTAGATTGCCTTGCAGAGGTAAGAAGAGTATTAAAACCTCATGGCCAGTTTGTTTTGACCGACTGGTGTGATGATTATTTGACCTGTCAGATTTGTAATTTTCTTTTAAATATATTTAACTCTGCCCATTTAAAAACCTATAAACTGGAGGAGTGCGAGAAAATTTTAAAAGATTCAGGATTTATAGGTATTCGATCTAGAAAGTACAAAATTGACTTTCTTTGGGGAATGATGACACTAGCTATGTCGAAGATGGAATAGAGGAATATTTTGAGTGTATCGTGCTGTGATAACAAAACATCAGAACTAACATCACTTGCAAAGAAGCAGTCCAAGGTTTTGTGGATTGTGCTATCTATTTTACAAACTCCAGACACCCCCTAGTGGTTAGATCATTTATTGTCTTGAAATCTGCATTTCAGGTTCTAAAAGTCTCATTTCATGAATTATCAAAAACATCCCGTTAACATTTTGCGTCGAAAGAATGCCTGCAATCAACGGTATTTTTGACTTATGATCTCTAGGGTGAACCCGCTCGGAATAATGAATATATTTATTGCTATCTTTTTAAGCTTAAGCCTATCAATCAGCGCATTTGTAAATCTGGCTGTTTTTGATAACGAAAGCGAACATCTGGCTCAACATGCATCTGCTAACCACATTCATCATGAAAATATAGACGATTCTCCCCACACCCATACGCATAAACATAGTGATGGCGGAGAAGAACACGAGCACGAACATGAACACTCTAAATTTGCGCACTCTGAAGTTAAGGTTCTAAGCTGTGAAGCCACTTTTGCATTAAATTATAATCCAAAAGATTCTCAAAGCGGGTTCGGTGAACAAAATTTAATTTCAAACCCACATCCTTCAAAAATTTATCGCCCTCCTATTTTTTCCTAGTTTTAATTTTGATTTAAATTTAAAACTTAGGAGGAAATATGTTTAAGTTTATTGCTTACTTACTTCCGCTATTTTATTCGGCAAGTTCATTTGCCCATGGAATTAGCGAAGAGGCAAAAAAGGCTATGATTGAAGGGGGATACCTTCAATATGTATGGCTTGGTGCTGAGCATATGATCACAGGTTACGATCATTTGCTTTTTTTGTTTGGTGTCATCTTTTTTTTAGCGACCTTTAGAGATATTGTTAAATTTATTAGCGTCTTTACTCTAGGGCATAGTATTACGTTAATTTTTGCAACTTTTATGGGAATAACTGCTAATTATTGGCTGATTGATGCTGTAATTGCGATTAGCGTTTGCTACAAAGGTTTTGATAACAATAAAGGCTTTCAAGAGTATTTTGGAATGAAGAAGTCACCAAATTTACTTATAATGGTGTTTCTTTTTGGCCTCATTCATGGGTTCGGTCTCTCGACAAGGCTCCAACAACTACCGTTGGGGGAAAAAGGCTTTGAGATGTTAATGCGAATCGTTTCCTTCAACGTTGGAGTTGAATTTGGACAAATCGCAGCCTTACTTGTAATGCTCTTTATCATCAAGGAGCTCAGAAAATACCACTTGTTTAGTCGACTTTCTAGGGTGCTAAATGATGGATTAATGTTAGCTGGCTTCATGTTGTTATTGATGCAGCTTCACGGATATTTACACACATCAAACTCAGACGAATTTGGATTTAGTGAAGACAATCACATTCACCATCATATGAAGATAGACCAACCACCTATTGAAGAATACAAACATGACAGTTTATAAGGAGATTAAAATGAAAATATTTTTTACAATTACTATACTATTGGTTTCTTTTTCAAGTTTTGCAGGACCAGGACACGGCCACAGCCATAATAAAGAAAAAGGACACGGGCATTCTCACGATTCATCACTTGTTTCAAAAGAAGATACCCAAAAAATCGCTAAGGATGAAATCAACAGACTAATCTAGAAAGGAAAGTTAGACCCTTCTTGGAAAAATGCTGAGTACAATTTTTCTGAAAAAAAGAAGTTTGGAAGTAAAACTGAATGGGTGGTTACTTTCAATAACGAAAGCGGCGTTAAAGGAAAAAGGCTTTACATATTTCTGAGTTTGTCGGGTAAATTTATTGCGGCAAACTTCACTGGAAAATAAGTATGTTGGTTACAGTAGGCAAGACTATTGTTGCAGCTATTCTGATTAGTTTTGTATCCTGGCTTTCTGGAAAGAGGGTTGGTTTGGCAGGGTTTTTAACAGCCCTGCCGCTTACAACTCTGCTTGCGTTGGCATTTTCCCATTTGGAGTGGGCAGATGCCAAACAATCAGTTGAGTATGCAAAAAGTGTTTTCTTAGCTGTTCCGTTTTCACTTTTGTTTTTTGTTCCGTTTTTATTTGCTGAGAAATTGAATCTAGGTTTCTGGACCTGTTATTCAATCGGAATTGGACTGCTTGGCATTGGGTATTTCACTCATAGTTTTTTAGGCAAACTACTTTAAAAAGAAAGTGTTCTTGAGGGGTTAGAGTTTTGAGTCAAAACTCAGATCTCTACTTTACTTTTATGCGTCGTTTATATAATGTACTGGGGTACAGTATATAAGGGCTTTTATTATGGCACATGTTTTTGAAGATAAAAGAAGAATCATTTCGAGAATCAAAAGAATCAAAGGTCAACTTGAAGCCGTTGAGAGAAGTTTGGATGAAGAGAAGGATTGTTTTTCTGTCTTACAAACACTCTCAGCCTGTCGAGGTGGTCTTAATGGCCTTATTGGAGAATTGGTTGAAAATCACGTTAAAGAGCATGTTATGACTAGTCCAAATTCCCCTAAGACAAAAAAGGACAAGGCAGCACTTGAATTGATCAAATTGGTAAAAACGTACTGGAAGTAGGAAGTTAAAGTGTCACATACATCCCATAGTCATGATCACGATTTTGTAATGAAAGACAGTAAAATCGGTTCAAATGAGAAAAGAACAATATTCGTTGTGATTTTGACGTTTGTCACAATGGTTATCGAGGTCAGTTTCGGCTATATTACAGGGTCTATGGCTTTGCTAGCGGATGGTTGGCACATGGCAAGTCATGTTGGAGCTCTTGGCATATCAGTAATAGCCTATAGACTTGCCAGATCAAGGCGTCTTAATGATAAATTTACATTTGGAGCAGGTAAGTTTATTCCTTTAGGAGGCTATACAAGTGCACTAATGCTTGGCTTTGTTGCTATTTTTATGGGAATAGAGTCCGTAACGCGATTTTTAAATCCAACTCAAATTGAATTTTCCACGGCCATTGGCGTAAGCGTTTTGGGACTGATAGTTAATTTGGCGAGTGCTCTTTTACTGTGGAACTCACATGACCATCACCACCACGACCATGCTAATTCTAAAGAGCATGTTCACGATCATAATCACCGAAGTGCACTAGTTCATGTTATTGCCGATGCCTTTACCTCAGTTTTGGCAATCATTGCCCTAGTATGTGGTAAATACTTTGGTTGGAATTGGGCGGACCCAGTAATGGGAATCGTTGGTTCAATAGTAATATTGAAGTGGGCTTTTGGTTTGTGCAAAGCAACTGTTTGGGAGTTGTTAGATGGTAATTCTAAGTCGATAAAAAAGGATGAAATTAGAGATTTATTTTCAGAAGAACAAGGCGTGGAAATCACCGATTTACATGTGTGGCGGATCGCTCCTAATGCTCATGCTTGTGAAATCATGGTGTTTAATAATAGTCCAAAAGGGACTGACTATTATAGGCAAAAAATCTTAGAGCATTTTTCAATTGAACATATCATCATTGAAGAGAAATTGTGTAAACACTGATTGAGACACCTCTTTCAAAAGAAGTGTCTGTTAATATTCATTAATAAACGAGCAACTAACAAGATTATAGTAATTAAAATTATTCTTTTGGTTGCAAACTTAAATCTGTAGTCTTTCATTTGAAACCTAAGATTAAATTCGATTACAATTTCGTGTGCTTTCTGATCAATTCTGTCTTTCATAAGAACCCCTTTCACACGCAAGCCAGACAAGGGGGCGTTGAAGGACGTTTTGATTGGGAAGTCACTAAGCTCGAATAGAAGAAGTTTCAAAAACTCAAATCATAAAGATTTGTTTATACATTTTGTCCTCTCTGTTGTGCTAATCGCTTGATCCGCAAGATGTTCTAATTTTTGACCTCAGTTCGCGTGCCATTTGTTTCACTCCTGTCACTTGAACTTGCCGTTTCACTTGTCGGTCAAAAGAACACACAGCGTCTCTACACTTAATTTCTTACCCTTCGGGGCCTTCAGGATTTGTGAAAGGCCCCTTCGAAAGAAGGGAAAAACAACAAAACAGGAGGAAAACATGACAAACAAAAATATTTCACAAGTTCGCTTTATCGAGAAATCAAACAGCTTGCTTGTAAGAGCACCGGACGGAAACAACTGGTTTTTAAACCTAAACCTTGTTCTGTACGCTGCGGGTATTCCATACACCAAGAAAAATGGTGAATTAGTGAGTACAGATAGAATTTCTGAAATGAAAGCTGAGAATCAAAAGAGATACTTAGCTGCCATTGAAGAAAACAAGAAAGCTCGGACTGCCTAATCCAATAGGAGGCTCGTTTTCATACTACGAGCCTCCTATTTTATTCAAAATACTTCTAGAACATCTTTATTTTCGTTTAAAAAATTTGACCATTTCTCAGAATCTAACTGGGACAATTTGAAATCTTGTAGGTCGCTTTTCGGATTTAGTTTTTTATACCGTTTACCTAGCAAAAAATGTATATCTTCAGCTGTTAGAGATTCTCTTTTTAAACTAGTAACGAGTTCATCTGAGATGAGTGGCAAGAGTTTCTTGATAACATCATCATACGTTATTTTTCTGCCTAATTTTCGTTTACCGATTATTTTTGAGTTTATCTTCTCTAAATGTCTATCAAAAATAGCTTTGGTACATGCTTTAACTCTAATGTTTGAAATCGGAGATATATTTTTTGAGTTCTTGTTCATATATTTTTCCTTTCTTAGAAAGATATTTTTTAGCTTTGATTTTGTGTATTAAAAATGCTTTCGCCTGATAGGTTGCTCAAAAACACAAATACAGTTTCTAGTTTTGATTTTTCTAAATTTTTCACAAGGCGAACACACTCTGTTCGCTTGTCAATCGGCACACCCTGGGTATCTACAAGCTGTTCAAAATGATCCATAGTAAATCCATAGGCTGCTACCATTTCTGGTATTCTATGTTTTGGAACCTTCATCTTTCCTGTTTCCATATGATTAATGGCATATCCAGAAATTGATAACTTTTGACCTGCACTCTTAAGTGAAAGTCCTGCCATTGATCTCATAAATTTTAAAACCAGGGTTTCTTTGGTTATTGGGACCCTTCTTAATTTTGCCTTTTCGGGGTTGACAGTGACTTGTCTGTTCATTGTTGTTTCCTCCTTTGCTCAGGGTTGAGCAGCCTCAAACCCTTGAGCTTGCTGGCGTGTTGCTCAGTTTAGAGCAACTTTTTGCAGTTAATTTTTTTTGACCACAAAGAAGCCAGCAGAAGCCAAACGGAAGCCACGGAGAAGCCAAACACCGTAACATTGGGTAATGCTGCGTAATGTTTAACTGCCAAAATCCTTGCTCTAGTGGCTCCAAAATCGTCCTGATTTCAGAAAGTTAAAATTGATAAGTACAAGAAGGGTGAATAAAAATGGTAGCGAGGGAGGGACTTGAACCCCCGACACGCGGATTATGATTCCGCTGCTCTAACCAGCTGAGCTACCCCGCCATTGAGATTACAGACCACAGGTTCTACATTTATTCTATTTACTTTTCAAGGGCAAAAGTCTAGAAAACCATACCAAATATCAATATGTTAGCCGATATCCTCATCGTCTTTTAAGGATACTCCGATGAAATAAAATAATAGACGAGGATATCTTGAATCAAAGAGCTGCCAAAGACCAATTTTACAAACATCCCTTCCCTCTGATTATTTGGGGGCCGTATTTCTTGGCATCCCATGCTCTTATTCGAATGACTGAAAAACACACACTCATGCCAGCTGATACTTCAGAGTCTGAACTTTCAGCTATTGATAAAATCATACGTTTTGGGGCGGGTATCGCCATTACACATGCTCCAAGAGAAGAAGAAATTCGAGAGGTCTTACAAACTCTAGGACGCCTTCAAAACTCTCTTGATCACAAACGCTTTCGAATTATCATCACCACAAATTCAAAAACCAAAGCTCAACTTGAATCACATTCCCTTTTCCCATTTGTAAAACTCTTTCCAACCACCGTCAGCACTCATGATCTTATGGATTACTTACATAAAGCTGGAAAACAAATTCAAGTTCACTACACAAAACCCAAAAAGCTCAATATCGAAAAAAATCCAGTGGCTATTTTTAAGAGTACACCCTCAGAGGACAAACTCTTCCATGACAACAAAGGGCAGTACAAACATGTGGAATCCAGAACAAACGCCACGTTTGATCTTATCTCAAACAGTGAACAAAGACAAAAGTGTCTCCATGAATCTATTGAAGAAAGTTCTGAAACCACTATATGGACAAAAAACACCAAAGAACGCATCAACGGAGTTGTCTCAAGTCTTGATTTAAACCATGGTATATTTGATTTTCTTGCTGATGAAGCAGATCAAGACAAGCTCAATGATTTGATTCAACAAAAAGACACTAATGTTTTCTTTTCACTGGGGTTAAAAAGATCTCAAGTGCTTTTCAAAACAACTTCTAATGAAATATCAAATTTCATTTCCTCTTTCCAAATTCCAGAAAAAATGTATCAAGTTCAACGTAGATATCAATTCCGCCTAACAGCACGTCCTGAGGATCGTGCTTTTGGTTCATTCATCCATGATGGTAAAATCTATAACAATGTTGAGATTTACAATATCAGCGCAACAGGTCTCGCCTTCTTCATCAACGAAGAACATGTTCCAACGCTGATGCCAGATCGAACCCTTGATAAACTCGTCATCACTTATGGGGGTCAAAATTATGATTTGGGGCGGGCTAAAATTCGACATATCTCAAGTCGAAGATTCATTGATGACTTCAAAGTATTTTGTGGGATTCAATTTAAATCCATAGCTCCAAAGACAGCTCAAACACTCAACTTTCTTGTGATCAAAGAAAGTTTTGAGTACCTTGAAGGAATCAAATAAACTTACAAACTGGCCTACAACAGTGTTGATCTAAAGTTTCACCTAAGCTCTCGAATACTTAAGCCACCTTCATAGCAAAATCCAAATTACAACCTTTGCAAACCAAAGGAAGAACCACAAACTTCCCTGAAGCCACAAACTCTTCACTCACGATATTGGGAGACTCCATTTCTGAGTCGATTCCATACTTGTCCGTTAAAGCCGCAAGCGTCGTATTGTAAGCGATGTTAATGATTTCCATGGCCAAGTCTTGCATTGACTCACTTGGGTTTTCAGGGTCAATTTCAACATCCCCGCCATACATGTGTCCGTGTAAAGTCATGAGTGAGTCAAAGTCAAAGCTCAAAAGTAAGTCATGCTTCTCTTTAGGGCCCTGAACTTTGACAAGCACCCTAATAGAATCTTCTTTCTCTATAGGTGCTTCCCTAGGATAGGGCTTATCCCACTCCACGGTTTCACCAACCAACATCTCAAGATTACTTCTTAGGGAAATAAAGAACTCACGAAATACAACAAATTCAGGTGATTCCGATTGATCAGACATGTGTTCCTCCAACATACGTTCCACGTGCGACAACACACTCGTCGCGATAACTGTTACTATTAATTAAAGCAGATTTTGGCGCGCCGCCGCAAGAGCCAATGTGAGAATTTCGACACTTTTTTAAAAAATCGACCCTCAGTTCTCATACTGAGACAGTGAGAAGGAAGGAATTATTTTTATGATTCATTCTGTCCCCAAATGAAGCCTTTCTCCTCTCTTCACACAAAAATATCTCGCGTTCAGTTGACTGTTTTCTCAATCAATCATGCAATCTCATTGTCATAACGGATTTATGACTTATTTTGGGAGGGATACCATGAAGTTTCAAATCAGCCTTTTGTTTTTATTTCTTGCACTAAGTGCGTGTCAAAACAATACAACATCTGTCCAAACTCCATCCACGAATTTTCAACTAGATGAATTTGAATTTTTTAGTCCAACACTTCTTATTCAAGACAAAAATGGAAATGCAATACCCAATGCAAAAGTTCTAATTGGATATCAAATAAATGAACCGTTTGAAAATAATTTTCTAATAGCAGATGACGCTGGAGTCTTAGACCTTCCAAATGAGTGGAACACTGAGCTTCCACTAACAGTGGAAGCTCAAGGTTTTTTGCGTATAACACACCTCAACGCTCACCCCAAATCTCAAATTATCACTCTCATAAAAGATCCTGGTTACAACCCCATAGAGGTCAAAGGTGTCGTCAACGGTTTTGGAGACCTCCCAACTGATAAACACATGGATTTTGGAATGGTTATTAAAATGATGAAGCGTGATGGGCTTGTTTCATTTGACCTCAACGAACTCATTAGTCCATACAATGACTACATCACAGCCATGGGCCAGCGTGTAGGAATCCCAAGCAACCTCTCTCTCCCAAACCAAAAAGTCAAATACAGCATCCTTACACTTGGATTTAACAAGCCCCAATACAGAAGCTACACAAGACAGCAAGGGTTGTTGAACTATTATGTTGCTCAGGGGAATTTTCATTTTAAAAACGTTGTTGATATACTAAGAAGCGGAGGAGACCTTTTCTCGGCAATTGATGAGCTCAACCTAACTTCGGGTGGCTTCAATCATCAAGTCGTAGGGCCCCAAGGTGCCACATTGAATCTTAAAGTCGGACAAGTAAAATTCAATGCCAGCACACAAATCCACGCTCCCCAATATCCTTCAGATCTTTTTGTGGCCTCTGTTACTTTAAACAAGCGTAACGACAATTACTTTCCAACAGACATCGTATCTCTAAAACCGGGTGAATCTAAAAGCGTTCGCTATGTTGCAGGCGAAACTCCTGAGTTTGTCAGCCTTCTAGGAAAAAGCGAGCAATCCGCCAGTGGCCCAATCATTCAACCCCAAATGAGTCTTACCATTACTCAAATCAATGAAAACATCGAGTTTATTCCTCACATACCAAAACCAGTCTTAAAGGAAAACTTGTTAAAAGCAGAAGTTCCAAATTACTCTTTTTATAAAGCAGGAACATACGCAGTTTTAGAGGATATCCGAAAACTTTCATCTGGAGATGCTCAGGTTGATGTTATAACAAAGCGCTGGGAAATTTTTGCCAACAACTGGGAGAGTACAATTCAAATTCCTGAGTGGCCAGAAGGTACCACGACAAGAAATAAATCTCAATGGGCCATTCACTACCTTGGGACAAACGAAGAAACTCTCGGCTTTTCAAGAGATTCATTCTCAAAAACTACACACCTGACTCGAAATGTGACAGACTCGAACTGATGAATCAAATATTAACCATACTTTTATTTATCACATTAGCAGGCTGTGCCAGAACACCTGTTCAAGAATACGACCCAAGAAAAGCGGCTGGCCCCAAGCAAAAGGTCTTTGAAAATAAATACGACCAAGTATGGAGAGCTGTTCAACTAGCTCTTTCCAACTACCCTGTTCGCGTCAACGATATGGACTCAGGGGTTTTAGAGACCGATTTCATACGTGGGCAAACAGCCTGGGTATCTCCACATCGTAAACAACAGATCCCTTCAGGACTACGTTACAAAGTTATTGTCCGAGTGTTAAAAGGCAAGATGAGCGGAGGGAAGGCAATACAAGTCACAATTTTAAAGCGCATTGAGTTTCAGAAAGATTTTTTTTCAAGGTACTCACCTGTCAAAACCGATGGCCTAGAAGAAATTGCAATTCTATATCGCATCGAACGTGAATTACTTATCCAACGAGCACTTGAAAAAGCTAAATTCTAGCACCATTCTTCTTCCACCAGTTTTTCCAATAAGTGACTTTGTGATGTTGCTAATATGGTTAAAATCTAATCTGCCATCAATGTGATCAAATACTTGGTCATCTGTCAAATGTTGATATGCATCACGAG
>JAUICD010000024.1 GCA_030427965.1 Bdellovibrionia bacterium
ACTTTTGACGTTGGTGATGGAACACATGGGGCATTCAATTCCTCCACTTACTCTCGATTCAGCTCTGGTGGCGACATCAGTGGGAATACCATTCGACTAGATACAGACACATTCACCGAATTAAACGTCACTTCCTTTACACTTGAAAACGGTTGGACACTTCAACCTACTGGAAGCCAACCCCTTATTATCCGAAGTCTTGGCGATGTGACAATCGATGGAACAATTGACTGCACCGGAGATGATGGAGAAGACATCACCTTAGGGGATGACACAATTGAAGCCTCCGGTGGAGTTGGTAGATGTGGTGGCGGTGATGGCGGTGATGGTGCAAGTGTTACTACCGCCTCAGGAACAGGCACTTCAAGTGGCCCTTCCGCAACTGGCGGTTCCGGCGGCGGTGACACTGTTGGAGCAGGAGGTGGCTCTGGCGGTGGCGGTGGTGGTGGTTATTCACAAGCTGGAACAAGTGCAGACCCAGGTACCGACCCTCTTGGAGGTGGTAACGAGGGAACCGCAGGACTTTCACAAGTTGATAACCCATTCACCCTTGTCGGCGGCGGTGCCGGAGGAGGAGGTGGCGGAGTTTATGACCAAGCTGATGCAGACAATTCCAACGGTGCTGGTGGCGGTGGTGGTGGTGGTTCTGTCTATATTTATGCCGTAGGAGACATCACAATCTCTGCTACCGGAAGTATTGAAGCCGATGGTGGAGACGGAGGTGGCGCAACTGGTGGAAATGGAAAGGGCGGTGCTGGTGGTGGCGGTGGCGGCGGATCTATACTTCTCATGTCTATGGGAGACGTCACACTTGTCGGACCCGTAACCGCACTTGAAGGTAATGCTGGTACCTCAGATGGAGGAAACGGTGGAGACGGAGCTCGAGGCAGAACCTGGATTACAGATGAGAGTTGCTCACCCACTGGCGCCTCAGACAATCCCGCAAGTCTTCTTATAGTCATCGGTTGCATAAGGTTTCAAACCGGAACATTTACAGCAACAAGCCAATCTATAGACCTAGAAAACTCATCTCCAGACTTTATATCCACCACAGCCACAAGTACTTTATTGGGAGGAAGCACCCTACAGTTGGAGGCAAGTGGCAGTAAGAATTCTGATTTTTCATCTTCCACTGGATTTGTACTCAATTCACTTATCTCTCAATTAAATGGAAAGCGATTTGTTAAATTTCGCCTGAGCTTAGACAACCAAGACGCAACCCTTGCAAATAAGTCTTCTGTAACAGAAGTTACAATTGTTTATGACGAGCATGTCCAAGAGGAGTTTGACTTTCAAGGAACATGTGGATCTATTAACACCAATCTTCCAATATCTTCTTTTGTATTTTTGTTTTTACCACTTTTTCTGTTGGGATTTCTCGTTGCTTACCAACCCAATCGTGCTCCAGGTCCAATAGAGTAAATATACCCTCCGTGACCACCATCAAGCATTTGATAGATGACCTGCCCTGACAAACCCATAGACCAATTCAAATCCGGTTCGTTGAACACAATGTACTCGACTCGAAAATCCAAGCCAAGTTCAGTGACGGAGTCACCAAAGACCGCACTCAATCTCACATCAGAGAAGAGCAATTCGGTGTCTTCAATAATGTATCCTAAATTTGGCCCAACCCGAACTCCTCTTTTCACATCAATGATCTCATTGTCTTCTCTTTCAAATTCAAATCCAAATCTTGTATTTAACCCATAATAAAAATATGTATAAGGAGTTGTGTAGTTCAATGAAACTACCCCACTCCAAACTGAAATTTCAGTTTGGAAAGGAAGCTGATCTTCATCTACAGGTTTTGCGTCCCCCACCTGTGCTTCGGCAATTGCATAAATCTTCCCATCACCCAAGTTGAAATAAAATTCAGATTCAATTTCAAATAACCCCACAAGAGAACCTGTGGTTTTCACATCTTCACTTGCCGTCAAACTCCACCCTGAGGCAAAGTATCCAAAACCAAATCTGTTATAAAATTTTCGATTCACTGTATCTTGTGAAGATTTTCTTTTGAGTTTTTCGCCTTCATTTCTTTTTTCTTTCAAATTTTGAATATCTTTATTCGTAGAAAGGGTTTTGTTTTCTTTTTTTTCTTTTAATTTTGTTTTTCGAACTGTAACTTTCTGATACTGAGAATCCTTCTGTTGATATTCTTCAAATCTAAGGATGAGTGGAGTTGGGCGAGTGTAATACCCCAAAGGTCCCATCTCTCCACCAGCGGCCACTCTCCAGTAATACCTTCCCTCAACAAATTTGCTCCAAACAAATCGATTTCCATTGACAGAAGCCAACACCAAAGGATCCCGAAATAAAGCATCTTTTGAAATTTCAATTGTATAACTCTGCGCCCCCGCTACACTTTCCCACTCAAATAAAGCTTCATATGTGTACTCATCACCTGCTTCTGCTGCAGAAACAAATAGTTCAAAAACCCATTTGAAGAAATTGGGCTTTCCTTCAAAGGACCCAGATTTTGCAGGTGCACGAATTTGGGGATCATAAATTCGAGGAGCCTCAAGTGGAGACACCACTGAATAAATTCTGTAATCATATAGAGCTGGTATTTCAGCTCCTGTTGAGTCAATTCCAATCACTTTCCATTTGTATTCCCCCTCAGGTAAACTTGCACGCAATGAGCTTCGACTCGATTCTTTTTTGAGAATAACATTGTCATTCATATCTTGAATCACAAGACGGTAATTCTCTACACCATCCACCTGATTCCAAATAAAGAGGGTTTCTTTTTCAGACTGCACTCGATCTCGAGGCAAAGGAGAAATAAGATGAATAATCGGTGCATCCCAAAAATTTCGTGCTACAGTTCTGGAAACACCCCCCTCACCCTTAAGTTTAAATAAATATGTCCCTTGCCTATATTCCCCTTCGTATTGATTCCTGTTTTTTACAGAAACAGAGCTCTCGCCTCCTGAGCTATTGACAATTCGAAGCGAACTTGCCTCTCCACTCCAACTCGTAGAGTATTTTATTGGCCAACTGTGAGAATAAATTCTCAACTCCTCAGCTCCATCTATTTGTACATTGTTTTCCAGTTTTTCAACATTCAGAATCTCATTTGGAGCTAAAGATACAACAGTCCCCTTTTCCACTTGTGTCGACTTCTTGCCCTCATGTGAGAGAACAATTTCTCCACTCGTGACTTCCACTTCCACTTTTTCATCTGATAAAGTTGTAAGCCTCACATCACTTTTCTGAGTGGTTTCGATAACCCAAGAGTTTGATTCAATATCTGTTTCACCCGTAGTTGCACGCAAGTGACCTTTCTGGAATACAAGGCGAAGTCTATCACTTCCATCCACTTTGGGGGGTTCAACAACAACAAGAGTGTTTTCCGAAACAGACAAACGTGTATCATCTTTTAAGATCAGATGCGCAGAACTCTGTTCAAGAGTGAGAATCGAATCAAAGTAATAAATTTCATCATCATTTTGACTGCCCGACCAAACAAGACTGTTTCTTGATTTTCGTTTTACATTTTTCTTAGTTACAGAAAAGTATCCAATCGATTCCCCAACTTGCTTTTGAGAAAAGCCAAACATAGAAGTTTCTAAGAAGCCTGTTTCAAAAAGAAGCAGTAACACTTCAATAAACAATAATAGGAATGCCCAATTCAATAACCTTCTATCCACGACAACTTATCGGAATCATTTAAAATTCTCATTATAAGACAAAGAAAGATCTCGACGTTCGGCCAAACAGTGAATAAGCTACTATATATGCCAAAACTCAAGAGCGTCTTACTCGTAGGAAAACTTGATGGTGAGAATGTTAATACAAAGGCCATACTCCTTGAAACCAAGCGATATGAGGTCGATCTAAAGTCCGTCACAGAGGACGCCATTGAGTCCGCAAAGACAGGGGCCTATGATTTGGGTGTGTTTTCCATTACAGCATTGAGCTCGACTTTTATCCGGGCCCTAAACTCTTTAAGAGGGCTTGGCTGTAAGTTTCCAATACTTGTTATTGTGAAGAATGTCCGTTCTGATGATTTCAGTGACCTCAGTAAAGTCCGAGCTGTCAACGTTCTTCAACAACCCTTTAAGGAGAAAGACCTCATCTGGCATGCTGACACAATGACTGACGGAAATGTTGTTCAACAAAGAGCTCACCCCAGGTTTTACGTAAAATATGATGCTAGATTTGAAATTGCTAAAGAAAACCTACTTATGACAGTCTCACTTTTCAACTACTCCATGGGAGGTGCATGTGTCATTGCAAACGCAGGACCTGACATGGAACCTGGAGATCTTGTTCGGCTGACTATTGATTTTATTGGAAACTCTGGCACAAGAACCTTTGATGCAACTGTTGTTTGGACCGAAAAGGTCAAAGATTCTCCCAAAAAATCTTATATCGGAATTCAATTCTCTGAAACTCAAAAAGACAGAGAAAGCTAAAGAATACCATCAGTTCCTCTTTGACTAGCTGTCTTAAATTGGCCATTCTCCTTTTGATGAGCAGTTTGCCTAATTTAGTTGTAAGTGGATGTCTATTGGGGGAGAAAGTACGCTACAATGGAACTCATAAGCATGAGCCATTGATAGTTGAACTCTTTAAAGAACAATTTAACATTGTTTCGATTTGCCCAGAAGTTGAAATGGGACTCGGAGTTCCACGCCCACCTATGCATCTAGAAAAAAGTGAAAACAACTCTCTATTAAAAGTCACTCATTCGACGGAGGACCTCACTGAGGTCGCACTTAGTACAAGTAAGAGGATTTTAGATTCTCTTGTTTTCCATGGTGCAATTCTGAAATCCAAGTCTCCCTCTTGTGGCTATAAAAGTGTCACTCTTATGGGTAGCCATTCAATGGCAAGTGGACTATTTGCACAGTACATTGAGGATCACAATATTCCAATTATTGATGAGAACGACCTTCTTGATTCTAGCAAAGTAAAAAACTTTCAAATGAAAGCTTTAAGTTTTTTTCAAAAGGAGAGTTTATGAAAAAAGTAATTCTAATTACAGGAGCCTCCACAGGAATTGGCGCAAGTGCAGCGCTAACTTTATCAAAAAAAGGACACACAGTACTTGCTGGGATTCGAAAAATTGAAGATGGTGAAAGACTCAAGACACTCGACTCCTCTATTCACCCTTTGCTTTTGGATGTGACAATTGAAGATCATGTTCAAGATGCAAAGAATTGGATAGAGAATCAATACGGACGCCTTGATGCTTTGGTCAACAATGCAGGGATTGCCACAGGCGGCCCTGTTGAAACAACTGAGCTCAAAGAATGGAAACGAGTTTTTGAAGTCAACGTGTTTGGCGCCGTTCGAGTTACCAAAGCTTTTTTACCACTACTTAGAAAATCCAAAGGTCGAGTTGTGAACATCAGCTCTATCAGTGGATTTGTTGCCTCACCCTATATGAGTGTGTATGCCGCTTCTAAATTTGCTCTTGAGGCATTTTCAGACTCACTCCGCCGCGAACTTCTCTCACGTGAAGTCCATGTTTCAATCATTGAACCAGGTCCAATACAAACTCCGATATGGGAAAAATCCATCACTCCAGCGACCAATGAACTGCAGTCCATGTCAGAAGAGTTAAAAAAAGTTTATGGAAAATCTGCAGCCTCATTTGCGGAAAATATCGAAAGTGCCGTTCAAACAGCAGCACCAGTTGAATGGGTGAGCAAGGACATTTGTCATGCGATTCTTTCAAAGAATCCAAAAACTCGATATCTCGTAGGGAAATCCAAATTCTTTATCAAAGCCCTTTCAAAGCTTCCAGATAAATTGTCCGATCAACTCATTTTAAACTTAAGACGCTAGTTCAGACACAGAGTTTTTAAGTATTTGAGAAGTCTATGGTTGTCAAAAACCAACACTGCTGTAGGTCAGTTTCTAATTGTATCCACCCGTACTGACAGAGTGACTCACAATTAGAAATCTATTTCTTGATTGAGATCAAATTGCCTAAAATCGACTGAATATTAGAAATTGCATTTTCCTGATAGAAGTAACTAAAAGATTCAGCTCCACGATCGCATGAAATAAAAAAGTTATTTTTTAGATCCAGAGTTTTCAATAGAATTTTTCCACCTCTATGTTTTACTACCCCAAACTCGGTTCCTTTTGGAATATCAGTAGGCAATAGGACCATCTCGTAGAAACCATCTAACAGACAGTGAGGAGTTTCTGAATGAACATTTTCTGGATCCACACGTTCTCCATTTTGAATAAAAATTCGAGCATCCCATTTTGAGAGCAACATATCCGCATTGAACACAACCTTACTTCCATATTTTAGTTCTGAATTCTCGTGAGCTTCGGTTTGAACGAATGAAAAAATGAAGAGACTCATTATAAAAATTACGTTTAAGATAGACATGTCTTTTCCTTTGCATAAAAACTTAATTCTAAAGCAACTTTTATGCCATGCCTTGGCTCTAGTTACTCTCACACTCAAGTCTTTATAGTGAAGATTACGTTCGGGGTTAGATCAGTTGCAGTCTGGTTGCTCAAAACGAGTGTTCCAACCAACTTGGTTATTCATAACAATTGAAGTGCATACACATTGAGACAAACGCTCAGTCTCACCGAGGTTTTTTCGACAAACTCCATAGAGTGCATGGTCGATTCCCAGTTTAACATGTCTCTTTATTTTTTCAGAATAATCACGCTCAGTGAGAGTATCAAATGCTGTGTCCTGTTTTTCCAACCGTCTTGCAGCATCTAAAATACCTTCGACATCTGTCTCACTGAGCTGTCCACGACATTGCTCCCTCATCAATTCTTTGAGCTCTGACATATAATCAAAGTCTTGTGTTGCCTTGCTTTCACCAACAAAGTGATTCTTAAAATGAAATTCCATTTCTGAATCCATCTGGTCATTGCAGAGTCTTGAAAAATCACTCACTTGCCCTGAAGCAGTAACAGCGCCAATTGATGCTACTAAGAATGGAAAAGCTTTTTTCATTTCGATACTCCTTTTTCGATTGGACAAATAGAAACCAAAAATAATTTATATAGATTCTTAAAATCCTCATCTGCAGACTGATGTCCCATAACATATCCTTTGAAAACTCTGACATCTCTAAGTTCAAGGTCTTTTTCATAAAGACGATCTACAAGATAGGACTCAGCCGTACGGCCATTTCCATTTTCAAAAGGATGTATAGAAATAAAGTTCAGCCAGAACTGAGCACAAAGCCGAGCAATAGTATCTAATGAATTTGCCATTTCCCAACGACCTGAAAAGTCCTCAAGTACCAAAGAAAGCGCCTCCGGCACCACTTCAGGAGGAAGAAACTCATACTCCGTCCCCTGCTTATCCTTACAAAATACAGGCTTATTTCTTATTCCAATATTTTTGAAATTTAGTATTTGTGAATTCAATAGAACCAAATGATCAATCTGACTTTCAATAGCTATCTGCACGCTCAACTCTCCGCTCAAGGCACCTAACTCAACTCATCCAACTGGATTGAGATGCACCGTATCAGATGCACCGTATCATATCTCGAGTATGTAATGCATCTCAGAGATAGTTAAAGAGTAAAAGTTTCAATCATATTTTTAGAAAAAGGGCGCTCTAGCAACTCCAAGCGCTCAGATAGCCATCTGCAGCTCGCCAGAACTCGTCCTCACAAACACCAAGCTGCGTTCCTTCTCGACGGTTACAGAGATCATGCTCAAAACATTCCTGAGTGTAAACTTCGCGGTAAAGAAGAATTCCACAACTAGGCCCACACCTTCCATAGCAACGCGAATTGGGGTCCCCCACAGTGGCCTCCCCCCTGTACGTGACCTTCCCCACAGAGTAAAATCCATGATGTTTTTTTCCTCTAAGGTGGCAAATTTGTTCAAAACTCGCAGCTTTAAATTCACTAAAAAAACTCTGATATTCACCAACGCTCTCACCTGTTGGAAACATCTCATCTATCATTGTCAGTATTCGTCTCTCAGATGGTGCAAGATTCTTAGAACTGAGAAGTTTTCGAACCTCTTCCTTGTCCTGCCTTTCAAGCTTCGAGTTTCCAGTGATATTGAAATACAAGAGGGTTGGACGCCCTTCTTCATAGTCTTCGTAGGTTATCTGGATTGCCTTTGCCTTACTCAATTCAACTGTAAAACTCGACTCAGCCATTACCCCAATTGGCAGTAAAAGCATCATGAAAATGAATTTCATACTCCCTCCCCATCTCATGTCCCAAGTAATCTTATGAATAGATTTTTCATGGTCAAAACTTACTTTTATTAATTTGCTATTTTGTGGCCAAATTGACTCTTACGATTATAGTATCGCGTCAATTATGAGCCAAACAACATTCTGGGCAACATGCCTTCCCAATTTTGAAGAATACCTCGAAGCCGAAATAAAGAGATACTGGCCTCAATTGTCTTCTGGAGAAGCAAAAACACGTATCAAAAAAGGCGGGGTTGAATTTGATCTTCCCCAAGAAGATGGATTTTTATTCAATCACTTTCTTAAAATTCCATCTCGAATTTATATTCGACTTGCAAAATTTAAAGCTAAAAATGAATCACAACTCAAAAAAGAACTTTCAGAAATCAATTGGTCTCCCTACCTTTTTGCCAAACCAAGTGTTCAAATGAGCTCCAATCGTTCAAGACTCTACCACAAACAAAAAATTGGAGAGCTTGCAGAAAGAGTTATAAAAAAGCATTCGCGTGGAGGAGTTCAAAAGCAAAATATTCTATTAAGACTCAACAATGATATTGCAGAAGTCAGCCTCGACACTTCAGGCCAGCTTTTACATAAAAGAGGTTATAAAACCCATATCGGAAGAGCGCCCATTCGAGAAACCACTGCAGCGACTTTGCTTTTTAGTCTTATCAACGACAAATTTCCAGAACTCAAAAAGACAACACTTATAGATCCAATGGCTGGTTCTGGAACTTTTCTATTTGAAGCATTTCGCCTCTTTGAGGCTATAGAATCTCGAAATTTTGACTATCAAAAATTCAATACAGCAATAAAGTCCGTCCCCACCTCCCCCTCCAATCCTGTCTTTCAAAAATACATCGCCTCAGACAACAACCCAGTTTCCCTCAATGCTCTTCAAAAAAACCTTCTCGCCAAAGAGCTGGGAGGCATTGATCTAGAGGTTCATCAAAGTGATGTCTTGGCTGATTCAAAACCTTATTTTGACAAATGCTGCACTTGGATTATTAGCAATCCTCCTCACGGAAAAAGGCTTGGAAAAAACTTATCAAATAACGCTTTTCTCAAAAAAGCCTTAAAAAACATAGAGAAAACATACTCCCCTCAGAGAATTGGGCTTTTGCTTGATGGTGAAACCCTTGTGAGCAAAGACATTGTACCAACGCTATGGGTCCCCGAAGAGAGAATTGACTTTTCAAGCGGTGGAAGGAAAAATTCATTTTGTATTTTTGAACGATTCTCTAAAGAAACTTAATTCATAAAGGATACTTCTTATGGAACATTTGCTTATCTACCCTATGGCAACATATATGTTTATAATTGCTATAATCGGATACTTAACTCTTCGAAAACGCGTACAAGCTGTAAAAACAAAAACTGTAAAATTAAGTTATTTTAGAGACTACGCATCCGAGTGTAACGACAGCGCTGTCATTGTTTTAGGCCGACACTTTGACAATCAGTTTCAAGTCCCAGTTCTTTTTTTCATCACATGTTTAACTGCTGTCTCATTCAGCAGTGTAAATATGGCTGTCCTCACATTTGCATGGCTATTTGTTGTAGCAAGACTTGCTCACTCGTATGTTCACTTAGGAATAAATAATATTTTACATCGAATGCTTACATATCTCGTTTCATGGACTATTCTCTTGGTGATTTGGGTTATACTTCTTTCTGAAATCATTCAAAAATCAAATAGAAAGAGTCCCTTAGATGGTTTTTTTAACTGAATATAGAAATTGAGAAACAATTGATTTTGGAGATGGAAAGGTACAAATCAATCAATTAGATAAATTATCAACAGGCCCTAATTCAAATAGTACTCTTGCAATCCAAAATCCTGAACAAAATCACCAGTCAAATTGATTTCTGTAAAAACTAAGCTTGCTAACCTTTTTAACTCCTCACTTGGTAGAGCTATTTTTGCAGATATAAAATCATCTTTCGTATTGACGTAACCTGACCCTAACATCATATTTGGTTCAAAATTCCAATTCACCTCAGAAACCTTTCGTATTATTGGGTATTTTTTTTCTGAAATATTTCCAGCCTTAATTCGGCCTGCCACTTTATTTACAATCAAATATTTCGTAACTATATCTTGAATCAAATTCCCTACGACTTCTTCGGCAAAATCAAAAGCATCCTCACTGTTTAAGTTAAGCTCAACCTGAGAGCGCCTTCCTACCGCCTTTACAAAATCAAGGAGCTCTATGTTTTCATCACTCGGATGAGAAACCCATATGTGGAAAAGCTCATGAATCAGTTGCCCAATCTGTAGTTCTGCCATGTCACGTGGATCAGAAATACGTTCACCTGATTCATCATAAAAATCTTCAGTGACCTGAAGGACCTCCACTCCAAACCTTTTCTCCACCATCAATATGGTCTGACTTGCTCGTCCCCCCTGAGCAATAGATTCCTCAAAACCTTCAGGCTTCACAATGGCTTCAATATTTTGTACGGCATGATCTACAAAAGAAATTCTTGGAAGAATCTCAGAAAGGCCACGGTGAAACTCTTCAACAACTGAGTAATTACGAGAGGTCACATCTTGTCCAAGCAATTTCATCATAAGAGTTTGAAAGTAGAGAGGTCGATAGAAATCTCCAGCGGTACGTAAGGCTCTTTTCACCTTAGGGCTCCAATATCCCCCAATGAGTTCACGTTGTCCGCGAGTGGGTGGTCCGTAGTATCTTTTAATCAATTCTCTCTGACTACGAGCTTTTTTACCCCAAAAACCCAAAACTAGATCTTTTTGTCGTCCTAAGAAATCTCTTTCTGATTCACTGGCAACACTTTGTGTCGGAGTCATTAAAAAGCCAATGGCCACTACAAATAATGCTGTCCCCCAAAATCTCATCTTCTCCCCTCTGAATACTTAAGGAAGCATACCCAATCTTACGAACGTATTGTGTCGAATCTGGTTTTTTGTTGAATTTTACCTATGTCTTAGAGAGATATTTGCAAAGAATTTAGTCCAAATAAGTGTCTCTTATGGAGTTTATTAAAGAGACTCTATCTGCCAAGGGAGGCAAACCTCTCTAAAAGCTCTTTATCGCTCATTCGACCAATTTCAATAAGCTCCAAATAGGGCTCACCAAGTCCTAAGATTTCCCCAAAGGCCATTTCTGTTTTGATTCCCTGCAACTTCAGATTTAAAACTTTAATTGAAAACTCATAACCCAATAGGCGCAGCAAACGCCCTTCAACTAAAAGGTGTTGATGTGCATTTTGAAGAAACACACTCTTGTCTTGTGCAAAGAGCTCGACTTTTAAATCATCAAAAGTGAAATTGGTTACAGAAGACTTATATCCCTGATATGTCGTCCTGTATTTCTGAAACCCCTCTTGATTTGAAAAATACGAACTCAAGTGACTTTCAAAAATATCTAAATCTTTAACTTGAAATAGAATGTCCAAATCTGAATTTGGAGTAGAAATAGACAACGGAAGCGTTCCTGAAATAAGAGGGGAAAATTCAAATAAAGCTGGGAACTTTATCAAATGACCTAAAAACTGCATAATTCTTTTATTTGATTCAATCCGAATCACTTGATCAATGGGGCGACAATGAAATTTGACTCTGAAATTATCAATAGTCTCGCTGACTTCATAATTGACAAGATCTCGCACACCCACACGACCAATACTTGTTTCCAATTCCGTATCTGTAACAACCTCAATATGTTCCCAACCACTTGCAATAACTTGAGAGGGTTTTGGGTGTGGCAACTCAAGATAGTCCACTCTATAACAATCTACCCACAAAGGATCGTGAAACTTAAAAATTGCAATGGGACGCCCTTGAACATCCGCCTCAGCAAGAAGACTTCCAACTTGAAGCGCCTCTTTTTTAAGCAAGTCATACTCACTCGAGCTTGAGGCTCGATAACACACGTGATCGATTTCATTCCACTTGTGAATTCTATGGGAAAACCGCTTTAAGCACTCTTTGATAAAAAGTTTCGCATCTTCAGGCCTAAGACTCATTCCATCCACTCAAAAGTAAAGATTCAAAATAAAAAATCTTTTACATCTGGACATGTCTTACGTCTATAGGCAATTTGAACAGATGGATCCCATTACCCAGGGAGCTCTTGGAGCTGCAACCTCGAGAACTGTATTTTCATTAGATAAGAATCGATTCGCGACTCTTATTTTAGGAGCTCTCGGTGGAATGGCTGCAGATCTAGATGTTCTTATTCGCTCTACCACAGATCCACTTCTTGCGCTTGAGTTTCACCGACACTTCACTCACTCCTTGATTTTCATCCCACTTGGAGGACTTGTTTGTTCTATCGTTCTCTATTTCTTTTTCAAAAAAAAGCTCTCTTTTAAAGAAGCGTATCTATTTACAACCATAGGATATGCCACACATGCCCTTTTAGATGCATGTACAACCTACGGAACTCAATTATTCTGGCCGTTTTCTAACTCAAGAATCGCGTGGAACTCTATTTCAGTTATTGACCCCCTTGCTTCAATTCCATTGGGAATTCTTACAATACTGTCTTTTCGAATGAAAAGAGCGATTTTTGCAAAAATTGGCCTTTCCTACTTCTTATTGTATATTGCACTGGGAGCTGTTCAACACGGCCGTGCCATCAGTTTTGCTCGTCAAACTTTAAATCAAGCCAAAATTAAAATTCAAAATATTGATGCCAAACCCTCATTTGGAAATATTTTTTTGTGGAAAATTGTCAGCGCTACAAAAGACACATTTTATGTAGACGCTGTCCGAATTGGAATTTTCAACAAGAGCTTTATTTCAGGTGAAAGCATTCAAAAGCTCAATCTCAAAGAAAGTTTTCCAAATCTTAGAAAAGACTCACGACAGTACAAAGATATCAAACGATTCACCTGGTTTTCCAATGGGTATGTCGCAATTGCGCCTAAGGATCCCAATTATATCATTGATGTGCGCTATTCCTTAGTTCCAAATGAAATCGCACCACTATGGGGAATTCGAGTCGACACAGAAAAACCCAACGAGCACGTGAAATACATACGCACCAGCCGGGCTACAACGGAAAGAGTGACAAAGTTTTGGAAACTCTTAACTCAAAATTAAAATTCTTATGAAATTTTCCGTTTTTCTATTTTTGATACTTCAAATCTTGGCAAAGAAGAGATTTACTCAAACCCGTTTTCCAATCACTCTCAATAAAATTGAAAGTTTCTGGCATACGCTCTTTCTCAGTGTGCGGCTCCATAAATACAGTCATCGAAACAGCTCCTGTTTCAATGGCCAAAACACCTTGGAATGTATCATGGTCAAATCGAACTTGATTGAGAGTGTTGTTTACAACTTCAGGATGTCGAACCAAGAAATCCCTATTTTGATACTTCACCTCAATTCTTTCATTCAGTGGGTGATGAACACCATTGATGAAAAACGTTTTTCCAATCTCCATCTCACAAGCCACATTGTCTTTATCAAAACCTACGTAAACCCCTGGCTCTATATGTGCTTGCGCACTTGATGCCAAAAGACCCATTGCTACCAATACAAACTTCATAAGAACCCCCTCTATTTAGAAATGAAGTGCAGTTTCATCGAAAACCTTTCCTGAGTCACGCAAGAACCGCTTCCATTTAAAGCAGCCCTTTGCGTCAGATGGACTTCAGATGAAATGACTCAATTGGCTTTCATTAACTAACAAGAAAGATCAAATTACTTTAACGACGTTTTTTAAAACCACTTTTCTTTGAACCTGTGGATCGCTTTTTCTTTCCAGCAAACTTGCCCGATGATTTAAAGGATTTCTTTTTGCCTTTAAATTTAGGGCGATCCGATCTCTCACCGCTCTCATCAGCCCTTTTCTTGGTAAAGCGTTTCTTTGAAGTTTTCTTTCCTTTAAACGATCTCTCTTCTGAGGATTTCGAGTTTTTTAAGTCTCTGTCAGCAAAGCGAGATGATTTTTTCTTACCCTTAAAACTAGATCTTTCAGACCGCTCAGCACTCTCGAATCGATCATCGCTACCTCGCTCACTCGATCGGCTAAACTTCTTTTTACCTTTGAACTTCTGCCGTTGGCTCCGTTCATCAGAAAATTTCTCACCAAATCGAGAGGGTTTTCGATCACGACTTTGACTTTCTCCATCTCCACCACTGTACCAATCCGAACCGCTTTTTGCTTTGAACTTTGGTCTTTCCGGTTGAGCAAAATCATCATCGGATCGACGCCCACCAAATCGTGCGGGCTTTCTTTTTCGAGAAAACTTTCCTCCACCAGAGGACTTTGAGTGCCTCATGCCCTTTTCTTTTCTTCCTCGAACCACATCCAATATTTCAACATCTTTGATTTGATATTTTCTTACAAGTTTGTTCCACATTTGATGATCTTCGGGAGTCACAAAACTTACAGCCTCACCGCTTCGTCCGTTTCGAGCCGTTCGACCAATTCTATGAACATAGTCTTCAGCAAACATTGGAAGGTCAAAATTCACAACATGCTCCACTTGAGGCACATCAATTCCTCGGGCTGCCACATCTGTTGCACACAGTATTCGGCTTTTACCAGCTTTGAAATTTCGAATCGCAAGGTTTCTCTGTCCCTGGCTTCGACCACCATGAATTTGATCCACCCCAAACCCATAGCTCTCAAGGTGTTTTGCAAGGGCAGTCGTACGTCTCTTTGTTTTAGCAAATATAATAACCGAACCATCTCTGTTGATAAGTTCATCCACAACAAGATCACTCTTTTTATCAGCCTGGACTTGAACCACAGACTGATGAATCGCAGCCACTGGCATCGATGCCCGTCCAACTTTGATTTGCTTTGGTTGATGCAAATATTTATTGGCAAGGGAGCGAACACTTTCACTCATCGTAGCGGTAAAAAGAGAGGTCTGTCTTTTCTGAGGGACATACTTCAAAATTTCATCCAACTGAGGTGCAAACCCCATATCCAACATGCGATCGCCTTCATCAAGCACCAACGTTGAAGTATTTTTAAGATTCATGGATTTGCGTCTCAAGTGATCCATTAGGCGACCAGGAGTTGCAACAATGATACGAGGGTTTTTCTTTAAAGCATTCAACTGCTTTCGCATGTCTGCACCACCGACAATAGACAAAACACGAAGCCCATCACAGTAAGTGGTCAGCTCTCTTAAAAACTCTGAAATCTGTTGAGCCAGTTCACGCGTAGGGGCCAGTACAAGTGCATGCTCTTGTGTGTCGCTTAAAAGCTTCTCCACCATTGGTATAGCATAGGCTGCCGTTTTACCAGAACCTGTCTCAGCGACAGTTATGACATCACTGCCGTCAATGAGTTGTGGAATGACCGACCCTTGAGTCTCTGTTGGTTTCAGAAAGTTTAAGTCTGTCAAAGATTTACGTATTTGGTCCTTCAAAGATATTTCTTCAAAACTCTTCATTTGTTCCTCTTGTTTTGTGCGTGAATCGCAGAAAGAGAGGGCCCAAATATTCTGACTCATTCTTTGTAACGACAAGGGTTTCTAACAGCCCATGGGGCGCCCCGTCAAATGAATTGTGTAGTTATTTTCCTCATTGGCCCCTTTGAGCTAAAAGAGCTATTGAAAGCCCCTTCCCTCAAAACTCAGATCTAGAGCCACACATCCTAGTCTAAAAAGCTACAAATGCACTCAAGTGGCTCTTTAGATTCTCCAGCAAAACCACCCACATGCTTTCTCAAAACCCCTTCTCCTGTGGCTTCAAAATCATCATCACAACTCTCAACGCTCAACTCAACAGAGCTATAGAGCCTTGGGCCGTACTGAATCTTTAAAGCAAATTTACCGTCCTTATAAACAGGCTTTTCTGATATATCCCGAATTCGACTCGGCTCAAGCCCATCAACAAAGAACACTTCGATCTCAGGTGCTGCATTTTTATTTTCAATTTCAGCAACCAATTCCACACTTGAGTCTGATCTTTCCCCAGTGCACTCAACAGAAAGTGTCTTTGCAAAAAGGGGACAAGTACCCAAAAGTACCGCACAAACAACTAACATTGATTTCATAGGTATCCTCCTAAACGAGAAACCTACCACAATTGGGACATCTAGATAAAATTTGAATACTTTAATGAAATTTCTTTAAAGAAAAAAGGGGAGAATCTCCCTCCCCTTTTTATTCTTAGAGACTTGAGAGTTCTTTAGATTGTATGAAGAGCCACTCGGTTGCCTTCTTTGTCTTCAAAGTGTGCAATAAACCCATGCTCACCAATAGAAGTCCTAGGAACAACGACTTTCCCGCCGAGCTCTGGTACTCGTTTTAAGGTTTCATCTAAGTTACTAACTGTAAAATAAACCACTGAACCCGTATTGGACGGCTGATACCCCTCACTTTGAACCAGTGCTCCAGATGCCCCTGTCTTAGACCCATCAAACGAAAACATCGCCATTTTTGCTGGGCCCATCTCTTGAGGCTGAAGCTTTGTTGAAAACAACTCCTCATAAAACTTTGTTGAAGCTACAATATTTCTCACTGGAATTTCAAACCACTGCACTGGGTTTTCTGTAAAACTCATATTTCCTCCTAGGAAAATGTTAAACCTGAGACAACAGGTGAGGTCCCATTCTGAGTGAGTTGCATGTGAAAGCAAGCAGCCGTGCATTCGGACTTAAGGCCATGACGCTTTCTTTCAAACCTGTCAACATACTGAATTGACTATATAGATCTCACCCAGTGAACGCAGATTGTTTGGTTAAATTAATAAACCAATTACTCGCACTTACTACTTCCACAGTCCAAACAAGTGAAACAACCCTCTTGTAGTTTGATGTTGCCACTTTTGCAGTCGCTACATTTAAAAGCCGTGATATCTGTCACATATTTCTTAAGCGTTCGTGCAATCGCTTTTGCAAAAGATGTGATGTTTCCCTCAGCTTTGATCAGTTGAGAAACAATAAACTCGATATCAGCTCCATGCCTGAGTGAAACAGAAATCATCCGAGTGAGAGATTCCTGTTCGTCTGATTCAAAAAACATACTGATGTCACTTAAAACCCAACCGTCTTCTGTTTCAAGATTGTAGATTCCTGACTTTTCTTTTACGAGCTTTCCCTTTTTTAGCATGGCAGGAAGGTGAAGACGACTTTGCTTCATTGCAAAAACCTCATAAGGATCTTCATCCAATAACCCCACAAGCACCACCCACTTCTGACCTGAAGTTGTCAGATGATGGATATCACAGTCGAGTTTCTTAGGTCTTGCCGCAGCCTTTGTACGAGGGATGCCCTTTTTTAATTCTTGATCTGCAGAACTCTCTCCCGAAAGAACAGTGGTCATTGTACCCTCTCTATAGGAGGTACACCCCTTGACAGTTCCTGTTTTGTAAACTTCAAAATAAAGTCTTTTGAAATCTTCGTAAGGATAATCTGCTGGAATGTTTACGGTCTTGGACATAGCAGAGTCGATATGCTTAGAAAAAACTTTCATCGTCTGAATATGATCATCAATATTCAAATCATAAGTTGTTGCCGACCATTCTGCCTTAGGCTCCCACTCCCCTTTGGATTCAAGGTATCTGACAGCATAATCCCTGACTTTTGATTCCTTTAAAAGACCGCGAGAGCGATCAAACTTCCAAACTTCATCACCAAACTTTGTAACAAGTAGGGTCTCATCCCCTTCTTTTGCCCAATTCCAATCTGTTTCAGGACCTGTCAAATCAAAGGTCTTCAGTTCCCAATTTACGTTTTTGGGAACACCCATACCCTCTGGGGGGTAAGGTTGTATTGATGTTCTAGTGTAATCTGTCATAAAAATAGGTTCCAACCCACCTGAAACATTGTTTGCAAAAACAGAACTATTTCCCGTTGGCTGTATGGAGAGTAAGTGGCTATTGCGAGTTCCATGCTCTTTAATAAGATCTCTTGTCTCTGGTTGAAGTGTTTGAATAAACTCACCATCGAGATATTTTTCTCTATCAAAAAGCGTAAACGCCCCTTTCTCCTTGGCTAAGAGCGCAGAAGTTTTATAAGCTTCGTTTTTGATAAAATCACTCAATTCATCTGTTAATTTCAGTGCTTTCTCTGAACCATAGCGGACCTTCAACATCATTAAAGCTGATCCATACCCTAAAACACCAAGACCGATACGTCTTTTTGACTGAAGGTTTTCCTTTTGCTCCGGAAGGGGAACTTTTGTCTTGTCATTCACATTGTCCATAAAACGAACAGCAGTACGAATGACCTCTTTTAGTTTGTCATAGTCCCAATTTCCTTTTTTGTAATCTACAAATTGAGTCAAATTGAGCGAGCCAAGAAGACAGCACCCCCCAACAGGAAGCACTTGCTCCCCACAAGGGTTTGTCGCATTGATATGCTCTGCATAGTACAGGTTGTTCAAACGATTGATTGTATCATTAAACAAAATTCCAGGCTCATTTCGATTGAACGCGGATTTCATAATCAAGTCCCAGAGCTCATTGGCATTTTCAAAACGCTTGAAGACTGTGACAGGAAACCCCTTTTCTTTCCAAGATTTTAAATTCCCATCCCAATATTTTTTATACTCCTCTTTTGCATTTTGATAATCTGGAAATTCCAAGTTCCAAGGTGAACCCTTTTTTACAGCCTCCATAAACTCATCTGAAACAAGAACAGACATGTTAAACTTAGTAAGTCTTCCCGGTGTTTGCTTTGCTGTTATAAATTCTTCTATGTCAGGGTGAAAAACAGAAAGGGTCACCATCTGTGCGCCTTTACGAATTTTCTTTTTCCCTTTCTCTGTTTTTTTCTTAAACCCGCTTCCAGCTGTAATAACAGAGCTCTGTGTATCCCACATTTCTAAGATTTTAACCGTACCTGGGGAGTCACCACCAATTCCTTCAACGTAAGCACCTCGTGGGCGAAGAGCATCGACGCAAAAGCCATATCCCCCTTCAGACTTTAAAATCAAAGCCTGTCTACGAAGCTCATCCATGATACTTTCCATGGAATCTTGATTCTCACCGCGAAAGCCACTTACAAAACAATTGATGTAAGTTGTTCCCTTTAAACCAGTTCCAGCATTGGAAGTGATACGTCCACCAGGAACAAATTTAAAGTCCTCAAGAATATCTAAAAACCTTTTTGTCCAAAAATCTCGAAGCTCTGGTTTTTCTACAGAGGCCAAATCCTTCGCCATTGCTAAATGACGATCATTGATGTCGTTTTCATCTTCATATTTATAGGTCAGTTCAAAAACTTCTTTAGAAAAGTCATCTGTAAACTGCGTATTGCGTTTTAGAATAACAGCTTCTGACTTTGGGATATCTGTGTCACTTGGAATTTTCTTAGCACCTTTTTTGGTGAGAGTTTCAGCACAATCATAATCCATATTCATGATTTCTCTCCGCTTCTTTTAATGTTGTCTCTAGATGTCTTTCACAATATATTACCTAAAATAGATCAGGATAGCGGCAACTGGACAAGTCAAATTTTGCCAAATTTTCTGAGGATGAAATTACCATGACAAGAAACGATGACGTTAGCATCGAACCGTTTTTTCTTGGACCTAAATCAGAAAATGAGTACTGGGTTCGAGAAAAAATCCAATCTGTCTTAGACCACTGGTTTCAGTGGAGAAAGTCCCTTTTTATTGAAGACCCCCCTGCCATTGGCCAATCTCAACTGGAGTCTGGGGACTATAAGTCAAAAAGGGACACTATTACGCAGACGCTTTCTGAGTTGAACGAACTGCTAAAAGCTGAGACCCCCAAATATACACCGCGATATATTGGTCACATGGTGTCTGAAGTTTCTTTGCCAGCAATATTAGGACATTTTTCAGCTCTGCTACACAACCCCAACAACACCTCCAAAGAGGTGGCCCGTGTGGGGAGCCTTATCGAGAATCAGGGAATCAACCTCCTTCTCAATCTGGTCGGGTTTGAAGAAAAACCAGGACGTGGCCACTTCACTTCAGGGGGGACAGTTGCCAATTTTGAGGCCATTTGGCGTGCGCGTTTTCGTATGGACCACTGGCTGAGCCTCGCCTTATTTTTAAAAGCAGAGCGGCATCAAGATTTTGATCTCTTTAGAAGTAGTCACATGGGTTGGGACAAATACCACTCCCTTGTAAGTCAGCACGGTATCGATTTTGAAAAGAGTCGGAAATACAGCTTGGCCGCAGGAAACCCTTGGAGAGTTTCAAATCTGATAAGCCAGGAGACCTCAACTGACTTTGAGGGTCCCATCATGCTCATACCAGGGAATAAACATTTCTCTTGGCAAAAAGGCTGCAACCTTTTTGGGTTTGGAGAAGAGGCTCTTTGGAGCATCCCCCTAGATGAACAAGGGAAATTGGACTGTGCGGCCCTAAAAACCCTTATTGAAAAAGCTCATAGAGAATCACGCCCCATCATTATGGTTGTGAGTGTCGCAGGGACAACTGAGACAGGTGAAATTGATCCCATACATAAGGTTCAAGATATTCTAGATAATTTTAAAAAAGAAAACGATTGGGATATTTGGCACCATGTTGATGCCGCCTACGGCGGATTTATGTGTTCACTTTGTCACAATCCCCAAAAAACTGATGGGGTTGTGGCAAAAGAACAGCTCTCAGCACTAAAGGGGATATCTCGCTCTAGCTCTGTCACTTTAGATCCTCATAAGTTGGGATACATCCCCTATTCCTGCGGAGCTTTTCTCGTTCCCAATGAACAAAACTACGCTGTTTCCAAGTTTAAAGCTCCATATTTAAATCAAGAAGAAATCGATCACGACAAATGGTCTTGCACAATTGAAGGATCAAGAACGGCATCTGGCGCTGCGGCAACATGGCTCACTGGAAAGACTCTTGGATTTACAAGCGAAGAGTTTGCTCAACTTATCCTCGATTCATTTTTAGCATGCCGCCACTTTAAAGAGGAACTTGAAAAAGAATGTCCTTTTATTTACCCCCTTCACCCTACAGAAACAAACATTCTGTGCTTTTCAATGGCTGAGGAGGGCGACACACTTTCCACTTCCAATAAAAGAACATCTGCACTTTTTGAGCGTATCTCAAAAGGACCCAACTTTGCTGTTTCAAAGACAGTTCTTCACAAAAAAGATTATGTAAAAATGATCGATTCCCATGTGACACAATTCTCAGGAGAAAGTGATGACGAGTACCTGTACCTAATCCGCTGTGTTTTTATGAATCCTTTTTGGAGAAACCCAGAGATTGGCAAAAAATTGCGATCTGAGTTTATCAAAGAGGTTTGGGCTCATAAAAAAGAAATCCACATCTCATGAAACTCTTTAAGGAACTTAAAAATGAACACATCATCATTCTTGAGTTTTTGACCTATTTTGAAGAGATGATAAAAACATTAACTTCAGACTCCAAACAGTTCTGCAAAAAAGACTTTGAATTGTCTTTTCGATTTATTCAAAACTTTGTCGACAAACTCCACCATGGAAAAGAAGAGATCGCTCTCTTTCCACTTGCCTATGAAGCCCAACTTCTTAGGGGAGGTGGACGAACCGTTTGGACTCATGGAACAGTGGTCTCGATACGAAATCCATTACAGAACAAGCTATGAGTGATCTCAGTTTTTTGAAAGAAAAATACTGTCCATAAATCCAAAGAAATAACCTTTGTCTTGTCCCCTATCCCTTGATAGGACATCTTCAAGAGAAAGAGACATACTATGCAAAAGCCATTTCATGATTTGTTTCAAAAATACGATGTTCCTGGGCCTCGTTATACAAGCTACCCCACTGTTCCTAGCTGGGGAAATGACCCTCTTGAACAAAACCAATGGTTTCAATCTCTAGAAACATCTATTGAACAGAAAAACTCGGATGGATTTGGTATCTATATTCACATTCCTTTTTGTCAAAAACTCTGCCTCTACTGTGGATGTCATAAAATTATCCGAAAAAACGACTCCTGGAATAAAAGGTATATTGAAGCTCTTCTCTCTGAATGGAAAATGTACAAGAGCCAAATCTCTCACTGGCCTGAACTCATAGAACTTCACTTGGGAGGAGGAACGCCAACATTTTTTTCCCCAGAAGAACTGAAATCCCTTATCCTCCCTATTCTTGAAGAGATTTCTCTTTCAAAGAACTTTGATTTTTCATTTGAAGCAGATCCTCGAGTGACATCTCAAGAGCATCTCCAAGTCCTATTTGATTTAGGTTTCCGTCGCCTCAGTCTTGGAGTTCAGGATTTTGATCCTCTTGTTCAAAAAACAATCTCTCGTGAGCAATCTTTTGATCAAGTTCGAGAACTGACTGAATTTGCACGAAAGATCGGTTACAAAAGTATAAATCATGATTTGATTTATGGCTTACCTAAACAAACACCTAAGTCCATCCAATCCACAATTCAACAGATACGACAGCTCAAGCCTGATCGAATTGCCTTTTACTCCTATGCCTATGTCCCTCAAGTTGCAAAGCAACAGAGAGTATTTAAACTTGAAGACATTCCTCAAGGAGGCGACAAAAGACAACTCTTTGAACTAGGACGCGAACTCTTGCTGGCAGAGGGTTACGATGAACTTGGAATGGATCATTTTTCATTGCCAACAGATGATTTATCAAAAGCGCATCGAGAGAAAACACTACATCGCAATTTTATGGGCTACGTGCCTTATCATGTTAACCCCTTAATTGGTCTTGGCGCTTCTTCCATTGGAGATTCAGGCTCAGCCTACTCACAAAACGAAAAAGACATCAAAACCTACATGGATAAAATAGAAAGCAAAGAACTCCCTCTCTTTCGTGGATATCAGTTGAGTCAGAAAGATCGAATTATCAAGGAACGTATCCTAGAACTTATGACTCAGTTTCAACTCACTTATGAAGATGAGTTCAAAAATATTGAAGAATTTGATTCCATAAAAAAGAATTTCAAAAACTTTTCAGAAGATGGCCTCTTGGAGTTTACTGAGAATGGATTTGAACTCACAGATATAGGAAAGTGTTTTGCAAGAAATGTCGCCATGTCTTTGGATATTCGATTACCAAAAAAAACCTCAACACCAGTCTTTAGCCGCTCTATATGAGTTTACACCACCGAACCTCTCTCACCACTTCCACCAATCAGCCTCTGAGAGATGTACCACTAGAGGTGTCGTAATTTTAAAAAAACATAACCAATATACCAGTGTAATTTATTGTAATAGTTTCAATAGATCGCATGGAAAACAAAAAAAAATAATGAAAATCAAACTATTGCAATGCCTCTTGCAATAGTATTTAAGTCAATTCTGAGAACATATTTATAGAGTTTTGAACTGTAAATGTGGCTAAAGGCTTTATAGTGGTGCCAACTTTTGCCTGCAGGAGATTTCATGAAGTACTTATTGATATCTATTTTATTTTTTGTTTCAGCATTTGCTCAAGCAGAACCAGATTATAAAAAAGCAGTAGAGATTCTTTACCCTCAAAGTACTGATGATCAGAGCTTTATGCAAAAGCTTTTTGACATAGTTGAAATCCATAAAACCCAAGACCCATTAATGGGAGGAAAAGGACCATCAGTTACTGGTTTTGGTCTAAATAAACAGCCCATAGCTTTTATTATTAATGAAAGAGAGAAGCTTATTGATCTAGTTTTAATTAACTGGAACTTACCAGTATTTAGCGGTTTGGATATACACAGTGATCTTTCCGAAGCAATTGCTGCTAAAGCATATATTCTCAAGAATATTGATAAAAAATCTGTAGCGACTCAAGGTGAAAACCATGATGAGCTTGCCAATTTTTCATATATAAATGGTTCAAATTTTATGGAAAAGCAAATAAAGGCTGATAATCCAGATATGATTATCTCCGAAGAGTTCTTAAATTGGAAGCCACACCCAGACTACATGGATAAAGCACACCCTTTGAGAGTTGCTCTGGATGGTCTAACACTGACTCTTTTGAATCCAAGCAAGGAAAAATTTTTTGATATATATGCAAGCCTCAGTGATGTGAATGCAATGGAAGCACTGCTGGAGTCACAGGGTGGTTATCTAAATACAATTTTAGGAATGATGGTTCATGAAGCTTTTCATGTTAAGGAAGGCAATGATAATATGCTCCAGAATGTGGCAAGAAGGTCAATTGATATTGATAGAAAAAAATTAGTTGAGCAACTTCAATCTGATAACAAGCTCAAGGCTCTTTTTGCATCATATATAAACATTGTCTTTAGTATTGGCGACTCTATTGGCGGCAGCAGTCAGCCTAACCTTTCATTGATGGCTGACTTGCAGGTGGTTATCGATGAGATCAAGGATAAGTACAGTGATGCTTGGAAATTCATATGGGATTTTGAGTACACAGAAGGCTTTGCAGAATATGTTTCTGCACAATCAATGGTAGCGGCGGGCATAACTTCGTTGCCAAAGCAGATAGAGTTTCAAAAAACAGATCCTTCAAACAATTTTGCATATAGAACAGGCTCTATTGGTGGGCTTTATCTTTATTACCAATTGAAATCTATGCCATTTTCAAATGATGAGAGTCTGACTATGAGTGTTTGGGAGATTATTATTTCTCAGCAGGCAGTCCCTAAGTCAGACTATAAAATTGATGAGATTGTTGAGAGAAACTCTACTTCCTCAATTGACCTTAATAGTGAAATAGATAGAGTTGTTGAATATCTTATATCGACTGTTGAAAACCTTTAGAAAAAACAACTCCACTTAAAACTTGGAGGTATTAAAAATTGCTTTGGAGGAAGCCGTGAAGTTCCTTGCTCTTACTCTATTCATTTTAAACATCATTTCTTGCTCTCATATTCAGACAGATAAAGTGAAAAATGCTGACAAAAAAGAGTTTAAACAGTTTGCCGATTTTATTTGCTCAGCCATTTCTAAAAAACCCGCCTTTAAATATGAAGATCAATTTCACTTAAGCTTTCGGAAGGCCATCCCTTACAAGACAATGATCACCACACTCTCTCAAATTCACAAAGAGTACGGAGTCTGTAGCGATGCTATCTCCATCACACTTGATGGGAAAAATGGAGAAGTGATTACAAACCACAGAAACAGTGTTCAATTGAAATTTTTGATGAACCTACTTAAAAATGGCAACAGTCATACAATCGCTGGACTCCGGTATACAGGGAAAATTACAGAGCCCGTCAAAATCAATGGCTATGAGGAACTGAAAAAAATCGCGAAGAAAAAAGCTGGAAGTTTTTCAATTCTCTTTAAAAAGATGAATGGAAAAGAAATATTTGATTTCAATGGTAATAAAAAACATGCGCTCGGGTCTGTCTTCAAACTCTATATACTGGCTTCTGTTCTTGAAAAGGTTGAATCCGGACAGTTAAAATGGAAACAGCGCTTTCATATCAAGAATGAGTTCAAATCACTTCCAAGTGGAGACATGCAAAACCTAAAAGAGGGAACGGAAGTCACAGTTCTAGAGCTTGCTTCAAAAATGATTTCTGTTAGCGACAATACGGCAACTGACCATCTACTTAGCATTGTTACAAAAAAATCCGTTGAAGCTTTAATGAAAACTGAAAAACTCAATAACTACTTAAAAGACAACTCTCCCTTTCTTTCTACCCTTGATATGTTTAAAACCAGGGGCTTCTTTGACAAGAACAATGTTAAAAACTACCTAAGCTCAGATCGAGAAGAAAGGACCCAACAGATTTCAAAAATCCCTTATAAGAACCCAGAAGATCTACTAAAGCGCTTAAGCACTTGGACTAGCCCTAAGTATATCAAAGAGATCGAGTGGTTTGCGACACCAAATGATATTTGTCGTTTGTATAACTGGATGGACAGGAAGAAGAGTAAACATCTAAGATCCATTCTTGGACAAAATACTCCATTCATTGATTCAAAGAAAAGCAAGAGGTGGTCGTACGTGGGCTACAAGGGCGGAAGTGAACCAGGTGTTTTAGAAATGGCCTACTTATTAGAAGATAAAAAAGGAGAAACCTACTGCCTTTATATTGGGCAAAACCAAACACACCACTCTGTGAATCAAGAAAACTTTTTTGCTTTAGTAAAAGGAGTTCTCAGATTTCTAGAAGAGCAGTAAGGGTCAAAAACCTTCGCGACTCACCCGCCTCGGCAAAGTCGCAAAGGGTGAATGACGGACTTTTGCTAAACTATTAACAATGCTGGCGACTTCCTGTTTCACTAAATATCTCAAGAACTTGATTAAGTGCTCTGAGTTACGCTGGCTTGCGTTGGGTTCTATTAGTTTGGCAAGGTTATGGCCGTATACGACCACTGCAAGGCTCCACAATTCGGGTCCACATCGCTTCCAGAAGGTGGTATGGTGCTTCTCATGGCAAAACACATAGAAGACCCCATTCTTGATGAAATCGTGCGTAGGCTGAAGGAGGAGTTTCACCCTAGACGGGCGTTTCTGTATGGCTCTCGTGCGCGTGGTGATCACAGGGCTGATAGTGACTACGATTTTGTTCTCGTTGTGGATGAAGCCTCTGACCGTATGAAGGATCTGTCTCGTGCGCGTCAGTTGGTCGAAGACCTAGGAGTTTCAGCCGATGTCTTTGTCTATTCACAAGAAGAGTTTGATGAATGGAAAGATGATTTCAGTTCTATACCCGAGACCGCTCTAAATACAGGAAGGGAATTAAACCTTGGGTAGCCGAAAAATGGTGCACCAATGGTTCACCCATGCCCAGCGCGATTTGATAGCTGCCACTGTCTTATTTGAGAGAGATAAGTCATTACTCAGTCAGAGTGCTTTCTTTGCCCAGCAATGCTTGGAGAAGGCCTTAAAGGTTTCTTGGCTTTTCATAAGGTCAGGTTTCAAAAAACTCATAGTATTAAAGAATTGGCAAAGCAGGTGGGTACAGTAAGTAAGGATCTCGAGAAATACCTGGAACCAGGATACGACTACGAAAACTTTGCTATCGCTCACAGATATCCAGACTCCAGAAAGAAGCCTCTCGTTGAAGGTGAGGTAGGAGCAGCCATCCAGTTTGCAGGGGAAGCCCATAGTCACTTCAAAAAACAAATTCCTTGGGAGGATCTATAGTGGTTAACGGATACGATCTTCAGAAAATTTACTTTACAATGAAATTTGATACACAAGCCTATGCTTAAAATCCGAATGGCTCGACATGGAGATGAAGAGGGAATATGTGAGGCTCATATGCGCTGTGTGTTCCAAAGACTACCATCTTAACAGCTCATGATTTTTATAAATCCAAAGGATTCAAAGACACAGAAGGCCTTATTACTAGAGAGATTGGCGGATGTCCTGTTCGTTGCATTCCAATGGCAATGGAGCTTTGACTTAGCCAGGCTTAATGAGGCGAGATCGAACTAGACTTTAGTGTTTCAAAATAAATTCTATTTAAACCGATAAGACTCTGTAATGAATCGGTTCAAGGACAAAAATGGCTACGTACGACTTGCGGTTGGCGATCATCCTGCCTTTATATCGGGCAAAACCAAACGAGAAATTTCAGAAAGTTGGGGATTGAGGGTAAAAAGCTAGCGGCATGAGAAATTTTAGAAAGTTGGGGATTGAGGGAAGAAAACTAGCGGCATAACCTTGTGGTTTTATCTGCGCCCCTCACATGAGACACTCGTTCCTTAATTTCTGAACAGACTGTTTGGCAAAGCTACGAGGCTGTAATATGCCAGTATTTGCAATAGGAGATGGTGCTCTGGGGTTTTGGTCAGCTTTAAGAGACATTGAAGAGTTTGAGAATACCCAAGAGCAACGATGTTGGGTGCACAAGATTGCAAATGTCCTCAATAAACTCCCCAAAAGAGTCCAACCAGAGGCAAAAAGACTGCTTCATGAAATGATGAATGCTCCGGACAAAGCCTCGGCAATCAAAGCGAAGAAGAACTTTACTGAAACCTTCGCTGATAAGTACGAAAAATCCGTTCATTGCCTTAGTAAAGACTGGAACAAATTGACAACATTCTTTATTCTTTGACTTCCCGGCCAAGCATTGGGCATCTCTCAGAACTACGAATCCCATCGAGTCAGCTTTTGCGACAGTTAAGTTGAGAACCAAATCAACGAAAGGCTCTGGTAGTTCGAAGATAGCGGCGACACTGGCATTTAAGTTACTGAAAGAGGCTGAGCAGAAGTGGCGAAAGATCAAAAGATCAGAGGTCATGAAGAATTACAAAACCTGCTACAAGGGGTTGAGTACGAAGATGGTGTTATGGTAACTAAGGACTCATCTGATCACGAGACTGCTGCTGGGTAACTCATCCCCAACTTTTCGAAATATCTCAGTTTTTCCACTATATAAATACGAAACTTACCCCTAATTAATCTCGTTCTCCTACATCGCTTAAATCTCTCATTGTACTTTCTTTCACTCTCTAGCCAGCAGTACTCGTTTTTCTTACTGTTTCTTTTCAACTCTCGATAAATTGTCGATCTATGCACTCCCATTTTTTCAGCGATCTTCGCAATAGAAAAGCCAGCCTCTAAAAGTGAGGAAATACGCATCCTGGAGTTTATATTCAATCTTTTGTATTTACCCATCTGTAACCCCTTTATGTAAATAAAAAGGGCATAGTAGATGAATTCTTAAAATAAAGCGTCTCGTGTATTGGACGAGTTGTCGCACTGGAACCGTGAACGCGGGTTTTTGACTTTCGTACAATGAATTGGACGAGTCAATAGGGAGCTGAGTAATTTGAGAAATATTGGGAAATCAAAAAAGGATGAAATGTGGCTCAAAGGTTTTGGGAGCCACATAGAGCACCTAATCAAGAAAAAGGGCTTTAACTCACCTTATGATTTTTGGATTCAGAAAGGCGATGAGATGATCTCGCGCGCCACGCTTAATTACATTATACAGGGAAAAAATGACCCCAAACTCTCCACCTTGAGGATCTTGGCTAGAATGCTTAGAGTAGAAGTTCGGGATCTATTTGATTTTTAGAAGTTAAAACCAAGCTATTATGGCTTGGTTTTATAAATATCTGCCAGTCAGAAAGCTAGGGGCTTTAATATTTGAACAACACAACGTATTGCCACTTTTCAATTTTTAAACCAGGACGAAGAAGAGGATCCGTATCGACAATTACTTCAATCAAAAAGTATGTTTTCTGAAGACTTTCAACAGAATCGAGAACTGAAGCTCCTATGATTTGAGGTTTCGTTCCTCCAATCCAGTTTTTACTATCGATTTTCTTCTGCACCGCTGATTTGGCTGAATCTTGAGCCAAAGCAGGTATGTCTAAATTGTTACTATCAGCCACACTCACATCGTCCTCAGACACAACGTATTGCCACTTTTCAATTTTAAGTCCTGGATGGAGAGGGTCCATATCTACAGACACTTCAACCAAAAAGTAAGTTTTTTGAAGGCTTTTGACAGAATCGAGGACTGAAGCCGATATAACTTGAGGTTTTGTTCCTCCTACCCAGTTTGTGCTATCGATTTTTTTCTGTGCTTCAGATTTTGCTGAGTCTAAAATTTTTAATTGATCAGGACTCTGTGCTTGGGCAAATGTACTCGCAATAATCGAAATTAAAAAAGCTATTAATAAATGTTTCATTGTTAAATTCCTCCCTAAAGTATTAAGGTTAAGAGTGTTAAAGAAATGAATTGGTTATCCTCCAGTATTTTACTTAGCGTGGCCATTTTGATCTTTCGCTAGGTGCATCCCCCATCAACTGCAGAAAAGCCAAGTAATTGAGATCAGTTGTTTTTTTGAGTTCATCCGGTTTTTGACGCAAACTCCCTGCTTCAACCACAATGCTATAAATTCCATGGGCGTAGTAGGCCCAATCAGTAAAAACCCCATAGGCCGGGCCAAAATTGCCTGACTGAATGACTCGATAGTCAAGAATCTCACCCATTGCTTTACATGTCTTTACATAAAAATCGAGATCTGTTTTATTCTTAATTGTGTCTTTTGTATGTCCCCACGGGTAGATGACGTAGGGGCTTGACGCGTGAATATCCAGGAGAGCAGTTATATTTGGATTGTTATTGATAAAATTAACAAGAGCTTTTGTTTCAGGCTCACTTTCTACTGATGGCCCCATATAAGTATCGCTGGACGGATTTTTACTTGTATGAAGACTAGTATTCCCCCAGAAGAAATCAAAATTTCTATTAATGTCCACACCGATGTAACTATCCTTCAACGGTCGACGGTTTTTCCTCCACCTTCCGAAATAGCCTGTATCTAATCGATGCTGCAAATTATAGTCTTTAGCATCGGGATTAATGAGTGGAAAAATCCAGATTGACCACTTTTCAAACTGACTTTTTAATCTTGGATCTGTTGAGTGGTTTTTAAGTAGTAACCTGGCGACTCCCATTGTCACCTCAGCAGCTGCCAATTCCCTACCATGAATTCCTCCTGTAATTAAAATTGCCGGGCGGGAGCTTGCAGTTTTTAGATCACTAGATATCTGAAGGCCATGTATGGGTTTTCCTTCGTGAGAGTGACCGATGGTCAATGATCGGGTGATTTTAGGGAATTCATTTGCCAGCTTTTCAAGCTCACTATGCATTTCTCGGCTTGTGCTATACTTTTCTTCAGCCGCAATTAAGCTAAGGGAAAAGAATGCTCCAAAAAACAAAATGATGAGTTGTTGTACCAACATATTCACCTCTCTCAATTTCATCTGAAATTTTTTGAAACTCTACAACTTTCTGGAGCAAAAGCAATTACTTTGAAGCCCGACTTGCTTTCATCCCAAAGCAGATCTTCACCTGCTGGGGGCATAACAATTTCTAGTGCGTATACACCATCTACCATATTCATTTTTAACGATACTATTATGGGCTTATAAAACGTATGATTCTGAAAACTAAGCTTGCCTTCATAGATTTCGACAGTCCCTAAAGAAATGGGACCAAAACCCTCGTGTTGATCTCCCCACAATAAATGGGAAGTCCTAGGAAGAGTCTTACTAATATTTTCGGAAGGAATAGTTAGTTGACCCCAAAATTGTCGTTTTTCACCTTCTCTAGTCATCTTAAAAGCTCGGTCAAAAACGACAAAGTCTTTTCCTTCCTTCTTGCAGGTAATTTCTTTTGGCACTTCAGCAAAAGATACTGTCGAAAGAAGGATTAAGAGAGTAAAAGTCAGTAGCTCCGTAATTTTCATCATTTTATAACTCCTATCTTCATATATTTTTGGAACTTTAAGTTGGTCAAAAGCTAGTATTTTCTCGTATCGTTTCATCCACGAATCCATAAAAAACCAATGCAATGAGTTCAAGTTCAAAAAAAATCGGTCTGGCGGCCGAGGGGGAGGGGGGCGCCGCCGATGGCGGCTCACCCGCCTCGGCAAAGTCGCAAAGGGTAATAGGATAAAAGGGCAAAGGATCAATGAGTCCTCACAAGGCGGAACCCGACAACGGAGGAAGGATCCCACTGGCCCGTGCGATGAGCCGACCGCAAGATCCCGGCACCATCGCACCAGCTACCGCCACGAATAACACGGCCCCTCCAATTATAATCAGGCCCGATAGGATCACTTTGGTGGTTAGAAGGATATCGGTCGTACCAGTCTTGGACCCACTCCGACACATTTCCATGCATGTCATGAAGACCATTCTTATTAGGTAATCGTTTGCCTACTCCAGCAGTCTGATTTCCAGAGTTCACACTATAAATACCGTATTTAAACAATTGACTCGCATTATCTCCAAAAGAGTAAGCGGAACTGGTTCCTGCCCGTGCGGCATATTCCCATTCTGCCTCAGTAGGTAGACGGTAGAAATATCCTCCGGACTTTAAGTTAAGGCGACCTATGAACTCTTGAACATCATCAAAAGACACCCTTTCCACTGGATGGTTAGGGCAAAGCCCAATACTTTTAATAACTTTATGGCTTTGTGGGCAGTTTTCAGGCTTGCTGAACTTACTTGGGTTGTCACCCATGACTTGGAACCACTGATACTGAGTCACTTCCGTAGTCTGAATCTCAAAATCCTGTGTCAGTGTCACATAGTGCTGTTTCTCATAGGCATAGGGAGAACGGTTTGGCTCATTTTCTGGACTACCCATTGTAAAGGAGCCTCCCTGAATTTCTTTAAAGGTCATACCTATGGCGTTGACAGAACCTTCTCCTAAATCTTCCAGGGCTTTTTTCAAATCTGTGGTCGATAAAGTCGAAAGAATCAATCCAACCATCCGACGAGCCTTTGTGGAAACAGTGTCACCCGCCACATCACGAAGATATGCGTAAATCGCTTCGTGGAAGACAAGAGCGGCTTTTACACTATTTGCAAAAGAATTAAGGATTTCACTTTGAACCAAAATGAGTCCGTCATTTTTGTAGTTCACGACTTGTTCATAATTGATCTCTCCACCAGAGCATCTTTTCGGTGATGGTTTTAGGCGGTAAAGAGAGTCATCCACAACTGTCAAAACATCTTCGGTATAGGTAATATCCGGAGGATCATTTTCTAGATAATTTACGTCTTCAAAATAAGGGATTAAGGATTCATAGAGATCTTGATTGACTCTGGAAATTCTCAATTGCAATTGATCTACCACTTCTCTGACTGAGCCTGGGTACGATGCCAATGTAAGGCCAAATTCATTCTCAGCTTCAAAAAGATCCACTAGCTGACTCCAACGAATTGTGCCATTGGCTTCACGACAAACCCAGGCACCTCCACCATTTCCGGTTTTTTCCGCTTGAGCAAACTCGGATGTCAGTAGGCTTGTCGCCAACATTATTATAAGGGCTACTAAATGGGCTCTTCTTTGACTTTTCTTTTTCATCTGTCTTTCCTTTTCTGTGAATGGTTCTACTTTCATAATCTTAAATCTCCTCTTTTTTATTGGGTTATTTTGGGGGTTTCAGTTAATGGGAAAAGTGAAACATGTAGCTGATAAACTTCTGATTTTGGCTTCGTTTCTAAAACCTCTGTCAACTCATCTTGAAACTTTCGAATGAGCTCTTTGGCCTTTGGAAGATTTGCGGGATCAATGGCCATCATGACAGACGTAAAGTCCCTCTGATCAACTGGCACTTGCTCAAGAGCTTTTCTTGCCGAGTCCAAATATTGAAGATGTGCTTTTTTAACTGAAACGTTGGCTACATCATCGGTGGTTCGGTAACGAGTTTTTGAGCGAACAAGGTTTCCATTTTTATCTTCGGTAATGAGTTCAATACGCTTTAATCGCTCAATGGCTTGTTTTATAGTGGTAATGGGAAGACCCAGTCTTTCTGAAACCCACTTAGGGTCACTCTGGAAATCTGAGGTTCTCATCAATGTCAGAATCGCAAAATGATACCACTCACCAATCACGTGAAACTGATCAGCTGAGAGTTGAAGATAATTGGCAGTAACTTCGTCCTCATTGGATTCTTTTTTGTACCGTCGTTTTTCAGGAAAAAGTTTAAAAAGCTCAGATCTTTCCTGAGGATCTAAAAGAAGACGGTCGGAGAGTCTCTCAGCCAAACCCTTTGAGACCTGCCGACGTCCATTGAAGAGTTCGCTGACTGCCCCAGCACTGATGCCAAGCTTTTTGGCAAAGGCCCTACGCGAAAAAGACGGATTTTTATCACGAATCTCTTCATACTTTGTTTGTAATAGCTTTTGAATAGCAATTTGTTCCTTCATGGCCCCTGTATAAGAAGAACAGCCTCGTTGCGCAACACTTTTAGGATCATTTTGATCCAAATAACTGGATCACTTATTCAACATCAAATACTGGTACGGTTCAGCCTCAATTTGGTGTAGCAATAGTCCTCACCATCAATCAAGTCCGCATAAAGCATAATCTGACTCAAGCCCAACTTACCAAACGGATTGGGATTGCTTCTTTACTAAGTCACTTATTCAACATCGAAGGTAGGGGCAGTTTATTCAACAAGGGGTTAGGTCATTTTTAATGGAGACCCTGAAGCTCTTTTCTAGAGAAACAGGGTTTGTCCTAAATAGTGGCATGTACTTATTCCCGCAGGACCCTTTCTCTCAATTCGAAGTTCAATCCGTCTTAATTCTTTGAAACTCAGAATTGAAAAAGTAAGAGTGGGATCAAACTCCAATATCAACATATTCTCACTGATTTCATATTCCGTTTCATCTGATATAACTTTTCTGACTTTGATTTCATCATTATGTAGTGACACACTCCATAGTTTGTCTCCATCTACATCTTTCCTAAAGGAGAACTTATGGAGTCTCAATTCATCAGATGGAGTTCCATTCATCCAACATCGAGTCTCCACAACTTGAGACTCACCTGTAATCTCAGCAAAAAAGTCATCCAAATCTGATGCCTGAACAAAGGTTGAAAAGCCGAACAGCATTAACACAACAACGACATACTTCACAAAAACCCCCTTATCTAAAAATAACTTGTGCTAAGCTACCCAAGACTCTCCTCTCCAACAAGACCTTTTAAATTCAATTGTTTAATATAATTTACTTCGGCCTCTTAGGCTTCGCGTTAATCTTCGCCCACTATCCAGGAGGGAATGCCCCCTCACTTGGACGGAGGATAATAGATTTTTCCAATTCTTCCTACTCTAAGTTTTCTAGTAATATCACATGGTAACGTCGCTCACCGTCAACATTTGAAAACGTTAATGAGAATAGATTTCCTGATTCACTTAATCCACCTGAAACAATGCCTAAACGATCAATGGATTGGAATGAACATTTAGCTAAAGAACTCAAAGACCCTGAATTTGCTCAAGGGTTTATTGAAGAACTTCTTTCTGAAGGCGACAGCTTGCAAGAAGCCCTTGGTAGAGCCATTCGTGCTTATGGTGTCAAAGAGTTTGCTAAGAAAGTAAAGCGATAAAGACAATTGCGAAATGGTTGAGAAAGATTTGTAGATATAGTTAATCAACACTTTTATAAGATCACTCAATAAAATTGCATCCAGTGCTAGAAGTTTTTAACTCAAAAGCCCCGACCCTAAAAATAAAACCGGGATTATAGTTTTCTTGAATGTGCAGGCCGAGAACGTTATCCACGGGCTGTAATTTAGCCGCCGGACAAAGCCTGTCGCCAACCAGAAAAAAGAGAGCGAAAGGCTGGAAGTAGTTTTCGTTGTAAATATACGGCACAGCGATTTGATTGAGTTGTAACGGGGGGTGGGAGCTCCAAGGAAACATCTTGAGTCATTAGAGAGTTAAACTCATTTAAGTCCTCCGACTGTCTAAAATTTGCGCGTAGGACGGGAGCATCTAGGGTTAAGTCTCCTTTGTCATATCGATATGGAAGTACGAAATCTCCTTTACCATATCGATATGGAAGTACGAAATAAAAGGTGTTTAGGTCGATAATGGCCTTTTGATCAGCCCAAACTCTATACCCCTTGTTCAGAGCTTCAACAATACTACAACGAACGCAAGCGCCGCCATTTGCTCCAGTCATTATTAGTTCAGAAATACCAAAGCTATGGAGGTAAGCTTCTATTTTGTCAGCAACCCCACCATATTCGGCAAACATTCCACTGGAGGCCTTAACAAAGACTTCGACCAGATCGTAGTCACCAATTTCTTCCAAAAGTCGGTTGTTGGTCCGTCCTCTATCTACAATTTCCATAACAAGAATAGGAACCTGATTCGCTTTGGCAATTCTTATGAGTTCAATTTGGCGACTGAGGACGCTCTCAAGCTTTACTTGATTTCGTTCTATTTTTTCATAACCCTCTCTTTCCGCAAAATATGGCTGCATATCCATGATGACTAGAGCGCTATTTTGGGCAAAGCAAAGTGAGCCCAGGACGGTAAGGAGGAAAAATAAGGTTATTGCATTGTAGAGTTTCATATTCACCCGCTATCAGGTTCAAATTCTGTACCAACAAGATTCCAAGGTCCGGCCGGAATTTCATTTTTAAACGAGTGATCCTCTATGGTTAGGCGGTCTACATAAATGATATTTTTCTCGCTGCCGATTTTTTGTCTAACTTAAAAAAAAAGGCGCAAAAAAGTCACTTTCACTGAAGGTACAACTTGAAATCAAAACAAATGTGCTCTGTAGCTCAATACATTGGCATGTCCGTGTATTCCCAGTTACAACGAGCTGAACCTTTTCTTCGGCTCGCCAGTATTCTTCAACACTCTTTTTGATTACATACTTCTCGTAATCGATTTCTTCCGGACGGGCTTTTGCCATAGATTTCTCCATAATTGACTCCTTATATCATATCGTTCATGGGTTCAAAATATTGAAAAAAGTGTCCGGAGCACTTATTCAACGTCTAAAGTGGGTGCAGTATATGAGTCGCTCATTCGCTGGGCAGTAGGTGGGGATAAAAGAGATGGAAGATGGGATCTGGGTCGTAAGTTTTATGGACTATGACTTAGGATATTTTGATGAGAGAGGTTCTCGCGTAGAACCTGTGGAGGATCCTTTTGACTGGCAAAAAGTGTAAAGGATGTCTCCGGTATAAAGTGTAAACTATGTCTCCGGAATGGACCCTTCAAAAAATGGGGTGACCGACGGGACTTGAACCCGCGACCACAGGAATCACAATCCTGCGCTCTACCAACTGAGCTACGACCACCATAAGAGATCAAACTGACTCGATTTATAATGAATGCCCCTTAGCTTGGCAATGGCTAAGGCGGGCTCAATGCACCACAACCCAGCGCGTAATCTGCCCCAATTAGACCTGATCCAACTTAAAATTCCACTTGCTCATAGATGACCACGCTGAAAAACTCTATAAGACTCGTCCACTTGCAATTAAGAGCTCCAAGTAATAGGTCTCTCCTATGGAAAAACCCTACTCTCCCTCATGTGATAGGAACAAAAACGTCATACTTGAGGCTCTTCAAAAATACGCCACACAACAAAAACCCATAAAGCTGTTTGAAATTGGAAGTGGCACAGGTCAACACGCGGCCTTTATTGCCCAACAAGTGCCGCACATCACCTGGCTCCCAAGCGACACAAAGGAAAATCACTCAGCAATTCTTGAGTGGACCCAAACAATAAAAAATATCGAGGAACCCTTAGAGTATCAAGTGGGAAAGAATAACCTTCCTATCTTAGACGCTGATATTTATTTTACAGCAAACACTCTTCACATCATGAGTTGGGAAGAAAATCTCAAATTTTTTGAGAATCTCTCAAAAATCAAACCCGATGCACTTCTTTTTATCTATGGCCCCTTTAACTACAGTGGAGAATTCACCTCAGAGAGCAATCGACAATTCAACGGCTGGCTTTTTGAAAGAAATCGTTTGTCAGGCATTCGAAACTTTGAAGATGTCGAAGGTGAACTTATAAAGTCCGGCTTTGATCTTATGAAAGACATTGAAATGCCTGCAAACAACAGAACTCTCATATTTAAAAAAGCTCGTGCTACCCTGTCTCCCACTTAGTGCAATGTAAATCAGATGAAACTTTGTCTAAAGCTGCCTGAAACAATATCACTAGCTATAAAGCTCCACCTAAACTTCTAAATACTTAGAAATGAGCCCTTATTCCAACTTGAGGGCGGATACCATTGTAAATATTGGCCTCAGGCATTTCACTATCATCATCAGCATGAGGCACAAAAAAGACTGCATTGAATTCTGCATAGAACGATATTGCAGACGTTGTTGAGCCAAAAAATGAAGATCGATTTTCAACAAAAACAATATCTATACCTGAAGCAATATACATTCCCCAAAGTTGATTAGCATCATAGAGTTCGCCATCAGGCATGATATAAAGCGCACCTATTTGGCTATAGTTTTGAACAATATCTTTGTAAGCCTTATTTCTAGATTCCCAAACAAGTCCAAGTGCTCTTGAATGAGATTGCACATAATCTCCATCATCCAAATAAAGATTGGCTTTGGTTGTTGACCAATAGAAAAGTCCCAAGCTATTGAAAATGGATTTTCCCATTATCGAATACGAAAAAAGACTTGGAGTTGTTAGACCAATTTCAATACCATACCCACTTTCAGGAAAATGAAAACCAATGTTATGCTTCCAACTGGATCGCTCCGAGAATGCCTTTTCATCAGTTTTTCGGCTTACCACTTCTCCGTCTTCAGCAAGGCCAATTTGTGCAAAAACCAAGACGCCAACCAATGACATCAATACAACATAGACAACTTTCATCTATCCTCCCTAGAGCTATGACTTTCTTTCAAATCATTTAGACCGGATATAGCCGACAGCCCTTAAAATACAAGGCTCGCTGCTACAATTGCCCCTCTCCCCTATAATCAACGACATAGAGCCAAGAAAAAATTTTTAAAACTCACTCCATTGTCTCAACGTGAGCTAGAAAATTTTCAATTCACACATTTTGACTTACCCAGACCTTTTCTTTAACGACATAGTGAGAAAAATCGTTAGGAGGTAATATGAACTTCATCAAAATAATTGCTCTAGTCACTTTCCTTTTCAGTGCAACTGGGCATACCTCAGAATCCCATTCAGAAATACAACTGCTAGCCCAACTCAATCAGTACTTCAATCCACGGGTGCTACCAACTGGCTATGAAGGAATTGAAATCGACACTCCAGAGTTTAAAAGCCGACTCAAGGCCTATTTTAGAAAACTAAATCATGAAAAACGCTCACAGTGGAAAAACTATGTCTATAATAGCATTGAATTTGAACATTTGAGCCCGTCAGAGCGACGACGTATCGCAAACAACCCAAAAGAGGAATTGGAAGTACAGTACCTCATTGAGATTGAACGTGTTTGGCTCGTTAAAAAAGATGGCCGCAACATAGGCTATGTCTTTGAAACCACAGACCATGTGCAAGCCGAAATCTACCAAGATGGGGCTGGAATCTATATCTTTTTTGAGATGAACTTCGAACTGGCGTTCGAATTGAAATGGTCTGCCTAAGCCCAAATCTAGGGCCCTCTGGGCTCTAGTAATGATCAAGAATTTGACAACCCTTACTCCTTTACAAAGCCTTGAAATATCTAAGTAAAAATCAATTTGATAAAGTAAAATACCTCTTATGAGGTGCGACCTATGAGAACTTTACTAATCATTTTTTCTGTCTTTGCAATTCATATAACAACATCTGCTTCTGAGCGATTGGAACTAGATGCCTCACTTCCAGAGCATTGCTTTGCTGACATCACAGACTTTGATGCTCCTGTAAATGAAGACGAAGAAGTTGGAGAATTCAGTACCAGTGCGATCAAAACACTGGAGGTAGACTGCAAAGGAAAAGGGTTGATCGAAACAACAGTCGACAACCGACAGAGTATTTACTCGATCTCAAACAAATCCACATGTGATAAAACAACAACACTACAACTTGAAACCACACCAGGAACAACAAAGCTCTATATTTGCCAAAGTGACGACACGGCAAAAAACCAGGACGCCATCAAGGTTTCCATCAGATATTTTAGACTCTAAAGGTTTGGGAGTCTGCTATGCGCCTGTTTACAACTCTAGTATTACTACTCGGCATTTGCTCAACAAGCCACGCAAGATTTCCACTTCAACATGAGAGAATTGCGTTTGAAGAAAACAACATTCTTTTAATATCCTATCGCCCAAAGTGGGGAGAAAAGTCTAAAGGAATTTTAGTCACTGAAGACGATAATGAGCGCTTTCATTTTTATATATGTAATGATCAGTGGGAGCGCCCCCCTGAATTGAGTTGCAAGCCAATACAATTCAATCGAACTGATCGAGCCTTTCTTCATTCCTCAGTGTCCTTTGATGAAATCATTGAAGACCTGAGTCATTTGAAGCCGAAGTATTTTCAAAAAATTCAACGTATGAGTCTTTCACAAAGAGCGCTTTTAGGGCTCACTGTCATACTAGCTCCAGGTGGTTTAGCCCTGGGTGCTGGACTTGTATTAAAACCTCTTACGATGATGTGCTACGACGCTCTTGATGATGGGCGACTATTTCGCACTAAAATTGCCAGACTTTCAGAGGGCCTCGAGTCCATTCGAGATGTCTATTTTCATGAACTTGATTCCTATGTCGATTACCTTAGAACTGAAGTTGCACTCAAAGAATTTCTAGCAACTCGCTAGGAGTATATATACCTAGTTAAACTTCTGCATCCACTTCTGACTCAGAATCAGACATCAACTCACGGGGCATGTTTTCTAAAGTCTCAGGTTTCGTATCTTTTTTACTTTGAATAGCTCCCAAGTCTTTGACTCGTTTTACAGATGGCATAACTCGCGACTCAAGTGAGCCAACACTTGCATTAAAGGCTCGTACAGTTTGATCAAGATTTTTTCCAATAGAACGAAAGTGCGTCAGCCAATTTCCCAAGCGATCATACAGATCTTTTGATTCACTCACGATTTTTTCTGCATTCTCAGTCATCTGATTTTGTTGCCACCCAAAGGCAACAGCCTTTAAAAGAGCAACCAAATTGGTTGGGGAACAGATCACAATCTTATCCTTCATCGCATCCTCAAGTAGATTCGAATCAACCTCAAGTGCGGCATAGAGAAGCGCTTCATTTGGAACAAAGAGAACCGTAAACTCTGGTGAGGATTTGAATTGCTCCCAATACGACTTTCTAGAAAGCTCCACAACACGAGTGCGTAGTGTTTTCGCATGTTTCTCTAAATGCTCTCTTCTCTTCAGATCATTATCAGATTCAAGGGCCTTTAAAAAATCTTCGTTTGTCGCTTTTGAGTCCACTACAATTGTTCGGTCTCCGGGAAGTCGAACTACCATGTCTGGACGCTGTCGACTATCTCCAAGGGTGGTTGAAACCTGCTCCTCAAAATCACAATAAGAGTTCATACCAGCAAGTTCCACGACACGTTTGAGTTGAAGCTCTCCCCAACTCCCCTTCACTCCAGGTCGGCGTAAAGCACTCGCAAGATGATGCGTTTCTTTTCTTAGAACCTCATTGGACTGAGTGATTTGGGTCAACTGCACGCTTAAACGTCCAAATTGATCTTGCCTTTGATTTTCAACATCTCTTAAATCTTTCTCGACTTTATGAATTGCAGTTTTAATGGGATCCATCAGTTTTTGAATTTCAACAACCTTCTCACTAAAAGTACTATTGGCTTCAACCGTTTTCTTATCTAGACGCTCAGATGCCAGTTTTAAAAAAGAATCCGCGTTTTGTGAAAAGACATCTGTGGCCAAGTTTTTAAAAACAGACTCAAGTTTTACTTCACGCTCTTTCTCTCCAAGAACTTGTGCTTCAAGTGAAATCAGTTTTTCTCTTAGCTCCACTTTTTCTCTCAAAACTTTAGAATGCTTTATCAGAAACAAAGTCGCACATATCCAACCAACAAGTGCTACCCCACCCACTATATAAATCATTTTGAATCCTCTTTTAAAACACCTCTCAAAGCTGTCAGATATCGATGACTCCGTATTTGAGTCGATGAAGGCATCACAACATTTCTAAGTGCATTTCTTACAGTTCTCTCTGCAGTTTCCTTCTTTCCTAACTTCAATTCTATTTTTGCCTTTAATGTGACAGCTCTCAACCAGTTATCGCCATAGGAATTCATCACAGCACGTTTTACAGTTTGATAGGCCTTTTTATAATCCTCGGTATCAAAAAGAGCTCGAGCGTAGTAATAGCTAAACGCAAACTCCCCCCTGTAGGCATTGGACAACTTTTTATAAAGTGCAAGCGCTTCTTTTGTTTTCCCACCCTTAAGTAGACAGTAAGCTCTCTCTTGATTGGCTCCACGAGGGACATCCAATTCCGACTGTTTGGCCAAAGCTTCATACTCACTCGCACATTTTAAGTAAGCTTTTTTTGCTAAACTAGAATCTCCCTCTTTTTCTTTGAGCTTAGCCTCATAGTAAAAAAGATCCCCCTTGGTATAACCTTCTTCATCAACCTTGTTCCCATCACGCCAACTCTCGAGTGATTTATAAACATTTTCAAGATGTGGCTTTACTTTTTCATGATCCACCGAGCTCAAGCTCAGCGCCCATCCTCCAGCTTCAATATTGGAACTATATTTTGAAAGCAACATCGTTAAAACACGGATCTGTTCAATTTCATCTTTTGATTTTTGTGCAATTTTAAGTCGTGCTTGAAGGATGTTTTTCTCGCTCCCCTTTACCTTTTCCCATTCTTCAATAGCTGAGCTATAGTCTTCACGTTCAAAATACCAATTCGCAATTCTCTTTGTAAGACCCTCTTTTTCAGATTCAGTTGTTAGAGGATTTTCACGCTTCTTAATAGCGGCTGCAATTGGAAGGTCTTTGAGCTTCTGCATTTCAGAGATCCATTTCATCATTGAAGCTTTTGGGCGATATCCAACAACTCTTCCTATTTCATTCAGCTCATGGTCCGCAATAACAACGGTGGGATACCCACCCACCTTAAAGTGATCCTTCCACTGCCAAGAAATATCAGAATCTACGTCCAATTTGATTTTCACAAGATTTTTGGTATTTTTGGTGAAGTCTTTTTGAGAAAACACATTCTCATCTAACAAATTGCAAGGCGGACACCAGTGTCCAAAAAAATCAATAAAAAGGAGCTTTTTTCCGTATTTTGCACTTTTCAATGCTCGCTCTGGACGATTCAGTAAAAAACCCTTAGGCGCAGGACGCTCACCTTTTGGAATAAAGAACACATCTCGCGGCCCCTTCTTCTTATTTGGCTTATACCCTCTAGGCACCCGAACCGTAACAGAATATGACTCAGTTTTACAAAATGACTCAGGATCATCACATATGGAAAGAACAATCTCATTTTTACCTTTTGTATCCAACTGGCAATTGAGCTCAGTTGGCTTTGGGTTTCCAAATGGCTTTCCACCACACTTTTGAGGTGCCTTTAAATTGAAGTGATGTCCATTGATTGGGGTCAGTTTGATAATTTCATTTATAACAACCTGTTTTGGAAAATCATTGACCAACTCTCCCTCAGGTGTAGGAGAAGCAAAGACCATCATTGATAACAATAACATCCAATTCATTTCACCCTCTTTTCAAAAACATTGTACAGTTCATCAGTTTTACCATTTAAATACTGAATTTCCCAAAGCTTTGAGAATTTTAAAAAAACAGAATAGGCAGCTCCAACAGAAATAATAAAGCCTGGCAATCCATCCAAAAAACCTCTTTTAAAAAAATACGTTTCAACAAATTTAGAAATTGGTTTTGTGAGGAGTTTAAAAAGACTAAAGTCTTTTTTCTTTTCAAAAAGATCCTTTGCCCCAAGCCCAGAATATCTGTTGTTGGTTTCAACTTGATCTGAAAGGTCCTCAAAAACCCTATGAAGTATATGACCCGTTAAATCTTCAAAAGACTCCACTTCAACCTTCTCATGGACGTTTCCACCCTTCCAGATCGCTTTCTCTTTGCGGAACAATCGAATCCACCTGTCTGGATACCAGCCACCATGAGAAATCCATCTTCCTAAATGAAAATTCGCTCTTCGCACTTGAAAACCATCAACTTGAGAAAGATCTTCTTCAAATCGACTACAAATCTCATTAGAAAGGTTTTCACTTAAGGCCTCATCTGCATCAAGTGAAAGAACCCACTCCTCAGTCGCAAGTTCCGTTGCTCTCTCTTTTTGTGCCCTGTAGCCCCTAAACTCTTCTCGAAACACTCTTGCACCAAGATTTTGTGCAATTTCACAGGTTAAATCTTGACTCCCACTGTCAAGAACAACGATTTCCGCAGCCCAGGGAACCGACTTAAGGCAGCGTTCGATGTTCTTCTCTTCGTTTAGCGTAATCACAGTAAGAGAAATTGGGAGTTTTTTCACACACTCAAATTCCCAATAACCTCTCAGCTTGTCAATTATTTGACGAGATCCATCCCCTCCCATAAGCTCTTTTGATATGAAAAACATATTAATAATTCTAAGCCTTATTTCGTCTTATACCACACTTGGACACGCGTTTTACTCCACTATGGAAACAGGAGACCTGGTTGAGGATGGTAAGTATCGAGCAACACTTTACCCTCAATGGAACCTCAATGGTGAATACTCTGGCGTTACAGCAATGGCCGCCTTTGAAACTGGGATAAATGAATCTTCCTCTGTCCGAGTATACGGGGGAACAGGGCGTGTTGATTTCGTTTTTGGTGGGTCATACAAATGGGTGCCAATTCCTGATGTCGACAACCAACCTGCTATTGGAGTAACAGGTGGGGCTCTATATGCAAACTTTGAAGCAGAGTCCATCCTAGCTGTTCGAATTACTCCTATTGCAAGTAAACGTTTTGAAATCGACTTTGGGGAAATCACACCTTATGTGAGCCTCCCACTGGGCTTTACATTCTTTGATGGAGACACATTCTATCCTCTCAATTTAGCAGGAGGAGCTGATTTAAAGTTGAACAATTTAGAAGATGTGACTTTTTTGACAGAACTGGCTTTTAGCCTTCATGATTCTTTTAGCTATGTCACTTTAGGTGCCACCTATACATTCTAAAAAAGCACAACCCACCTTTGAGTTGCGTCATTACGAGTCAGAATGACGCAACTCAAAGGTGGGTTGTACTTAAGAAAATTTAATTTACATCTTTAAATTCGGCATCAATTACATCATCGCCGTCTTTCTTGTCTTCTGCATTCTCTGTTGAAGAAGCAGACTCTCCATCTGGAGGAGGAGTCCCTGCATCACCTTGCTGAGCATCTGTTTGCGCTTTATAAAGCTCACTACTCAACTTATGAGAGATTTGAGTAATTTTATCAATCGAAGCTTTCATTCCATCAAGCTCACTTGATTCAAGAGACTTTTTACCTTCAGTAATCGCCTCTTCAAGCTCTTTTTTAATATCATCTGAAACCTTATCTCCATTATCGCTCAGTAACTTCTCAGTTTGATAAATGATGTTGTCCAAGTTGTTGCGAACTTCAACAAGCTCTTTCTTCTTCTTGTCATCATCAGCATTGGATTCAGCATCTTGAACCATTTTATTGATCTCATCATCAGACAAATTGGAACGAGACGTGATTGAAATAGATTGCTCTTTGCCTGAGCCCTTGTCTTTTGCAGAAACATTCAAAATACCATTGGCATCAATGTCAAAAGTCACTTCAATCTGTGGAACGCCTCGTGCCGCTGGTGGAATTCCTGATAGCTCAAATTGCCCAAGAGATTTGTTGTCAGAAGACATTTCACGCTCACCCTGAAGCACATGTACATTCACACTAGGCTGGTTGTCTGCCGCCGTTGAAAACACTTGAGATTTCTTAACTGGAATTGTCGTATTTCTCTCAATCAACTTTGTACAAACTCCACCAAGAGTTTCAATACCTAAGGAAAGTGGAGTCACATCAAGCAAGAGAACATCTTTGACATCTCCTGCTAAAACACCACCCTGAACCGCCGCACCAAGTGCTACAACTTCATCTGGGTTTACAGATTTATTTGGCTCTTTTCCAAAGAAAGATTTCACAGCCGCTTGGATAGCTGGGATACGGGTTGAACCACCCACCAAAACAACTTCGTCAATGTCGTTTGCCGAAAGCCCAGCATCTTGAAGAGCTTTTGCACAAGGGTCAATTGAACGTTTCACTAAGTCTTCACTGATTTGCTCAAATTTTGACCGGGTGAGTTTAATGTTCAGGTGTTTTGGACCAGAAGCATCTGCTGTAATAAAAGGAAGATTGATTTCTGTTTCGCTTGCAGAGCTCAATTCGATCTTTGCTTTCTCAGCTGCCTCTTTCAATCTCTGTAAAGCCATCTTATCCGCAGATAGATCTACACCATTTTCCTTTTTAAACTCCTCAAGCATCCAATCTAAAATTTTAATATCGAAATCATCACCACCAAGGTGCGTATCACCATTTGTGGACTTCACCTCAACAACATTGTCTCCAACTTCAAGAATAGAAATATCAAAAGTACCGCCACCAAAGTCATAAATGGCAATTTTTTGTTCTGTGTTTTTATCAAGACCGTAAGCAAGTGCTGCAGCTGTCGGTTCATTGATGATTCTCTTCACTTCAAGACCAGCAATTTTACCTGCATCTTTTGTTGCCTGCCTTTGAGAGTCATTAAAGTATGCTGGAACAGTAATCACAGCTTCCTTTACTTCTTGTCCCAAATAGTCTTCAGCAACAGACTTTAGTTTTTGAAGAACCATTGCCGAAATTTGTTCAGGCTTATAGGTTTCACCTTTGATCTCAAACGCACAACCATCATCTTTTGAAACGACTTTGTATGGTATGCGCTTCAATTCGCTTTCCACTTCATGATGCCCACGCCCAATAAAGCGCTTAGCTGAGGAAATTGTGTTCTCAGGATTGGTGACCGCTTGCCTCTTTGCAACTTGTCCAACAAGCCTCTCGTCATCCTTTGTAAAGGCCACGATAGATGGCGTTGTACGTGCGCCCTCTTGATTGGTTAAAACAGTTGGCTGTCCATTTTCCATTACAGCTACAACTGAATTTGTTGTTCCTAAGTCAATTCCGATGATCTTACTCACGGCTCTTCTCCTTTTTTTCAATTCACTTTCTTAAGTTGTTATCAATTTCCAATTCGTCAAGACCTGGAGACTATTTCTTCTTTTTTCCAAAAAGTCCCACAGGTTCATTCACTTCTTCGTTTCGTATTTTAGCAATTTCGCGCAGCAACGCCTCTTCTTCTTTTTTCAATTTCTTTGGGATATCAACATCCACTTCAAAAAAGAGATCACCTCGACTTTTAGATTTGAGTGAGGGCAACCCATAGCCTGAGATTCTTAAACTCTGCCCTGGCTGAGTGCCTTGAGGGACTCTTAGTTTTTTCTTACCATCAAAAGTTTCCACTTCCACTTCAGCTCCCAAAATAGCTTTCAAGTAGGAAAGCTCAACTGCTCCATAAAGGTTGGTGCCTTTTCTGCGAAAGTTTTTGTGAGGAAGAACGTTCACTTCGACATAAAGGTCACCACCAGGGCCGCCCTGGTAGCCACCCTCTCCCTCGCCACTCACTCGCAAGCGAACCCCTGTGTCCACTCCTGCCGGAATTTTAACTTTGATTTTTCTATGACTCACATTTCGACCAGCACCATGGCAGCTAGAGCATGGTTTTTTAATAATCTGCCCTTGCCCGCGACAAGAAGGACAACTTGAAGCCATTGAGAAAAAGCCTTGAGCTCGAACGACTTGCCCTGACCCACCACAGGTTCCGCAAGTTTCAACACCATGCTTAGGGTCAGCACCAGTTCCCTTACAAGGATCACAGTCATCTTCACAATCAAAGCTCACTTCTTTTTCAGTGCCCTTAATGACATCTT
>JAUICD010000025.1 GCA_030427965.1 Bdellovibrionia bacterium
ATGGCTCAACCGGGTCCTGTTACTCACGCTCGCTAAGCGGTTGTGCGCAAGCACAGAGCGCAGAGAGCAGTGTAACGGAACACGGAACCGACCCGCAACGGTCCGAAGCGGGGGCACGATGAAAGTCATGCCGAAGGCAGACGGGCCCCACGGCGATTGCGCTTTGCGCAGAGCGGTGGGGAAAACGCCGCCAAACGACAACTGTATGTCGCGTGTTAGCAATAGATCATCTCTCGGAACTTTCGACCATACTGGTCAAAAGCCTGCTCGACTTTGAGCGAACCATGCTGCTAAAGCAGCCCGCTCCAAGTTCTTTGAAAATCGAATTGTATAGAAGAAACGACGATGTCGATGTCTGCCGCCGCGTTCGCGCACAGGCAGTCATCAACAACACAAATAGCGCAAAGAGGTAGACGGATCGTGTTTGGAATCGGCAACGAAACCGAACGCGCATCCAGTTAAGAAATGCGTGTGTTGCTTCGGCAGCAGACGCATACCGTAATCAGGCCTTTGGAATAGCAATCAGTCTGCCTGAAGAGGTGGTGATCAAGCTATGAAGGGCTCACGGTGGATGCCCTGGCGCCAGGAGGCGATGAAGGACGTGGCAAGCTGCGAAAAGCTTCGGGTAGCCGCTAACAGGCGATGATCCGAAGATGTCCGAATGGGGAAACCCACTGCGTGGAGACGCGCAGTATCCTGCACTGAATACATAGGTGTATGGAGGCGAACCCGGGGAACTGAAACATCTCAGTACCCGGAGGAAGAGAAAGAAATCTCGATTTCCGTAGTAGCGGTGAGCGAAATGGAAACAGCCCAAACCGGTCGGAATCCGTTCTGACCGGGGTTGTGGGACCGGCAATATCGATCGCGGAGTGTAGTGGAACCGTTCAGGAAAGGCGGACCACAGAGGGTAACAGTCCCGTACACGAAACACGAGGCGACGTAGCTGGTATCCCGAGTACCCTGAGGCACGTGAAATCTCGGGGGAATCTACGAGGACCATCTCGTAAGGCTAAATACTACCTGGCGACCGATAGTGAACTAGTACCGTAAGGGAAAGGTGAAAAGTACCCCTGGAGGGGAGTGAAATAGACCCTGAAACCGTGAGCCTACAAGCAGTCGGAGCCCTATGCATTGCACCGGGTGACGGCGTGCCTTTTGCATAATGAGCCTGCGAGTTACGCTATGCAGCAAGGTTAAGCCGAGAGAGGCGAAGCCGAAGGGAAACCGAGTCTGAATAGGGCGATTAAGTTGTATGGTGTAGACCCGAAACCAAGTGATCTAGCCATGGGCAGGTTGAAGTTCCGGTAACACGGAATGGAGGACCGAACCCACCGAAGTTGAAAATTCGGGGGATGACCTGTGGCTAGGGGTGAAAGGCCAATCAAACTTGGAGATAGCTGGTTCTCCCCGAAACATATTTAGGTATGGCCTCGCGTGTCTTCGTCGGAGGTAAAGCACTGATTGGGCTAGGGGACCTACCAGTCTACCAACCCCAGTCAAACTCTGAATGCCGACTGAAGAAAGCGCGGGAGACAGACTGCGGGTGATAACGTCCGTAGTCGAGAGGGAAACAACCCAGACCGTCAGCTAAGGTCCCGAAATTCTAACTAAGTGGGAAAGGATGTGGGAGCGCCCAGACAACCAGGAGGTTGGCTTAGAAGCAGCCACCCTTGAAAGAAAGCGTAATAGCTCACTGGTCAAGCGAACCTGCGCCGAAAATGTAACGGGGCTAAGTTAGATACCGAAGCTACGGACTCTGCGGAGTGGTAGGGGAGCTTTCTGTTCAGCTGCGAAGGTCGACCGCGAGGACGGCTGGAGCGGACAGAAGTGAAGATGCAGGCATGAGTAGTGATAAAGGGGGTGAGAATCCCCCTCGCCGAAAACCTAAGGTTTCCCGGGCCAGGCTCGTCCACCCGGGGTTAGTCGGGACCTAACGCGAGGCCGAAAGGCGTAGTCGATGGGAAGCAGGTTAATATTCCTGCACCGACTGGAGATGCGTTGAAGCAAGCAGGGACGGAGAAGGATATGCTCTCCGGGTGATGGATTACCCGGTTCAACCCAGTAGGCGGTGATCGTAGGAGGCGACAGCCACAAACGCGATCGCAACGCCGAGAGGGGATGAGGAAGATACCCATCGAGGTATCGCTAACGAGTTGATTCCATGCTTCCAAGAAAAGCTGCGTGTGGAGCACTTCAGTTGCCCGTACCGTAAACCAACACAGGTAGGTAGGATGAGAATTCTAAGGCGCGTGAGAGAACTCTGGTTAAGGAACTCGGCAAATTAACACCGTAACTTCGGGAGAAGGTGTGCCCTCAGCGTGACCGTGCTTGCCACGTGAGCGTAGTAGGGTTGCAGTGACCAGGTGGTAGCGACTGTTTACCAAAAACACAGGACTCTGCGAAATCGGATAAGATGACGTATAGGGTCTGACGCCTGCCCGGTGCCGGAAGGTTAAGAGGAAGGGTTAGCTTCGGCGAAGCTCCGAATTGAAGCCCCGGTAAACGGCGGCCGTAACTATAACGGTCCTAAGGTAGCGAAATTCCTTGTCGGGTAAGTTCCGACCTGCACGAATGGCGTAACGACTTCCACACTGTCTCAACCAGGGACTCAACGAAATTGAACTGGCGGTGAAGATGCCGTCTACCCGCAGCAAGACGGAAAGACCCCGTGAACCTTTACTATAGCTTGGCAGTGGTATTCGGGCATATCTGTGTAGGATAGGTGGGAGACGATGAAACCGGGGCGCCAGTCTCGGTGGAGTCAACCTTGAAATACCACCCTGATATGTCTGGATGCCTAACCGCGCACCGTGAAACCGGTGCCGGGACACTGTCTGGTGGGTAGTTTGACTGGGGCGGTCGCCTCCTAAAAAGTAACGGAGGCGCACAAAGGTTCCCTCAGGCGGATTGGAAACCCGCCGAAGAGTGCAAAGGCAGAAGGGAGCTTGACTGTAAGACCGACGGGTCGAGCAGGGTCGAAAGACGGTCTTAGTGATCCGGTGGTTCCGAATGGAAGGGCCATCGCTCAACGGATAAAAGGTACTCCGGGGATAACAGGCTGATCTCCCCCAAGAGTTCACATCGACGGGGAGGTTTGGCACCTCGATGTCGGCTCATCACATCCTGGGGCTGGAGCAGGTCCCAAGGGTTCGGCTGTTCGCCGATTAAAGTGGTACGCGAGCTGGGTTCAGAACGTCGTGAGACAGTTTGGTCCTTATCTTCTGTGGGCGTAAGAAAATTGAGAGGAGCTGACCTTAGTACGAGAGGACCGGGTTGGACGAATCTCTGGTGTTCCTGTTGTCACGCCAGTGGCAGCGCAGGGTAGCTATATTCGGAACGGATAACCGCTGAAAGCATCTAAGCGGGAAGCCGACCTCAAGATTAGTTTTCTCTGGGGCTTCGTGCCCCCTAAAGACTCCTTGGAGACTACAAGGTTGATAGGCTGGAGGTGTAAGTGCAGCAATGTATTTAGCTGACCAGTACTAATAGGTCGTGAGGCTTTTATAACTTACGAGGGCCCTCTTGACCCCGTTTCTTCGGAGACGGGGTCAGGGCCTGGAAAAGAACTTGATATTTCTTAGCTAGAAACCACCTAAATGAATTGAGTGGTGGAGAATTGTAAGATCCAGAAAAATTAAAAATTGAAATTAGAACTGTTGGCTTCTTTTGCGGCAGGGGTACACCTGATCCCATCCCGAACTCAGAAGTTAAGTCTGCCAGCGGCAATGGTACTGCAGTGTTCGCATTGTGGGAGAGTAGCTCGATGCCAACTTATAATACTAAGCCCGATCGTAAGATCGGGCTTTTTTTTTGCGTCACTGGGTTTTGTTGAACAGATGGGAATTATAAATCTGAATGGATTATCTCTTGTAACCAATTGGCCCCTTTTTGGTATGAGCGTACAAGGTTATTTTCAATCACTTTTTAGCATTTGAGTGTTGAACGGTGAAGCTTTGAGAGGAAGAGTTGAAGAAAGGCAATCAAAGACCGTATTTGTTCTTTAAGTAAGCTTCTACGGATTGTCTATCTGTCGTACCTAAGAGAGAGCTATAAACAACAATTTCGGCTATGTCACAATTGCAGTTGGATGCACCAAAAGCCGCCTCACCGATTCGAACTGGATTACTTAAAGTATTGATGGTTTGGCTGCTCACTGAGGCCTGTGTGGCTTGAACGCCATCAAGATAAGCTTCTATACCACTTGAGGTTGTACTTGCGGCATTTGTTACTGTGAGAACTTTTGTTTCTCCCACACCAATGCCTTCATTAAAAACACGATTTCCTGATATTCTCACTGCCACTTCAGTTGTAATTGCGTAGTTGGTACCTGAGGTCGTCACGGTGTCAGTTAAATCCATTAAAACATTGTAGGTTCCTGTATTTGAAATATTGGTTGCAACAATGAAAATAGTTCGTGCTGAAGTGCCATTCACTATCGTTGCACCTGTTTCCATTTTATCATTGGAACCATCAAATCTTACAGCAGGTTGACCATTGATAGCAGAGGCAACAAAAAGTGGCTTGAGAGTTGTGCTACTTTGAGTGGCGTCATTTGAGTTTGTAGAGAAATCTTGCCAATCCGAAACCTCATCACTTCCATTGTACGTGACGCCAGCGTCTGCCTTAAACCAGGCTTCCAAATTGGAAATGGAAGTCACTGTATAAGTCACAGAAAGAGTTCCTGTTGTGTCAGAACCTAGATCTGCGTGTGTTGCCGTGATCACCTCTGAGCCCGCTCCCTCAGTTGGAGTGAATGTCGTAGATGTTCCTGAGCTTGTGGACAATGTTCCCAAATCATTGGTGACAGCCCAGGTGACGGAGACATCCTCAACGTAATCTCCATCGGAATTCACTGAGACTGCATAAAGCGTAAGAGTTGTGTTGTCGTTAAGAGTGGATGTTGTGATTTCAGAACCTGCCCCGCTGGGAGCAGATACAATAGCGATTGCAACAGGTGTGTTGTCTGAGGACTCATCCTCAAGAGATGTTTTTTCTCCAAGTACGTTGGAGCAAGAGATAAGAAAAATAAGAGTTAGATAAGGAAGTAAATGAATGAGATTTTTCATTCATCACCTCCAAACCAGTTTCGATAGTATATAAAAAATCCCAAATCACTGTTTGTTTGTTCAACGGTTTCAGTGGCTTGAATTTCACTGCTATAGCTCAATAAACCACCAATGCTGTGTCGTTTACCAAAAATAGTTTCGTACTCAATCGCGCCTTGATATCCAACTCCAGATTCGATTTCCTCAAAATCTGAAGTCCCCAAATCATAAATAAAATCTAGAGCGAGAGTTAAATTCTGTTTTTCCCAACGGGCAAGCACATACTCAGCTCCAAAGTTAAAAGAGGGGGTGTACACAGGCGTTAGAAGTAAGCTTCCTGTCTCTGAATTGGAAAAGTATTTTTCTCCATACTCAAAACCCATTGTGAGATTGAGATTATCCAAAAATTTGTAGGCACTTTGGATAGAAAACTCCATTAGTGTTTTGGATTCTTCTTCAATCAATGAATTACCTGAAATATCCGTGATTTCAAATTGAGAGATCTGAAAACCCAAAGCTGCAGAGAGATATTCTCCCCAAAGAACCTTCCATTCTGAGTTTAAAGAAAATTCACTGTCTGAGAGGATGACGGATTTGTTTGAGCTTGATTTGTTTTTTGTATCTAAGCGAAATGAATGTGTCCCCAATTGAAGAGCCAGTTGGTGAGATTTGATCCTTGAAAGAAAACTCGGCTCTTTCACTTGAATCGATGAAGTGTCAAACCCCGAACGTCTATTGTAGGGATGCGTACCTTCATTGGTGATATTGACATTCACTATGACCGGGGGATTGTCCTTAGAAGATGGAGGGATTGAGCCTTTATTGAAATGTATAACAATATCACCCATGTTGCGATTACTGAGTTCAATTTTTTTACTACTTTTGGTTTGAGTTTCAATAACGCTAGCAGAGTTTCTTTGTCCCTTTTTAGAGAAAGTCACCTCGTTGTTGACAATCGAGTACTCAGAACTTTCGGGTAAAGAGGTCACTGGAAGATTGATCCAAGTCCAGACGGGAAGTTTGAGCAGAGGGTATTTTTTATGGAGTTTTGGATTTACAAGAGCTGTTTTTTTTAAATAACCATTAGAAGTCCAAATGGGAAGGAGATGCAGTTTTCGTAAGACAGAGCCTACGCCATCCCCAGGTTTAAGTTGATACTTGAGATAATCCTCTCCCATGGCGTTCAAGGAGAACAATAGAAAAAACACTAGAATGAAAGGCATTGCGCCAAAAGTATTCCTGTCTTCCATGACAATAGCCTATCGGTATGGTCTTACACCAAGTTGAGACAATCTAAAGCCCTCTAAAGCCGTTGGTCTAGATAGCCGTAAATTATTTCAAAGCTTTAAGTTTTTTGAACAAATTTAATTTTTGTTTAGTTGTTGAGCTTGATCTTCGCCCAGTTTTTTTTACAAATCTTAAAGGAGAGAGGGATTCTTGATGGGAGCTATGTGTGGTGTGTAGAATTGAAGTTATGAAAAATTTCAAACCAAAAATATTGCAATTTGGAGATGCTCTTGATTGCCTCTAGGGAAGTGTTAAAAGGCTTTTTCTTTTCGACTCTTCGAAATTTTGGTTATTTGAAGAGTAAGCTTAAAAAAATAAACACAAAAAATGAAGTGCTTATTTTAAACCTTCATAAAGTTTCAAATGAAGTAAATCCTTATTGGCCTCCTTTGAAAATCAATTATTTCAATGATTTGATATCCTATCTTAAAAAAGAAACAGAGTTGGTGACATTTCAAGATTTGAAATTTGAAAATCTCACAAAGAAACCAAGAGTCATTATATCTTTTGATGACGGCTATCGTGATTTTTTTGATTGTGCTATGCCAATTCTTAAAAAATATAAAATTTCTGTGAATCAAAATATTATTCCTGAAGCAATTGAAACTGGATTGGCTCCTTGGAATATTCGAATGTATGATTTTTTATTTAATGCTCCTGAAAACCTTTTAAAAAACTTTAAGGTACATGGATGGGATTTGAATTTTAAAAACCTCAATGAAAAAGAAAAAAGCAAATTTGGTTTAAAATTGAGCATCTATTTGAAAAATCGATCAAAAAAAGAAAGAGAAAGACTGCTTCAAAACTCAATGAAATGGATAAATGAATTTAAAGGAACGACATATTCTCAGATGATGGATCGTAATCAATTATTGGAGGTGTATGATTTGCATGAAATTGGCCTTCATTCTTATTCACACGAATCTATGCAATTTGAAAGTACTGAGTATTTCCAACAAGATTTAGAAAAATGTTGGTCCTATTACTTCAATCTTTTTCAATTTGATCCGGATATTTATGCATTCCCAAATGGGAGTTACAGGGAAGGGCAACCCGAGATGGCTGTCGAGCAAGGATATAAATTTGTTCTTCTAGTTGGGGATAGGGTTGCAGAGAGCCATAGCTCTATTTTAAATCGAGTGACTCATTATGGAGAATCCAGTGCTGAAGCAGTTGTGAGAGGGGTTGGGTATGGTATTTCTATCTGAAGGAAAACATGGGGCATCATAAGAAGATTGTACTTTTAACTAACTCCAATCCCAATCAAATTGCATTGGCCTGTAAACTGGATGAGTTGGAAAAGTCAAATATTAGACTATCTGCGATAATTGTATCTCAGAATATTTCAAGAAAACCTAAGAAAAAAACTCTTCTGGACTTTGCAAACAAACTCAATAACAGAACCTTGGGAATAAAGTTCTCTAAATCTTGGAGGGATTTGATGAAACTTTATTCAAAGGAGTTTCCAGCTTTTCCTGATACAAAAAAAGAAAATGTATATAATATCAATGATTCAAAAACAACGGACTGGATTGAAGAATTAAATCCAAACTTGGTACTGGTCAGTGGAACAAATTTACTTAGCTCTAAAACAATTAAGAGTATACAAAAAATCTGTCCTATAATGAATTTACATACAGGAATTTCTCCCTATATAAAGGGTGGACCCAACTGTACAAATTGGTGTTTGGCAATAGGTCGCCCTGATTTAATAGGAAATACAGTCATGTGGATTGACTCTGGAATCGACACTGGGCATCTCATTGCAACTGAGAGAACTCCTTTAAGTGGCAGTGAATCAATTGTTCAGTTACATAAAAAAGTAATGGACCATGCTCATGATCTCTATATTTCCATTGCAAGTCAGTTTTTGAGTGGAGAGGAACTTCCTAATAAAGCTCAAAAAGAGTTGGGAGAGGGACAAACTTTTTTCACTCGAGATTGGTCAGTATGGCCAACACTCAGGGCTTTGATGAACTATAAAAAGTTTTTTGGAAAAGAAGGAGTTAAGAAGAATTGGGTTTTTCAAAATGAAGTTCTTCTCCCAAGAAAAAATGATACAAATTCAAATACAAAAAATTGAGTTCTTTCGTTTTTACTTATTTTTGAGCAATATACACCATTCGACTTGTTAGACGTTGAAATATAGGAAGTTTCCCGGTTTCTTTTCCAGTGACCTTTTCAATCAACCCATTTCCAAAGGGAATTCCGCCATAACCAAAGAAATCATAGATTTTGAAATTTGCATTCATCAACAGTTGTTTCATTTCTGAAACTTCAAAATCTCCATCGAGTGGTTGAACAAATCGATCATACCTTTTTTCTGATGGTGCAAATCTATTTTTTATTGAAACAAGTGTTTGCCACCAAGCGTTGTCAGTCATAATATAAAGAAACCCACCTGGTTTTGTAACTCTATATAGTTCAGATAGTGATTTTTCAATATCCATACAATGTTCAATGACTCCATTACAAACAACAACGTCGTATGTGCTAGAGTCGGCCTTGATGTCTTCGCAGGTCGAGAGAAAAACATTGTTTGCGTAAGGACGAGTGGATTCCACATTTTCATCTGAGATATCAAATGCAGAAATATCGGTGAATCCAGACTCTTTGAAATGTCGGCAAACAACTCCAGATCCGCTTCCTGCATCAAGAAGCTTTGTGTCTTTAGATACCCCAATTTTTAAAAAATCATCCACAATCTGTTGTATATATGGAATTGTCTCATTGGTGGGAGTTTTTAATTTTAACTCATTGTAGCCTTCACGGATAGATTCGAAATCTCGTTCTTTTCGTATTTTTTTCCAACGCAATTTCTCTGGTCTTAAAAACTCATGAATTCCCACTTCAAACTCCCTTTGTCTAGTGGCACCTTGTCTTCTGCTGTGAAAAATACATCACATTGAATTTGATGTATGCTTGTTTTATATAAAGTTCAATGTAGAGCAATGACCTTCCAAGCTATATTCTATTTGCACCAAATTCAGCATGAGATATTTCTCTCACCAATGAAGCTGAGGCGACCACAATCACTAATAATTATGAAGAGTTTCAGTCTTCATAGTCAATATTGAGAAAATGGAATGGGTGAAAGTTCAGGTTGCAGGACCAAAGGATGATCTTGAGAAAAGGGTCAAATCTAAAAATAAATTATCAACAGGGTCCTGAGTGAGATACAATGATTGAAGTTATGTCTGAGTTATTTCAAGTTAAACTTATTCAGGATGAACGTGGTGGCCTTGGAGTTTTAGAAGAGGAGCTTCCCTTTGAAGTAAGGCGTGTTTTTTACATTTATGACGTGCCAAGAATGACTTCTCGTGGAGGGCATCGGCATTTAAAAAATCGTATGATTCTTATTTGTTTAAGCGGAAGTTGTGAGATTGACTTAGATAATGGAAAAGAAAAGAAAACAATTCTACTGGACTCACCGGGAAAGGGGCTTTTGGTAGAACCTCAGGATTTTCATATAATGAAATCCTTCACAGAATATGCAACTCTTTTGGTATTGGCTAGTGAGAAATATGATCCTTCAGATTATATATATGAGGCATACGAATGATTGAATACGAAAATTTGTTTAAAGCAAACGAGCCATTGATGGAAGAGTTTCGATCTGAGTTCGATAAGTTTTTACATTCTGGATGGTTTATACTTGGAGAGAGTACAAAATCTTTTGAGAGTGAGTTTGCTAAATATCATGATTTGAATCACTTTGTAGGATCTGCATCAGGTTTGGACTCTTTGATTTTTTCATTGATTTTAAGTGAACTTCCTAAGGGTTCTGAAGTGATAGTGCCTTCCAATACTTATTTTGCAACAATACTGGCCATTTTGAGAGCTGGTTATGTTCCTATATTGGTAGAGCCGGATATTCATTCCTACAATATAGACCCTACAAAAATAGAAGAAGTGATCACGGATAAAACAAAGGCACTCATGATTGTTCACTTATATGGAAATCCATGTGAAATGGATTCCATTATGAAAATTGTAGAAAAAAGAAATTTGACGTTGATTGAAGATTGCGCCCAGGCTCATGGTGCAAGTTACAAAGATAAAAAAGTTGGTACGTTTGGAAACTATTCTGCATTTAGTTTTTATCCGACTAAGAATTTAGGTGCTTTGGGAGATGGAGGAGGAGTTGGAGTTCGCTCCAAAGAAGAGGCTGATACATTGAGAATGATACGCAACTACGGGTCAGCAAAAAAATATGAGTTTGATGTTATTGGATACAATTCCAGATTGGATGAAATTCAATCCTGTTTTCTTCGGGTAAAATTGAAGTATCTTGATAAAATCAATGAGATAAAAAGAGATCATGCTGAGAGATATTTCAGTGGTTTAAAAAAAACTTTTATTTGCCCACAAAAGCAAGAAGGAGTGTCTCCTGTCTATCATATTTTTAATATCCGACATCCAGAGCGCGATAGACTGAGAGAATTTTTATTGAATAAAGGAATCAAAACGGAAGTGCATTATCCCATATCGCCTCACAGGCAAAAAGTTTTTGCTGGTGTTTTAAAGGGTGAGTATCCCATTTGTGATGAAATACACAAAACAACATTGTCACTTCCAATATCTTGGTATCATTCTAAAGAAGACATTGAGTTTGTTATTCAAACCCTAAATAATTTCTAGTGTAGAGGACGCGCTCTAGACGAAGGTGTGTATTTTCTTAATTGCCAAACATGGGGCGTTTGTTACACTTGTAACATGCCATCCTGTGAAGAGTGCAACTGGAGAGACGGTCATGAGTGCCGTGCTCATATGTTAGCAAAGAAAGAACTAAAACGTCCTATACCACCAGCTCCAACAGGGGCATGCACGATTGCAATCGTTGATAACTATTTGAAAGAAATCAAAAGTGGAATGAAGGTTCTTGAAATTGGATGCGGAGTCTGGTCAAAAACGTTAGATCATTGTAATAAAGTTGGAGCTCATTATGAAGGACTCGACGTGCAAGAAGAGTACTATGGCATAAAGTGTATCGCAACTCGTATAGAAAACCTTGCAGATTTGAGTTATTCAGATAGTGAATTTGATATTGTCATAGGAAATCAAACTATGGAGCATTGGGCACAGCATGGTTGTACAATGGAGTGGGGATTGTATCAATGTTTTCGAGTTGTGAGACCCGGTGGTCGAGTTTTTTTGAATGTTCCAATTCACTTTCATGGAACGAAGTATTTCTTGCATGGAAAGTTGAAAAAAATTGAAAAGCTCTTTTCTAAATTTTCAAACAATGTCAAATTTGAATCGTGGGGCAATCCTTCTGACCCGATTGCACCGTATTATCCGCATCCCAACTATCAAGCATTAAAAGACAAACCTGCATATGTGTTAGACATTGAATCAGTTAAGGACAGAGAACTTCCTAAAGGTGTGAGTAATACACTGGGTTTTAATGGACGATTGAGTCAAATTTTTCATAACTCTATTTCGTATAATTTGTATAGAGTGAGATCTAAGGTTTTTAATGGATAAAATACTGATCGACAATTATTTGGAATATCTACCTGAAGATAAAAAGGCCTCTATATTGGATTTTGGATGTGGTGAGGGAAGAGTATTAAAATTTTTGAAAGACAATAGGTATGAAAATTACTTGGGGATAGATTTGGATCAAAATGCTCTTAATCTTGTGCCAGATGATTTGAAAAAACACACGATTTTCAATAAAGACCCAATCCAACATTTGAGTGAATTGGGTCAAAAGTACGACTGTATAGTTTTAAAAGATGTTATCTATTATTTTCCTCGTGAAAAAGCAGTAGATTTTATGAGAAACATTACTCAGCACCTTAAGCCGGATGGTGTGGCGATTGTTGAGGTTTTCAATGGAGCTCAATTGACCTCTCTTTATACGGGTTTTAAAGATATTGGAATTCAAACCATATATACAGAAACCTCTTTGAAGCAAATTTGTGAATTGTCTAATTTAGACGTTAAAAAACTATTTGAAATTCGTAATAAAAAAATGGGATTGAGATCCATTCTATTTTTAACCCTTCAGGGGTTTTGGAATTTATTATTGAAGTGTATTTATATTCTAGAAAGAGGTGTTGATAGCAATAATCCTCGACTGATGAAAAAAAGCATTGTAGCAATCTGTAGAAAGGTATGACTGTGAATCCCAAAATATGTCACTTTTGGGAACTCTATATTCCGGATCTTTTTGATCAAACACATCCAATTTGTCTTTCAAATAATTTTGACTCGCAGATATCATGCAATCGATTGGTAAGCGATGCTTCTCATGCTCCAGATGGAGTTTCTTATGCGAATTTTCTTTCGGGAAAAGAATATGGGTCTTCCAATTTCTATTACAAAGTAAAAGGAAAATTACGAACTCTTTTGAGAAATCAAAAATTCTATAAAATTTCCTCTGAGTTGATTCATAAATTCTCTCCAGATTTATTACACTGTCACTTTGGACATACAGCTTTAATGCTTGATGGATTGGTAAATAATGTTGAGAAGCCTCTTGTTGTCTCATTCTACGGTGTTGACATAAGTTCAGGTCTTGCTAATGCAAAGTTTGAACTCTATTTGAAAAAACTCTTTTTAAGAGACACACTTTTTTTGGTGTTATGTAGAGAAGCGAAAAGTCGATTATTAAATATTGGTTGCCCTGAGGAAAAGATAAAAATTTGGAATCTTCCTCCAGGAATTGAAAAGTTTCCTTTAAGAAATCGAAACTTTGATGGAGTGACTCGTCTTTTTATGCCTGCTCGGTTTGTAGAAAAAAAAGGACATGAATATTTACTAGAAGCTCTGAAGCTTTTAAAGAAAGATAAACGAAAGTTTCACCTCACACTATATGGATATGGAAATTCAGCTCTCATAGAAAAGTGGATTGAAAACTTAGGGCTTTCCGATGTTTGTACTCTTATCAACAATCGATATTCGGTAGATTTCAATTCAGAACTACGGTCCCTTCTAGATAAGAACGATATTTTTCTTGCTCCGTCTATTCGAGCAGATAATGGAGATGATGAGGGAGGGCCTGCTTTAACAATGATTATGGCTCAATCTGCGGGTTTGCCTGTGGTTTGCACCAACTTTCCTGGTTCGGAAATTAGCATGATTGAAGGTGTGACGGGTTATACTTGTAAACAACGAGACATTTCATCTTTGTACAGAGCTATTTCTAAAATAATGGATACTCCTGAAAAATGGAAAGAAATGGGAGAGAGGGGACATCAAATTGTGACAGAGGGGTTCTCTATGAAATCTCAGTCAAAGAAGTTAATTGATATCTATCATGGAGTATTGAACTGAGCTCAATTGCAAAAAGCATTCTTTCAAAATTTATTTCAGGTGGAACTCTAGGAATTGTTCGTCTGGGTGTAGGTATTGTCAAAATTAAATATCTAACACTTGCTATAGGAGTTGCTGGAGTTGGAATTATGGCTCAAGCAAGTACGTTTTATATATTCTCTCTTTCTTTGATGACTCTTTCCATAGCCGGTGGAATTGTAAATCGAATTCGTGATCCAAATAGAATTGGAAATAAAGCTCTTGTGAGAATAACACAAGGAACCTCTCTTCTGACAATTTTATTTCTGATTGTTTTATATTTGGTTGTATTTCTGTCTTTCTCTGAAGAGATTTTAAAAGGTGTTTTTGATAATCATATTTCAATATCTTTGCTTCTACCCGTATTGATAGGGTTGCCATTTGCTTCGCTTGCTTCAGGGTATTTTGAGGGTATTTTTCTTTCAAGAGATCGATATGATCTTTATATAAAAAGCATGATACTTTCTTCTGTTGTCGAGTTTCTTTTCTTTATTATTTTGGTGTATATGTATGAACTCAAGGGGGCGCTTTTAGCGCTGGGATTGGGCGGCCCAATACTTCTTGTGAGTTCTCTTGTTTATCTTAAAAAACTCAACGAAGCATTTAAATCACTTTTTTCGTTTGTATTTGATTTTAGAGAATTTTGCGTTCTTCTGAAATTTTGTATAGCAGTTTTAAGCAGTTCAGCTCTTGGTTATTTTGTAAATTTATGGGTGAGAGCTGATGTCATTGATATATTTGGTGTTGAAAAAAATGGGATATTACAACCTGCCGTAGCAATCAGTGCGTATTCACTTCCTCTTGTGACCAATGGGATTTGGGGGCATTTGCACCCATCAGCAAGTGGAATAGGTGACACACAAGCTGGGCGAGCGGAATTGAATAAGGTTTTACGGATCGTCATGCTGTTGAGTGGCGCTCTTTCTTTAAGTGGAATGACTTTTTCTAATGAGATTATATGGCTTGCGTACTCAAAAGATTTTATTTCAGGAAGTGAACTCTTTCCTTTTCAATTGTTGGGTGATTTCTTTTATTTTATTTTCTTTTCTGTGAATGCTTATTTTTTCTCAACCTCAAAAATTCGATATTACTTTAGTAGTTGGGTCACATATTCTCTTTTCTTTTTTATTCTAACAAAAATTTTGATGAGTAAATTTGGAATACTTTCCTATAGTTTAGGACACTTGGGGGCAAGTTTTATACTCTTCTTTATTTGTGGTGGGTGGATGGTTCGAAATCATATTCTCACAAAAGAAGTTGTTGGTTTATTTTTCGTTGTTCTAAGCTTTCTGGTCTTATCTTCAACTGCAGCTGTTATGGATTTGAGTTTTGGAATGCGCATTGGAGTGTGGGGCATTGGGATATTGGTTCTTTACAGATTTTTTCAAAGCAAGAATCTTATGAATTTTTAGGTACTATTATCACTTTGTTTTCCAAAAAAACTTATATTGAATTTGACACTGACTTGTCTTTCTAGGTCTCAGTATACAAGAAAGCCCCTTTCTGTTCAGTTGATGTATACTTATACCAACTTCAATGCGATCTGTTTTCCTTGTGAGGAGAATAAAACAAGAAGAATCTCGGCTTTTGCGCCTCGTGCCATTGCTTGCTCATAAATCTAGATGAACGATTTCTTACTTAAGTAAATGCTGCTGTGGAGTTTGTAGCTATATTTTGTTGTTGTTGAAATATTTTGGAATTTCAATGAGTTAGTTACTTTATAGTGTTTTAAATTCCCAATTATAGAGTGGATTTGAGACACTGGTTTGGTTTTTAAAACTACACTATAAGCATTTCTTATAATAATGATTGAATAATACGCTTTTACTCTATTTGAGAAATTTAATATAAGTATTCCTAGGGGAAGAGGCAATTTGGGGGGATGCAGGTTGTCCAAATAATAAGGGGAAACCCTAGGGGATTCAAAGATCGTGGGGGATAAAATCGGCCGAAACGGCCGATTTTTTTGTGAGAAAGAGTCACGATCCAATCAAATGAATGCACTCACGAATCTGTTTCAGTATGGAAATCATCCCAAAAGACATCAGAATCTATGGTCTTCACCCAAGCTTTGTAATTGGCATAAACCTCTTCTACCGGGGCAGGTGTTTGAACGGGCCCCACATGAACAGTGATTTTTGAACCAAGTTTTGCAAAAGGAGCTCCCTTTGGCCAAGCTTGATATGCCCCCTGAAGATAAAGAAATAGAATTGGTGTTTTTGTTCTAAGTGCAAAGAGTGCAACTCCACGTTTGAACGGATGGATGTATCCATCATTTGTTCGTGTGCCTTCAGGGAACAAAACCAACCAAATTTTTTCAAGTCGACTTAAAAGAGTGATGCAGAGTTTTATAGCTTCACCGTTGTTTTTTTTGCGATCAATGGGAATTGCACCAATGCAGTGTTTTGAAAAAAATGACATAAAGAAATTGGAAAAAAAATAGTCCTTTGCTGCAGCAAAGTAAATATTTAACCAGTTACGGATTGGAACGGCTGTAGCAATACTTAGGGCATCCAGGTGACTGGCGTGATTGGACATAATGATGAGTTTTGGGTGTTTCTTTATCAGTTCGTAAAAATTGCCTTGTACTTTTAGTCTCATCCAATAGCGAAAGAAAATATTCTTAAGAAACTGTGACCAGATAAATCGAATCACAGCGCTCAATAAATCAAAGTGGCGGGTAATGATAGGTAAGTGTCGAATGTGAACGGGAAGCTTTGTCCATTGATCGTTCTCATATGTCCAGTCCCGTGAGTTATTGTCATTCATTTGGAATTTTTCTCCTCCAATTCAACGGGGTGAGTAATCCGGTCAATTGCCAATAGGTCCACTTCAATAATATTGGCGTAAAAACATGATGAGATAGTAGTAAAGAGGAGCCGTACATATCAATCGATCCATTCGGTCCAGAATTCCCCCACGCCCTATGATAAAAGCACCGACATCCTTTGCACCAAGGTCACGACGAATCACTGCTAAAACCAAATCACCTAGGCTTCCCATAACAATGGCGACAAGAGAAAATCCCAACCAGTAGTTGGTGGAAGTTTCAGGCAGTATCGGGCGTAAGAGAAATGCAATTGGGAGAGTTAAAATAAAGGATGCCAGAAGACCTTCCACTGTTCTACGTGTTGTGATATTTCCGACAATTCTTCTTTTCCCCCAAAGCCGAGTGACTGCTAAGGAGATATTGTCTGAAATTTCAGTCAAGAGAACGAGGTAGATCAAGAAATAGGTTCCATTTGTGAGATTTACGATCCAAATTGTATTCATAAATCCCCATCCAATAAGGATGAAGTTGACTGTGCTTAGCGCAATATATTGAAGCATGTTTTTGGCAGAGTTTCGAATAATTGGAATAAGACTAATTGTTGAAAGAAAACCCATAGGTAGGATGTTGTAAAACTCGCGAAATTCAAGGTGAGCTGATGCGCCCATTCCGATGATAAAAAAATAGGTGACAGTGACAAACCAGGTTCTGTGATACATCCCTGTAATTTGAAAAAACTCTTTAGCACCGAGAATTGTGAAGAGCGTAAGTCCAATAGTGGGGTACGGTGAACCAAGACCTAAGAAAAGTAATACAATTGGAGCTCCAATGACCCAGCTTTGAATACTGGCCCAAGCGGATTTGGCATTTGCATTCTTTTTTCGGAATGGAAATACAGCAACTGCTAGTATTGCAAGTCCTGAAATTATGGCGATCGCCGTATTTCGAAAAATAACTTCATCCCATAAATTGTGCATTCAGCTCTCGATGTTATAGTCTTTTAATTTCTTATAAAATGTGGATCGTGAAACACCAAGTGTTTTTGCTGCAAGATCCACATCGTCGAATTTCTTTAGTGCTGCTTCAACGATAGCCTTTTCATAGTTTTGAATTAAAACACTCAATCCTTGTGAAAAATCATGGTTGGAATCAATCGAGGATGAGGCTGTGGTGTTTTCTGTGATATTAACAACAGCCTGAACGTCAACGTTTCGAATGATCGGAAGCGGAGCTATGAGGCAGAGTTGTTCAATAACTCTTCGAAGTTCTCGAACATTCCCAGGCCAACTGTATTCTTCCATGGCTTTAAGTGCATCGGCTGTTAGGGTTTTATTGTGTTTGGGTCTGTGGGTGTCTAGAAAGTGGCGCGCAAGTTCCTTTAAATCCTCTTTTCGTTCACGAAGAGGGGGGACGACAAGAGTTTTTCCACTCAATCGCCAGAGCAGATCTTCACGAAATTCCTCAGCTTCCACCATTGCTTTTAGGCTTCGATTGGAAGCCGCAATCACTCGACATTTGGTATGAATTGTATCTCGAGCTCCCACTCTTTTTATTTCACCGGATTCAAGAAATCGTAAAAGCTTAGCCTGTTGGCTCATTGGAAGAGCTTCGATTTCATCAATAAACAAATCACCACCATGAGCGGCTTCGGCAAGTCCCATCTTGTTAGAATCAGCCCCAGTAAAGGCACCTTTCACATGTCCAAACATTTCGGATTCGAAGAGGGTTTCTGGTATGGCGGCCACATTCACACAAATGTATGGGCGATTTCCATGCTCTTGTTCGTGGATCAGGCGTGAAATAACGTCTTTCCCCGTCCCCGATTCGCCTTCGATGAGAATTGGCCCAGGTTCACCACGAAAACTCGCGACTGTCCGTTTGATTTCATGGGTTTTAGGGCCAGAACCGACCCAAGGGTGCCGGGTTTGTCCCGACCTCTGTGTTGCTGTGTTTAAAAGTAAAAGTGCTTCAACCTTATCCAGAGTGAGTAAGAGTTCATCTTTGGCAAAGGGCTTGGCTAAAAAGCGTGTGGCCCCTGCTTTCAGGCAGGACTCCATAAGGTCTCGATCTAGATCACCTGACATAGCAACGATTTCCATATGAGTATCACGTGTGTTGAGAGTTTTGATAACCTCTAGACCTTCGCGTTTGTTCATATCAGGACTCATATGCATATCGCAAAATGCAATGTGAAAATGGCCTTCGGGGATCTTTTGGTGATCTGTTGCAGATACCATTTCCCAATGATCGGGAAGTATCATAGCAAGGGATTGCAAAATTAATTCATCATCATCGACAGCAAGGACACGGTATTGAGTAGGCATAACATGAAGTTACGGAGTCTTGACGCAAGGGTCAAGTCATTAGATGATCAGCTTCGGAGGCGGAAGTGAGAACGAGTTTTCCTAAGGATAAAATTAAAATTTTACTACTTGAAAATATCCACCCTATAGCAGAAAGCCGTCTTCAGGCGGAGGGCTTTAGTGTTCAAAGGGAGAGTGCCGCTCGAAGCGAAGATGAGCTGGTGGAGCTTGCAAGTGAGTTTCATGTTCTTGGAATTCGTTCTAAAACTCAGATTACTGAAAGGGTTGTAGAGGAATCCAAAAAACTTCTTTCTATTGGGGCATTTTGTATTGGTACGAATCAAATTGCACTAGAGGCGGCAAACCGTAGAGGGATTCCGGTTTTCAATGCTCCCTATAGCAATACGCGAAGTGTTGCTGAATTGGTGATTGCAGAAATTATTTCTCTTTCAAGGCAATTGGCCCACCGTAGCCAAATGGCTCATCAGGGAGTTTGGGAAAAATCTGCAAATGGCTCTAATGAGATTCGAGGAAAAACTTTGGGAATTGTTGGTTACGGTCATATTGGAAGTCAGGTCAGTGTACTTGCTGAGTCTATGGGAATGAAAGTCGTCTTTTATGATATCACCAAAAAACTTCCTCTTGGAAACTCTGTGCAATTGGAGTCGTTGACAGAACTTTTCAATATTGCAGACTTTGTGAGTCTTCATGTTCCTGAAACTTCTGATACCAGGGAAATGATTGGAGCACGTGAACTCTCTAGAATGAAAAGGGGAAGCTATTTGATCAACGCTAGCCGTGGTTCGGTGGTTGTGATTGAGGATTTGGTGGGGCACTTGAAAGAGGGGCACTTGGCGGGGGCGGCAATAGATGTTTTTCCGGTTGAACCAAAGTCCAATGAAGAAAAATTTGAATCACAACTTTGTGGGCTTAAGAATGTGATAATAACTCCACATATTGGTGGGAGTACAGAAGAAGCTCAAGAGTCTATTGGTACTGAGGTGTCAGATAGTATTACGAAGTTTATCAATAACGGATCAACCACAGGTGCTGTCGGCTTTCCGAATGTCGATCTTCCGATTCAAAAAGAGTGTCATCGGGTTTTGAATGTCCATAAAAATGTGCCTGGTGTTTTGAAGGAAATCAATCATATTGTTTCTGAAGTAGGCGCCAATATTCGAGCGCAGTACCTTTCAACAGATCCCAATATTGGATATCTCGTTATGGACCTTGAAAAAGCTGAGGCGAGCGAGGTTTCTGAAAAAATTAAAGCACTAAGTACCAGTATTAAAACTCGAATTCTCTTTTAGGTATCTGGAGATTTGCCGTCTACCACTTGGCTTCAATAAATGTGTGCATGTTTCTAGGCGCCTAGAAGATTTTTCCAGGATTTAGAATGCCTTTTGGGTCAAAGGTATTCTTGATCTGCCTCATATATGCGATCTCTTCAGTAGATTTTGTATAGTTGAGAAATGGCTTTTTGCTTAAACCGACACCGTGTTCAGCAGATATGCTGCCTCCCAAACTTTGAATGGATTCAAATAAAATTTTATCAACATTTTGGCATTGTTGAACAAACTCCTCCATTTCTAGATTTTGAGGCTTCAGTATCGAAATATGAAGGTTTCCATCTCCGATATGTCCAAACCAAACAACTTTAAACTCTGGATACTGATTTTTAAGTAAGTCATCCGATTTTTGCATAAATTCCGGAACTCGATCAATTGTGACTGAAATATCATTTTTGTACGGGGTTCCGTGTGAAGCGGCTTCGGCAATGTTCTCTCTAAGAGCCCAGAAATCTTTGGACTGTTGTTCATTTTGAGCAATCACTCCATCGTTGATCCAGCCTTTTTCACAACATGTTTCAAATGTTTCAAGAGCCTTTGTTTCTACATCAGATGTTGTGTTTTCGTATTCAATAAGTAGATAAATTGGACACTTGGTTTCAAATGGGCGATTGAGATTTGAAAAACTCTCCAAAACAATGTCCAGAGCTACATCTGTGTAGAGTTCAAATGCTGTTAGAGGTGTGCTTTTTCTGAAATGTGAAAAAATATTCATAACAGAATCTAAATCTGGAACTCCAACAACCATCACGCTTAAGTTTTTGGGTTGAGTTGTTACTTTAAGTTCTGCTTCTGTAATGAAACCAAGGGTTCCTTCACTTCCTATAAAAAGATGTCTTAAGTCATATCCAGTTGCATTTTTAATAAGAGAGTTGTTGAGTTTTAGAATTTCACCTTGTCCTGTAACTACAGTAAGGCCTGAGACCCATTCACGCATCAAGCCATATCGAATGACTTTTATTCCACCAGCATTGGTTGCGATATTACCACCAATTTGACTTGAGCCTCGTGATGCGAAATCCACAGGAAAGTAGTATCCATTTTCTATTGCAAAATTCTGAAGTTCTTCTGTTATAACACCAGCACCACAATGGATTGTCAGGTTTGTTTCATTGAATGTATTGATTTTATTCATTTTATCCATAGCAACAACGACTTCGCCATTTTTTGCAACAGCACCTCCGCTTAGGCCAGTTCTTCCGCCACTTGGGACAAGTGCGATACTGTTTTGATTGGCCCATTTTACAATTTTTTGAGTTTCTTCAGTGGATTTTGGAAAGACAATGGCACTTGGGTTTGGAGTGTAATACCTGGTCCAATCCTGTCCGTAGAGAATAAGGTCGTCATCACTTGTTAATACTTGTTCTGAAGTCAGTAAGTCGGTGAGTTCTTTAGCTATATCCATGAATACGAGAGTAGCTAATAATTAAAATCCTGTCACTTGTGTTAGAGCTTTGCTTGTTGTTTGAGCTATTGTGAGCTTTTAGGCGGCCTTTGCGCTTGTTTCAATGATGCCAAGCATTTTTTGAAACTCCTCATTTTTCTCTGGAGCATAGGCTCTTCCGGCCAATCTGTAGGTATAGACTTGTTGCATAAGATAGAGAGCTTTTTGAACGGCCCAGCCCATTTCTTTTGGGTAACTCAGGCATATAGATTCTAGAGTCGCCCCAATGGCAGAGAGTTCTGGGACAGAGTAGGTCATTCCAGACCCCTTAATCTTATGGAAGGCGTCCTGCACTTCAGGATATTTTCCAGATTTGTACATCTTCTCAATGTGGCGAATCTTCTCGGGAAGGCTTTTTATGTACTCACCCTGTAGTTCTTTAAGGACTTCATCCATACTCATGCTGCCTCCTTTTGTGATTCTTGAGACTCATTATTTGAGAGTTCTCTCCAATTAGGTAAAGTAAAATAAAAGGTACTGCCTTCTCCGATATCAGATTGAACACCAAGGTGTCCAAGGTGTTCTTCAACAATGGCTTTTGCTATCGCAAGCCCCAATCCAGTTCCTTTTACTAGAGGATTGTCAGAATTTGTTGCTTGTCGGAATTTCTCAAAAATTTGTGCTTGTTCATCAGGGTGAATGCCTTTTCCGTAATCTCTGATGCCAATAAAAAGTGGACCAGGGCCATCTTGTTCGACAGTCACTTCTACGGCTTTCCCTTTAGGACTATATTTGATGGCATTGGAAAGTAGATTTGTAATAACTTGTTGGATACGATCTCGATCCACATTCACTTCATAATCTGGAAGATTTGCACAAGAGATGGAAACCCCCGAGGATTTGCACAGCCCATTCAAGCCATTGACAGACTCTTGGATGACCTCGTCTAATCTATTCCAAGAAAGTTTCATTGGCATTTTACGGGCTTCAATTTTTGCAAGATCTAGGATTTCATTGATCAGGCGAATCAAGCGATCTGTCTCGCTTTCTGCAATTCCAATCATATTTTGAACTTCAGGATCTAAGTCACCGAGTGCTCCACTTGTAAGTAAGCCCAGTGATCCTTTAATAGAAGTCATTGGAGTGCGAAGTTCATGGCTTGCAATATTTAAAAACTCAGATTTGGCTCGATCCAAGTGTTCCAGTTCTTCCATATTGTGGAGAACTCGCTGAGCCATTGAGTTAAACGTAGATTGAAGATCTCCTAACTCATTGGAAGGAGGAACTTCAAATTTATAACTGTACTTTCCATTGAGAAAATCCATCATTTTTGTTGTGACACGAAGTAGGGGTTCAAAAACCGCTTTGGCAACATACTCTCTTAAGAAAAACATCCCTAGAATAAAGGTGATCGAAGATATAAGAAAGTAATAGAGGATGTTTTTTTCAAGGTACTCAGCCTTGGGAAGTAGAAACTCAATGTACTTGGCTTCGACTTTTTCAAAGTGTTTGATTCTTCTTTTTAACAGTGACCAAGAATTGGATGTGTAAGACTGTATAATGTCACTTAGTGCTAGAGAGCGTTCTTCAGGCTCTAAAGATTCACGAATAGCTTGGAGTTCGTTGGTTATGTTTTTTCGATCTTTTCTTATGTAAATAGAGTCCACTTTGTTTCGAACCAGGTAACTGGTACGAATATCTTCATGAATGCTTTTGACTTGTAAAAAATTGTATACAGCAACTCCAAACGAAGTCCCAGAAACGGCCATCACAAGTAGTATTACAAGAGAAATTCGAAATTGAATGGGGCTCAAGCCGCAACTCCACTTTCATTTAGTATCTTGTCAATTTCTTCGCTGAGTTTGGTTGGATCAAAAGGTTTTTGTATGTAGCCGATTGCACCGGCATTGAGCCCTTCGGAGATATCACTATCTTGAGATTTGGCACTTAAGAAAATAATAGGGATGTTTTTTTTGGCTCCAGTCTTTACTTCCCTACAGACAGTAAGTCCATCTTTTACAGGCATCATTCCATCAAGAAGGATGAGATCAAAATCACTGCTTTCAATTTGTGCGATGGCTTGTCCACCATCTAGAACAGCTACAACCTCATGTCCTCCGACCTTTTCAAGAGCAACTTTGGCAATCATTGAGATATTTGTATCATCTTCAGCTAGTAGAATTCTCATTTAAGCTGCTCCTTGTTTATTTTCTTTTAAACGAGCTTTGATCCAATCATCCAATTTGGCTTGTGACTTTCGACTTAACTTGTTGAATGAAACTGTTGAGATGTATTTTCCATTTGTTTCAACGCATGAATCGACTGTTACCTGAATATCATCAAGCTGTATTTGACTAAATATAGAGGACCCAAGTTTGAGTGTTTCTCCAATTTCTAGAGCTCCCCCTGAAAGAGTTGCTCCATCTGATGAAAGCGTCAGTATTCGAAGTTTCAATGACGCCTCAGCAAGAGGGACAAATCCACTATTGAATTCAATTTGATTGATTTTTAATGGTGTAGAAATCAGTTTTGTGACCTTTTCAGTCAGTGTTTTTGGTGAAATGGGTTTAACGATATAATCACTTACGCCCAGTTGAATGGCTTTTTCAACATCTGTTTTTTCTCTACGACTTGTTAAAAGTGCAATTGGAATATGCTTGAATTTCTTAAAGGATTTTACGTGTTTGACAACTTCAAAACCTGAAATTTGTGGCATGTTTGCATCAGAGATAACCAAATCCAATTCTTCTCTTTGCAAAATATCAAAAGCCTGATCTGCATCTTTTGCCTTGAATATTTTATGGCCCGCATTTTCCAAGACTTTACTTGAAAAGAGCAATATATCAGGATCGTCATCTATGAGTAACACTCTTGCCATTACAGTTCTCCATAAACTTTATCGGACCTTTGACTAAAATAGATGAATGAAATCATGAACTTTTGGAACAAAACTGTCGGTAAGTTTGACAAAAAACCTTCAAAAAATATGCTCGACCTTTGAGTGATGTCACCATCGGTGGTGGGTGATGCTTGTCAGCTGGCCTACAGGCAGTGTTGGTATAAAGTTTCACCTAAGTTCTCAAATACTTAGAAACTCTCTAAAAAGCTCAGACAATCCTCGGAGGAGTAGTGCTCACCACGATTCCTTTTAAAAAAGTGAAGATTTTTAAGTCAAATCACCTTTTCAAACAAAATTTTTAAAAATCTCAAATTGAGACAGAAGCTAACTTGTTGGAATTGCTTACCTTGCAAACTAGACCAAGGTACAGGTATTGCACTTATGAAGTTAAGAAGGAGATCATCATGAAAATCATAAAATTTTTCATCTTTCTGATTCTTTTTGGAAGTGTGGGTTGTTCCAACCAGGTGGAGTTTGATGACAAAGCTTTTGAAAGCGTGAGTGAAGAGCTACTGGATTGTGAAAAGGAAATTGGGTGTGAAGAACCTCCTATTACACCACCGATTGTAATTGTAAGAGAAGAGGTGATCATTCGTGACTCCTTTGAAAGACAAGATGTGATCGTGAATCGTCCAGGACTCCCTGGCTTTGGTTGGAGAAAGATTGTGGACGATGGCGGAAATATTACAGGTGGACCGGGGCAAAATATTGATGCTCTTATATTTAACAATGTTGAGATGGGGCCTGTTAGCCATTTAACAAGAGCGTTGTATTTCTTTGGACGAAGAGGAAGGTCGATTCACAATATATATTTGGTCAGTCGAACTTTTGACTTATCTGTCTTTGATGAGGTCTTTTTTAATTTTGACTATCTTCCAATTTCACTTGAGGTTGGTGAATATCTTAAGCTTGAGGTCTGTAACAATACCGCAGATGCTTGTGGTGTTGGGTCCGAGTTGACAGCTGAGGGACTCAATGGCCCTCACTGGATGAGCATTTATGATATTCAGGGTCCGCTTGCTCCAAATCGAAATGGAAAAAATCATAGAAAAGACGCCTGGAAAACAGCTGAAACTCAGTTTTTCTTAGAAGATTTTAACCGATCTGAATTTGTTTTTAGAATGAACACCCGTATGGATGAAGGATTCATAAATAACAACCGCCCAGGAAGAATGGAAGATGGTGTGGCGATTGATTTTGTGGAAGGCATAGCCGTCCGATACAAAGAAGTACCGGAATAGAGAAAACTCCAAAAGGGTGTCAGTTCTTTTTATTGAAAGACATCCTTGAGTTCTCCGGACTCATACATTTCCATCATGATGTCACTTCCGCCGACGAGTTCATTTTTTACGTATAGCTGAGGAATCGTCGGCCAGTTGCCGTAAGCTTTAATACCTTCGCGGATTTCTGGGTCCTCAAGCACATCCACTCCATGAAATGTTACTCCAAGTTCTTGAAGAATAGCTGAGGCCCTTGCTGAAAACCCACATTGTGGAAAAGAAGCAGATCCTTTCATAAAAAGCACAACATTGTTTTCTTTTAGTATTTTTTCAATTTTCTCTTTTGTTTCTGGGCTCATATTCATTTCTCCCTATCTTTTGGTTTTGATGGTCAATGCGTGTAGTTCACCAGTTTTTAACTCAGGATCAAAGACTTCCATAACAGCTTTGTGTTGATTGATTCGAGATAGCTCTTCGAGCTCTGAGGCAACGATCAAGACATGAAAGTGATCCCCAGTGCCAGTTAGGTCAGTTACCTCAATATCGGCATTCGGATATTTGGTATGGAGTCTTTCTTTCATTTCAGTTGCTTTCAATTTTTCGCCCTGTTTTCATAAATATAGCAGTATGCGTGAGATCAAAAGATGTGTAGGCGATGGAGGGATCTAAAGTCAAGGTGGAACACCGCCCCAATCTCTGCTATAAGGAGTTCATGAATTTCTATGCCCCTCGGCCACAGGCTGAAATAAAGAAGGAGCGCGAAAAGGCGCGGAAACTTAAGAATTCTTCTTGGTGGAAGCAAAAGTTGCAAGCGGGAATCTGCTACTACTGTGAGAAACACGTGGATGTGAGCGAGCTTACAATGGATCACAAAGTTCCAATTGCACGTGGTGGGAGCTCTAGTCGAGAGAATATTGTTCCCTCTTGTAAGGCCTGTAACACTGATAAGGGCTCAAAAACCACAATTGAAACTATTTTGGAGAAGAAGGGTTCTGGAGTCTGACTCGGTATGACGAGACGGCGGATGTCTTGAAATACTGAGGGTTTACATGTTTCCTTAATAGAGGCTGTTGACGTTTCATTTTCGTTACAAGGGAAACAGTCTTTAAAGTGTGTGTGAAAATATGAGCTGTTAAGGACGGTATCGGTGGCAAAGAACTCAATCACAACAAGTAGTACGGCAGAATATTTTGCAAAAAACCTTCAACAGGTTGGATTTTCATCTCCAACAAAAGCAGTTTTAACGACTCTTAAGGAGTCTGTTGATAACTCACTTGATGCATGTGAGTCCGCCAAAATTTTACCTGAACTGAAAATTGAAATTCAAAAAATAGGACGGGGAACAGCAAAGAACAGTGACCTTGTATCTGTTAAGGTTCAAGACAACGGACCAGGAATTGACCCCGATGATTTAGCCAAAGTTTTTGGGGAATACCTCGCCTCATCTAAATTTGGACGCGGGCAGTGTTCACGCGGTCAGCAGGGGATTGGTATTTCAGCTGCCACAACATGGGCTCAATTGACCAACGCCACAGGTGTTGAGGTTGTAAGCAAGACCAAGAAAATGAGAAAAGCGATCAAGGCTCGTATTGATGTTGATATCAAAAAGAACAGGGGTCTTATAAAGAAAAAAGAAACCATTGATTGGGCTCCAGAACATGGCACGGCCATTTCATTTAAGATGGATGGTCGGGTTCAGCTCAATGGAGACGGTGGATTGATTACTTACTTAGAGGGAACGACACTTGTGAATCCCCATGTGTCGATCAAGTACAAGCTTTTAGACAATGATTGGGTGGATGTTGAAAGAGTTTCTAAGGACGTACCTCTGGTTCCACCGCCTGTGAATCCACATCCACATACTATGAAGCTTGGGGAATTTATGACTCATGCTCATATTTTTGGAAAAGTGAATCTCAGAAAGTGGCTAAAAACTGGATTTTCTCGAGTGAGTGATGCTGCCATTCAATCATTTGTTAAAGCGGGCCTAAACAAAGGACTTTTGAATAAAATGCTTTCTACGTTGTCAGAAGAGGATTTTAAAAAAGTCTACCGATCGATCCAAGACTCTGAACTGATGTCTCCAAGTACAAAATCTGTATTAACAGTCGGTGAGGAATCTTTAGCTAAAAGTATTAGACGCATTGGAGAGGTTGATTTTTTTAGTGTTGTAACAAGACGACCTCGAATTTGTGACCATAAGCCTGTGGTGATTGAAGTCGCGTTGGCCAGATTTTTGGATAGAGGAAGTGAAGAGAGTGCAGTGCAAATTTTAAGATTCGCCAACCGTGTTCCACTTCAGTTTGATAAAGCTGCTTGTGCTGTTACAAAAGCTGTTGAATCGGTTAACTGGCGCTCTTATGGTTTAGCGCAATCCAAAACGAGTGTACCTCAGGGGCCGTATATTTTTGCCGTCAGTGTAGTCTCTCCATTTATTAAATTTAAAAATGCGTCTAAGGAAACGATTGATGCCAGTGACGAGTTGGTTGAAGAGATTCGTAGAGCTCTTATGCAGGCTGGGCAAAAATTGGGTCGTCACATCCGAGCAGAAGCGCGTGCTGAAGATCTTGAAAGAAAAATTCGTCATGTGGAGCAATTTGGTCCAATGCTTGTTGAGGGATTGGTACGCATATTAAATGCGCCTGCTGCTCGAAGAAAGAAAGCCGAAGAAGGGCTTGTTAAGATCCTTGGTCGTGACACGAATACGGCTGAGGAGAAAATGAAAGATGCCGAGGTAAAACTTAAAAAACTCAAGGCTCGTCAAGTTGCAAAGGGATTGATTGAAGAAGAGGAAGCTTCTGGTGAGGTTGACGATGACACGGAAATTGAGACTGCATTGAAACCAGCAAAAGCAAAATCGAAAGCCGCTAAAAAAGCAAAATCGAGTTCACCAAAGAAAAAGAAAGCAAAAGTAAAAACAAAAACAAAAACAAAGAAGAAACCTGTAAAGTCGTCTTCTAAAAAGAAAGCTCAAAAGAAAAAAGTTGCTAAGAAAAAAACGAAAGCACGAGGTAAGAAATAATGGCTGTACGTAAAAGAGGATCTCGAGGTGGCGATGATATTACAAAGCACGCCAAAGAAATATGTGAAAAAATGCTGGCTGACCTTGAAAAGGCAAGGAGACCTGTGCTTGAGGCAACGAAGTGTTCTCTTGATAACTCCAATTATAATCCAAAGGTTGGTTTTTTTACACCCGGTGGGAAGATGGTTCGTACTGAACTCAATGTTTCTTCGGTACAAAAAATGTCTCGAGCGGTGTTTATGCTCGAAATTTTGCTTCGAAATATAAAATCAGGTGCAGTTAACACAAAGCGTGAACTTTATTACATTTCCAAAGGTGAGGTAAAACACAATCCGAAGCTTAAAGCTCTAGACTTTCAAGAACAAAATGAAAGTGACAGTACAATTGATTTTATCACTGATATGCTGGAAGCCTACAGAGAGGAGATGAACTGTTTTGCAAACGACAGAGGTGGGCAAACATACTCTCAACAGCTTGTTGTTACAGAAACAATGTCTGATGGCTCTAAGGCTGTCATTGACTTGAGTCAGCTTGGTACTTCGCCTTTTCAACCAAAAAATCGACCACAAAGTTTGAAACTCAAAGCTAAGAAACCAATTAAATTTGCATTGATTGTGGAATCAGAAGGTACTGCAAATACCTTGGTGACAAATGGCTTTACAAGAAGAAACCCATGCATCTTAATTGGTGCACAGGGGGTTCCAAGTAATGCGGTTCGAGGCTGGTGTCAGCTTATTCAAAATCAATTGAAGATCCCTATGTATTTCTTCGGAGATTTGGATGCGTACACATTACAGAATATTTTTAGAACCTTAAAAGCTGGATCAGCAGCATCTTTAATAAGAAACAGTGATTTCTCAGCACCAAATGTGAGATTTTTGGGTGTTCTTCCTGAGGATATTACGAAATATGATTTGCATGACTATGCTGTTAAAGAGGCGGACGCTTCTGAGCAGAGATCTCTAAAAAAGGCAAAAGATGCCCTTGAGAATGATCCTTTCTTTAGAGACAAGAAAAACAAACAGCTTGCCAATGTTTTAAAGTGGCTTCTTAAAAGCAAGCGTCGTTGTGAGCAGCAATCACTTTGGATGGTGGACTCAAAAGACCCAACTATGCCAGAAAAAATTATTTTAGAAAAAATCAAAAGTGGATCTTACGTTTAATTGATTTTTACCTAAGTGTGGATCTATCGGAGTTTTTTGTCAGAAGGGACTTAGAAGCTTGTTGTTATTCGTTCATCCACTCAAAGAGATTGTAGTGAGAGCCGTCCATTCCTAGTTTTTCGTAAACTTGACTTGCAGTTGTGTTTCTTTTGTCGACGTAAAGACGAAGTCCACAGAGATCTGGTGATCTTTTAACAAGATCCACGAGATGTGCATACATTTCTCGGTAGAGACCTTGCTTTCGAAATTTTTCAGCAATGTACACAGAGTGAATCCAGAGTACATCTTTGTTTCGCCAGTCACTCCACTCTCTCAATGTCAGCAAGCAGCCAGCAATTTCTCCATCGACCTCAACAACAAAGTATCGTCCTTTTTTGGGTTCATCAAATACAGCTTGGACTCCTTTTTCAACAGTGCTCTTGTTAAGAGTTTGGTCTTCTGTTTCAAGTGCCATTTTTAATTGGGCTTCAATTATAAAAAATTGATCGCTTGGATTGGCGGTTCTTACTTTATTCAAAATAGTTGACCTTTATTGGAAAGATATATCGAGTTCTCATGTCGGACTCATGGACCTCATAAAATTCAAAAACGAAAGAGAGTAGCTCAAGTTTTTTTTCCTTGGCGTATTCGTCCACTTTTGGGTAAACCTTGAACGGACCTACTGCAGGGGAGCCCTTGAATACGGCTTCAATTGATTTGAAAAATTGAACAGTGCGGCTGGCCCATTTGTTTGGTAAATTCTCTATCTCTTTTTCTACAACACAGCCTGCATGACTTCGTAAATTGGCCTCGTCCACTTCTTCAGGGTCACTCAAGTATTCTCCAAAAGTTTGAAGGCAGGTGATGTTGTTTTCTTTGGCCCATTTCTCAACTTCCATTATGGCAGAATTGATTTTGTGATAAGGGCCAATGTGCATTTTGTAAACAAGAGCTGTGGGGGGGAGTGCCTTTTCTGAAATTTCGACTTCCTTGAAAACCCCTAGATAAATAGCAACTGTTATAAAAAATCCTAAGAGAGCAAAAAGTGAAAATGCAACAAAGTATTTGATCATTTTTGAGTCCACTTGATTGAGCAGCCCATAGAAGCCGTGGGTTCAAAGTGGATGGGTTGACCTTCGATGATAGATTTTGTGGCTTCAAAAAGTTCTTCTCGTGTCACTTGAGACTCTTCCTTCCAGGAATCATCTAGGCGTGCGCGGTACTGAAGTTTTTGTTCAGAATCAAAAACAAAAAAATCAGGTGTACAAACAGCTCCAAATTTTTTTGCAGTTTCTTGTGTTTCATCAAATAGGTAGGGAAAGCCATACTCTTTTTCTTTCCAGTTTTTTTGCAAATTTTCAAAAGAATCTTCTGGATAATCTGAAGGATCGTTTGAGCAAATTCCAACAACCTCTCCACCTAAGTTTTGAATTTTTCTAGCCAAAGTGATGAGTCGACTTTCAATGGCCTTTACGTATGGACAGTGGTTACAGATAAACATGACAACAAGTGCCTTCTTGTCACTGAAGTCACTTAAGCTATGTCTTTTGTTGTCCATTCCTAGAAGATCAAAATCTGGACATTTCATACCAAGCTCAGGGGCTGGTGTGTGGGTGAGCGCCATCTATCATACCTCCAATTGAGCTTCAAAATATCGTAGACATATGAAGAGTCAAGATTTGCACGTCAAATTTATGTGAAATGCCTCATTTTACTATCAAGGGTGGAAACGAGCGATCTATCTTTGTTTGCTGGGTTCGGGTTTGAAATGTCAATTGCCAAGGTATAAAGTACGCTTACGTACAGTATTGAAAGTGGGTAGTTCTTCAACAGAGCAGTAAGGGAGAAAGGTGTCATGTCACAAAAAAATCATATTCATCATGGTATAGATTATATCGAGTTCTCTGTAACGAACATGGAGGAAGCAAAGAGGTTCTATTCTCTGGCGTTCAATTGGGAGTTCAATGATTATGGACCTGAGTATGCAGGAATACGAAAAGAGGGTGGTGAGGCAGGCGGCTTGTGTGTAGCTTCAAGTGTGACATCAGGTAGTCCACTGGTTGTTCTTTATTCAGAAAACTTGGAAGAAAGTTTAGAAAGTGTGAAAAGAGCTGGAGGGGTAATAACCAAAGAGCCTTTCAGCTTCCCTGGTGGCAGACGTTTTGAGTTCAAAGATCCAAGCAGTAACACTCTTGCTGTATGGTCGACTTAGAAGTTCACGTTATTTGATTGGAAAATCATCTAGGGGCGGTAACTGAAACTCAAAACACCAGCAGATTCCGATACCGAACGCTTATTCCACTAAAAATAATAAAGAACCAAAATCATTGGTATTGAGGGGGGCTTTTTGGTGACCTTTTGTGGCAATTTTTTTATGATACCATACGCCATAAGTCACTGATATTACTTAACTACTTATAAAGGCATGGGAAATATGTCATTTCTTTATCACTTACTCTGCAAAAGTATGTGCTGAGGGCTTATTTAGTAGAGGTAGAGTCTTTGGCAGTTAGCAATAGTTTTGCATTTATACCGATCAAGGAGGAGTTTATGAAAAATTTAATTCCATTACTGGTGATTTTTTCGCTTTTTATTACAAGCAATGCTCTTGCTGAAGTTATTGGTAAAGAAGGATTGTGCCGAACATTTCGTTTATCAGATAAGATGTATACAATGTCTTATAGCTACGATCTTCATGGTGGTGACTATCTAGAAATGAAAATGTACAGGAATGCAGGTTTGGCGCATGGATTCCATGGTAATCCACCTGTCATTTTAGCAGATGCACTACTTAACTTTGGCATGGAAAGAATAAAAATACTTCCTTCGGGCACCAAATCTTGTGATCAAGAGGTAAAGATCGTTCAAAGTAACGACTCTGATGGTAATCAGATGGACATAAGACTAAGCTTTTCGGGTGAGACCAATGTAGACGGTCACGCTTACTATCCAGGGCAGTTTGAAAGTTTCAATATAGATGGCTTGCCACTTCCACAAATTTACAGACAATTGGTTTGCAATAAAAGGGCAATAGATTCAATTAAATCTGTATTAATTAGTAAATGCTCTGATGCGGAAGCATTAAGTAGTGATACTCATGGTAGCCAAAATAAGCGCCAACAGGGGATTCAATAGTTATTGGTAGATAGAGTCGCTCGGGATGAAGCCACTTGCTACGCAGAGTTGTTTGTAGGTTTAGACGAACTGGTCACAGTGACCAGTGTTTTCACACGAATGTGAAGATTCTGGTTTGATGAGCAGGACATAAGATTTTGATTTTTTGTATATCTCCTACCCAAGATGGTTTTGAGGTGACAGTTCAAAGAAAGAAAAATAGCATCCTTTTTATATAGATGAAGTTGAATAGAGGGGAGGGTGTGTGAAATACGGGGCGCTTATTTTTTGCTTTTTAACTCCAATGATACTTTCTTGTGCAACAGTTGAGCCGTTACCCAGTATAGAGAGGATTCGAGGAGAATCTCTTCCAAGAATTGGCGTAAGAACAAATTCTAGAACAAAAGTACCGGAATTTTACTCTAAGGTTTCAAAAAGAAGGTTTTATCCACAAGGGGTGAATTGGGTTCGTCTTGATAAATTTGGAACCAAGAAAGCGGACAATATCAGTTTTCACAGTAAGTATTTTCGCAAAGAGTTTACTGATATTAAGAAAAGTGTGAATGAAATGGCTCAGTTTGGTTACAACCTAATACGTATTCGAATTGATGGTCCTGGTATTACGGGCCCAAAGAACTCCATTGCACTGAATACAGAATATATGGAGAATTTATTAACTTTCATTGCGATTGCCAATAAGAATAAGATGTACATTATGATTACAGGACACTGGATGCCTGAGAATTATTACCAAGTTGCCTTTTCAGGAAAGTTTCCAGCTCCACATTCTCAAACGGCAGATTTAAATCAAATTCTAATGTCTCAAGGATATATTGAAGCGTATGCCAGGTATGAGTCCGATTTGGTTAGGTATATCAAAGATAACGCACCTGAATTGTCCTCTACGATATTCTCTATTGACCTTTGGAACGAGTTGGATTTTCTGTCAAATGAGTTACCTTTTACTTTGAGAAAAGGAACTGTGAAGTTAGATTCAGGTAAAAACTATGATATGTCCAATCCTATATCTAGACAAAAAATGGCCGATGACACGACTTTTCGTTGGATCAACACTGTGATTCGAGCAATCAAATCTGTAGATGCTCAAGTTCTTGTTACTTCAAGCGTGTTTTCTCCCAAAGAGGTTCGACGACAAGGGTATGATGGTGTTTACTTGGAAGACTCAATGAATGGAGATTGGAGGCAACCCTTTCGATTGTCCGTTATCGAAAAAACAGATGTGGACTATCTTCAAATTCATCCGTACCCACACGAGGCAGACTATGACCTAAAGGTGGATTTGGAATCTTTGGAATTCTCAAAACTCAAAAGAACAAAACCTATTTTAATTGGTGAATTTGGAGCTTATAAGAAAGACTTTGATACACCAGAGAAGGCATTGGTGCCGATTGAGAGGTTGATTGCACAAGCTTGTCGTTATGGAATTGATGGATGGGTTTACTGGACCTGGGATACTCATGAGCAGACTTGGCTGTGGAATATGTCTGAAAAGAATGGATTTTTAGCTAAAAACCTATCGCCGTTAAAAATAAACTGGTGCCAACGTTAATTTGTTATCGTTTGGTTCTTTAGAAGTCGTTAATCAAAGAGGTTGGGTTCATGTCATCAGTCTGCTTTCCATGGAGATCTTTACAAAATATGAACATATTAGGTGTCTTCTTAAAGGTATATTAAATTTACAATCTATCAAATTTAGTTTTTTAAAAGAGTACGTGTGCTATCACTGATTTTCGATGGGGTAAAAAACATTGCACAAATGGAGCTGAGGTTTTTATGAAAAATCAATACTATATAGTACTAATAGCAGGTGCCACCTTGATTTGTAGTTCTTTTGGATTGGCTTCTACAGATTATGAGTATGCAGAGATTGCATGCCCTACGTTGAATTTTCCCACCGTCCCAAATCCTGTGAGTGGTGAATGTACTTTTGAAGTTGTTGAAAATATGGCGTATGGGGCTACGGTTTTAGAAACAATCCAAAAGACAACTCGAAGTGCACAGACTCAAATTGAGAAAGAATGCGAAATGCATGGCATGTTATTGGACAGATATGCTTATTCTGATGTAAGTGGAGGAATTGCCGATTTGAAACTAACATTTAAAGATCTTGGATCGGGACTTATCGTTTCTAAAGTCTCTGGTAAGTTTGTTTGCAAAGAGGATCCATTATAGATTTAGGCGGAGTGAATCGCTTTATAGGTGAAGCGACCTACTACGCAGAGTTGATTGAAGCACACTTACTGGTCACAGTGACCAGTAAGTGTGCTTCAATCAAAGCGTATAACTAACTAGACCTTCTCTCCATATATTCTTCTTTTTAGATAACCGATAGAGCTATGTGAAAACTCTAATTCTGCTTTCAATGCTTGTGACACCCATGACCTATGCCCAGGTGATGTCACTTCCAGAGCCTAAAACAGAGTATGTGAAGCCTGGAAAATCTGTTGAGGTTAGAGATAAAAATGGTCGTGTGCTCACTGTTTTAGCTGAAAATACTAAAGTTCAACCAATTGTTCTTAATACACAGATGGAGCCGTATAAACCCAATCTTGGTCAAAAACCTTACTACACTCCAGCAGGCAATATTGCTTACGGTTACATGCATAACGGACAATTGGGAATAGTCGAAATTGCCAATTTGACAACGGTCAAGCCGACTGAGCCTAAGCAAGTGATTACACCGGATACTTCCTTATTTTTACTAAACCAAGATCGCTCTATTAAAAGATGTGAACCAAATGATTTGCCTACCAATATTGTTGATATGGTTCGACTCTTTCATGAAACAACTTGTAATAATTTACGAATGTCAAATTCAACGAGAGCTGATCTCATAAAAAAATGGGAACAATTTATTTTTAACGTTAAAGCAAAAAGCGGTGATGCAGGAAGGCTTGCTGAAGAGGCTATGCGTGTTGATCTTGCCACAAGAACAGTACTCTATGAGAGTCATCCCAGTTGGATGGGGCAAGATATGGGGCAGTGCGAATGGGATGTGATTGCATTGACTCTACGTAATCGTGCCGATCTTTGTAAAAAACATTATGGATGCAGATTTAAAGGAGATGTTGTCGGAGTGGCGACAAGCCCTAGTCAGTACAATATTTGGAGAGATGGAGATGCCAATGGGACTTTTATTGGGAGTTGTTTTTTGCGTCCTGACCTAAGGGATGGTGAATACCTCAATCTAGAAGATGATGAGAAAGCCTTCTTTCGTAGACGAGTTATTGCGTTTGAAAATGCGGTAAAACGTACGCATCAAATACTTTCTGTGTCTGAATATGAATTACGTGATCAGTTTGATGTTCTCAGTTATGATGGTAACTCTGATCCGACGCCGGAAATGAAGTCTAGAGGACTTCGAGGTCTAAGGCATTATTTTCATCCTGAAGCTATGGGACAGTGTTATCCAAGCCATTACAAAGACACCCGTTGGGTGACGGCAGCTTATGTTGAACATAGATATACAAGTGAGGATGGAACTCCTCAGTCCAACTATTCACTTATTCGTAGACGACGTGTTTTACCTCAGAGTCAAGTCGGAGATTCGTGGAGTTTCTTTGCCGCTGAGATTTTTGAAGAACGCAATCGTAATAGAGAAATGACCTATGCATGGAATGAGAACACATATGGCAATGGAGTTTTACCAGCTAGTGTTGTGTTTAAGTATCCAAATGATTCAAATCAATGTACCTATAGAGGAACCCATCCGGAATGTTCTGTGGGCGAAACACATGAAGACCACACATATCGCAAGATGAAACAATCCTGGTTCAATCCCAAACACGGTGGGAAATCAATTTCCATTCAGTGCAGGATTCCGAAATCTTGTTCAGAATCAGATTGTCCTCGCTTCAATGGTCGGTGTGATTCGCGAATGATTCTAATATCAGAGATGTATTGATTATTGGCAATTACAAATCAGACCAGCGAATTGTTTCACTGTCTGTAACAATGCTTCCGTTAGAAAGAACTTCATTTATGCTCTGTTTGGGATGTTTGTCTAAAGCGGATTGCAGGTTTTGGCAATTGAGTTGAGAGAGTTCTGAAGCTTGTCCATCTCTGATGGCTTCTTGAAGTTGTGAGTACAGTGAGTCTAAAAAATGACACCAATTGTTTTCTGTTATGGATGTTGAGTTTGCAAGATAAGTGGATGTTTCTAAGTCCACCCCTTTTAAAACATTGATTCCAAGACCAATAATTGCACGATGTTGATTTCCTTGGGTGATCAGTTCTAAAAGAATTCCAGCAAACTTGAATTCACCTATGTACAAATCATTGGGAGCTTTTAAAGAAAGTGGGGGGTCTGGCCAAGTTGACTGAATTGCATTGAAAACAGCAAGTCCAACTAACGGTGAAGCTATGGGTTGTAGTGGCCCCTCAAGTGGAAAGCACCATGAAGAAAATAGAGCACTTCCTTTTGGGCCTGAAATCCAAGTGTTGCTTCCTCTCCCGCGTCCACTCATTTGATGATCTGTGGCTATTAAGAGTGGAGAATTGAAATTGATATCTTTGGCAAAAGAGTTTGTGCTCTTGAGATTTTCTATAAATTGATGATCGAGTTGTTTTTCTTTGGCCCACGACTTTGTCCAACTGTAGATCATGCTAGGTCCAATCAAATATAAGGCTGAGATCCGCAGTTGGAGCGGAATGTGTAAGAGCTCCGACACTGATAAAGCTCAAGCCTAGATTGTGGATTTCACGAATTCGAGGAATCGTCATATTACCACTAGCTTCAGTTTCGATATTACTTGGAATAATTTTAAGTGCGGCTTTAAGATCATCGTTTGAAAAATTGTCTAGCATAATTCGTGCAACATTCATTTCAATAGCGAGTTGAACTTCGTTTAAATTTGTGGTCTCAACTTCGATAGGTCGATTGGAGTTTTTTTTCACAGTTTCCAAGGTTTTCTTAAAATCACCAACAGCACGGATGTGATTTTCTTTTATCAAGATTGCGTCACTTAAGTTGAGTCTATGATTCACTCCGCCTCCGTGACGGACAGCGCGCTTCTCAAGCTCTCGATAGAGTGGAGTGGTTTTCCGAGTATCCAAAATCTGTGTTTTTGATTCACCAAGAGCTTCAACAAAACATCTTGTGAGGGAAGCTATGCCACTGAAGCGTCCAATGAAGTTCAGAGCGACTCGTTCGGCTTTAAGTATTTCCAAAAGGTTTCCTCGGATCAGGCTTACAACCTGTCCCTTTAAAACTCTGTCGCCATCTCTAAATTGCCAACTGAAGCTTGCGCTTGAGTCGAGTTTTAAAACTGTGTGCTCAAATAAGTCTATTGAGGAAAGAATCAGATCTTCTTTGGCCACAAGTTTTACGCTTCCGATTTTTTCAGTTATTCCCAAGTTGTCTGTTGTCAGATCTCCATTGGGAAGATCTTCTTCCAGAGCAAGCTTCACAATGGTGTCGATATTCACGACTCGTTCTCCGAGGCGAGGAGTTTTTCGATTTCCTCTCGAATGATTTTCGTTGCGATCTCAGGAATATTTTCTTTTACGTATCTTTTAACTGTCTCTTCAAAAATCTGTCTTTGATCCTCTTCAGATAAATTGCCAGATTGTGGACCCAGACCCGGTTGAGGGGGTGTTTGGGTTTCTTTTGGTTTTTCTTCTTTTTTCTTTGTTTCAGGTTCAGTTTTTTTCTCACCACCCATATTCAGAAAACTAAGGTCTGAAATCTCCTCTTCAGGTTCGGTGAAATTGACTGTGACTCCATCAAAGTCATCATCTGGTATATCAACTTCAAAGCCACTTGCACCTTCTGTTGAAACTTCAACCCTAGGCTCGACTTTCTCTTCAGGAAGTGAGCTAAGAGGTACGTTTTGAAAGTGCTCATCGGCATCATCTCCGCCAAGTTCTGGAAGTCCTGCTTCAAAGTCTTTGATATCTTGAAAGCTATCCATATTCCAATTGGCTTTTGTTTCTGTACTTGGATCGTTTGCAGGAGGAGGTGCTGAAGTTTCTTCTTCTTGAGTTGGAGGGGGCTCAACTGTGGCCTGCTGTTCTTGAGGTTGTGCTATTGCTGGTGGGGGAGTGATAGCAGTTTGAGGTTCAGGAGGGGGGGCTCCAGAGGGCTTGGCTTCTTCAGTGATCAAATCTTCAGATGAAAATGTTGGAGGCGGTATATTTGAAATTGGAGGTGGTCCGCTACTTGGAGACTCTGGGGCTTTGGGTGCTATTGGAGCCGAGGGGGCATCTTGAGTTGGTGTTGGTGGTGGTTGTATAAAGTTTGAGATTTCATTTTCTTTTAGTCGTGGAACAAGATCGGTGACAATAGCTCGCAGTTTTTCACTATCAAAAGGTTTTTCAAGACGAGTGTTCGGGTTGCATTGAGTGGCCTTTTCTTCATCAAGCTCCATAAAACTGCTCCACATAAGCACGATTGGAAGAGTTTGTGTTTCTGAAGCAGATTTGAGTTCCGCGCAGACCTCGTAGCCATTTTTCTTTTGAAGTAAAACATCCACAAAAATAATTTCAGGTTTAAAGGACTTTGCGACTTCCAGAACATCAAGCCCTGATCCAACTGTTTTAACCTCAATCCCAAAATCTTGTAGTGCGAGGTTCATCACCTTTTTTATTGTTTCGCTATTATCAGCGAGTAAGACGCGCAAAGCCATACTCTGAGTTAACGATTTTTATAGAATCGAGTCAAGCTGTACAAATACGATCACCCGAGCTAAATTTCAATTTGTGTTAAATCTCTACGACCGTTTTATCGGTAAAATGTTTTTACTTCATTTCATAGGTGCAATGATTGTGCTTTGTACCCTTTATTTATCCGTTGATGCGATGGGAAGCATGATGCGCGAAGGTGGGGCGGCGAGTGTTTGGGCCAAATACTATTTTTTCATGTTGCCTAGTATAATTCATCAATTGGTGCCAGCCGCCTGTTTGATTGCGAGTATTTTCACTTTGAGTGCTCTTAATAGATCCAATGAGCTCACTGCACTTTTTACCATGGGAATGAGTCTTGCGCGAGTGTCAGCTCCGATTTTGATTTTGGTTGGAATGCTTTCTGTGTTTGTTTACTTACTTGGTGATAGAGTTGTTCCACGTGCAAATCGTGCCAAAAGCTATGTGTATTTTGTGGATATTAAGAAGAAACCGTCTCTCTACTCTACAGTTAAAAAGAACAAAATTTGGTATCGATCTAAAAACGTTCTTTTTAATATCAAAATTCTAGATACCAAAAACAACCTCGCTCAAGGAGCTATGTTTTATTACTTTGATTCGGATTGGAACTTGGTACAGCTGATCTCAGCACAACAAGTGAATATGATCGATTCCACTTGGAAGTTAAAAAATGGAAATCTCACCCTCTATCAAGAGGGGGGAAAAGTGCCTCTGACAAAGTCATTTTCTGAAAAGACAATTAGCATTGACGAAGAGCTATCGGACTTAAAATCAACAGTGAATTCCTCAGAAGTGCTGAGCCAGAAAGAGCTGAAGAGGTTTATAAAGAAGAATCAAGAGTCGGGCTTAGACACGCTGCAGTATGAGGTGGATTATCACTCCAAGTTTAGTTTTGCATTCGCTTCATTTGTGATGGCTTTCCTGGGTATTCCATTTAGTGTTCGACATACAAGATCTGGAGGAGCCGCAAAAAGCGTGGGTGCTTGTATCGTACTTGCGTTTGTCTATTGGTCACTCTATTCCTCGGGACAGACGCTAGGAAGACACGGTGTTGTACCAGCCTTTTTGGCTGTCTGGATACCCAACGTGATCGCTCTAGGAACAACGGGTTGGTTTCTCTTGCGCCTTAAGCGATAATTCGTTAACAATTTGCCAATGGCATTACTTGAAATTTTGACCTATCCCAATCCATTGTTAAAAAGAAAGTCTGTACCTGTTGATGAGGTCACACCAGAGCTTACGAAGCTTTCTGAAGATATGCTTGAAACAATGTACGATGCTCCTGGGATTGGGCTTGCCGCTCCTCAGGTTGCTGAGTTGATACGTCTTCTTGTGATTGACACTCGATTGTATGACGATGAAGGCAATGTCCGTGAAGACGAAATGACTGAGCTTGAACGTAAGGTCAGCTATCCCATCACAATTTTTAATCCAGATATTTATCTCAAAGAGGGCGAAACCACCTACGAAGAGGGTTGTTTGAGTGTTCCGGGATATACGGAAACCGTGGAACGTGCAAAGTACATTGAAGTTCGTGGTTTAGATAAATTTGGCAAACCACTTGAGATCAAGACAGATGGGCTTCTTGCAATTTGTTTTCAACATGAAATGGACCATTTAGAGGGCAAGCTATTTATAGATCGTATTAGCTTTGTGAAATCCAATCGAATCAAATCTAAAATTAAGAAATTTGGTTATCCCGATGCGGATGAAGAGTCCGACTCTGAAGGACAACATTCAATTTGAGCAAACATCGCGTTGTATTTCTTGGCACTCCTGCGTTTGCAGCACATCAGCTTCGAGTTCTCAACGATTGCCCTAGAGTAGAAGTTTTAGCAATTGTAACTCAGCCTGATCGACCGTCAGGGCGTGGTCAAAAACTTCAAGAAAGTGAAGTGGCAGCTTTAGCTAAGAGTTTTGGTATTTCAGTTTTGAAACCTGATAAAATAGGCACAGCAAGTTTTCGAGAAGAAATTCAAGCATTAGGAGCTGATGTTGGTGTTGTTGTTGCTTATGGAAAGATTATTGGTCAAAAGCTTATGGATCTTTTCGAGTTTGGTATTGTGAATTTACATGGGTCCTTGCTTCCAAGGTGGCGAGGAGCCGCCCCGATACAGAGGGCACTGATGGCTGGGGACTCGGTAACAGGAGTGAGTCTTCAAAGAATTGTGCGTGAGCTAGATGCTGGGCCAGTCATTGGAGAGAGGCGACTTGAGTTGAATGGAAATGAGGTTGCCGAGACAGTATATGAAAAATTAATGGATCTTGGGGGGGAGTTATTCCTGAATGAGTTTTTAGATTATCTTGATGGAAAAATAATTCCAAAAGAACAAGACTCCAACTTGGTTACCTATGCCGAAAAAATTGAGAAGCAAGAAGGATTGGTGAATTGGGAACTTGAGGCACATGAAATTTATAACACCTACAGGGGACTGCATATTTGGCCTGGAGTATGGACTTTAAAAGATGGTAAACGCCTGAAAATGACTGAAATAAAAATGGGAGACAGAGAGGGAGCCTCTGGAGAAATCCTTCAAGTGCTTGAAGAAAGTATTGTTGTTGGGTGTAAGAGTGGTTCTCTTGAGATACTTGAAGTGCAACCTGAGTCCAAAGGAAAGATAAAGATCAAAGATTATCTTCGAGGAAACAAAATTGGTATTGGAGAAAAGTTTGATGAAAACCATTAAAGTGGCACCCAGTATTTTATCTGCTGACTTTGCAATTCTTGGTAAAGAAATAGATCTTATTTTAGAAAGTGGAGCGGATTGGATACATGTGGATGTGATGGATGGACATTTTGTTCCAAATCTGACAATTGGAGCCCCCGTGGTGAAAAGTTTAAGAGAGTACACGGATGCTGTTTTGGACGTTCACTTGATGATTGAAAACCCTGAAAAATATGTAGAAGACTTTGCAGCTTCTGGAGCAAATTATATCACGTTTCACATTGAAGCCACGGAGAAACCACGTGAGTTGGTTGAGAAAATTCAATCATTGGGTGTGAAAGCTGGAGTGACACTTAAACCTGATACCAAGATAGACTCAATACTTCCTCTTTTAAATATTATAGATCTCGTTCTTGTTATGACGGTCAACCCTGGTTTCTCTGGGCAAAGCTTTATGGAAGAGCCAATATCCAAAATAAAAACTTTAAATGAAGAGATGTCTCGTCAAGGTTTGGATTTTGAGATTGAAGTGGATGGTGGGATCAATGATAAAACTCGTGTTCCCTGCATCAAAGCCGGAGCAACAGTTCTTGTTGCAGGAAATTTCGTTTTTAAAAACAATTACCGTGAAGCCATTCAGAAATTGAAGGAGCCCGTTTAATGGAAATTGATGGAAACTCAGTTACTCTCAAAGATTTGTGGAATGTGGCCCATACTAATGAAGTGGTTCAGCTTTCAAAAGAGGCACGTGAGAAGGTCCAGACTTCCAGAGAGTACATAGAAGATAAATTAAAGATTGGTAAACCGATTTATGGGGTAAACACTGGGTTTGGAGCATTTAGCTCCACTCAGATTGATCAATCCAAATTGATTGAACTTCAAAAGAATTTGGTTAGATCTCACAGTGCTGGTGTTGGAGAACCGTTTAGTAAAGAAGAAACAAGAGCCATTATGTGTTTACGAGCAAATGCTCTCGCAACAGGCTATAGTGGTGTGCGTGTCGAGGTGATTGAGAAGATTTTAGAATTCTTGAATTTGAATATAATTCCAGTAGTTCCACAGCAGGGAAGTGTGGGAGCAAGTGGAGATTTAGCGCCTTTAGCTCATCTTGCTCTTGCCTTGATTGGTGAGGGTGAGGTTTGGAAAGATGGTTGCCCGGTGGATGTGAAGACCGTGCTCAAAGAAAAATCTATTTCTCCACTTGAACTTCAGCCTAAAGAAGGACTTTCTTTGATGAATGGCTGTCAGGTTATGACAGCTGTTGGGATGCTTTCTGCCTATGAGGCAAGACGATTGATGTGGATGACAGATCTTGCGGGAGCGATTTCGCTTGAGTCCCTTCGTGGTTCAAGAAATGCATTTGACCCTCTTATTCCAGCCACTCGTCCACACCCCGGTGAAGCAAAAACTGCGAGAAATCTTTTGAAAATATTGGGCAAAACATCTGAAATTTCAGAAAGCCATGTGGATTGTACGCGTGTACAAGATGCTTACTCTCTTCGTTGTATGCCTGCTGTACATGGGGCGGCAAAAGACGCAATCCGAAATGGACTTCAAACATTGGTGATTGAGGCGAACTCCAGTACAGACAACCCCTTGGTCTTTGTAAATGAAGATAAAATTTTAAGTTGTGGCAACTTTCATGGAGAACCTGTTGCATTTGTACTTGATTTTATGGGGATTGCGGTTTCGGCCATGACAAGCATTTCAGAGTGTCGAATCGAAAAATTGATCAATCCAGCTATGAGTGAACTTCCAGCTTTTCTAGCAAAAGATGGTGGGTTAAATAGTGGGATGATGATTGTTCAGGTCGCAGCAGCTTCACTTGTAAGTGAAAACAAAATTCTTTCTCATCCCGCATCTGTGGACAGTATCCCAACCTCAGCTGACAAAGAGGATCATGTTAGTATGGGAACAATTGCAGCAAGAAAGTTTGGTAAAATTGTGCGTAATTCAGAGAATGTGGTTGCTATGGAGCTACTTTGTGGCACGCAAGCTATGGGTTTTTTAAGGCCGTTGAAATCTTCTTCAACAATTGAAACTGTGTATAAACTTGTGCGTGAAACGGTTCCTTTTGCTGAAGTGGACCGTGTTTTTTCACGTGATGTGGAAAGTATTAAAAAACTCATCCGATCTGATAAATTGATTGAGGCCGTGACAGAATCTGTCGGTGAATTGGAGTGGTGATGAAGCGAATAGTAAAATCCCCAACAGGACTTAAACTCAACTGTAAGGGGTGGTTACAAGAAGCTGCATTTCGCATGATTCAAAACAATTTGGACCCAAGTGTTGCAGAAGTTCCAGAGGAACTTATTGTCTACGGTGGTAAAGGAAAGGCTGCTAGAAACTGGGAGTGTTTTGATAAAATTTTAGAATGCCTCAAAACTCTTGAAAATGATGAAACACTTTTGGTGCAATCAGGAAAACCTGTCGGTGTTTTAAAAACACATGAAAATGCCCCTCGTGTTCTTTTGGCAAATTCCAATCTGGTTCCCAATTGGGCAAACTGGGAGCACTTTGATGAGCTCGATAAAAAGGGTTTGATGATGTACGGACAAATGACTGCTGGTTCGTGGATATATATTGGAAGCCAGGGGATTGTCCAAGGGACATACGAAACGTTTGTTGAGGCTGGTAGAAGGTACTTTGGAGGAAGTTTAAAGGGACGCACAATTTTGACAGCAGGACTTGGTGGTATGGGTGGTGCTCAACCTCTTGCTGGTGTTTTTGCGGGAGCCGTGGTGCTTGCTGTTGAAGTGGATCCAGAGAGAATTCAAAAAAGACTTGAAACGGGATATGTCGATGAGTTGGCGACAGACTTGGGTGATGCCATCAAACGAGTGCAGGATTACAAATCAACAGGGGTGGCTAAGTCGATTGCCTTAGAAGGAAACATGTCGGAAGTGATTCATGAATTGATTAAAAAAGGATTTACTCCAGACATACTGACGGATCAAACCTCGGCACACGACCCCCTGGTGGGTTACATACCAAAAGGGTATTCATTAACTGAAGCCGATCAGTTGCGACAAACAAATCCAGAAAAATATTTGAACGAATCGATTTCAAGTATGGCGACACATGTAGATGGAATGCTTGAGATGAAAAGCCAAGGGGCAATCACTTTTGATTATGGAAACAACATCCGCGCGCAAGCAGTTAAGGGAGGCTGTGAAAGGGCTTTTGATATTCCGGGGTTTGTTCCAGAGTTTATCCGCCCTCTTTTTTGTAGGGGCAGTGGTCCTTTCAGGTGGGTCGCTCTTTCGGGAGATCCACAAGATATAAAAGTCACAGACGATGCTTTAAGAGAGCTGTTTCCTGAAAAGACAGCACTCTTAAGGTGGCTTGACATGGCTAGAGAGCGTATTCAATTTCAAGGGTTGCCTGCCCGAATTTGTTGGCTTGAGTTTGGTGAAAGGGCAAAAGCTGGCGCTAAGTTCAATGAACTTGTGCGTGAAGGGAAAGTGAAGGGGCCGATTGTGATTGGACGTGATCACTTGGATTGTGGAAGTGTTGCATCTCCAAACCGAGAGACTGAGGCGATGAAGGATGGTTCTGATGCGGTAGCAGATTGGCCAATATTGAATGCACTTGTAAACACGGCTTGCGGTGCCACTTGGGTGAGCTTTCACCATGGCGGTGGTGTGGGCATGGGTTATAGCCTTCATGCAGGCCAGGTTATTGTGGCAGACGGAAGTGAGGAAGCGAGTCAGCGACTTGAACGTGTGTTGACAGCAGATCCTGCAATGGGGCTTTTTCGACATATTGATGCGGGTTATGAGACTGCAAAAGAAACTGCAGTCGAGCGCGGTTTACCAACAGTTTGGAAGTAGGGCGGGGTTATTTTGCGGACTCGACGATAACAGAGTAAAGATCGCTGAAATATGTTCGATAGAATTTTTCCACATTGAAAAGAGAGTCGACTCGGCTAGGGCTTAGAAAGCCTGCCGCGTGATAATTTTCAAGCACAGCTTCTTTGATCATATCTATGTGACGGTCATTTGTTTGGATACGTATCTGGTAGTTGAGGTATACTTTATTGTTTGTACAAGAGACTTCATCAAAGAAAATAGTGGATTTGAAGTCAGAGAGCCCAAAAAGGTCTTTGTTGTCTTTATGAGCTCGACACATCTGTTTTACGGCTCGTTCTTCTGTGTCTCTTTTGTCCCATCCAGCACATACTACAGGCAGGTAAGGGCGGACGTGAGAGTACTGGCTTGAAATCCCAGCCGGATTGAATACAAAGATGGCGCTGTCTCTACGAGTCTCACTTCCACGTGGTTTCAAACGATTTGTTGCAGAATCGAGCATGTTGAGTGGTGTAATATCAGGTAAAAGTTCCCCAATGGACCCTAGGTTTAATAGATCCCAAATTGTACGATCAATTCGATTGTCGACAACGTGATATCGTCCGTAGTTGAAGAGTA
>JAUICD010000083.1 GCA_030427965.1 Bdellovibrionia bacterium
AAGGTGGGCCAAATTTCCAATTCCAAAGCTCTCTATGAGGGCTTCCCCTGAATCCACACTGTCAGTTCCGAGATCACTGTCAAAAAAGAACAGGTGGCCGCTGAAATCATCGCAAGTGTCAAACCACGCCGACAATTGCTTCTGCGAAGTAAAGGAAAGAAGTCTTGCCGCCGGATTTACTCTGGATAGTTTGGACTTCCAAGAATCATGTACCTTTTCATCATCATCTAAAATCACTACTGTTTCAGCAGTTTCAATCCCTAGGTTAGGCAAGTTCCAAAGAAGAAGTCGGATTTCAAATTCAGTGGCGCTATGGGTTTCATTGGACAGAGTAAAGGAACCACCCCAAGACTCAATAAATTTTTGCGCATGGTAAAGACCATAGCCAGTGCCACCATTTTTGCCACTGGTAAAACCACGATCAAAAATTTTATTTTTTATGTCTTCAGGAATTCCTACACCATTGTCGGAGATATTTATTTGCAAGCTATCTTCAAATTTTGATAACTGAATATCAATTTTGTTGGCTCCGGCCTCGATGGAGTTATTCATCATGTTGGATAAAATGTCTCGCAACTCTGGTCCAACAACTTCAATAAATGATTTCTTAAGTTCTTTGTTATAGGCCAGCTTAATTTTTGGCTTCTTCGGAGAATTTTTGAGTTCAATATTTTTGTGCTCAATTGCAACCTCAAAAACATTGACGACATTGACCTTTGTTTTCTTCTCATTTTCTTTTTCCAAATAATCTAAAAAAGTTTCATCCGAAGTGATAAGTTTCACTTTGTCGGTGTCGGGTGTTTGATCGGCAATCTTAGCCATAATCGCTCTGATGTCTTTAGCGAGTTGCTGAACTCTCTTCTTTTGCCTGTCTGAGGAAAACTCTCCCGACATAATGACATCAAGAGTTTGCTGAATAGACTTGATATTATGGCCGATGCTTAAATTGTGCTCTAAAATGGCTCCGGCTACCGCTTGCTTTTCTTTTGACCGCCGATACTCCTCAAACTTTAATTTAATGGTGTTAAGTTCTTTGATTTTGAGTTCATCTTTTCCAGAGAGGTTAGCTTCAAGGGGTGTCAGGATATCTTCGTTCAGCTTTCTTTGAATCCGGTAAATTAGATGAAATACGATTCCAAGTAGCCCTAAAATAATCACATTCAGCCAAATAAGAGATGGACCCACTTTAAACCGATTCACATAAAAGTGAAGCCTAAAATCTTTGAATCCCGACGGGGTCACTGAAATGATCGACTCAAAAGGATTGGCTCGCGGTGGGACTGGGCAACTGCCGAACCCCATTGGCTGATAAAAGACTTTGCGGTTCCCTTCGCAGACGATCATGGATTTGACGCCAAGTTCATCTATAGCAAGCTGAAAAGATGATTCCAACAAAGGACGGTTACTTTGCTCAATCCCTATGTTGGCAACGGTTGCCACTAGGCTTTCAATCGCTCTTTTTTGATCTTCTTTGGTTTTGTTGTGGGTGTAGAAAATAAACCCAACTTGTACCAAAGCCACCACTGCGCCGAGTAGGAACAGTGGCAGTTTTGTATTTTTAAAGAACCATTGGTTGAGCGTTGATTTTGACATTATCCACCCACAGGTCTGTAGCCAGTAAATCGGCCAGTCTCACGGCTCATGTAGTTGGTGCCTACTTGTACTTTGTCTTTTCGTAAGATCACCATTTCTTTTAAAAAACCAAGGTGAATAAATGGCACTTCCTCAAGCACGGCTCTTGAGACTTTCTTGTAGTGACCGTCGAGCTTGTCAAAATCAAGAATCTTACGGCCATCTTCTAAAAGATCATTCACTCGCTTTCTTTCAAGCATTGGTGAGCTTATGGCACCATTTTTTCCAAGTGCGTGATAAATAGAGCAAGTTCGGCGTTAAAGGCGGTTGTTTAGCAACAAATTCGTATAGATTTTATGCATTTCTCAGATTGTATTGATTTTTTCTGCAACCACCTCACCGGTGGTGGGGAGACTTCCCCGGGTCAGATACTCTGTAGAAGAAGGTTTTGATTTTCTTTCATCAATTTTGTTAAATTGGAGCCCAAAATTGAGCGATGGCCGCAGCTTTCCATGGCCGTGATACTGCGAGCACCCGGTTTGTTGAATTTGTATTTGTTTGATTTGATCGTCCCGATAACTCCCTCCACCTGGGCCCGCGCGGGCTTGACCACCTTCTGTTTTGTCTTTGAGATCTCCCAATCGGCTTTGCCTTTTGGAGCGATCCCAATATGTTTGATACCGAGTTTTTTCATTTTCTTGATGTTGCCTTTGGAATACCCGCCTCGGTCGAAGCCATAGGTCTCTGGAACCTCGCCAAAGGTTTTTATATGTTCGAGCACTGCTTGTTGGCAGAACTTGATATCGGAGGCATGTTTGCATGACTCCATCAGAAAGCCACTGACAAAACCACCGCCCATTCGATTGATACCCCATTTGATGCCAAATTCGGTCTTCTTTCCTGCCTTGCCTCGAACGATGGAATAAAGCTCTGACATCTTGAGGTGAATAATCTTTTTGTTGGCCACAAAACCGGTTTCGATAAAGTGTTTGATTTGAGGCAAAAGGACACCCATGACTTCCCAAAGCCTTTGCAACTCGGCACTGGACTTGGAGCCACGGGACTGAAACTCTTTGAACACCTGATCCAGCTCTTTTTGTATGGCTTCGACGGTATGGTAGATCTTCTTTGATGTTTTTTGCTTGGCCTCTTTTCCTTTGCTGAATAAGTGATAGCTTCTTACCAGGCCTTTGACTTTTTTGACGACTTCTTTCACCTTGGTTTTGACTTTCGAAAAGGCTTTCCCTGTATTCTTCAACTGCTTTTTCACTCGGTCCACAAAACCTGACATCAAACCCACTTCGGTGGGATAAGGAATCTTGGCCTCTTGAGCCGTGGTATCGCTCATAAGTTCTGATGGATCCAGAAACCCTAGGCTCTGGGCATGTTTCAAGACCACTTGATTGATGGAGTCCATCCCTTCTGGGCCTAGCATGGTGGTGAAATCGAAGATTGTGACATGATCCGGTTGCCAAGTGGAATCCATTAAGTCGCAAAGATAACGAGCCGGAACGTAGTGAGCAATCATGTCCTCGGCCTGCCGGTAATCGAAACCCTTGACCGACATTAACACTACAGCTCCTAAAAGCTCTCGGTACCTTGGTTGAGGACCAGTTTCTTTCTTTACTTTGGCTGAACGACAGTTCATTGCCATTAAAATCAATTCGTCCCAATCCAGTAACTCGGTAATTTGCACCAGTTCGTGGTCTTCGCGTAAATGAACTTCCGCAATCTTGCCCGGTGAGAGCAAGCTCATCTGTTTGTAATTGGCCATGGTGTTCTCCTAATGATGTCATTAAGAGTAGTGTGATACTTTTTCAAACTCTTGCAAGCCGTGAAACGTAATTTAAGAGGGAGTGAGTGGAAATCTCCGAACACGCTCTAAATATCACTGATAAACTCTCTGGTCAGTCGATTCCGGTGTCTTGAATATTCTGGAGTTTCCAGAGATTCATAGTTTGGAACTTGGTGACGGTCCAAAAAGTCATAGTATTTTGGGCTTAGAGTTCCTTCATTGAGTCTTCGCATCATCTCGCCTTCATAGTTTACGTCACTGTCGCCAAAGGTTCTGTTTGATCCCATCAGGCAACTAAAATCCTGTGCAAAAGCCACTGAGCTAAATGGCATTAATGACAATATTCCTAAAATGCTTCGTCTTGATTTATTCATGCTATCTTCCCCTTATTTTCTTGTGCTGGTTCAATCCAGCATCCTTTATCTTTTTCTAAAAAACTGCCCGTTGTGGCATAACTGATGTTGCGATCACCACCACAGCGAGAATAATACATACATTCGCCGCACCCTTTGATGTTTCCATGCCTTAAATCTTTCATCAGTGAGTGGTTAAAAAATAGATTTTGCAATCCTTCTTCAAGGACATTTCCAACTACATAGTTGGCGCGGCTCGACGCTTTAAGGTTTCCTTTGTAGTCAACAACTAAGCCCTGAAAACCAAACTTTCCATTCTGCCCAAGCGACGGGTCGATCAGATTAAATAAAGGTAAATCACTGTGGGTTGTGATTGCGTGTTTTCTGGAAAGTGAGACAATTTCAATAAGGGCATCCCGCAGTTCGATCCCGTATAGTGAGTCATCAAGTCCTTTGTTTTTAAGGTCTTCCCCGTAGCCTTGTGGAATGAAGCGCGTAAAATTCATAGCTGCAAAGTCATGCTCTTTTGCCATTTCAAAAAACTCTGGAATCCATGATGACGTTTTTTGAGAGAGAACGGCTAGAATGTCAGTTTTAATTCCATATTGAGCAGCGAGTTTTGCCCCTGCCACGGCCTTATCAAAGTTGCCTTCCCCTCGAACAGCATCGTGCCGTTTTGCATCTGGTCCGTCGAGGGAAACTTGAAATACAATATTGTAAGGCTCAAGGTTCTTGAGTAACTTGTCGTTAAGTTTTGTCCCATTGGTTAGTATGGAAATCGGTGGACGGACCCATTTTTCATTGAGTTTCTTAAGAATGGGGAGAAGGTAGGGACTGATCGTTGGTTCACCACCACAGAGCACAATACTGGGCTTGAGTTTCAGTTTATTTAAAAACTCCTCATACTGGTCGAGGATATTAAACCAACCGTCTAAATCAAGAGCACCGTTATTTTTATGATGAGAATGGTAGCAATGAGCGCACCTCAAGTTGCAGGCATTGGTAATGTCGAGCTGGATCGCCATGTGCTCTTGCCCACCAATGTATTTGATCGCTTTGGGGGCAATAATATCTTCAATTCTTTGAAGCCAACTCACAACCCACCCACTCTTTCACCTTCAAATGTGTAGCCCCATTCATTGAGCTTTCTTTGTAGAGAAGTGTTAGGAATGGCAAGGGCTTCCGCTGCGGCTCTGATTGATGGGAACCGTCTGATATTTGAAACTAAAAACTCACGCTCTTTTTCTTCCATTTCTTTTTTAAGAAAATCCTTAAACTGAGAGTATGTGCGAGCTGATTTTTTAGTGGCATTGAAAACTTTTGCATCCAAATTTTCTGGTCGAATTTCTTCGCCTGGGGTCATCACTAAAAGTCGATTGATGGTGTTTTCAAGTTCTCTGACATTTCCATCCCAGTCATAGGCTATGAGGTACTGGAGAGTTTTGAACATCAACCGCTTTTTCTTTCCCATTGGATGTTTTTCAATGAAATGAGTGACAAGGGGGTGAACGTCTTGTGGTCGATCCCGCAAGGCTGGTACAAAGATGGGAATTTGATTGAGCCTATAGAATAAATCCTGCCTGAATAGACCTGATTCAATTTTTTCTTCAAGCTCTGCATGAGTAGCCGCCACCACGCGCACATCAACGGGAATGGCTTTATTGGACCCTACAGGCTCAATGGTTTTTTCTTGTAAGACTCGGAGAAGTTTTGCTTGAAGGTCTTTTTGCATTTCGCCAATCTCATCGAGAAAAATGGTGCCACCAGTAGCAGCTTGAAATTTTCCAAGTTTTTTCCTGTCAGCTCCGGTGAAGGCTCCTTTTTCATGTCCAAATAGTTCTGACTCCAATAGTCCTTCGGGGATCGCTGCACAGTTTAGAGCGACAAAAGGTTTGTGCTTTCTACTAGAAGAGTGGTGAATGGCTTTGGCTAACAGTTCTTTGCCCGTACCAGATTCACCGCGAATAAGAACAGTCGAGCTATCGCCGCCATTTTCACTCAAGCTTAAAATTTGTTTGGCAATATCAGCCATTGAATCCGACCAACCGATCATGCCAATTTTGTTAATGAGGGAGCTGTTTTCAATAAACTGTTTGTTCTTATTGGATTTGTTAGTAACGACTCTTGCTAGCTCATCAAACTTTTTGCAATTGAGTCTGATCTTTTCAATCACTTGGTTAATAGGCTCATCTTTTTGAATGAAGTCACTGACTCCGGCCTTCAGACAAGAAATGGGTGCCTCGCGGCCCATGTCTCCGGTGCAGACAAGCACAATCAGTTTTGGATTGATTTTTAAAATCTCCTCGGCC
>JAUICD010000026.1 GCA_030427965.1 Bdellovibrionia bacterium
GTGGGCTTTTTTTTACAGCACTTCAACATGTGGTAAATGCTGGGTGGAGCGTAACGGTTCGACGGTTGGCTGAATCTATGACTTCCTTTTTGCCATTTGCATTTGCTTTAACAATTGTCTTGATTGTTTTTGGAGCTTACTCACTTTATGAGTGGCTGCATGCTGATGTTGTTGCTAAAGATGCGCTTCTTCAACATAAAGCGAGCTATCTAAATATGAAGTTTTTTGCAGGTAGGACAATTGCCTTTTTTGCGGGCTGGATGTTTTTAGCAAAAATTCTTGTGGGGAACTCACTTGCTCAAGACAAAGATGGGGATGAGTCACGAACTTTACGAAATGGGAAGTGGTCGATTGGATTTTTGATCTTTTTTGCCCTGACTTACTCTCTTTACAGTGTTGATTTTTTAATGAGCCTACATCCGCATTGGTTTTCTACAATTTTTGGTGTGTATACCTTTGCAGGTCTTTTTCAGTCCTCCTTGGCATTTATAGTTTTGCTCAGTGTATGGATGATTAAAAAGGGGTTGGTGAATGGGTTGATTGATGACAATCACCTTCATGATTTGGGCAAACTTCTTTTTGCTTTTACAGTATTTTATGCCTATATCGCATTTTCACAATTCATGTTGATTTGGTATGCAAACCTTCCTGAGGAAACAATCTTTTTTGTTCACCGGGCGCATGGTGGTTGGATGGCTGTGAGTTACTCACTCCTACTGCTAAAGTTTATTGTTCCATTTATTGTACTTCTTCCTCGTGGTTCAAAAAGAAAGGCTGAAACATTGGTTCCTGTCGCATGTCTCTTGCTTATCATGCAGTATGTAGACATCTATTGGTTGGTTTATCCAAATTTCAATGAGAGCCAACCGGAGTTTGGGTTTATGGAAATTGGAATGTTTGTCGGCTTTTTAGGTGTGTTTCTTTTTGCTGTAACACGGTTTTTGAACCGAAATTCAATTGTTCCTTTGAAGGATCCAAGAATCCACGAAGCTCTTCATCATCATATTTAATTGGAAATTTACTGGGGGAGGTCGATTATGAGAGGGATTTTTTTAACCATCATACTGGTCTTTGGTGCAGGTTGCGGGAAACCAACTCCTGCAAATGACTCTAATGACGAAAATAAATTTGGTGGTGGAGCAAGAAATCCTGATTCTTTTTATGCTAAAAATTTAATGCGTACGTCTTGGTGTAGGGACTACTTTATTGAGAGTCGTCGCTATGAGGAAAGATATTTATTTGATAGGTCTGGTGGCTTTTCCTTTAAAGTTTTTGCACTCTCAAATGGCGGAAGGCGAGGCTCTGCAATTGAAAATACAAGGGGAAGTTGGGGCCTAGATAAACAAGAGCTTCGTATAAAAGTAGGAAACAGCAAGCTCCTGATGCGTGTGACGGAGGATCCCGATTTCCCTAATGATATAGATCGAGGGTGTTTGTTTGACTCTGAGGCGCCAAGTGATTGCATTGAGATTTATTCATGCAGTTGAAATTTCCTTTCCTTGTTTTCTTTTCTCTTCATTTGCTTTTTCTGCCAGCTCATTCAATGGATCTTGATATCGGAACAGGAATGTCAGGTGTGACAGGGGGAAATGGCCGAGTTGTTCCTGGAATTTACGGGGCATTGGTGATGGATTCGATCACAGTCACTGCTTTTTCAACTGGTGTTTCAAGCTACTATTACTATCACTCAGCCTATTATCTAGGTTTGCTTTTCAATTGGAAGCCAGAAGGAAAGTTTCTATGGGGAGAGATAATAACTGGATTTGGAGTTGGAACTCAGTATTCTCATCGTGGGTTTCGTGACGGAGATTCGACTTCACAGGCAGATGATTATTCGTTGGGACCTGCTTTTCGTACGACATGGCAAGCGTTGGGACCGATGTTCATTGGACTGGATGCTCTATTGGGGTTGCCGATAACAAATGGTGTTATTGGGCCTGCATTTGCTTTTAATTTTCAAGATTTTGTAATTCTATCAATTGGTGCAAAGCTGTGAGTCGATTCGCACTTTTGCTTTTATTTACACTTGTTTTGCTCCCTCATAAAGGTCATTCAGATATTTCAACTTATGTAGGGGTTGGGCAAAACTTTACTTTTCCTTCTACGGTACGAATAGGGTTTGCGGATTGGGAGGTAGGGCTTTTAAATGGTGGAACCCTTGGTGGAGTGAAGAATTTTTTTAAAGGCTCTTCGTTGTATATGTCTTTTGGTTTTGGTCTCGACTTAAGCTCAACCACTCCTGCGTTTGTTGGTGCAGGGGGATTTGCTTGGAGTTGGTTTTGGGGCTTACACCTTCGAGGGGAGTTGTTTTACCAAATGACAGTTTTAAGTACGAGTGGAGCTGGTGGGCAGCTTGGACTCTGGTGGGTGTTTTGAGTTGAGGAAAATATATGTATAAAGTTTTGAGTTTTGTGTTTTTAATTGCATTGTCCTTAGGGTTTCGCACTAAGGGGTCAAAGCATCTTTGGAACATCGACAAAGACGACCCAATACTGTGGGTAGAATTTGAAGATCGTGAAGACGACATTGAGGATGATCTGGATTCAGAAGATTCAGCAGAAGGTTTTGCGGACTTTGATGAGCTTGCAACTAAAATTTTAGATGAATACAATGACATTGAAGGCTCTTATCTTGAGCTAAAAGACGTGGATCAAGATCCAGACTATGATGAAGATGAGGCTGAAGACCGTACGATCACAATCAAAATTGGAAGCCCATCTGGTGCGGCCTCAGGTGGAGAGGCATTTATTGAAAATGATGATGATGGTAAGTGGGTGGGATGCAAAATTAAAATTTTAGAAAGTGCATTGGAATCTGCATCAAACTATAAGGGGCTTATTTTACATGAAATTGGACATTGTTTGGGATTGAAACACGCCCAAGAGTCCATCCATGCTATTATGTCTTATTTTTCAGATTCAGAAATTACAGAGCTCCAGATTGATGACAAGATGGGGATTGTTTTTCTCTATCCCGAAGACAAGTCTAAGTCTCGTGAGGACTTTACTTTTGGCTTAGGGTGTGGGTTCCGGGGTGATTGAATGGAAGCTAGAGGCCTTGACAGACTGCGTATCTTTGGTAGACTCAAACTATGAATTCCAAAAAACGTCAAATTTTTATGACCCAATCCCATACGATTCTTTCGTAATGCAATTGCAATTTTAATAGATGTCAAAATTCAAAGTTATCCTACCTGATCAATCTGAAAGATTATTTGATAAGAAACCGACGGTTTTAGATGTTGCTGAAGACATTGGACCTCGCCTTGCCAAAGACACTTTGGGTGGAGTGGTGAATGGTGAAGTTGTAGATCTTCGTTTTGAAATAGAGAGCAATTCGCAACTGGAGATTATTACCTACAAACATGACTTGGCGCCTGATGTGTACCGACATTCAGCAGCTCACATAATGGCCCAAGCCGTTCAAGAGATTTGGGATGATGTTCAAGTGACAATTGGCCCTGTGATTGAAGATGGTTTTTATTATGATTTCTATCGTGAAACCCCTTTTACTCCTGAGGATCTAGAGAAAATTGAAAAAAAGATGTCTGAAATTGTGAAAGCCGATATGGAAATCGTCAAAGAGGTTTGGTCTTCAGAAAGAGCAATAAAAACTTTTGAAGATATGGGTGAAAAATTTAAGGCAGAAATCATTCGAGATCTTCAAACAGAAGAAGTTTCTATTTATAGACAAGGGGAGTGGCTAGATTTGTGTCGTGGACCACATCTTCAAAGAACGGGACAACTCAAAGCATTTAAGCTTCTCTCTGTTGCGGGAGCTTATTGGCGTGGAGATGAGAAGAACGCTCAGCTTCAAAGGATCTATGCAACGGCTTGGCCTGATAATAAACAGTTAAAAGCTTATTTGAATCGTTTGGAAGAAGCGAAAAAGCGTGACCACAGAAAACTCGGTAAAGAGTTGGGGTTGTTTCACTTTCATCAATATGCACCGGGCAGTCCATTTTTTACCCCCAAAGGGACTGTGATCTACAGTGAGCTTACAAAGTATATTCAGCAACTTTATGTGAAGTATGGATACAAAGAGGTTATAACGCCTCAGATATTTGATGTTGAAATGTTTAAAACATCAGGACACTACGACAACTTTGCTGAAAATATGTTTTTCACAGAACAAGAAGACCGTCAGTATGCAGTGAAACCTATGAATTGTCCTGGTCATTGTGTACTTTACTCAATGGACATGCATTCCTACAGAGAGTTGCCACTTAAAATTGCGGATTTTGGACGTCTTCACCGTTTTGAAAGAAGTGGCGCGCTTCATGGAATTACAAGAGTGCGCACCATGTGCCAAGATGATGCCCATGTGTTTTGTACACCTGATCAGCTCTCAAGTGAGGTGACAAACTTTGTGAGCTTTTTAAATGAGGTTTATGACACTCTTGGGATGAACGATTTTGATGTTAAGATTGCGACACGTCCTGAAAAAAGAGTTGGTTCTGATGAAGAGTGGGATCGTAGTGAAAAAACATTGATGGATTCCTTTAAAGCTATGGATATTCCTTTTGAAATATCTCCGGGCGAGGGTGCTTTTTATGGCCCAAAGGTGGAGTTTCATGTTCGTGATGCGATTGGGCGATCGTGGCAACTTGGAACAATTCAATTGGATTTTAACATGCCTAAGAGTTTTGGTTTGGAATATGTAGGAGACGACAATTCTCCACACACACCGTTGATGCTTCATCGTGCGATTCTGGGAACTTTAGAAAGATTTATTGGAGTTTATCTAGAACATCGAAGTGGACATTTGCCGACCTGGATGAGCCCAGAGCAAGTTTATATTCTAAATATTACGGATCGTCAAAATGCGTACTGTGAAGGACTTTCAGAGGAATTAAAATCAAAAGGTGTGCGTGTTCACTTTGACAATCGAAATGAAAAACTTGGATTTAAAATTCGAGAAGCAAGATTAAAAAGAATCCCTTATATTTGTATTGTGGGAGACAATGAGGTGGAGACATCTCAAGTTTCTATACAAATGCGTGGGGGAGTTAAGAAAGATGGAATTCAAAGAGAGGAATTTGTAAATTCCTTGATAAAAGAAGTGGAAGGTCGACTTTTGGAGCCACTTCTATTAGAGAAACCTTAACCAGGAGGAAGATTATAAGACCGCGAAAAGGAAGAGGCCGAGGTAAGCCGGATAGAGATAGAGGCTTTCGAATGAACGATGAGATCCGCGCTCGAGAAGTTCGGGTGGTTGAAGATGATGGTGGAATGCTCGGAGTTATGTCTGTATCAGAAGCCATTCGGTTAGCCGAGGAAAAGGGTCTGGATTTGATTGAAGTGGCCCCTGATGCCAGTCCTCCAACGTGTAAAATCATGGATTATGGTAAGTACAAATATGAACAGAAGAAAAAAGAGAATGAGTCTCGTAAAAAACAGACGGTGATTTCTGTTAAAGAAATTCAAATCCGCCCACGTACGGATTCTCACGACCTTGGGGTGAAGTTAAAGCACGCCCGTCGGTTTTTAGAGGGCGGAGACAAGACAAAGATCACGATGCGTTTTCGTGGACGGGAGATGGCACACCAAGATATCGGACGAGAGCTTCTAAAAAAAGTCATGGAAGAGCTTAAGGATATTGGTATTGTGGAAGTGGCTCCTAAGATGGAAGGTCGACAGATGTTTGCGCTTGTGGCTCCGACCCCTGCTGTTTTGAAAGAAATTCAGAAAAAGAAGAAGGAAGAGGTAGCAAAAGCCAAAGCTGCTGCAGAGAAGCGACCTGAGGCGGAAAAAAGCGCAAATTAGACTTGCTGCATTATATCTCTAAACTCTCCCAATCTAAGCGAATTATTCGTTTTCATTGGTGAACAAGTCGTGTTAAACCCAGTGACTCATGAGCTCATCGGGCCACAAAGTGTTTCTTGTTTGAGAGGCCGCCTTGTATGGGAAGGAGTCAAAAATGAAAATGAAATCCCACTCTGGAGCGTCGAAGCGTTTCAAGAGTTTAAAAAGTGGAAAACTCAAGCGTAAGCAAAAAGGCAAACGCCACATTCTTGTCAACAAATCATCCAAGAGAAAAAGAAATTTAACGGGTACTGAGTATGTCAGCACTGTGGATGCAGATCGCGTGAAGCGCATGTTGAGAGGAGGGTAAAATGAGAGTTAAAGCCGGAATTACCCGAAGACGAAGACATAAAAAAGTTCTTGAAAGAGCCAGTGGTTATTACAGTGCCAATAGTCGGCAGTACAAAATTGCTGTAGAAAAAAATGATCGTGCACTTGTTTATGCATACCGAGATCGTAGAGTTAAAAAGCGTGAGATGCGAAGACTTTGGATTATTCGTATCAATGCAGCAGCAAGACTCAATGGTACAACTTATAGCGCATTGATGAATGGCCTTAAGAGCAAAGGTATTGAGTTGGATCGCAAAACTCTTGCAGAACTTGCGGTTAACGACCCAAATGGTTTTGCAAACGTTGTCCAGCAAGCCGCAAAGTAACCATCCATAAGCGTAAGGGCGGATCATGGAACAGGAAACCATTGATCGTTTTGAGCGGCGAAAAGCTGATCATATCGATCTTGCGCTAAAAACAGCAAATCAAGCTCAAGGCCTTTCTGGTCTTGAGCAAATCAAATTACACCATATCGCCTTACCAGAACTCAATATGGAAGATGTTTCCTTGGAGTGTGAAGTTTTAGGTAAGAAAAGAAAAACTCCATTTTTTGTGTGTGGAATGACGGCTGGTCACCGAGGTGGTGTAAAGCTCAATCAAGTGATTGCCGGGGTCTGTGAGGAGCGTCAGTGGATCTTTGGTGTTGGAAGCCAGAGACGTCAGCTCTTTGATTCAAGTGCAGCAAATGAGTGGAAAGAAATTCGCGAAATTGCACCAACAACGACAATTATTGGAAATATCGGATTGAGCCAATTGATTGAAGTTGAGGTTTCTCAAGTGGAACGACTTGTTGAGTCATTAAGGGCTGATGCCCTAGTGGTTCACACTAACCCTCTTCAAGAGGTCATCCAACCTGAGGGGACTCCCTTTTTCAAAGGCGGAATCCGGGCTTTAGAAAATCTTATTTCATCTCTTTCAGTTCCAGTGCTGTTTAAAGAAACGGGGTGTGGGATCTCATATGATGTTGCACGTATGCTTACAGGACTTGGCTTGCAGGCAGTAGATGTGAGTGGGCTTGGTGGAACTCATTGGGGGCGAATTGAAGGCGAGCGCGCCCATAGGGATTCAATCTTTCATCGTGCGGCGCAAACCTATGCGGAATGGGGTATATCAACGGTTGATTCTGTCCTAAATTGCGTGGATTCTAAGTGTGATTTTGAAATATGGGCTTCAGGTGGTGTTCGAACAGGGCTTGATGCTGTGAAGTTGATAGCGCTTGGGGCATCTGCAGTGGGGTTTGCAAAGCCTGTTTTGGAAGCGGCTATTGATGGTAAAGAGCGGTTGAATGCCTTAATGGCAGCAATTGAATACGAAGCCCGAGTCGGTTTGTTTTGCACGGGGTGTGGTACTATTAGCGATATTCGGGGTCGACAGCCATGGAAAAAGATTTAGAAAAGGAACTGACGGGTTTTTCTAAACTCAACAGAGAAGAGCGTTTTCAAAAACTCCTCGAGCTGGGGTTTTTAAGTGAAAACGACATTCAATTTTTAAAAGATGGTGCAGTTGTTCCTATGGAACTTGCTGAAAACTTTATTGAAAATGTCATCGGATTTTTTCAAATCCCACTTGGTGTTGCCACAAATTTTCGAATTGATGGAAAAGACTATATTATCCCGATGGCAGTTGAGGAAACCTCAATTATTGCAGCTGCAAGTAAAACTGCAAAGTGGGTGAGAGATTGCGGTGAGTTGACTACTGAGGTGCGCGGAAGTTCAATTATTGGACAAATTCAAATATCAAAAGTGGAAAACTTTGAGCGCTTGAAAAACGCGATTCAAGAAAACAAAGTGGCTCTGCTAAAGCAGTGCAATATTTTAGCTGAAGGCTTGGAGCGCCGAGGTGGTGGGTTTGTTGATCTCACTTTGCGTGAAATTGAAAGAGGTGAGAGTGGCGATGTGATGGCTGTGATTCATCTCTATGCAGACCCAGTGGATGCCATGGGCGCAAATATAATGAATCAGGTTTGTGAAGCCATAAAGTCTACGATTGAAGAAATCTCAGGCGAGAAAGTGAATATGTGTATTCTTTCAAACCTTGTGGATTCAAAGCTCACGATTGCAAAAGTCTGTATTCCAAACATTGATCCAGAATTGGGTCATGGAATTGAAGAAGCCTCTTACTTTGCTGAGCTTGATCCATATCGAGCTTCCACAAACAACAAAGGTGTCTTAAACGGAATTGATCCTATTTTGATTGCAACTGGAAACGACTGGCGTGCTGTGGAAGCTGGTGTGCATGCCTATGCCGCACGCTCTGGACAGTATTCATCTATTACAAAGTGGAAGATGTTTGGAAATGATTTGATTGGTAAGTTTGAAGCTCCTCTTATAGTGGGAACAGTTGGTGGAATGACACGACTTCATCCGACTGCCAAGATGTGTTTAAAGACAATGAATATTGAGTCGGCTGAACACTTAAGTCGTATTGTTGCAGCAGTTGGTTTGGTTCAAAACCTTGGTGCACTTAAAGCCCTTTCAACTGTTGGAGTTGTGCGAGGGCATATGAATCTACACACCGCAAACCTAGCTATGATGGCTGGGGCAACAAAGAGTGAGATTGCACTTGTCCAAAAGTACTTACAGGAAATGTTAGCAAATCAGAAGAAGGTGTCTGTGAAGGAAGCCGAAGTTGCCCTTCAGGAAATACGCAAATAAGGTGATAAAATAGTGAGATCTGAGCTTCCAAGTAAAACATTTTTGATTGGTGAATACAGTGTTTTAAATAATGGTGCAGCTCTTGTGCTTAATACCTCTCCCTATTTTAAATATGAAAAAAATCAACTCAAAGATCCTCATCGCGGGCGAGGTGGTTTCGGAGCTTCAAGTAGTGAGTGGCTTTTCAACTACTCTTTAAGTCATACACTTCCAAGTGAACCCACTGTAGAAGATGCCAAAGAGGCGATTCAAAACTACCGAGATGAAATGTGGGATGGTAAGGGCTTAGCACCAAGTGGAGTGGATATTGTTGCTCAGTGGACAGGTGGGGTAGCTCTCGTTGATATCAAAGGAAAGAGAATTGAATCTTTGAAATGGCCATTTCCTAAACTTTCATTTGTGATTGTGAGAACGGGTAAGAAAGTCAGAACGCATGAACACCTGAGAGACTTGAGTCGGGACTCTTTGTCGGAGCTTTCTGAGTTAAGTCAAAAAGGTGTTGAAAGCTTTCTTTCTCAAGACACGGAAGCTTTTATTGCAAGTATCAATCGTTTTGATAAAGCTTTAGAGAAAAATGAACTTTGTTGTGAAAGCACCTTAAAAATAAAGTCCTCCATCCGTGAAAGTGGTTTGGCTTTGGCTGTGAAAGGGTGTGGTGCACTTGGGGCAGACACTGTGCTTGTGATCTCAAGACTTAAGGATCGCTCAAAACTTATTGAGCAGATCGCGGGATTTGGATTGGAAATTGTTGCAACAGAAGAAGATCTTGACCATTGGAGAGACTCTTGAAGTATCGCGCTAGTGCTCCGTCGAATATTGCTTTGATAAAATATATGGGAAAATCTTCTTATGACTCCAATCTTCCTTCAAACTCATCGCTCTCCTATACGCTTCCACATCTTAAGACAGAAGTGGAGTTGGAAGTGTCTGATAAGACTCAGTGGAAACCATTAAGAGATGGTGGAGTTGAGTTATCTGAATCAGGATATAAGAGATTCACAGGTTTTTTAGATAAACTCTGCGACACCTATGATGTTAAAGAGCATTTCACTGTGCGTTCGGCCAATAACTTTCCAGGAGATTCTGGTTTGGCATCTTCTGCGAGCAGTTTTGCAGCTCTCACGCTTTCATTTTTTGAATATTTAAAAACAGAAAAGAAAATTGAAGTTTCAAGAGAAGAAATGGCTCAAATCAGCCGTCAGGGCTCGGGCTCTTCATGTCGAAGTTTTTTTGGCCCTTGGTGTTTGTGGGATTCCAAAGAAGGACGAGTGCGTGAGGTGGAATTTCCTTTAAAAAATTTGATTCATCTGGCTGTTGTTGTAAGTCGAGACAAAAAGAAAGTGGCATCTAGTGAGGCGCATAGGCGTGTGCAGACAAGCCCACTCTATGAAACGCGAACAGGTCGTGCGGAAAACCGCCTGGTTGAGTTAACAGAATCCTTTCAGAAAGAAGATTGGGAAAAATCGTACCAAATTGTAAAGAGTGAGTTTTGGGATATGATGGGGCTTTTTCATACAAGTGATCCCGGATTTTCCTACTTGAAGCCTGGAAGTCAAGAAGCACTCAATTTGGTAGATGACGTGTGGGAAGAAAAGAAAGATGGACCACTTGTGACTATGGATGCTGGGCCGAATGTGCATCTTTTGTTTCGACAGGATCAAGATGAAATGGCTCGTGAGTTTGAAAGCAAACTCTCCAATTTTTCTGTGATGGCTTATAGGGGAGTGATCTTATGAAGAGAGTGCGTGTTTCAGGAAAGGCCATACTGACAGGAGAGCATGCTGTTTTAAGAGGTGTGCAGGCAATTGTTTTACCTGTGAAACAAAAATATCTAGAAGTGACTTATGCTCCTTCAGAGAATCCACTTAAAATCAAAACCTGCGGATCACTTGGCCAAGAGGCAGAGGTTGTGACTTGGGGTGTGATTGAAAAGGCGATTGAAATTTGCGGCAAAACGCGAGCCGACTTAAAGGGTGAAGTTCATCTTGTAAACAATATTTCTGTTGGTGTGGGACTTGGTGCAAGTGCAGCTCTTTGTGTGGGTGTTGGACGCTTGATGGAAGAGCTTGGTTATGTGAAAGCTGAAGATCTATTTGAGTATTGCAGGAATTTAGAAAACATTTTCCATGGCGAGAGTAGTGGAGTGGATATTGCAGTTGCTTTAAGTGGTGAGCCAATTCTTTATCAAAGAGAAGAGGGTGCAAAGCCATTTTCGATGGGTTGGTCTCCTAAGATGAGTATTTCTTACTGTGGACAAAGAGGAATTACCTCAGAGTGTGTGGCACAGGTGAAAGAGCTGATTCAAAAAGACAGTAAAAAAGGATCATTGATTGACCAGAGAATGCAAAAGGCAAGTGAGCTTGCCATTTTAGCGCTTCAAAAAGATGAAGCTGAAGGGTTCTTTGACCTGGTTGAGTCCATCCAAATGGCAAGAGAGTGCTTTGACAATTGGGACCTTACACGCGGAAAGTTGGAAGATCATGTTGAAGAGCTTCTAAGAATGGGCGCAATCGCCGTAAAGCCAACAGGCTCAGGCGGCGGCGGCCATGCTCTTGCACTCTGGAAGAACTTCCCCAAAAACAACTCCATAACTCCGGTCTAGGTGCCAGGCATATTCTGCGGATGCAACGCATCCGCAGAATATGCCTGGCACCTAGAGTTAATCGGCCATGTTATCCGAGTTAAGTTACCTACAATAGATCAAACACAGCACGGCTTGGTACTATATGTGCGTTTAGTTCTGCTATGCCGAGAAGACAGGTAGAACTTTCAGATGAATATCCGTATCACGTTACAGCTCGGTCAAATAATCGAGATTGGTTTAATCAACCTAAAGATAAGCTGTACGACATGTACTCCAACGTTGCCGAAAAAACGATCGAGCAATATTCAATAGTCATTCATGCATTCGTTTTAATGGACAATCACTTCCACATGCTACTTTCCACTCCAGAAAGCAACCTATCAATGGCAATGCGATACTTTATGACCGAATCTAGTCGAGCAATTGCACGTATGTCAGGAAGAATAAATCGAATATATGGAAAGAGATACCATTGGTCGATTATTAAAAATGCTCATAATTATGCACATGCATTGAAATATGTTTATAGAAATCCGGTTAAAGCCTGCATCAGTAAAACAGTAGAAAGTTATGCATGGAGTACTATTTGTCAAAATCACTCGAAATGGCAAAAAATTGTAGTGAATTCACATGGGTTTGATGAGTTTGTTCCTGACGTTCGTTGGCAATTGCTAGATTGGCTTAATAAGAGAGTCGGTGATGAGTATGAGCAAGAGGTTGCGATCGCTCTTAAATGGCATGAGTTTAAATTTCGTCAAAACAGAAAAACTGGTAAGCGTCCGAGTTTTGGAGAAGCGTTGCATCAGCGCTAATATGCCTGGCACTTTTTAGCGGGTCCATTCATAGAGGGCTACTCCGACAGTGACTGTGGCATTGAGGGAGTCTAGGTCTTTGTTTAAAGGGATTTTGATTTTTTTAGTATCTAAGTTTTTTGGAATGCCTAAGCCTTCTTCACCAACAAGTAAACGGCCGCTTTTGGGCCAATCAAATTTCGAGATATCATCGCCACTCATATCTAGAGCCATGCACTTGATATCAAGGTCGTGAATGGATGGACCTTTAAAGAGCGGGGTAGTGAGGGTTGTGCCCGCAGAGGCGCGGATGCTCTTTTGTAAAAATGGAGATGCAGACTCACTGAGAAGTACAACTTTATTGATTTGGAATCCAACAGCAGATCTTATTGCGGCTCCAAGGTTAAGTGGATCACCAAGTGGCAAAAGAAGCTCCTTGCCATCAGGATCTAATGCTTGATTCCAAGTGAGGAGTTTTGGTTTTTTAATCTCGATGATTGGTGCGTGTGTTCCAAGCTCATCCAAGCTCTGAAAAAGCTCGGTGCTCAATTGATAGATTAGGGTGGGCGGTTTTATCTGACTAAAGAATTCCGGATCTTCAAATTTTGGGGGTAGTAGAACAGACACAGGGGATATTCTTTTGAGGGTCTCATTTATGATTTTGAGGCCTGAGACCAAGATGGTTTCAGATCGTTTGATGTGCTTGGCGCTCAGGAGCTTTGTCCATCTTTTATAGGTTTCGTTTGAGCGGCTTTGGATTTCCTTTGTCTCAACATCCATGGAGACATCTTAGTTCTTTGTAAGGGTGTCCGACAACCGATGCATTTTCTTCAAAAGATATAGGCAACCTTTGAGTTGCGTCATGTCCGAGATCGTTTGAGGGCTCTTGAGTCTCTTTTCTAGGTGGCTGGACGCTTGGAAAAAGCGACTTGGCGTCTGACTTAGAATGACGCGACTCAAAGGTAGGTCGTACCTTTTGAGTCCTTTTGATTGAAAAACCCCTAAAAATATTTAAGATTTCCAGGATATGTTAAAGAATCAGATTAACGAAATTCGCGACGAAGCACTTCAAGCCTTCAAGGGAGCCGCCAGCACAAAGGAGCTCTACGATCTCAAGGTCAAATACCTGGGACGCCAGGGTTCATTGCCCGCCATAATGAAGAAAATGAAGGACGTATCTCCTGAAGAGCGTCCTCTCATGGGTCAGGCAATGAACCAAGCCAAAGATGCTTTGGAGACTGCTTATCTAAAATTTGAGGAAGAACTTAAAAGAGGGGAACTCACAAAACGCCTTAGTGAAGAAAAGCTTGATATGACCCTTCCAGGTCCACCTTCCAAACTTGGTGCTCATCACCCAATTGAAATGGTCTTTGATGAGATCATCGATATTTTCTCTCGTATTGGTTACTATGTCCGCTCAGGTCCAATGATTGAAACAGATGATCATAACTTTGGTGCACTCAATATCCCACCCGAGCACCCGGCGCGCGATATGCAAGATACGTTTTACATTGATGAAGAGCACTCGCTTCGCCCACACACAAGTCCTATACAAATCCGAACTTTGAGATCTGAGAAACCACCTTTTTATGTTCTAGGCCCAGGTGGAGTTTTTCGTTGTGACAGTGATGTTTCCCATAGTCCGATGTTTCATCAAATTGAGGGTCTTGTTGTTGATAAAAAAGTCTCAATGGCAGATTTAAAAGGGACACTTAGTTATTTTGCCAGTGAGTTTTTTGGAAAAAGTATCAAGACTCGTTTTCGTCCAAGTTTTTTTCCTTTCACAGAACCTTCTGCTGAAGTGGATTGCTCTTGCCCTCTTTGCAACGGTAAGGGTTGTCGGATGTGTGGACACACTGGTTGGGTGGAGATTGGTGGGTGTGGATTGGTTCACCCCAATGTTTTAAGTGCAAGTGATCTTGATAACAGTGAGTGGCAGGGGTTTGCTTTTGGTATGGGTATTGAGCGGATGGCCATTATCAAATATGGAATATCTGACATTCGCCTGTTTTATGAAAATGACAATCGCTTTTTGGAGCAATTTAGAAGATGAAAGTTTCTCTTAACTGGTTAAGCGAATATGTAGATTGGAAGTCTAAGTTTGAATCACCTTCAGATTTAGCTGACGCTCTTACAAAGTCGGGCCTTGAAGTGGATGAAGTTTTAGATCGCTCCAAAGACTATGACAATGTCGTCTTAGGACATATTTTGGAGTATGGAAAACATCCAGATGCGGATCGTTTAACACTTTGTCAGGTTACAACGGGCTCTGGGGTTGTTCATCAAATCGTGTGTGGAGCAACCAATCACAAAGAGGGAGATCACGTTGTTGTAGCTCTTCCAGGTGCGGTTTTGCCGGGGAATTTTAAAATCAAAAAATCAAAAATCCGAGGTGTTGAATCTAGCGGAATGCTTTGTTCAGAAAAAGAACTCGGAGTGAGCGAAGAGTCCGAGGGGATTTTAATACTTCCCGAGAGCGTGACAGTCGGACAAAGTTTTTCAGAGTATGCGGGTCTTGATGATGTGATCTTAGATGTCAATGTCACCTCAAATCGTGCAGATTGTTTGAGCCACTATGGACTTGCGCGCGAGATTGCGGCCATTTCTGGACTTGAGTACTCCCTTCCCATCAAAACTTTTTCAACATCAGCAAGCTCAACAAAAAAAGAAGTGGGGCTCTTTGTGAAAAGTGCAGAGCAATGCCCTCGATTTGCAGGCCGATATATTTCAAATGTCAAAATTGGTCCAAGTCCGACTTGGTTAAAAAAATACTTAGAAGCTGTTGAGATCAACTCGATTAACAACGTCGTAGATATCACAAACTTTGTAATGCTTGAGCTTGGTCAACCTCTTCATGCCTATGATGTTCGTGAGTTGAGTGGGCGTAAGGTGATTGTGGATCTTGCAGAAGGCGGTGAGGTGTTTACCACTTTGGATGGGACGGAGTTAAAACTTGATGGCTCTGAACTTATGATCCGTGATGCCGACAAACCCATTGGGCTTGCTGGCATCGTTGGCGGGAAAAATTCAGGTATTAAAGATGATACAACTGATGTGTTTTTAGAGTCAGCTTACTTTAAACCTGAGCAGGTTCGTCGAACGTCTCGTAAATTTGGCATTGAAACAGATGCCTGTTATAGATTCTCGCGCGGCACAGACCCTGATGGTGTGTTACTTGCTCTCAACCGTGCTTCAGAGTTGATTGCGGAATTTGCTGGAGGTGAACTCTATGATGATCACTACGATATTTATCCAAATCATATTAGAAAGAGTGCCGTCACTGTAGATGTGAAAGACGTCACAGAAAGACTGGGCTTTGAGGCAACAAATGACAAGTTTGAGAGTTGGATGAAGGGGATTGGGTGTGAAGTTGAAGTTTCCGTTTCTCAAGCCGGATCTTTTTTGATCACGCCACCTACGTTTCGACAAGATCTTTCCATCAAAGAGGATTTTATTGAAGAGTACGCACGTCTTGAAGGGTATGACAAAATTCCGGACTCAGAGCCCTTTATTGCTCATAAAGCCGTGCCTCATGATGTGAATTATATTTTAAAAAGGCAAACACAAAATTCTATGAGAGCCCTTGGATATTCCCAAGCTATCAATTTTGCTTTTCTAGATGAAAAAACTCAGGCTCAAATTTTAGGTGATGTGGAATTGCTCAACAAAGTGGGGTTAAAAACTTCAGCAGAGCCTGTGAAAATTATAAACCCACTCAGTGAAGAGCTTGGAGTCATGCGGACAAGTCTTGTCCCTGGGCTTTTAAAAAATGTCTCTCACAATTCACGTCATGGATTGTCGTTTGGAAAACTTTTTGAAATTGGTCCCACTTTTTCTAAAGATTCTGAAGGGTACAAAGAAGAGTGGCGACTTGGGCTCTCGGCATGGGGCAAGCAAAGTAATATTTGGTCCAAATCAGATGGCCCACTTGTTTTGGAAGTAAAATCTCATCTTGAAAATCTTCTAACAAACTTCAATTACACGTCCTTTATGTGGAAAGGGAATGTTTTATTTCCTGAGTTTTTACACCCAGGTCAGTCGGCAGCTCTATTTTTAGAAGGCAAAAACATAGGATATATTGGAACTCTTCATCCAAAACTAAATGAGGATTTAAAAATTCGTGAGACAGCAGTTCTAGCAGAACTTAACTTGGATCTCTTTTTTAAAGGGCAGCCAAGATTGAGGCGTACAAAGACGTTTTCCAAATTTCCTTTTGTGGATCGGGATTTGGCACTTGTTGTGGACAAAGAGATCTCAAGCGGAGAGATTGAATCGGCGATTTCAAAGGCTGGGGGCTCTCTTTTACAAGAGATTCATGTCTTTGATGTGTTTGAAGGTGGGAATATCGAACCTGGGATGCGTTCTATAGCCTTTCGTCTAGTGTATCAGGATACAGATGGAACGCTGACAGATGAGGTTGTGAACGCTCTTCAGGAAAAAATCATTGCTGCAGTTGCTAAGAAATTTGGCGCACAGGTCCGGTAAACTCGTATAAATATTGAAATTCCTTAGAGAATCTTGGTAGCCTTTAGTTAGAGCACATCGGAGGGGCAATGGCCGGACAAAATGTGGGTCACTCGACCATCACCAAAGCAGACATCGTTGAGAAGGTTTACCAAAAGATTGGATTTTCTAAAAAGGAGAGTTCAGAGTTGGTGGAGCTTGTGTTTAAGAGCTTGAAAGATAGCTTAAGCAAAGGTGATAAAGTTAAAATCTCGGGATTTGGTAACTTCTTTATTCAGGAAAAAGAAGAGCGAATTGGCCGTAACCCACAGACTGGCGATCAGATTAAAATCAGTGCACGTCGTAGGGTTACATTTCGACCAAGTCAGGTGTTAAAGGCAATGCTCAACGGTCAGTCGACTGAAGGTATGACGGACTAAGAATTTAGGGGAGCAGTTTATGGAAGAGCTCATATTAAGAGATTCAGTACAATCTGCAATAGAAGGAAAAACTTCTGAAGCAAATGAGGCTCCAAAAGCTCAGTCTTCGGTTGTTGATGAGAAGCTAAGAAAAGAACTTGAAAGTATCCCTGACAAAATGGCTTTTAAAATAGGTGAAGTGGCAGATCTTCTAGATGTTAAAACCTATGTTTTAAGATATTGGGAAACAGAGTTTGATGCTTTGAACCCCAGAAAGTCCGCCAGCAATCAACGTATGTATTCAAGAAAAGATGTTGAGACTTCCTTTTTGATTAAGAAGCTTCTCTATAGAGATCGGTTTTCTATTGAGGGTGCAAGAAAAGCTCTAAAATCTTTAAAAGAAGAGGTGAAAGAGCAGAAAGAGTGGGATCAAGTGGCCGATCGCTACGGCAAGGCGATTTCAGAGCTTGAAAACTTGATCGAAACTATAGATGCCGCCAAAGTTCACTACATTTAGGTGCCAGGCATATTCTGCGGATGCAACGCATCCGCAGAATATGCCTGGCACCTAAAGTATCAAACTGAATCACTTACATCCCAATTAAATACTTCTTAGCACTTCGGACTAAAGTCGCACAAAGGTAAGCCCGATAAGATTAGGTATGAAAAAGACAATCTGTTTGAGCATTCTGGTGTTGATGGGTGGAGTAAGCTTGGCTAGTGCTGATTGTTTACTTTCAGCACGCTATATGGGAAATGAAATCCATCAAATGACACTGCCAACAAACCCCCCAGCTGTGACTTGTGAAAGTGAAGATTTTTCGATTGAGGCATGTCGAATACTATCCACAATACGAGAAACAGAGACAGGAACTGCAAAAGAAGAGTTGTCCATTCCTATGGACATTTATGAAGACGGAGTTCTTAAAATCAATGGATCATGTAACCCTGCTCCTGGCGAGATTATGGGTTGGACCTATACGGCTCCTTAAAGCGAGGGATAGGTCTCGTTTTTCTTTTAAAATTTAAATTCTAGAGATATGTGAAATTTTCTTATGTTACCTGGCCTTTTGTCCGATAGGTGCCAGGCATATTCTGCGGATGCGTTGCATCCGTAGAATATGCCTGGCACCTAAAGAAAGTCCTAAATAGATACAGATTTAAGTCCGATCAGATTTTGAGAAATACTGTCCTGGAGGCATGTGTGAAGAAATTAAGATCGGTTAAAGAACGTACTCAGAATGTGGATGTCCCAAATGATTTAAGAGGTTTAAGTGGTGTGGGGCTTATTGAAAATGAGGAGCCTTGGCAGTACTTAGCCATAGAAGGTGAGGTTTCATCTGAGATCATTGAGAAAGGCAAGGCTGTTTTTTCAATCAGTGAGAAGGTGCCCCCCACTGAAGGTGTTCGGTTCTTCTATGTTTCAGGGCAAACTCTTGGTTTTAAGCTGAAGCGTCTCAACTTAGCGGCTTTTGCGACACTTGTGTCTGAGAGCTATAGCGGGCTTAAAATGCAAATTGGCTCTGTGAACACATTGTCTCTAAAAATTCAGAACAAGTTTGATTTTGAAAACTGCGAGATTGAGAGCTTTAACTCTATTCAGAGTAAACTCTCTAAAGACAAGATCCTGATCACATCTGACTTTGCATATCAACTTGGAATTCAGACAGACATTGAAAATGAAGAACACGTGTTGATTGAGCAAAGTGAAATCACAGAAATTTTGATGAGTAGTGAAGCTAGAGAACAAACAACCTTGAAGAAGGTGGGGTAGTCATGAGGTTGCGTGATATCAATAAAATGAAGGGAAAAGTTTCCAATCAGGAGCTTGCAGATTTGGTGGCAGAGCTTCGATTGCCACTGCCTCTTGCTTGGCTGTCAAAACTTTCTCCAATGCTTGTTGTGGCATTGATCTGGTGTGTGCCAGTTTTTTTAAGTGCAATTGTCCTAGATAGTTTTCTGATGGCTGAGAGTTCAACTCTTGAAAAAGCTCTGGTGTGTGTTGGAGCTGCTTTGACATTTGGATTTGGTTTTATTCTTACTGCAGGAGTTATTGGAAAGATCTTCTCTTTTGGAATTGTTGAGGGGAAGTTTCCAAGGCGCACGGATCACCCACTTTATGCCATAAGGCGTGTGTATGGTACGGCTTGGACTCAAGTTTACTACTTCAAGCCACTTTACGCTGTGATATTGGCCGTTCCACCACTTAAGATTCTGACGTTTTGGTTGTTTGGTTATAAGGGAGATTATTCCGCGATTTTCTATCCAGACACATGGATTCGAGATTTGGGTATGATTCGAGCTGGAAAAGGTGTCTACATTGCAAATCGCGTTTGTGTTGGAACAAATATGTGTCTCAATGATGGTTCAGTTATTGTGGGAAATGTCACGTTGGGTGATGGAGCTATGGTTGGTCATATGGCTATGTTTGCATTGGGAACATCAGTTGGGGAGAAATCTGAAATTGGGGTGAATACTGCTGTTGGAATTCGTGTAACTATTGGGCATGGTACAAATATTCGTCCACGAGCCAATGTGAATCACGGAGTTCAGGTGGGAGATAATTGTATTATCGGAACGGGGGCCGTTCTTGGTACAAAGGTTGAGGTTGCAAATGGAGTTCATATTAAGACAGGAGCCTCAATTCCTCCAGGAGCACAGATTCGATCGCAAGAAGATGCGGACAAATACTTTTCTTCTGAAATGGAGTTGGATGCTTCACATAAAGGGGTAATTGCGGAGCTTTTGAAAGAGCATAGGAAACATCAAGGAGACTCAGATAGAAAAGAAGCATGATCTTTCTGTAGATAAGATTCATTATGGTATGCACGCGGGTGTAGCCAACCGTGCTTCTATTCTATGTTTTTGTTGGGTAGGATTATCAGGTATCTATGGTTTTATTAGTCTAGATGTATTCCATCAGGTTATGCCTAATTTAACTTTGACAGAGAATGTTGTGCCAAGATTGTTGTTTAATGCTTTGCCAGCGCTATTTTTTGCATTTTGGTACAGAAACTATAGACACAATAGTGTGTTAAAGTCGTACTCGACAGCAGTGGTTCTTCCTGGATTGCTTGTTTCTGCTGCTATGATTCACGCCTGGCCTATTTTTTTTAATGGTAATCATGAGTTTTACCTCTATTTTCATGCAACAAACATTGTAGTGATATCATCTGTTATTTCGATGAGTGCAGGCCCTCCAAAGATAATAGTGTCTCAAATTGTGGGGTTTCTTTTTATTTTTTTTGGACCATTATTGTACCTTTTCTTAATAAGTGGAAGAGATAGTGTTATAGCCAAATTGATTTTTGGAGATTATGCATTATTGATTGCAATTCTATTTCCTGGCCTTTACACGGTCTACAAACTACGTCTTAAGCTCGCCTTGGCTGATCAAAGTGTAAAAGATCGAGCAGCACCTTTTCTCGGTGAAACTCTTGCTCATGCTATCTATGAAGGGCGTGACGATATTCTTGATGGCTATACCCGAAATGGTCTTGTGATGAGCGTGGATATTCGTGGGTACACTGGGTTTATGCAACAGGAATCCAAAGATAGTGCCAAGGAGTTTATGCATGCCTACCACAGAACCATGATTCAAACGCTGAGTCAGTTTGGTGGGTACTTACATAAATCCAATGGGGATGGTCATATTATCTCATTTGGTGTGATGGACAAAGAGAGTGATATGTCTGATATCCCGGGGCTTGAGGGTGAGCTTGAAATCGCAAGTCAAAGAAGGCGGCAGGATCTATTGAGATCTGCGATTCAGTTTTTCGAATCCATGCTTCCAAATTTCGAAGCACTTAAGGTGCAGTATAAGGTTCAGTCTGAGATTAAGATTGGGGCAAGTGTGGCCTCTGGAGACATTGAAATTATCGTTCGCGGGGATGCAAGTGTAAGACAAGAGTTTGACATCGATGGCGAACCCATTGTGAGAGCCGCGCGACTTGAGGCTTACACAAAGCTTTTATCAAATATTGTGGACTCCAATTCCTCGTACTTAGTTATTTCCCCTGAATTTGCAAAATTTCTAGAGAGTTTCTCACAAATCAAAATGGTCTTGATCGATCGACCAGAGATTCAAGTTCGAGATTACCCAGATATGAAACAAGTGTTTTATAGACAATGGAAACACAAAAGAGAAAGAGATAGTCAGCAAGCTGCGTAAAATTTATCTCATCAAACAATTCCAAACAAAAATACGATCTATTGAGTTAAAATGATGAAATGTTTAGAGAAAAAGGGATTTCACTGATATTTTCTTTTCTAGTGCTAACCTCGCTGACACTAGAGGTACATGCTCAAGTCAGTATAGAAAATCTTTTGGCTCGAATCTCTCCAGTTGAAGAACTTGTAAGAATAGATACTTCGATACTTTCTTCTTCTGTTTTGAACTATCTCTACAGTCAATTTAAAGACAATTCTCAATTCAGATATGAAAAACCAAATGGAGAATGTCATAAGAGGATGTTAGACCTAAACAGCTATTTGCTGAGGAAGCATCAAATAAGATCTGGGCACCTTCTCATTCAATGCCATGATAGTGATATACGTGTTGAAAACCGTTTAGATAAGACTGAAATTCATTATATGCGGCACTTTGCTTCAGTTGTAATTGTAGAAGGAAGAGATGGAAAATTGAAGCCCGTGGTACTGGATCCACAGTTTATAAGTGCTCCTTTAGAGCTAGAAGATTTTTTAGAAGAAGTGCTTCCCTATGGAAATCCTCTAGTTTTTGGAGGTGAGATCAGTCAAGATTTGGCTGATGAGGAGCTTCGCTTATGGCAAAAGACGCGTCTTAAGCCGTGTACGGTGCTAGTTTATTAAAATCTCTACAAATCTTATCGGTATAAAACCTCTAAACCTCACTTTTTTATTCCCTCAACAAAGTGTTCATTGTAGTTCTAAGATTTCTTTTTTAGAGGTTATGAGAGGGTCTTGTGGCATTTTCTGAGATTTCCAAGGACAACTTGGAGAAGTTCTTGATGCAGACATTGGATGTTGTGCCTGCAGTTATTTATTCGAAATCTTTCCCAGGTCTCAAGTATCTCTTTGTTAATAAAAAATTCCATGAAGTTGTTGATTCAAATATAGAGAATTTTATGGGGCTGACAGATGATATTGTGTTTTTGCCTGAAGTTGCAAAAACTCTATCGAAAAATGATCGAGAAATAGCAAAAAAGAAAGAAGTTCAGCATTTTGAAGAAAGGGTTCCTCATCCTGATGGAACCTTTCATGACTATGACACATACAAATTTCCGATGCTTGATGAAAATGGTGATGTCTATGCCGTGACGGGGATTTCCTTGGATATTACAGAGCGCAAAAAAACAGAGAGCGTTTTAAGAACTTCAATGAAATTGGCATCTCTAGGTGAGATGGCTGGTGGCATTGCACATGAGATCAACAATCCTCTTGCTATCATCGATGGAACTGTAAAGAAAATGACAAGAACTTTGGAGCAAGAGAATTCGATTGATAAAGTGTTCTTTCAAAAAATGACAAAGAAGATTTCAGAGATGACCAGTCGCATGTCCAAAATTATCAACGGACTTCTTGTTTTAGGAAGAGAAGGGGCTCTGGATCAACATGTGGATACAGATTCAGCCTGGTTATTTGAAACTGTTTTAGAACTTGTTTGTGCAAATGTGACTTATAAAGGAATAGAAATTAAAAAGCAATTTCCGTCAAAATCACCCCTTGTAAAGGCAAATGTGGTGCAGATGTCACAAGTGCTTTTGAATGTGCTTGAAAATGCATGTTATGAGGCAAAAAAGGCAGAATCAAATTGGGTGGAAGTAAGAGTTATAGAAACGTCGACAACTGTTTTATTTGAGGTTGTAAATGTCTGCTCTGATTGTCAGGGGAGAATTGTTGAGTTTTTTCGCCCATTTTTTACAACAAAACCATTGGGAGAAGGAACGGGCTTAGGGTTAAGTATTTCAAAGGGGATTGTAGAGAACCACTCAGGGACAATTTCAGCTAAATTTTTGGACGAAAAGACAATTTGTTTTACGGTTGAGATTCCAAAGTCGTCTGAAATGAGCTGAGGCTTGTCTTAAGGAGATCCTCTAGATTTTTTGAATTTATTGGCTTAGAGTGTGGGGTGTGTAAGATTGAGGGAGAGTTATGTTTTCTTTTTTGATAACAATGTTATTTTTAGGAAGTGCAAACGCCATAGATGTGCATGGACACCGAGGCGCGCGCGCCTTGTTTCCTGAGAACACAATTCCTGCCTTTGAACATGCCATTGAAGTGGGTGCGGATTACATTGAACTAGACGTTGTGGTCACTGTTGATAGAAAGCTTGTAGTGAATCATGACTTAACCGTGAATCAAGATCTTTGCTTGAACCCTAATGGAGATAGAGTCACTGAGACTTTGCCAATTTTTGAAATGACCTTAGAAAGATTGAAGACTTTCGACTGTGGAAGTTTAAAAAACCCAAACTTTCCTGATCAAGTGCCAATTCCTGGCACAAAAGTTCCAACTCTTGATGACGTTTTTGAGTTGGTTCGTACACGGAGTGAAGAGTTAGGCCGAGATATTCGTATGAATATTGAAATGAAAAATAAGCGTGAAAAACCGGAGTGGTCGCCCACTCATGAGGAGTTTGCGCAGTTGATGGCAGATTCTATCAATAAAAGCGCTCTCCAGCCTGTGATTTTGGTCCAAACATTTGATGAGAATCATTTGATATATTTGAAAAAACATCAGCTCGACATTAAAACAGCATTTCTAATTAAGAAAGGCTCAAAAGAAGAGACTCGTGAGATTGCTGAGAAGGTGGGAGCTGATGTGATTTCTCCAAACTATAGGTTTTTATCTCAAAGTAAAATCAAGTATTGGCAGGATGCAGGTTTTCAAGTTGTTCCTTGGACTGTGAATTCGCCGAAAACTTGGAAAAGTCTAATCAAAAAGGGCGTAAATGGAATCATTACTGATAACCCAAAGGGGTTGATTGAGTACCTGGGGCGATAGTTCAGGTTATAGATTCGCCGCATTAGAGTTCAAGTTTCACTCAGGTAGACATTTTGGTTCTTTGCCTTGTAAAGTCGGCTCAAGCAAATTGAGCGATTTTGCTCTTTCAAATGGGAGTGCTGGGAAATGAAAAACATACTTGAGGCCGTTGGTAATACGCCACTCGTAAAACTTCACAGAGTTACAAAGCACTTGGACTGCAATGTTTTTGCAAAGTGTGAGTTTTTTAATCCTGCAGGTTCGACCAAAGATCGCATTGCTCTTCGAATGGTTGAAGAAGCTGAAAAAGAGGGGCGTATCAAACCAGGAGACACTCTTATTGAGCCTACAAGTGGAAACACTGGGCTTGGGTTGGCTCTAGCTGGTGCGGTGAAAGGCTACAATGTTATTATCACGATGCCTGAGAAAATGAGCCGAGAAAAGCAGGTGGTGTTAGAGGCTCTTGGAGCAAAGATCATTCGAACTCCAACTGAAGCTGCATGGGATGCTCCGGAAAGTCATATTGGTGTGGCACAAAAACTTCAAAGAGAGCTTCCCAATGCTCATATTCTAGATCAATACGGAAATCCAAATAACCCAGATGCACATTACTACGGAACAGGTACTGAGATTCTTGAGGAGCTTGACGGCAAAGTGGACATGGTTGTCATGGGTGCTGGAACTGGTGGAACCATCACAGGTGTTGCTAGAAAGATCAAAGAAGTGAATCCCAATTGTCGTATTATCGGAGCAGACCCTATTGGCTCTATACTAGCAGGTGGTGACTTTGTTGGTTCCTATAAAGTTGAAGGAATTGGATATGATTTTATTCCAGATGTACTAGATAGAAGTTTGATAGATGAGTGGGTGAAGACCAATGACAGGCAATCCTTCTTACTGGCTCGTCAGTTGATTCGTGAGGAAGGGCTTCTCTGTGGAGGTTCATCGGGTTCAGCGCTTTATGCTGTTCTTCAAAAAGCGACAGAGCTCAAAGCTGGTCAAAACTGCGTTGTCGTTTTACCAGATGGAGTTCGAAATTACATGACCAAGTTTATTGAACCAAAGTGGATGGAAGAGAATCGTTTTACAAGTTTAGCAACTTTAGAGGGAAGTGTTTCCCAACTTGTATCAAAGGAAAACCGTCTTTTCACATTGGATGGCTCTGATTCGTGTGAGGCTGGAATTACAGCTATGAAAGAAAAGGGTTATTCACAAATCCCGGTCACTCGAAGTGGGAAGCTTGTTGGTATGCTGAGAGAGCAAGACTTGCTTGAAGGGCTTCTTTCTGGACAAAATACAAAACTTGGCGTCAATATAGACAGTGTTATGGAGCGAAATGTCACCTCCGTTTCGACAGAAACTCCACTTTCGGCTCTAGAAGAGCTTTTGCTAGATCGACCAAGTGTGGTTGTTGTGGATCAGGACTCTAAACCACTTGATATTCTCACAAAAATCGATTTGATCGACTACGTGGCTCACTTAAAAAGCTAACTCTTAGCTCATTGAGCCCCAGAAAGCAGGTCACTTCTTTATAAAGTCTTCACATCAGATTTATGGATTGAAGAGCAAATGGAAACCTTTTCATTTTTCTAAGAGTGATTGCGACTCTTTTAGATTTCGATACAAGCTCATGTTTGATGTTGGGCAGGACCAATGTATGTTGGGGCTCTCTAGGTGCCAGTTGCTGGCTTTGTCCAGTGACTGGCCATTTTTTAAAGGATGTCTCTCTACATTTTGTGCATCACCGTGCTGAAAACCACCACGGTGATGCACAAAATGTAGAGAGACATCCTTTAGTGGTAGGCATTTAAAGCCTACTTTTACTCGACTCCTACCGGAGCAGTACCTAGAGATAGGTGAAAAATTCCTCTAAATTTGTCTGGTATAGTTCTTTTCGAATGTCCATTTAGGCTCTAATACCCTCCTATGGCTTAAACTATAAGCATAGGGGTAGGTAAGGTTTGAAGTCGGTCGTGACCACAATCTTTATTTTTATTTGGGTTCTTGGTACTGCGTTACTTGTGAGTTGTGCAGGGGATGACCCATTTTCAGAATCTGCTCCAAGTAATTTCTCAAACTACATAGTCGTTGCTTCAGTGAGAGCAGGGCCAAATTCAGGGCCTGGTCTTATAACTCTTTTTGATTCTTCGGGGAATGTTGTACGCGTTCTTCAAGATTATTATGAAACAGCAGAATTTGCTTCAGGACTTTCTTATTTTCAAAACAATCAGATCTTAGCGGCTGTAAACGGTACAGATAGGGTGGATGCCATCAATTTAATCTCGGGAGCCGCTTCAATTTTTGCATCTCATGCTCAAATCAATTCCAATCCTTTGAGACAAATTGCAACACTTCCTGATGGATCTACATGGATCAATGAAGGAAGTACGGATGCGATTGAGAAAGTGACTGTTGATGGGAGCCGTTCTGGAAACCCATTTATTTCTGCTTCCACTGGAGCATGTACGATCAATGATCCTTATGGTGTTGTTTATATTTCAAGTTTGGATGCTGTTGGGGTTGTGAGTCGCGCTGGTGGGGGGATGTACAGTGTGTTTGATACTGATGGGGGATGTATCACTCAGGTTTCAGGTGCTCCATTTAACTCAGGTCAACCCACAGGGCTTGCCTATCATGAAGACACAGATCGTATCATTGTAACCTTTGCAACTGGGGATGAGATTTACTCACTTGACCCTGATGGCACAAATGCCACACTTGCGTTTTCAGACACTTCAGTCATAGACACCCCTCGCCCAGCAACAGTGGATGCAAATGGGTTTGTTTATATCGGGAGTGACACTCAAGACACGGTTGAAAAGTTTAACTTTGATGGAAGTGTGTTAACACGAGCAACCTCTGGGCCTATTATTGGTCCTGGAATTTACTCGCAAAATCCAACAGCAATTTTGGTGATCCCATGAAGAAAGTTATACTGGTTCTTCTTTTTGCCAACGTTGCTTTTGCTCAAGAAAATAAAAACGAGATAGAAGTAAAGGAGTACAGAAAAGGTGCCTTTAGTATTATTCCTCAATTCGGATATCAATGGATGGCAATAGAAAACCCTGATGGGTCACTTTCAGGTTATGAAGGAATTGTATATGGTATTTCAGGTTCAGTTCGAGTTCTTGGAGAAGCTTACGGAGGATTGGCATTGGGTGCTCTTTACCAAGAAACCAAATCTCCACATCGCTCTATTGCCGGGGAAGAGTTAACAAGTCGGGAGTTAGGGCTTCAGTTTGAAATTCAGTACAACGAGTTCTTTGTTGCCACTACGATTTCAGATCGATCTGTTTCTGTGGCAAACGTAGAAAAATCGGCAGATTATAAAGCGCGCGCTCTCGGAGTTGGAGTTGGCTATAACTTCTCTATCTCTCGTTCGATGGATCTTGGCCTTTCTTGTTGGTATAAGATGGGTTTAGGGAGAAAGTCAGAAAATTCAAGCCTCTCTGGCACATTGGGGGATGAATCCTTGGGTGTTGTTTTGGGCTTAAGGTGGACACCGACAGTTGGATTTGACGTCAATAGCTATTAGGGCGTCCAGAGCCCAGAAAGAGCGACTTGGCGCTTTGCACCAAGAAGGTAGGCCGTACTTTTTTACTTCGATGACAACTCTTAAGCGTCAGTCTATTTTTGTTATGTAAAAAATAGACGATTTCTTTTGAGGAGATACGATGATTTTATCTGATAGAACATTAACAAGTATGATTGAAAAAAGAGAGTTGGTTGTAGAGCCTCTTGTGAGTGAGAGTATCCAGCCTGCCTCGATTGACTGTCGTCTTGGGGATCATTTTTTAGTTGTAGAAAACACAAATATGAATTCATTGAAATTGGATTCTGAAATTGAGTATCGTGAGATCACAAGTCAAAGCATCACTATTGCACCTCATTCTTTTATCCTTGCAACAACTATGGAGTATTTCGAGTTACCAGCCAATTTGACGGCTTTTGTAGAGGGGCGGAGTTCAATTGGTCGGATGGGGCTATTTATTCAAAATGCGGGCTGGGTGGACCCAGGATTTAAGGGGAATATCACACTTGAGCTCTACAATGCCAATTCGCTTCCAATTGAGTTAGAAGAAGGACGCCGAGTTTGCCAGATGGTTTTTTGTAAAATGGATCAAGCTGCACAGAACCCTTACTCTGGGAAATATCAGGGGCAGAAAAAAGCTGTGGGATCTCGCGTATTTAAGGACTCTGAAGTCAAGTAGAATAGGCCCTCCTGAGGCTCTTTCTGCCTGATTCTCAGAATGAGACAGTGAGAGCGTTTTTTACATTTAGTGGTCCAGTTTGAATCACATTCTTCCGATGTATAGTTTTGAGAAGGTTGAAACTGTATGTCAATTACAAGTAAATCTCAGAAGTTTAAAAAGGGGACCCTTATTTTTAATGAGGGTGAAGTTTCTGATGTTGCCTACATTATTGATCAGGGGCAGGTGGAGATCTTTATACCCAATGGTACAAATGATATCAGTGTATCTGTTTTAGAGCAGGGCCAAATTTTTGGTGAAATGGGTGTGATTGATGACTCTCCAAGAGCGGCTTCTGCACGTGCAAAAACAGATTGTGTTATTAGTCTTGTAAAGAAAGATCAGCTTCAAGAAAGAATTCAAAGCTCAGACCCAGTTGTTCGCTTGGTTATACGTCGTTTGCTTTCACGGGTGCGAAGCAATCTGAAACTCACAGTCGGAGAGGAAACGCATCAGGACTTGAGACAGTCTCTCGGTTTTCCAAATCATGCAGATGACAGTGATGTTGTAGAAAAAATTAAATTTGAACAAGACTTGGTAAGTGCGTTAGACAACGAAGAGTTTGTATTGCATTTTCAACCTATCATTGATCTTAAAGATGATCGACTCTGCGGCTTTGAAGCACTTGTTAGGTGGGACAGTCCTGTGCGTGGTTTAGTTCGGCCGGATTTATTTTTGGGAGTGGCTGAGGAAACATCACTTATTGTTCCTCTAGGGCGATGGATTTTACACAAAGCTTGTGAATCTTTTCATGAAATTCGTCAGAAATATGCTGAAGTCAATCAAGAGCAACCCGATCTTTTTATGAGCATTAATGTATCTGCTAAGCAAGTGAGTGATCCAGAGTTTTTCAAGGTTTTAGATAATTCGATTAAATCGTTTGGATTGCAGCCAGGGGATTTGAAGCTTGAAATCACAGAAAGTTTGTATGCAGAAGGAAACTCGGTCACCAGTTGGATTGATCAGTGTAAACGAATTGGGGTTTTGATTGCTTTGGATGATTTCGGTACAGGGTACTCGAGTTTGTCTTACCTCTCACGTATGAATGTTGACAACTTAAAGGTAGATCGATCTTTTGTGAAAGTTTTAGCAGATGATCCAAGCACACAAGTTGTAGTAAAATCTATTATTCAGATGGCACAGGGTTTGAAGAAACCGATCATAGCTGAGGGTATTGAAACAGAAGAACAGAAGCTTCTTTTAAAAGCTTTGGGGTGTCACTTTGGGCAAGGTTTTTTATTTGGAAAGCCTATTGCTCTAAGAGATGTCATTGAAACCTGGATTATGCTAGAAGAGTCTCAAAAAGCTGCTTAAAAAGAATGCTTACTTTTAAACGCACTTTTAATCCCAGAAACTTAAGTCAGCAGAGCTTAGGGGTCTTTTGGATCTGTTCCACGTGTGAAGACTTTGTTGCTTGGAGTGTAGGTCACAGTATTTCCGGAGACCATATCAAGATTTCCTAAACTGTATCCCAAAGTCGTTTTGGCACGAAGTGAGAAACTATTCACATTTGAATTTCCAAAATACTGCGCTTGTCCTCTTGTGGTTACAATAAGGGCTTGTGATATTTCAAAGGACTTCATAATACGAGCAGAGTTTCTTAAGTTTGTTGTTGAGTGACGTGCGTAGGGTTCTAGGAAAACAAACTCTTCTGGAACATTGAGTTTTCCAATGGCATACTTTTTCATCTCATAAGCTTCGTTATAAGGGGTGTTTTCAGGGTGAACATTGCCTCCTGTAAATATCAAGAGAGGGGCTTGAAGGGCCTTGGCTTGTCCAAGTGCTAAGTGAACTCTCTGGATAGAAACTTGAGAGAGTGGTTCTTTTAAATCTTTTGGGCCGTGTCCTGGAACAAGAATAACCTCATGCAAAATGTTTTTGTGTTTGTCTTGTAAAAACAGAAGCCATTTTTTGGCTAAGAGGTTTTCTTTGTCCAAATCGATTGTGTTTTCACCATCTCTTGCTGCTCTTTTTGGACCAAAAGAGTAGTGAATGTTTTTTTCTTTGATATTGGTTTTCTTGTATTCCTCATAAATTATTTCAAGTGTTTCAGGCATCTTGTAGGGCGTGATTTTATTTATAACACAGTCGTCATTGGGGAGAAGTTCACCTAAACGAGGTGAGTGGTCTTTGACGAAGTTTCGAAAAGTGGATTTACATTTTGCAAATGCCAGGTTGGCGGTGAAAAGAACAATAGGAATGATTATAAGGTTTTGGGTGATCTGTTTTTTAAAACAAAGAGCAAATAAAAAACCAAGGAGCTCTCCTGAAATTGCAATCAACCTATGTGCGCTTGCTAAGACAATAATTTCAGCAGATCCTAGAACTGGGGTCAGCAGGTAGATCAATGTGGCTTCGCGTATGCCAATTCCGCCAGGTGCACCGACAACGACAAAGCCTAAAACCCAGGCGATAAGGTATGCAAAGATTAGAGATCCTATATCTTGAGTTTCTGGTGAAAGCAAATTTGCTAGATAATAAAAAATGAGAGAAGAGATAAGCAAAAAGAAAAGATAAAACGGAAGAGCCATAAGAAAGCGTTGTGCCCCCCATTTTTTTAGCACAGATCTTGGGGTGAGGAGTATGAAACCAAAAAGAGTAAGTCCAATGAGAGTTTCTGTGAGAGGGGAGAAGTCACGAGCTGCCAAAATCCAAGGGTTTTCAATTTTTGATATTTCTCCAAAGTGAAAGGCTATAAAAATAAGAAGTAGTGCCGCTAAAAGGTTTAGAGCTAGGTCTTTTCCTTGATAAAGAAGCAAAGATTTGTGAGATACACCAAGGTTTTTCACAAGAACTTGTCGGCCAGCAAAATGTCCAAAATTTCCGGGCAAATACTTTCCAATCTGAGTTTTCAAATAAATAAGAGCAATAGATGTGTGCAATCTTTTTTCAAAAAGAAGAGCCCATCCCCATGCATTTGAGAGGCCCCCTATAAAATAGGCAACCACTCCTATTGCGATCGGAAGTTTGAGTTTTTGGATTATCACTTTGATTTCATCAGAAGAGGTAAGGTCTACAACGGATTGATAGATATAGTAGGCACTTAGAAGAACCAACAGTATTCCGATGGTTTTAAAAGCTTTTTTATTCATCAATTGTGCGATTGCCATTTTTGAAATTGTAGATATCTCGAATCACATAGGGTTTGCTACCAGTGGATTCATAGTAAACACGAGTCATAATTTCGCCAAGTAGGCCGATACTTATAAATAAAAACCCAAGAATTGTCGTAAGAAGTGAAAAAAGCAGGAGTGGTCGGTCTCCGATATTTTGATCAAAGAAGAATTTAAGATAGGTGAGATATCCGCCAGAGAAAGCCCCAAGAAACAAGCATGTCAGACCTGGCCAGCCAAAAAAGTGAAGTGGACGAGAGAGAAACTTCAATAAAAATTGAACTGTGAGTAAATCCATAAGAACGCGAAATGTTCGGCTGATCCCGTACTTTGTTATCCCAGCAACACGCGGACGATGATTCACCGGGATCTCTGTAATTTTAGCGCCAGCCTTTCTTGCAAACACAGGTATGAATCGATGCATCTCCCCATAGAGATGTATGTGCTCTAGTAAGTCCTTACGGTAGGCTTTTAAAGAACAGCCATAGTCGTGAAGTTCAACGTTTGTGACTTTTCCAATCAGTTGATTTGCAATGCGAGAAGGGATTTTTCTTAAAAGAAGTTTGTCTTTACGGTCTTTTCTCCATCCAGAAACTAAATCATAACCTTCTAGGGCTTTGTTGTAGACTGTTAAAATATCCTTTGGATCATTTTGGCGATCCCCATCCATTGCGACAACAATTTCACCCTTTGCCTGATCAAACCCGGCACTCATAGCTGCTGTTTGACCAAAATTTCGGCGGAAATTTACAACGTGAACTGTAGAGTCTGACTTGGCGATATCAAGGAGTACGTTGAGGGTTTGATCTGTGCTTCCATCATTACAAAACAGTATTTCATAATTTAAATTGGAATTACTTAAAGCAGATTTGATTTCTTCATAAAGAGGCCCAACGTTTTCCTCTTCGTTGAAAATGGGTACGACCACACTGAGTTGGATTGCATTCATTTTGTCGCCTCTTAGTTTGGGACCTTCTAAGGACTATATGAATGGCAAAGCAATGCGTCAATATCTTTGGATGTACCTGACCACGTGTGCAATCAAGAAAAGTCTACCTCTGTAGACTTTGAATCATTTGGGACAACTTTGTACTTAAACTTGCCTGTAACACGTGAAGTGCATTTGAGTCTGTTTGCTCTTGAAAGTCTGGATATTGGAAAACGTATATAGAATGTTTGCAGTTGTCGTATTTATCACCAATGGTCAAAAAGACGTGATAGGTGCCCCAAACATCTGGTTTTAAAACCAGTCTATAGGTGTCCTGCTCTTCTTGTGAAACTTTTGAAGTTTCAGGAGCTTTGACTGCCCATCTGTATAGGAATTCACTTGGATCAATTTTTGGATTTATGAGTTTTGCATAAAATGTAAATTGATCTTCTTCGCCATTTTGGCTTGTCTTTTCTTTTAGTATTTCAATGTCGAGAAGGTCTCTTTGTGTCTGGCACATGTTGATATTGATTTTGTCACGAGTCACTTGAACTTCATTTGAATCTACAGGTGTCAATTGTGTTGCAAGTGTCCAAGCTAGAAGAATACCCAAGCTGAAAGTGCTGGCCCCTATTATCGATTTCTTCATTACTAGGTTCATGGCCCCTCCGTATTGCCCTTTTCGCTCAACCTAGGATAGCTCTGTTTGTGACAAAAATGAAACACACCATTTATTTGATGGTATATAAGCGGATTCTATAGGTTTTCAAGTCTCTGAAATCATTTGATTTAGATGGGCGCAGGTGGAGTTTTATCTTTAAGTTTTGATCAGTTGTGTAAAAAATTTAGGGGCTTGCTGGCAATTCATCTTGGTTTGAGGTTGTTCTCAGTCATGCTTTTTCAAGCTTCAAAAGCTCTCTTTTTATCTCAACTCCACCTGTGAACCCTCCAAGTTGACCGGATTTAGAGATCACTCTATGGCAGGGAATTACAATTGGAATTTGATTTTTTGAATTGGCTGTGCCGACTGCTCTTGCTCGGTTTGGGTCTCCCAGCATCTTTGCCTGTTTTTGATAAGAAATTGCTTTGCCGTAAGGAATTCTTTGAAGTGCTTTCCAGGATTTTTTTTGAAACTCAGTGCCTTCTACAGAGAGGGGGAGATCAAATTTTTGTCGTTGGCCTTTGAAGTATTCTTCTAGTTGTTTTTTTGTCTCTTTTAAAATGGGATGATTTTGTTTTTTTACCCAGATCTTATTTGGTTTTTCACTTCCCCAACGAATTGCACACAACCCTTTTGAGTTGGCGACAAGATAGAGAGGGCCAATAGGTGAGTTGGCTTTAAGGTAACATAATTCCTTTTTCATAGTGAGCCAATCTCACTCAATTGGATAAGATCGTCAATGAGTTGCGCATTTTGACGAAGATATTAGAGAGGTGTTTAGAACAGATCAGAATCTCCCGACAAACAGTACAAGACGATAGTCTAGCAACAAAGAGGAGGCGACATGTGGCGGACACTGATATTGGCTTGTTTGGTAACCCTTTTTCATTCGTTTGGATTGGCGTGTGAGGTTTCTGGCAGTAAGTGGGAGTTGTGGAATGGAAATTCACCGTGTCTTCGTGGGGCAAATATTTATCAGCAGATAGACTCAGGTGACCCTTGGTATCCAAAACTTGTAAAAGCAGATTTTCTAGCGCTTCGATCTAAAAATGCAAACTATGTGAATCTTTCTGTTCCAGGGCCATATGGGGTCGACAGCATGGTTTTAAATCAAGAGAACTGGGCAATGCTTCAAACAATTGTCGAATGGGCAAGACAAGCTGGTCTCTATGTTGTGATTTCATTTCGTACAGGGCCGGGTAGGGGCGAGGGAGATATAACTGGAGAGGGCAATCCTCGAAAAACTGTCTTTCAAAGGCCTTCAGAGCAGCAAGCTTATGCCAATATGTGGAAAATGGTCGCAAATCACTATAAGAACTCTCCTCACGTTGTTGGGTATGACTTGATGGTTGAGCCACATGATATCAATCGTTCGGCTTGGAGAGGTTTTGCTCAAACACTCATCAATGAAATTCGTAGTATTGATACCAATACCCCCATACTTGTTTCACCAGATGAATGGGGGGATGTGTGGTCTTTGGATGGTTGGGCACCTTTAAATGGAAACAAATTATTGTATACGGTTCATCAGTATGAACCCTTCTATTACACTCACGGAAATGTTCCTTTTGATCCTCAGTTTTCAACTTTGAAGAGCATGTACAAGAAAATTCGAAGATGGAAAAGTTCCAACAAGAGCCAAGTGGTTGTAAATGAATTTGGATCAAAACATGCTTCTCCACTTGTTCATCGTTTTATGAATCGTCAGTTCAACTTACTTGAACGTTCGAATTTGAATCATGCGATATGGTTATGGGAAGTGATGGACCCAACTTACACCTACCGAGTTATGGATTTTCGAGAAAATGGTAAGCTATACAATAAGGTAAAGCGAAATTGGAGAAAGAATACAGTTTGGCCTAAATGAGAGCAGATCCACGGCTTACAACAGTTGTTGATATGAGGCTCCACTCAAGCTCTTGGATGAACAATACTGTTGTAGACCAGTTTCTGAGTTTTCAAAGCTTGGGTTATTTGGGAATTTTTGGAGGCATAATCTTGGCCTTATTGGGCTTTAAAGTTAAAGAGATAATTTCTTTAGCAAACTGACTGGCTCCATAGACTGCAGCAAGCAGTACAATAACCATTGTGCCTCGAAGTGTCCACTTGGCCAAAGGAGAAGGGCCGGATTTGACTTCAATATAAATGGTTTCTTCTTTTATTGGTATGACATTTCTAAAATCCGAATGATCTTCTGCAAGCTTAAGCTTTTCATCAATCCGGTTTTGAATTTGAGGTGGGAGTTTCACAAACCGAACTGCCACTTTAACAGGGGACTCGCCTTCAAAATTTGAAAAATCCTCAACTCTTTCGATGCGAACCACTTCGCCATACCAAGCCATTTGAGTTGTTTCAGGTACGGTGAACTCAAGAGAAATTCTTTCCCCTAGGAGAGGTGCAACGCTTTCATCTAAGATAAATGAAAGGCCTGTGAAGCTTAAATCATAGACTTTGACTTTGAAAATACGACTTGATGCCCAAAGAAGGGATCTTGAGATTCTTCCAGAGTTTCGGTCCTCTGCTCTAAGAACATAGCGAAATCCTGATCTGCGGTCATATTTTTTGGCATTCATCATTTAACTTATCGGGCCATTCCACTTTTTCTTTGAGGGGCTCGCTGAATATTGCTATTTCTAACTGGTGAGTCGTCTCGACAGAAGTCTGTTTTTTTTAGGAATAGCCCTCATGCTCTATCTGGGAGTACTTGGGAGTCTATTTGTGAAGGGAAAGTGTGAGTCCAGTCCTTTCTGTGCCCCTCTTCGACTTGGTCTTGATTTACAAGGTGGTGTCCACCTTATTTTGGGTTTTGAGAACTCTGAGTTTCAAAATGCTCAAAACTTTGAAAAACAGGCTCAGCTCAAAGAGGTTGTGGAGATACTTCGTAAGCGTGTGGACTTACTGGGAGTCGTTGAGCCCAGTCTTGCGGTCTCTGGGAATGATCAAATTGTTGTCCAGCTTCCTGGTGTTAAAAACTTTGAAGAAGCAAAAACGACAATACAAAGAGCTGCGCATTTGCGACTTTCTTTTGTAGCCAAAGCTGAAGATCAATTTGTAGATGAAGTGAGGAGTCGGGAGACAGGTGAGCTTTACCGTGTTGAAAGACAGATGCAACTTGAGGGGCAGCATATTGAAGATGCATTTGTCAGCATGAACGAGTTCAATCAACCCGAGGTGCAGCTTCAACTTACGGTTGAAGGGCAAAGGCGATTTTCAGATCTCACAGAGCCTGTAAATCGAGGGCGATTGGTTGCAATTATTTTGGATGGAGTGATTGAATCTATCTTAGAAATTGGAGAGCCTGTAAGAACGGAATGGGTTTCAATAGAGTTTCGTGGGTCTCAGTCGATAGAAGATCTTATGAAAGAAGCCAATTCCATGGTGACTGTTTTGAAATCAGGTGCTCTTCCTTTTCAACTTTTCATTAAAGAAGAAAGAACTGTGGGGCCGACATTGGGTGAGGATTTCATACAGAAAGGTTCACGGGCGGTTTTGCTTTCTCTTTTTTTGATGATTGGGTTTTTGCTCATATATTATAAGGTCGAAGGTGTTATTGGAGTGATTGCAATTCTTGTCAATCTTGGGTTGGTTATTGTTGGGCTCACTCATCTGCAGGCCTCCCTAACTCTTCCGGGTATTGCGGCATTGGTGTTGACTGCTGGGATGTCAGTAGATGCAACAATTCTTATCTATGAACGTATGAAGGAATTGCGACGTCTTGGTGAGCGAGGGGATTCTTTGATTGGAAAGAGCTTTCAAAGAGTGAGTTCAAGTTTGATTGACTCCTATATTACAACGGCTCTTACGGCTTTGATTTTGGTTTACTTTGGTACAGGTCCTATACGTGGATTTGGGGTTGTACTTTTACTTGGTATTTTTAACACACTTTTAACTGTTGTTTTTATTCTATATCCCTTCAACCGCCTTCTTGCTCAAATTAAAATTGGTCTGAGTCGCAGTTAAATATCTTAAAGGACAGTTTCTTAAAACTTAGGCTTTGGTGAGTGTGTGACCTAATGGCATCCCCAAGAATAATTAATTTTAGAATTGAGACCTTTGGTGTTAGTCTTCTTTTAACGCTCTCGCGTTAGAAAGGAGGTGATGCCCTTATGAATACATTAAATAAACTAAGGGCAGAAACAGGAGGACTCAGTCATTAAGACTGGTTTTCTGTTTCTGCCCGAAATCACCTTTGGTGGGGGAGTGCTTTAAGCACTTCCCCACTGGAGTTTTCTTAGTTCAAATTCCCTTCAGCAGTGACCGTCCATGTACATGACTGGTCTCTAGTTGAACTACTTTTTGAAGTATTAGATTTCTTCTTTATTAAGATTTAAAGCAGACGCGATTTCTATTGCTTTTTCTTGAGAAAGGTTTCTATGAGCATTCAATACCCCGGAGAGCAGCGCAGGAGAAATTCTCAGTTGAGATGCCATGGCTCGAAGCGAATAGCTGTTATTTCTCTTGTTTTTGTTTGCGAGTACGCCTTTTAAAAAAGATCTATAATTTGTGTATTCGTAAATCATGGCGGAAACGTAGCACGACAAAATTCAATTGCAAAAACTTTGTATACAAACTGTACACCTATAGTAAACAGCGTGAAATTTCTATCTGCTTATCTTTAAAGTGGATGAGCAAAAGGAGATGAAGAGACTAGTCACGTGACCAATACTGTTCGGTTAAAGTAATTGCCAAATGAAATTAAGAACTTAAAATAAAAAAAGCCTTGCAAAGAACAGAGCTTTAAAACATTTTTGCAACCCGGTGGTTGCCCATGACGCATTCGCAGTGCACCACACTCGTGTTATTGCTCATTTATTGAATCTTGCAAAGAAGAACTCTGTTTTTTTGCACAATCAAACTCTGATTTTACTCGCCACAGAAAACTCGGAATCTCAGAAATAGTTGGTCTGATTCTGTACATGGCACTGAGCCGTAATCGCAATGGCGTTGATATCAGCACACAAAAATATTTTTTTAAGAATGATCAAACAATGTCGCTTTCTCGCTCTTCGTTTACTGAGGCTTGAAGCAAGTTGAGTTGGGACTGTGGTGGAGTGTCGTGAGGGGGAGTGATTTTAAGTCAATTTTAAAGACAGTGTGAGTTCAAATTCGGCAACAGGTTCACTGCCAAGTTTGTCTGGAGTGGTTGCGGTGATACGCACAGGTCTGTTGACACGCTTTTGAGTTTCAATCATTTCATCAATCATTTCATCTATAACTCTACCATCAGAGCATGTGAAAACAGTGTCGGCCTCTGGTCGTTTTAAAAAACTGGCTTTGAAGTCCTTGAACACAATGGATGCTTTAACTCCGCGATCTCGCACCTTTTTGATGGCAATAAGGCCGCCAGCGCAGTCTGCACCTATGGCGAGTGTGCCGAAATACATAGATTTCAAATGATTTCTAGTAAACCTCGTCAATGGAATTAGAATCGAGAGTTCGTTCTCTTTGGTCTCTATAACACGTGGGCGAACAGCAAAAATAAGTGGAACTTTAAAGAACCCAAATGTTCGCAGAAGTGCGGTATTTTTTAAATTTTCCGGGATGACAGATCTTATCTTTTCAATCATGGTGAGAGTATTAGTATATGACTTCTAACGCTGAGGCAAGTTTATGACAGCAAATCCATTAGAAACAGAATTTACCAAGACCTTTGGCATAAAGTATCCGATTGTTTCCGCACCGATGTTTTTGGTGAGCGATGTAGGCATGGTTTGCGCCACTGGGGAAGCAGGGGGGCTGGGAGCCTTTCCGGCCTTGAATTTTCGTCCTATTGAAAAATATAGAAAAGCAATTCAAGACATCAAAGCTAAGACAGATGCGCCTTTTGGAATAAATATTATCGTTCAAAAATCCAACAAATATCAACATCAGCAACTTGAAATTGCACTTGAAGAGAAAGTGCCACTTCTTATCACTTCCCTAGGAAGTCCAAGGGGCGTTATTGAAAAAGCTCATCAGGTGGGAACAAAAGTTTATTGCGATGTTGTGGGACTGGAGCACGCAAAGAAAGTGGCAGACCTTGGGGCTGATGGATTGGTGGCGGTCTCAAGTGGAGCTGGAGGTCATGCCGGGGACACGTCCCAGTTTGCGTTGATTCCTCATCTGAAAAGAAACTTGGATCTTCCAATTTTGGCAGCAGGTTCTATTGTTGATGGAACTGGGATGCTTGCAGCACTTGCATTGGGAGCAAGCGGTATTTATATGGGAACTCGATTTATCGCATCAAAAGAGAGCCCGTCAGATTTGGCCTATAAAGAGGCGATTGTGAATGCTCTTCCTGAGGATATCGTCAATACGGACCGTGTGGATGGTTTTCCTGGAAATTTTATTTTGACTGAAAGTTTAAAAAAACTGGGCGTGAAGCCTGGGGTTTTTGAATCTGTTATCAGTCAAAGTAAAAAAGCAAAGCGCTATCTTTCTATGTTTCGAGCAGGTCGAGCTTTACTTGGTTCTCCTGAAGGAAAAGCGTCTTACAAAACCATTTTTTCAGCAGGGCATGGCGTAGGACTTATTGATGAAATCTTATCCATAGATGAGATTATTCAGCTTACTATGAATCAGTACTATGAAAAACGAAATGGTTTACCGGGTTAAGTGATGCGTTGTTACCGAATATTTGAAGACGGAAAGTTTGGTCGCGGAAAGGTAACGGAAATGGACCTTTTGGATCTCACTGAGGGGAATGTTCAAATTGAAGTGCATCATTCTTCAATCAATTACAAAGATGCACTTGCTGGACTTGGAAAGGGTAAGATTTTAAAATCCTACCCCTTAAACGGAGGAATTGATTGTGCTGGAGTTGTCGTAAGCTCCAGTGACTCTCGGTTTTTAAAAGGTGATAAGGTTCTCGTCAATGGCTCAACTTTAAGTGAATGGAGTGATGGAGGTTATGGGGAGTTTATCAATGTTAAGTCCGATTGGGTGGTGCCGCTTCCGAAGGGGTTGACCCTTTTTGAATCTATGGCTCTTGGCACTGCTGGGTTCACAGCAGCTCTTTGTCTTCACCGTATGTTAAAAAATGGTCAAACTCCCGAAAAGGGTCCCATACTTGTGACAGGAGCAAGTGGTGGAGTTGGTCTTATTGCAATTCAGTTACTTAGCCAAAATGGATTTGAGGTTATTGCAATGACAGGAAAGACAGACCTTAAGGAAACTTTAAAATCCTTTGGAGCAAGCGAAGTCAAAAGCTTTGATGAACTTAAGCTTGGTGTGCGTCCTCTTGAAAAAGCTCGTTTTGGTGGAGCTATTGACAATGTTGGAGGAGAAGTCCTGTCTCGGATCCTTCCTCATATTCATCTTTGGGGAAATGTTGCAAGTGTTGGAATGGCACTTGATGCCAATTTCAAGACAACGGTGATGCCATTTATTTTACGTGGTGTTAGCCTTTTGGGTGCAAGTTCAAATAACTGTGAAAATAGTGTGCGACAAGAAATTTGGAAGCGACTCGGGGAAGAGTGGAAGCCAGAAAAATTGAGTGAGCTTGTTCAAAGCACAGTTGGTTTGGAAGGTTTGGATTTGGCTTTTGAAAAATTGATAGAAAGAAGAAGTTGGGGGAGAACCGTTGTCGATTGTCGAAAATAGTGAGTCACTTCAGCTAGAGTATAGACCGCAAGTTAAAAAGTTCTTTTTCTACCTGCTGGGTTTTTGTTTGTTTTCGATTTTAATTCTATTTCGAATAGAATACGGAAAAATTGGAAATGAAGACTGGTACAAGGGCTTGTTTAAAATGATACTTGCTGCATCTGTTCCAATCACAATTATTGTGAAACTTATTTTCGTTTTTCGACCAAAGATTTTTACAAAATACAGAATTTTTAATGACAAAATTGAGGTACTAAGGGGGAGATCTTCCAATGAGCTCTATTTTAAAGATATTGATAGAATTCGATTCTCCTGGTTCTCCCCTCGTTTTTTTGGAGGGTTTGCTTTGCACTTTCGTTCAGGGCAGTTGCTTAAGTTTCCCTCTCTTGTTGAGAACTGTTCTGAGTTAATTCAAAAAGTGGCTCATGCCAGGGCGGACTTGGTAAGTGAAGAAAAGCTGAAAGAATATATTTTGCTAAATGAAGTTGTTGGAATTTCATGGACGCGGGTTAAGGAGAGATTTCTTCTTTGGCAGGTTTGGGTTTCCAAGCTTGTTTTGTTTCCTCTTCTGTTGAGTTATGTTGTGAGTCTTTATAAATGGGATTTCTCCACGAGTTATTTGGTGATTTTTCCAATGGCGTATGTATTTGCAATTCTCATCAACCTTGTTGAAGAACGAATTTGGATGGCTCAGATGAAAAAAAGTCACTTGATAAGATCTGCCAGTTTTGAAAAGAAACTTTTTGTAAGTTCCTCGTTTTTGTATTTGTTATTGACCTCTTTTGTTACATATCTGATTCTTGTTATCTAAAACTCAAAAGGCCTAAGTTGATTTTTTTTACCTTTCTTCTTTTGCAAATGAATTGGACTGTTAAAAGCGACTTAGTGTTTTGAGAGCGCCTTGGAGTGAGTTAGGACTTATGGCGAGGGGATTGCTCTCCACCAAAGGCCAATCAGGTCACCGAGGAATGGGCACATAAGAGAACACTATGATAATCTAACTCTATGAAAATACTAGTTTCCAATGATGATGGGTATCGTGCGCGTGGAATACACGTATTAACCAATGGCTTAAGAAAATCGGGACATGATGTTGTTGTGGTTGCCCCAGCAAGAGATCGATCGACAGTTGGTCATAGTCTGACACTTCATAAGCCGCTACGAATGGTGGAAGTTGCTGAAAATGAGTATTGGGTGTCAGGATCTCCTGCAGATTGTATTTACATGGCAACGCGCCATCTTTTGAAAAGTGAAAAACCTGATCTTGTTGTATCAGGAGTAAACAATGGTGCAAACCTTGGACACGATATATTTTATAGCGGCACAGTGGCGGCAGCGCGAGAAGCTCTTCTTTTTGGTATTCCCTCTGTGGCTGTAAGCTTGGCTCGAGGAATGCCAGATGAAAACTCAACGGGAAATTGGGATACTGTTACTCAATTCGTTGAAGGTGGATTGAATAAAATGATAATGGATGGTTTCTTTGAACAAAGCCATTTGACCAATATCAACATACCAGATGTTACTTCAAGTGAGCTGAAGGGTATCAAAGTGGCCTCTCAGGGGCGCAGGAACTATGCAGATGTTGTGCAAGAGCACAGAGACCCACGTAATAAGAAGTATTATTGGGTGGGTGGTGCTTATCAAGGCTATGACCCTATTGAAAACAGTGACTGTGTTTTTGTAAATGAAAAATACATCAGTGTAACTCCATTAAAAATCGATACAACAGATTATGAATCTCTTAACGAAATGAGAAAGGTGGAAAATGTTTCGTGGGATTAGTGTTCTTGCTTTAGTAGTTTTGCTTTCAGGCTGTGCCACACCTAGAACTTCTTCTTTCCAATCGCCATTTGAAAGAAGACTACGTCAACCTGCAAATTTGGGTGTGCGCCCTCGAATGACAGGAAGCACATTGATTTCATGGCCCACAACAAAAGGCACAAGAGTCACTCGAGGATACAATCTTCGATCTAGAAGACCTCATCATGGACTGGATATTCGTGGTTCATTTGGAACACCTATTCGAGCAGCACACAGAGGGCGGGTGATTTATACAGGGCAAGGATATCGAGGGTACGGAAAACTCATCATCATAGATGATGGAAGTGGGTGGTCGAGTTTTTACGCGCACTTAAGTAAGTTCCATGTGAATGAAGGGGATTTTGTTCAAAGAGGAGATGTTGTTGCAAGTATGGGGAGCACGGGGCGTGCTACAGGTGTGCATCTGCATTTTGAGCTCAGAAAGAATAAAGTTCCAGTAGATCCTCTGGGATATTTACCGTGAAAATTATTTTTTTGGTCCTTTTACTGTCTCAATCGATTCAAGCAGATGATTTAAATATGGAAAAAGCAAAGCTTATTATCGATAAAGTAAGAAAAGAGCAGGCTCCCTCTAGGGGAAATATTTACTTTAGATTTGGCCTTCTGCAGCTAGATACAAATACTGCTGATGCTGTGAATTTGAATGAAGATGGTATTTTGCCCTTTACCTCAATTGAGGGAAGCGCTCATGTTTACGAAAACTTTGGATTTGAAGGAAAGTATAGCATTGCTCAAAATATTCTCTATCCATCAACAGACCCAGATGTAAATGGAACAAGTGCCAATCAACAGATGCTTGAATATGGTTTTCGATACAAGTGGGTGATTGATGAGACTCGTACTGAGAATTATTTTTCATTTAAAATCCTTGGACATACAGTTCAAAATAACTTTGAAGTTTTTAACCCTGATGACTCAACAGATGACACAAAATCTCGTGTTTATATGAAATCTTATCAAGCGATGATTTTTGGTGTTGAGCGAAGTTTCTATGTGACCCCTGCAATCTCGTTGATTGCGGGACTTGATATGATGGGGATTGTGGATGCTCAGTCAGATACGGCTCAAGAATATGAGAAACAAGGTTTGGGATTTCAAGTGCGTGGCGAGGTTTACTACCGTGTGGATTGGTTTGGTGTTCCAAGTCGGATTGGTGGGCTTTATTGGCAGGGGGGTTACACCAATAAGTTCAAAGATGTGGATGATACAGACAGTAGTTTAGAAAATTTAGGGAAATCCAGACACGTACAGTCTTTTCGCGCTTTGTCGGTGAGCTACTCGGTACTTTTTTAATGAAACCACAAGAGCAAATTCTGATATGCGTCAGCTCTCACATGCTTGGAATTGACTGGGTGTTCATAGCATGAACTAGATCTTTCTCTTTGAGGGGCATGGGTTTATATTTCCATCTATAGGTGGTGGAAATGAGTCATTTGCAAGAAAACGACATTGAAATATTTGACGGAATTCAGAAAGAACTTTTGAGGCAAGAGTACGGATTAGAGATGATTGCTTCTGAGAACTACGCTTCAAAAGCTGTTATGGAAGCAGGGGGCTCAGTGCTCACAAATAAGTATGCCGAAGGTTATCCCAGAAAAAGGTATTACGGTGGGTGTGAATTTGTAGATGTTATTGAGCAAATTGCAATAGATCGAGCCAAAGAACTTTTTGGAGCAGAACATGCCAATGTCCAACCACACTCTGGGTCCCAAGCCAATATGGCTGTTTACTTAGCAACATGTGATGCTGGAGATAAAGTGG
>JAUICD010000001.1 GCA_030427965.1 Bdellovibrionia bacterium
GGGGACGGGGGTTCGGGGAGTGGCTCCGGCTTCAATTAAATCTGTGATGTACTGCCGAGTCGCTTTCTTTGATTCTTTGTCGTGTAGAAACTTAACTCCAATTTTATCTTGATACGTGTGGACAACTTCAAAAGGGAGAGAGTATTTCTTTGATCCATGAGAAAACTCAAGGGTGAGGGGGGTGTCGTTTTCAACTTTGGAGTTGTATGGATCAAGTTTTGCGCCAGATTCTGATATATCAACAATCGTAACTTTGTGCTTAAAATCATCAGCAGTAACAATTGCCAAATCCCCAGAGGGGTAACGGGGTTTTTGTTCCCACCATCTTAATCCGCTATCTAAATAAACTCGTGAAACAGAGGGGGCTAAGAAATAAGAAACAACAATTATATTGAGAGCTATAATAAAAAATAAAACTGGGAGACTAAAACTTGTTGGATGTGACTGGTATGAAAGGTAGTTGAAGTAGATGACAATGATCATAGACAAGATGAAGACATAGTAGCTCCACTTGCGAGTCATCAGAATTGCCCAGCCAGCAAACGGAATGAGAGCAAAGTGTACGAGCAATTCATGCCATCTATTCATATTAAAAACCCCAATGAAATATTCATCTAGTGGTGCACCTGTAAACAGAATGCCAAGCAGTAGGTTAAAAAGAGGTGCTATGAAATGAAGTAGAGCTAGCAAGATAATTGGCCAAGGTTTTTGAGTCATAATAGAAGATTATAAAGGGCATTTGGGGAGTAGGTGAAGTGCTCACCTGTTTTTTTGATACTGACCCGACCAAGGTGTTGTGTTGCGTCGAAGATCTTTTTGGAATTCCACTTGCGATTTTCTTGTCTTTGGCATCTTACTTGAGAGATGGAAAGAAGAGCGCTAATCACAGATTGCACAACTTTGATTGGAGAATCTTTGCTTCGAACTCTGAATCAGAATTCAGAGCCTTGTTTTGCAGAGAACTGGGGTGAAGACTTTTTTCCTGATTCCGAGCAAATCTCTCGTTATTTGAATGAAAATTCGATTACAGATATTTATTTTACATCTGTATTTGAAGCGGGAGTTGCCTACAATCAAAACCATCAAAATGAAATGGCATTAAAAAACTTGAAAATGGGACTTCCGCTTGCAAAGAGTATTTATGAAACGGATACAATTGGGCGGCTTATAAACTTTGGAAGTTCATGTATGTACTCACCAGATTCTTCACATCCCTACAATGAGAAAAATATTTTTGTAGGAAGGCCTGAAAAAACCAATTTGGGATATGCTTTTGCAAAATGTAATTTGGCTTATATTTTTAATAAACTTGGAGAGCAATCCGGCATTTCGGTGCTTACAATTATTCCATCTAATTTGTTTGGTGAAAATGACACTTTTGGAGAACGAGCTCATGTTATAGCGGCCTTGGTTTCTAAATTTCAAAACGCTCGTATCAAAAATGAAACTGAAGTGAGTGTGTGGGGCACGGGATATGCTGTCAGAGATTTTCTTTATGTGGATGAGTTTACTAAAATGGCAATTGAAATATCAAAACAAAATGAATGTTGTGGTTATATAAACATCGGATCTGGTGAAGGGATGAGGATAAATCAGCTTGTTGAGCTTATTGCAGAAATAACGGAATATAAGGGGAGAATCCTTTATGACAGCTCAAAGCCTGAGGGAGTTAAATCAAAGGTTTTAAACTGCGATCGACTTCATTCAATGGGTTTGTCTGCTTCAAAAAACTCTTTTGTTGAGGGAATAAAAAAAATAAATGCCAAATACCTAGAGCATATCAAGCTCAAAAATTTCGATACGGAGAGTGCGATACAAGAGGCAAGCCTTTGATCAATTCCTTAATTCCATCATCTATGGAATACATCGGCTTATAACCTCGAGATTCAATTTTGGTGTTGGATACAATGTAATTTCTTTGGTCAGGGTCTTTCCCGTGTTTTGTTTCAATGATTTGAAGTTGCGGGATATATTCTTTAATTCTCAAGCAAAGCTCTTTTTTGGAAAGATTGGCGTTGCTCAAACCAACATTAAAAACTTCACCCCTGACAGAATTAAAGTTTTGAAGAGCAAATAAAAAAACCCGAGCAATATCTTTTACGTGAATATAATTTCTTTTAAAATGACTTTCAAAGAGAACGATAGATCGTTCTTTTAGAGCTTTGTTAACGAAATCGTTTACAAGTAAATCCAGTCTCATTCTAGGAGACATTCCAAATACTGTTGCCAAACGAAAACTTACGGAGTTTTCTCTTTCCATAAGTTCCTTTTCAACTTGAATTTTCTGTTTTGCGTATTCGGAAATGGGGTTAAGGGGAGAGGTTTCGTCACAGAAGTTGTTTTCGTTTCCACTTCCATATGCACTATTTGTCGTTGGCATGAGCACAACAGTTGATTTATCAATAGATCGAAACATATGGATTGGAGAGTCATGGTTTATGGTTTGTGATCCGACAGAGTCTTTTTCACAAAGAGGGGCGCCGACGAGAGCTGCGAGTGGTATTATCGTATCAGCCCACTTGTAGTGTTCTTCCATGGATTTTGTATTGCGCACATCGATATCATAAAATTCAAAATTCTTATGGTAGCAGACATGATTTAGGGAAGATTGATTGTAGATTAAGTTGTCGACAACACGAACTTTACAATTGCTCTCTAGAAGTGCGGGGACGAGGGTTGACCCAAGATACCCTGCTCCACCTGTAACTAAAATGTTTTCGTTCATTGTCTTAATCCTAAATAAAGGGTTTTAGTGTGCTATATAAAAGGTCAATTTTAGTTCGGCAATCAAAACTGAAATTGCCGACAAAAAATCCATTGTGATGTGCCCAATCTGCATGTCGAGTTTGAAAGGGAGAGGTAAAGTCAAAGTGCTTGGAGTACTGGTGTTGGGTGAAGCTTCCTCCGGTGATCAACCGAAAGGCAATTCCAGTGTCTCGTAGTGCTTGAAAGACTTTTTCACGATCTAAGCCGGAATTGGGTTGAATAACAAATGTAAACCCAAACCAAGAGGAGCTTCCACTTTCTACTTGAAGTTGAAAATTCTTTGAGTTTTCAAAGAGTGAGAGAAAGTAAGACGCATTTTGTCTTCGAGCCTCTAAAAATTGATTCAACTTCATCAATTGGGTACTTCCGAGCGCACCTGCAAATTCAGTTGGGCGTAAGTTGTATCCAGGAAGGGCAAAGTCATACAAAGCCTCAGATTGGCGCTTGAGTTTTGCTCCTTCTGGCAAATCCCGTGTCCACCCATGTGCTCGGAGCGCCAAGCAAAGGTGGTACAACTCTTCGTTGTCGGTTGTTATCATTCCGCCTTCAGCAGTACTGATGTGATGAGAGAAGAAAAAACTGTGAGTTCCAATATCTCCAAAAGTTCCACATTTTTTATTATTTAAAGTCGCTCCAAGAGACTCACAGTTGTCTTCAATCATATAAAGACTGTTTTTCTTTGAAAGAGACTGAATGCGAGTCAATTCACATGGGTTTCCCAATATATTTACTGCTACAATTGCTCGAGTTTTTGATGTTATTGCTTCTTCAACTAAATCGACATCAACATTTAATGTTGTTGGATCTATGTCGACAACTTTAAGTTTGTATCCATATTGTTGAAGTGGGGCGTAGGTTGTGGCCCAGGCAATAGCTGGTACGATAACCTCAGAGCCAGGTTCAATGGGATCTTGTTCCAAATATCGAAGAGCTCCGATTGCTGCAAGATTTGCGCTTGACCCGGAATTCACCATAACGGCATACCGAGATCCCAAATATTCTGCAAACTCATGTTCAAAACGTCGAACTTTTTCAGCCATAGTCCATTGGCCGCTTTGAATAACTTCAAGTAGTGCTTTTTGCTCTTCTTCACTAAATGTTGAAGCAGCAAGGGGGAAGGTTTCCATATCAATCCTTTAAATGTGAGCGGGGATTGTGCTAAATCCGCGTTCTTTAATTTCTGTAGGTGTTCCCATTGAGATATGTTCATCAGATGAAATGGCTTGAAATGAGTGATTGTTCTCAATGAGGTATTGAAAAAGTTTTGAGATATAAAATTCTCCTCGATCCATATTGGATTCAGATTTTAAAATTTCCCCAGCATGCTCAAGCAGCAATTGAGTGGATTTGAGATAATACAGCCCTGCAACTGCGGAGCTGGAGATCACATTTTTTTCAACAACCTGTGTGACCTTTCCTGAGGATACGCTGAGGTAACTATAGCGTGGTAAATTGGAATTGAAATAAACAAGTCCACCGTCGAAAAGAGAGGTTTTTCCCATGCAGTGGCTTTGAATCAAGGTTTTCAATTGAGAAGATCGAACAAGTAGATCGCAATCAAGGATCAGAAGTGGGTTTTCAGGGTTTTCAAATGAACTTGCGGTGACAAATGCCGTTTCCAGTGGTCCTCGAGTCACTTTGGAAAAAGAAAAGAAGCGGCTGCTCCGACATTCCCTCTTAAAGGAGTTTTTGATTTCTTGAAGGTTTTCTTTCAACACGGCAGATATGAGGTTGTAGTTCATATTAAGCAGGTCTACAGATTTTAAGGCATGTTGGTAAAGAGGTTTTCCTTCAACTTTTAAAAGAGGTTTTATAATTGAGCAATTGTTTTGTTTGAACCGTTCACCTCTTCCCGCCATTAGTAATATGGTGTTTAGATCTTTCATGAATCAATCCTTCGATATGAAATGTTGGAAGGAAGTGCGGAGGATGTTGGTGAAAGGTTGAACTTCCATTTAAAAAGTGTTTTAAGGATATCTATTCCAACGGCAACGTTGTCGGCATTTGAAGTTTGACCATCTTCAAACCATTCAATGGGCTCCCAGATGAGTTCCTCTTTAAAGTGATCTAAAGCATATAACAAAAGATTCATATCAAAAGAAATATTAGAAGGAAGGTGTTGAATCAAATCTAACCCTAGTTTTTGCACATTGTACCCATTGAGGCCTGAGCCTAATTCAGTGATGATTTTGCCAGTTAAAATACTGCTAATAATATTTAGTCCAATATTCCCGAATGTTCTTACTAGTGAGTAGCCATGTCGCTTTGATCTGAGTGAGAATCGAGAACCAAATACTGCAGCGAGTTCATTTCTTTGATTGAACTGAGAGATGATTTTTAAAAGATCATCAGATTGTGCTTGATTATCTCCATGTAACATCAAGAGTACATTGTAATTTGAAAAGAAACATTCCTGATAGGCTGTTACAAACGATCCTCCAAGCCCTATGTTTGAGTTGTTTTGAAGAATTCGGTATTTGCTTGAATTCTGTTTGGCAGAGATAGTTTCTATGGCCTCATTTAAAGTGTTGTCTGTGCTTTGGTTGTCAACAATTAGAATTTCATCTACAGCACAGTAAAGATCATTTGATATGTTTTGAATTGTCTTTCCGATGAAGCCTTCGCAATTGAAGGTTGGAATGAATAGCATGAATTTCATTGCCACAGACTCCCAACTTTATTGATGATCTCTGTCATTCGAAGGTAGTATACAATAAAGTTTTTGGGTGAGTAACGAGCTTTGTATGGCAGTAGGCGCGCAAAGTGTATCACTTCATGAAAAAGTGCTATTTGATATGCCTCCTCAGAATAATTTTTATAAATCCACTGTTTTAGAAATTGATTCAATTGAATTACATTCGGGTAAGTTTTTTCTTGAAAAGAAATTGCAGAATTTTTGAATTGAATTTCATTTGATTCAATTTCAGCAAGTGATTCATAGTTGCCATCAAGAGATTGAAGTACTTTGCCTAATTCAACATATATATCCGACATATAATTTTCATTGTTTGGATCAAGTAGTAAGAAGCAATTGTCTTTTATAAGGATGTTTTCAACTGTGAGATCACCATGAATTTTATGTTGGTCTTTTGTTAGATTTTTCAAATTTGGACGGGTATCTAAGATTTTTTTCATTGCTGTGATAGGATTTAAATACTCATTGCCATTGATTGAAATAATGCGGCTGGAATAGATTTCGGAATATTCTGGCCGAATGGACTGAGCAACATCTACTTTATTAAAAAACTTCTCTCTTAAATAAATTTGGCCATCATTGATGTCATCTTTTGCGACAGCTTCTTGATGGATAGTTTTTGATAAAAATGAAAGAATTTTTTCTAACACATCTCCACTTTTTCCGATGGATTGCTGATGAATGATTTTTGAAAAAGGTGTGTGGTCTGAATAATAGGGAATGTCTAACCAACTAAATTCTTCGCTTTCTCCAAAACTCAACACATTTGGAATGTTCTTGTACCCCTGGTGATCTGAGAGCCATTGCCTTTGAAAATCAAGCTTACTTGAGTTTTGAGTGGCTGCGATTTTTCTCACAAGTTGAGACTTTCCATCTTCTATAAGAAGGGTTACGCAACTTGAGCCTCCCCCTAGAACCTTGAGGATTTTTTGATTGCCAGTTGTTGTATTGGCAAGTTTGTATCGATGGTGAGTTTGGTCAAATGAAGGAATGAACATATGAAAATGCTACAGATATAAGCTAAGACTGTGAAGCGTGGTGGGGTGGAAATGATTTATTTCTGGGGCTATTTGTTGCAAAGCGTCCACCTTGTATTTCGCTAAGAGTGTAAGAGAGTTTTTTATAGTCACAGTTCGCACAACTTTTGGGGCTACAGCCACTTGAAATTTCTTTTCGAAGGTTTTTGTAATACGATGAGTTATTGAAGATTTCTTTAAAATCGTCAGTTAACAAATTACCTATGGGTTCCATACTTGTATTGATAATACACTGTCGGACATCACCAAAGACATCCACCATGATTCCCGAAAATGGCCAAAAGCAATCTTTGTAGTCCCAGCCCCCAACACCTTTCACATCGGCTTTGAAGTCTTTGAGAAACTCAATGACCTCTTGATCAAAGTGAAGTTTATTTTCTTCGTGTTCATTCCAGTTTTGAGCAAGATTTATTCGGACTGACGCCAAACCAAGTCGGTCTTTAATTTCATACATCTTGGGGAGTTCACGGTAATTTTGAGGAGAGAGTGTGAAGTTGATATGTAACTTCTGTTTTCTAATTTCAGGTAAAACATGTTCCTTGATATCATCGAGAGATTTTAGAAGTTTGGAGTACTTTGCCCCGGGACGTGCATTTTCGTAAATATCCTCAGTGCCATCGATAGAGAGGTAGATCATATCTACAAATGGCAATGTTTTTAAAAAACTCGTTTTGGTTAAATTGTATTGAAGGTTGGTTGCAATAATCACAAATGCAGAGGGGTAGTTTTTGCGAAGAATTTCTGCCATATCATGAAACTCTGGGTGCAGCATCGGTTCTGATAAACCCTCCAGTTTTATGGTGTCAATACTTGTGCCCTCCAATTGAGAGAGCATTGTTTGGAATTCATTTTTACTTAGGTTCTTATGGCTGCGAATGCCCTTTTCGACTAACTCTTTTCTATTACAAAAAGCACACGAGAGATTGCAGCTCGAGTTGACCTCAATAACCAAATAAGAAATATTTTGAAAGTGGTTTTCTATCATAGACGTGAAGCATAGAGAGGTTTTTGAGAATTAACAAGCCTCTCTATTTGAACTTCAATTTCCTTCAAAACTGAGAATGTAGTCACAAATTTCGTGGATCTCTTGTGGCTGAAGCTCGGGTATGCATGGCGGGCAGAAGTGAAACTGCGAAAAATAATTGGAGACGGGAAAGTCGTCTTGGTCAAATTGGCTCTGAAAAACGGGCTGTTGGTGAATGGGGGTGTAATAAACCCCCCCGGTGAGTGGAACTCCCACTTTCTCCAAATGTTTTTCCACAAATTTTCTTTTATGCTTTGAGGTGATCACCTGTTTGTAATGACCGCATGTCCCATTTGATGGTGGGATAAGTGGAAAAAAGTCTGAATTTTTTAATCTCTGTTGATAAATGTCAGCGTTTTTTTGACGCAGTCGAATTCTATCAGGAGCTCGTTTCAAATCCAAATGTCCAAGTAATCCTTGAAATTCGGTGACCTTAAAGTTTGACCCATCTCGCTCATGGAGGGTGGAGTCATTTTTTTTCTTTCCGAATTGCCGAATGGAAATAAAAGCTTCTTGCAGTTTTTCGTTGTTGGTGATGAGTGCTCCGCCCTCACCAGAAGTGATGGTTTTTGTGAGGTAGAAACTGAAACAACCAATGTCACCAATGGTGCCTGCGTGTTTTTCTTGAAGATAAGAGCCGTGTGCGTGAGCGGCGTCTTCAATGAGGGGGACATCAAGGGAGCGGCATAAGTCTAGAATTTCAAACATATTTGGAGGAACAATTCCTCCCGTATGAACAACTACAACGGCTCCTGTATTGGAATTCAGATTTTGCTGTAGTTTTTTAGTGGAAATCGACCAATACGGCTCTTCGATATCTATGGGGACGGGTTTTCCCCCGGCATTTAAAATGGCAACTGCTGTTGCGATAAAGGTATTTGTGGAGAGTAAAACGTCTTTGCCGCTGACATCAACGGCTCGAAGGGCGGTCTCGAGGGCGGTTGTTCCGCTAGATGTCATTGTGCAAAACTTAGCGTTTGTGAAGCTACGAAAGCTTTCTTCGAACTTTCTTACAAAAGTGTGATTTGTTAAGTATGCTTCATCAAAAATTTGTTCACACCCAGCGTAGAACTCCTTTCGAAATTCCTCGGGAAAATCGATACCAAAAACGGGATATCTTAGATTCTTCATGGGGGGTAGATTTTCACTTTGAGTCACTAGGGTCAAACTTTTAATACCCGTCTCCTATTGAGACAAAAGAGTCTTTATCGAGATGAATTCTGGTTCAAAATGTACCAATTATTTGTACTCGACTTAAGGCCAGGGGTATCTACTCCGATACCCTACTATGGACTATTCTTTTTGTGGAACGTAAGTAGGGGCCAAATGAAAATATTCAAGTATTTTATACTTTTATCACCACTGATCTTATCTGCTTGCTTTCCTAATATGGGTGAAGAGGAATCCCTTAGTCAGGCCTCTCTGACCTCAAGTAACGTTTCATTTGATAGCGGAAACTACTATATCCAACTTGCAGGTAAGTGTCCAAGCAGTACGCAAACTGTTTGGCTCTCTGTAGATGACAGTGATTTTACAGCTTTGTCTTCAGGTTCAACACCTTCTGCGGGTCAGGCTGTTGCAAGCTGTAGTGGTGGAGTGCTTTCTATTAACTATGGTGTAAGTGACACAACTCCCAAAACCTATGAATTTAAGATGAGAGTTAGCACAAGTGATGGACGTATGGGACGTGTGGTTCCAATGGATGTGGCTTTTGTGGGTGCCATTGACAGTGTTATTGTCACAATCAATCCAGCTCCATATGGTGCAACTCCAAATATATCTGAATGTTCCGGTGTAACAGTCATTGCAACAGCACTAGATGATGCCACTAATTTGGTGACAAGCTACACAGATTCAAATCCATCTTGGTCGTCAACTGTTACGGTGAAATCTCCTTCGCAGCCCGCTCCATTTGTAAATGGAATTTCAATCACACGGAATGTTCAATTTTCAGGAACAGGAAGTGCTGTGTTGACTGTTACAACTGGTGGAGTGAATGGGGTGAGTGCGGCTTCAACAGTTGTAACACCTTCAATTAGCTTTGCGGGTGCAGGCTTCTTCAATTATTTTTTGGATAACTCCTACACACTATTTTGGGCTCCTTCTTTTGAAGGCTGTACGAATACAAACCAGTATACGGTTTTATCTGATGTAGCCTCGGGTGGTCCATGGGGAACAACTCATACAACAACGTCTGCTACAAAATACTCCAATACTCTTGGTGTTGGAAATAGTCTCTACTATGTCACTCAAGATTCAGTAGCCCTTACCAATAGTGATGAAGTTCAACTCAGTGATCAAACCTTAAGACTTGCCACTTTGGCTGGTGCTCGAGATATACATGAACAGAGTCCACTCAGCGGAGCTATTCGGCCCATTGACGTGGACTTTGACGTATATGGAAATCTTATTTTCTTCAATGGAGCTGAAAACAATCACTCTGTTGGCACTCTTTGTTTAAACAATGAAGGGAGTTGTTTGGGGCGTACCCTGGGTGCAACATATGCCTTATCAGGTTCGGGAACTGCTTTGCCATCAACGACTGCGGCATTGGATTTTGATGTTCATGGTTTGAATTTTTCTTATCAAAAAGATGTGAATGGCGTTGAGGTGGATCCTCAAGGTAATATTCACGTTTATCAAACACATACAAATTACGGGGAACACACAATCACTTGCCAAAACAATCAAGGGCTTTGTGCAACAGTGAACAATAGTGGATTGTATGATGTGGATTACACAGGTGGTGGATCTGCAGCAAAAGTGGGCCGAGTCTATACGGGTGGAATTCACACCAGTGATGATATTGTGGCTATGGCTTTTGATATGCATGGAAATCAATTTTTTTATGAATCTGGCGCAGGTGAAATTAAAGCAATTTGTACGACAACGTCAGGTTGGTGCGCGCGCGTTGTGGGTGGGTCGTTGGATCGTGACACAACAGATGGAGCGCCAACTGCGGCAACAATTGGAACGGAGTATTTTGTAGCTGGGGGTCTTGGTGGAGGCGAAGACAACACATCTGACCCTTTAGCTGCGGGTGATGTGGATGTTGTTGCTATGACATTTGATCAACACAACAACCTTTTGATTCTTGATCAGCAAAACAGCACTGTCAGAGTGATGTGTTATGAAGTGGAAGCTGGTGTTTGTTCGCGAACAGCTGCTGGAAGTGTTTTGGCATCAGGTGGTGCGCAGGGAAGTGAGGGGTTCTTTTATAAAATTGCCGGAAATGGTGGTGGCTATGCAGATGGAGTGGATGCTCAAACGACGACATTCAATGGATTTACTGATATCAAAGTGGATAGTGCCAATAACTATATTGTTGCAGATTATGGAAACTACACGGCTCGTGTGATTTGCAATTCTAGTAAAGGGCTTTGTGAGAATGTTTCTGGAAGTAATATTGCAGCTTCTGGTTCTGTGGGTTCAGTGGGAAGTATATACAAACTGGCTGGAACGCAATCTCAGAAAGCGGAACTTTCTGGAGAGTACACAGGTGATGGTGGTGTTGCTACGAGTGCTCGCGTAAATGTTGGGCGTCTTGCTGTGGATCGATACGACAATGTCGTCATATCTGAAACCATAAAAAGCTCTGGATACTCTCATACGGTTCGTAGAATGGTAGCACGTATTGTTTGTCATTCTACATCGGGTCTTTGTGGAAATATAAATGGAACGACTGTTGATGTTGCATCTCCTCTTGGAGTTGCAACAGCAGGAAATATATATCGAGTTTTGGGTGATTTTAGCGTGACTGCACCTTCGGGTGTTGTAGATGCGCCACAGATGACACTATGGAATCCAACTGCTGTTGCGGTAGATGGAGCAGGGAACTTTCTTGTTGCTAACCGAGGGGCAAATAAAATCAATGTGATTTGTAAGAGCACAGGTGGTGGGCTTTGCGACAACGTCAGTGGGGATGCGATTTCTTTTACTGGTGCTGATCCTGATGGAACTCAAAACAAAGTGTATACACTTACTGGAACAGGTTGGTATGCCAATAGCGGTGACAACGGAGCTTCCACTTCGGCTGCGTTTCGAAACCCTCAGGGGTTGGCCGTGGATTCTGCTGGTAATATTATTATTGCCGATGCGGATGATCATAAAATTCGAGTGGTTTGTGCGGGTGTGGGCGGAATTTGTACGGATAGTGATGGAACAGGTCAGATTGATCCATCTGGTGGAAGTGGGATTACGGCAGGTGCTGTTTATACGCTTGCTGGCACTGGGAATGCGGGAAATGCCAATGACGGTGGTTTGGCAAATTTAGCAGAATTGAGTTCCCCAGTTGCTGTTGCTGTTACTTCCAACGACAACGTTGTCATTGCAGACAAAGGCAATCATGCTGTGCGGATTGTATGTTCTGGTACAGCAGGGCTTTGTAGTGGTTTTTCGGCTGGTGATATAGAAACGATTGCAGGAATACTTGGAACAGCTGGTGATGGTGCAGATGATTCTGCGGCAAATACAGTTGCGATTGACACCCCCACTGGTGTTGCTGTGGATTCATTGAATAACGTTGCCATTGCTGACAATGGAAATAATAAGGTTCGAGTGGTGTGTACAAGCACAACTCTTGGTATTTGTTCGACTGTTTCACCAAGCTTTGCAGGTAATATGATGGTTGCTGCGGGTACGGGAACTTCTGGGTCCACTTACAACGGTACAAGTGCAACGGCTGCTAATATCCAAGTTCAAGGTGTTGGATTTGATAAAGACAACAATCATCTTATTATTTCAGATAGTTCAAATAGCGCAGTTGGAATTGTTTGTCGAAGTACGGCGGGGGTTTGTGCAACTCAAACAGCTGGGCGAATTACTCCTACGGGCGCAGCCACTTCTGCTGGAAATCTTTATCTATTGGCAGGTACTGTTGGAAGCTCCATTTATTCAGGTGAGGGTGCAGTTGCCAGTACTGGTAGTTTAACAAGTCCTGTTCATGCCATTGTTGATAGTGATGATAGGGTTCTTATTGTGGACAGTTCTGGAAACAGAATCCGCATGACAAACACGGCTCCGTAGATTGGTAGTCTAGGTAAATGAGGACAGATGTCTTAAGAAAAAAGACTTAGCGTTTTACATTCTTTCCAAAGCGAGTGCTGCGTTGATTGTAGAAACTTAGTGCGGATTCCGGATCACCGTCGTAGGCAATTTGTCCATGTTCTAGAACGACGACGCGATTGCAAACTTCTTTGATTTGATCTGGGCTGTGGCTTACAAAAATAACAGCACCGGATTCCTGAATCATATCAAGTACGCGCTTTGAAATTTTCTCTTTGAAAAATGTATCAGCTCCATCAAAAACCTCATCAAGTATAAGAATTTCGGCAGGCTTAGCTGAGATCAACGAAAGACAAAGGCGTGCTTGCATACCATTACTATAAGTTCTGTAGGGAACATCTGAGAACTTTCCTAGCTCAGAAAATTCGATGGCTTCATCTACAAGTTCTTCAATAAAAGACTCAGTTGGGTACATAAACTGCGCAATCAGCCTTGCGTTCTCTCGGCCTGTGAGTTCTGGTTGTATGCCAACTTGAGTGCTGAAAATTGCTCGTACTTGTCCGGTAAGTTCAACATCTCCGCCAGAAGGGCGGTACATGCCAGCGATACACCTGCAAAGTGAGGTTTTGCCAACACCGTTCACTCCCAAAAGACCTAGTCGTTCTCCTTCGTGGATTTTTAAGTTTAAGTTTCTTGCAACGTAAATGCGATCTTTTTCGCGATTTAAAACTTCAAAGGGATCTTTTGTGAACTTTGTAAACGCATCTCGAATATTCCAAGAGCGATGATAGCTTACATGAAAAACAAGATTTAAATTTCGAATATCTACAATTGGTTTAGACATAGAAGTAGAGCTCATTTTTTTTACGTTTCCAAAATATTATAGCAAAAAATAATAGTGAAAAGGAATATATAGCAGCAAGACCCATTTGATTCAGAAAGTGCTCAGAATCAAGTGAGTATATTGAAGCTCGAAAGGGAGCAATCAATCTATAGAAAGGATTCAGTTCTACAAAAATTCGAAATCTTTCAGGGACAAAGTCGATAGGGTAAAAAATTGGGGTTAAGAAAAAAGAAATACTTAGACCAAACGACACAAGATAGCGCGTATCGCCAAAGAAAACCTGTGCAGTAGATGTGATCCAGGCAAATGAAAGAACTCCCAAAAGCAAAGTGAAGAGTGGAATGGGGAGTAGAATTAATCCGGTAATATCAATGGGCTGAAATGTGAGTATGGGTATTAAAATCAAGATAAATGCTGCCAAAAAATTCACCATGTTGTCGACAAGTTGAGCCATCAAGTAGACGAGTGGATGTGCTGGAAATGCCTTGAGAAGTGAGCCGCTGGATTGAAAAATGGGTGTACACATTTCCATCGACTGTACGATAAAAATCCAGGGGAGTAGGCCTGTCAGTAGGAAGACATAGTAATTGGGCACATTGAGCTTTAGGAACTTGGAAAAAACCTGACTCTGCACACCATAGAGTATGATGGGATTCATCATGACCCAGAGAAACCCTGCAAAGGTCTTTCGATATCGAGATTTCAGATTTGCTTTTGCGAGCTGAAATATCTGATTGAGGATGACCTTAGAGCTTGAGACTTTCATGGATTTATTATGATGAACCATTCTAGAGGACTTGGCCATGCCGAATTGCAGCGACTGAGTGATTCTGCCACTTTACATGATGCATAGGGGATGGATATGATGTCGCTAGCTATGGCAAAGAAGAAGTCCAAAAAGAAGTCCACCAAAAAAGTGGTTCAAAAGACGAAGAAAAAACCTTCTTCTTTAAAGAGATCGGCATCGGTATCGAAAAAGACGAAGAAAAAATCTTCTTCAAAAAAGAAACCTTCTAAAGGTGCAGGCTCTCAATCCGTTCCTTTTCCAGATCACATTGTGATTCGAAGAGCTGAGAACGTTGTTTCTCGAATCAACTATGATAATTCAGTTGCAATTATGAAACTTGACAATGATGAGTGTTTTTTCACAATTGACGGAATTGCGGCTGAGGCGTGGGAATTGATAAATGGAAATAGCGATATCGGAAGGATTAAGAAAACTTTGATAAAGAGACATTCTCCTCCAGTTAATGTGTTTAATAGAGATCTTGCAAACCTTATATCTGAATTGCAAAGTGAGCAATTGATAGAGTTGTAGGTGCCAGAGAACAAGTCTGATCTCACCCAAAAGATATTTTTTTGTACAATTGTGTTTGTAGTTTCATTTGCTATTCGATTTACGGGGTTGCAGCAGCAAAGCTATTGGCTGGATGAGATGGTATCACTGCATTTTGCCAAATCCACCTTTTGGCAATCGATATTTTGGGACAACTGCCCTTTTTTGTATCACTTTTTTCTAAAGTTTTGGGTGGCTTTGTTTGGAGATACCGAATGGGTGACGCGTCTTCCTTCAGTCCTATTTTCTGCAACCTCAAGTGTGATTTTGTACATTATAGGTCGGCGTTTCTTTGGGAGTTTTGCGGCCTTGGTCATTGCGTTGGTTCATGTTTTTTCAGCCTATAGTATTCAATTTGCTCAAGAAACTCGGATGTACGCACTTTTTGAAATGCTTGTTTCTTTGAATCTCTACTACTTCATGCTCTCTTATTACCAGAATAAAAGTTGGCGTCCATTTGCGGTTACAGCATTCTTTCTGAGTCTAACTCACTATTTGGCCATTGTTCCTGTTGGTATTGGGGTTGCTCTTCTCTTTTCTGAAAAGAAAGAAATCAAATGGGATCGCTACAAATTGCTTGTTTTTGGATTTATGACCTGTCTTTCCCTTTTTGTCTCTTATTTGAATTTTTTTAAATGGTCCTATCTGGATTGGCAGTATTTGAAATATGTTGTGGACCCAATGTCGCGCTGGCCAAGTGATATTGGTTTGTTGTTGTCAAATAATGCATGGTGGGCACTTGGAGTTCTGTTGTTACTTACTTTCGTACGATTTTTTTGGATCAAAGACACTTTAAACAAAAAGTACTACCGCTTGCCTTTGTATTTCGTACTGCTGCCAATTGGAATTTTCTTACTGCAGTCTCTTTTGTTTCAGCGAGCTGTGTTTTTACCGAGATATTTTATTTATATTGTTCCCGTCTTTTCGTTGAGTGTTGGACTGTTGATGTGGGATATTTATCTCAGAAGCAAGAGAGCCTTTTTGTTTTCGGGCGTGACTTTTTTACTATGTTATCTTGTTTACTTTCCAGAGGTGTATCAAATAAAAAAAGCACCCTGGAGACGCCTGGCTGAGATTGTTCGAGATAAAGCGCCAACACATATTTTGACCACTCGAACCGTTGCTATTGGGACTCCTTACTTCGAGCGGATCGGGGTTGGTGTTGAGGCTTGGGATCCTTCGACTTCAGATGGCCTGGCTCGTCTTGGGCAATTGGTCGGAAAGCATGGTAAGATTTGGATTATTGAAAGTTTTTGGGCGGGGCGGAATTACCTACCTCCACTTGGACAGAGGCTTCGCATTCTTGATTACGAGGTTTCTGAGGTTTCACTTAAAACGGATCATTCTCGACCAATACTTGCTATGTTAATTCAGAAAAAGGCAAAAAAATGAAGAGGGGAGCGGTTTCAATTTTTAAATGGTTTTTTCGACTTCCTTATACATTTGTTTTGTATACAGTTCGGCTTTTCACATGGCTCTTGTTTCGAAATCATGTTCTTGTTTGGGCAAGAAACAGCTATTTGAAATCTTCTTTTACTCCGTTTCGAAGTGATTTGGATTTAACTCTTTTTGTCCAATCAAGCTTTGTGGGAGATTTTTCAAGGGTCGAAAAATTTGGACGCAAGGTGATTTACTATATTCCTATTGTGTCAGAGATAAACCTGTATTTTGAAATCAATAAGGCTGAAATTATTCGGTATATAAATCCCTTTGAATTGGCGCGAGATCCTTGGCTTGTGGAAAAACTTGGCCACTCCAGCAAGGGGAGTCACGCTCAAAAGGTTGTATTCTTACTGCGTATGATCGAGAGTGATCTTGAGAACTTACTTCTTTGTCCGATGAAACGAATCAAAAAGTGGTCCGTACATTTAAATGATGTGGGTGAAGAAATGGATTTTTATGCTTTTTCTCATAATCCCATACGATACCTTTTGAAAGTTGCGCTTAAGGGGTATGTAACAGAAGAAAATATTTTGGATATTGAAACCTTGCTTGTATCTGGAGATATTCATGACGAATCTATGTTGGCATTGTTTCCACAAAAATTTGGACCCTTTCTAAGGCATTTGGAGTCAAATTTGGGTGAAATTGTAATTGCACAAGTAGAGTGGGAGATTTTTGCCCAACTTACGCAGAGTCACTTATTTAGTAATGGTACTGTGAATGCTCATTTGGGTCATTTGAGACGTGTTTTATCTCGTCTTGAAAACGATCATTTGATTGAACCCTATAGAAAACTCTACGCACTGTCCAAATCCCGATGGATAGGTGAGGTTGGAGAAAAAACTCTTTGAAATGATTTCCGCCCTGTGGATACACTGACTCACGGCTTTCGGCTCTGGAGGGGAAATGCGGGCGAATCTTGATCCAATCAAAAACCATGGTATTCACTCCATGGATAGAGAGGAGCTAGAGGAAGCTTGGCGTTTAAAGGCTTCCAATTGGAAGTTAAGCTGGGAAGAGTTTCAAAACAAAGAAGTTGTGCCCCAAAGTCGTCCTTTTCGAGCCATAATCGAACTCACTCAAAATTGTAATTTCAAATGTAAGATGTGCCCTCAGTCATGGGAAGAGAAGTTTAAAAAATTCAATCCAGAGTTGAACATGCCAATGGATGTATTTGTTAAGATATGCGAACAATTGTTTCCATACGGTGTTGAGATGGATTTACGTGGTTTTGGCGAAACAACGATCTTGCCTTATTGGGATGAGGTTTTAAATTACCTGGAAAACTATCCTTATATCAATTGGCACCTTGTGACCAATCTATCCGTTCCAAAAGATAAGATGTGGGACAAAATGATAGGTCTTGGTTTTCAATTGGGCTTTTCTTGTGATGGAGCAACAGCTCAGACTATGGAAAGCATTCGGGTCAATAGTCGAATGGATGTGATTCGAAACAATTTAAGTGTTATTGATCAGGCTGTTCAAAAACATAAACGTGGGCATATTTATTTTATTTCAACCATACAAGCTGAGAACTTTCATGAACTGCGTGCGCTTGTCGAGCTTGCTAATGAGTTCAATGTTCCTGAGGTTCAGTTCAAAGCTGTGCGTGGGGGAGATTTTGAACGAAACTTCTATGCGCAAAGCCGAGAAAATGTAAAAAAATGGGCTTCAGATGCATTGGATGCAGCTTTGGATTTGAATGTGGCTGTGACATTTAATGACTGGTTTTTTACTCGTGATTTAGACTCAACCAAACTGCGTCGAGCTGAGCAGTTAAATAGAGATAAATTCTGGGCCAACTTTCAACTTGCAGATATTGTGAGTTGGGAGGTCAAAGAAGAATATGACGTCAATGGTCTTTTTGAAAAACGCATGAATGCAGCTCGTGTTTCTGAACACAAGGCATGTTACAAACCAATGAGTTTTACATATGTGAACTATGAAGGAGTTGTGGGGACATGCAATCATATGATCGATCCCAATATGCTTCAAATGGGTGATTTAAAAACACAAGATTTTGGTGAAATTTGGACAGGTGATAAGTATCAGGAGTTTCGAAGACAGCTTTTCCACAATGACCCAAAAGATGGGCGTTGCCAATGGTGTTTTAATCATAGGCTGGATGACTAGTGAAAATAGTTAAGGGACTTCCTGCAATTGTGGTTTTTAATAAAGAGTCTTCATGGGTGAGTTGTCAGACAATCACTCGAAATCTTTTGAAAGCGTATGAAAAGCTTTGGGGTAAAGAGGGCTTTAATCTTTTCTTTATGGGCGATACTCGAGAAGAGCATTGGCCTCTTGCACAGAAAGTGTGGAACTCGAATCCAAGCCGAGTTGTGTTTTTAGATCACTACCCCCATCCGATGGAATTTTTAATGGCTCTAAATCAAAAGTATGAAGGAGAAGAGCTTCCAGAACTGATATTTCATGTGTATGGGGATTTTACCTTATATCCTAAGGAATGGCTCAGCTTACAAAGTATTTTAAAAAACACTCAAGTGAAATTTGTGTGTGCTTCAAACAAGCAAGTGGATCTTGTTTCAAAATTTTTAATTCGTCCTAAAACTCGAGTTGAAAGATGTCATTTTCCCTCAGATGTTACAAAATTTCATTTCTCTCGTGATAAGAGAAATGAAACAAGAAGACAGCTTGGACTTCGTGATGACGAAATTGCCATTATCTATTCTGGTCGGATTTCATTACAGAAAAATGTGGAAATGCTAATGCAATATGTTGTCAATTTGATGATGCGTTCTCCGTTTTCGATCCGTTTTTTTGTTGCGGGTCCGTTTGATGACATTGGAGCCCCCTTTTTTGGTTTGCACTTTGAGAAAGGTTACGCTTATCAAAGATTTCAAAGTCGTTTAAAAATGGTGCCAGAAGAGTTTCAAAGTCGAATGAAATACCTTGGAAATCTCAATACAGAAGATCTTCACGGGCTTTATTGTGCGGGTGATGTATTTGCAAGTTTGAGTTTGTACCATGATGAAGATTATGGCATGGCTCCAGCAGAAGCTTTGATGTGTGGACTTCCTGTTGTTCTTTCGGATTGGGGTGGATACGCGTCTTTTTCTGGTGATGAGAGAGACTGTTTATTGGCACCTGTGGATATTACGGGATCAGGATTGGCTGTCTCAGGTGAAGAGTTTTTCAAACATCTTTTTGTTTACTCGATGATAGATCACGACAACACTTCATTGAGGCTGGCGCGCTCAGAGCGCGCTGCTAAGCGGCTAAGCGTGGATGCAGCTTCAAACTTATTAAGAGATATGTACAATAAACCTATTCCTAAATTTGATGGATTTAGCTGGAGATTAAAAAGATTTAGCGATGCCTTCAATAATGGAATGCCCTTTCCAGAAGGACCCAAATGGGGAACATTTTACGAGGAGATTTATGAGAGCTACACAAAAAAGACGAAAAACGCCGTCGAACAAAAAAAGAGTGAGCACTCAAAAAGGGGCTACGCCCAAATGGAGATATGAGCTAGTCGACTGGTTTTATGCTCATCAAGAAGCTGAGCAAAGTAAAATTACGCGTCAAGCACATCCCGATTCTCAGGGATTTATCAATTTCTTGTGGCCTGCAAGCAATAAGTACTATTCCCCACTCAATCCAGTTTTTGTTTCAGAACTTTTTAGTCCTGAAATTTTGGAACGCCACCATGTATGGCAAATTCGAGATGGCTTGGTGCCTCTTATGTGGTTTTTTAAATCCACACCAGAACCTTATCTGACACGTCAGAAACTTCTGATTGATTCTAGTTTTTCTCCATTTGTGCCCACTCCATGGAGAAAGTTCTGTGGAACTTTTGAAGTGGAATCTGACAAAAGCATGTACAAAGGAAAGCCTGAACAACTGCTTTTTTTAGGTCTTCCTGCAGAAGCTTACTGTTCTTTGGAAAAAGTAGAAGAGTATCTTGAAAAGATAGTTGATATAGTAGGTGCGACTCGTATCAGATCGATGAAGAAATTGGGATTTATGGTCGGAAAACACTTCGGATTTGGAGTGCAGGACAATCAATCCTATTACCCTGAGTTTATTACTCTTATGGGAGATTATTTAGGCACGAAAAATTTTGAGTTTTTAAATTGGAACACCTTTGAATCAACAGTGAGTTTTACAGGCTATGATGTTTTTGATTTTAATGAAAAACTACTTTCTGCAGATAGCTATTTGATGCACTTGGTTCTTCAAAAAGGTGCGCGTTTATTGGAGGGCTGGAGTCGGAAATCTAGATCAACAGGAGGAGAGCTTGTTCGACTCTCCCCACATCACTTAATGAGAGTTAAGGAGACGTTGACTGGAAAATACGCATTGTCGAATCCGCGTTCGAGTTCTAAGGGAGCTGATCAGTATTTCAGTCATTTTGAGAGTGCGATGCGCTCTCAAGCCAACCTGGGAATGCCATGGCCAAACTGGGCGATGGAGTGGAGTAAAACAATTGCAATCGAAAATAAACCAGTTCAGCTGCGAACCAAACCGACATCACAAGAGTTCCATTAATTCAATTTCGCTCACGGCTCTTGTTATCACGTGTGAGCGAGTGGAACTTTTAAAGAAATGTCTCCAGAGCCTTTCTGGTTGGGCAACCAATGTTGTTGTGGGAATCAATGGGCAAGACAAAGAGAGTCTTTTGTTTTGTAAAAATCAAAACTATGACTTTGAGTCATTCCATTTTGTTGAACTTGAGGCTTGTACTCCTGCAGCAGCAAGAAACTGTCTTCTTAAATACGCAAAAGATGATTGGGTTTACTTTATTGACGATGATGCTGAAGTCACGGATATGGCAAAGTCTGAATTGAAGAAGTTGATTAGGTCAAATTCACCTGCAGAAATTATTGGAGGACCCAATTTAACTCCAAATGCTTCAAACATGTTTCAACGCGCCAGTGGGGTGGCGCTGTCTTCTCGGTTTGGTTCATTTCTGTCAGCCGGGAGATATCGTGCCGATGGTGCGCCACGCTTAACAGATGATCGTGATATGATTCTTTGTAATATGGTTGTAAATCGGCATGCTATTTCCAACCATAGATTTAAAGAACACCTTGTTTGTAATGAAGAAAACTGGTTGCTTCAAGAGATGCAAGAGAATGGAAATAAAATTTACTATGACCCAAAATTTTTTGTATTTCATGAAAGACGTAAGAGTATTTTTAGTTTTTTTAAACAGGTATTGAAATACGGTATTGGCCGAGGGCAGAATACACGTGGGAGGCCTAAATCTATGCGTTGGCCACACTGCTTTCCAAGTCTTTGTCTAGTGTTGGGATTTATTTCTATTTTTTCTGCAATTTCAAGTGGAAATATTTATTGGCTATTTCCATTTTTTTTATATATCCCTACTTCAGTATGTGCGGGATTATTTGCTTCTGGAAGAATGAAAGAGACGCTTTCAATTGGTGTTTTTTCTATGGTCATTTTTCCGGTAATACATATAGCATATGGCTTGGGATTTATAAGAGGGTTTTTAAAACGTGAAATCTCGATCTGATTTTTTATTTTATGGAATTGGTGTGCGAGTTTTTGCGCATGATTCAATATCTTCTATTGTTGAGCGTCGATTGACAAAAGATTTGAGCTATTTTCGAGTCAATGATGGACCATCAATTCATTCGAGAGTCCACCTACTTTCCACTCATATGACCCCACCTTTTGCACGAGGCTTTCACCTGTTTACTGCTCGAAATTACAAAGTGTATGGATTTAATGCAAATCGCACAGTCGAGTATGATGATGGAACATGCGTCTATGCAGACCTTTCTAATGGGATTCGAGAGTATTGGGTGTGCTCGCCTAAAAGTTTACTTTTGTATGAAGTTTCCTATCTTCTTTTTCAATCTTTGGTGGGTGAGGCATTAGATAAAAAGGGGTTGTACAGGGTTCATGCCTTAGGTTTACAGTATCATGATCAAACATCTCTTGTGATCTTGCCGTCGGGGTGTGGAAAATCAGCTCTTGCAAATCTCTTCTTAAAGGAAACAGATGCTAAGATCTTTTCAGATGAATCTCCTCTTGTGCGAAATAGGTATGTTTACCCTTACCCAGTTCGAATGGCTCTTGAGAAAGAAGTTGCAAATGCTCTAATGATTGATTTTGACCCATCTCGTATTTTTCGAAGAAACCAGTATAAAGAAAAAGTATTACTCGATATACCTGAAGACAGGGTGGCCTCACCTCAAAGAGTCACTCAACTGATTTATGGAAAACCAGGTCAAATTTCAGAAATAAGAAAAGGATTGTGGTACAAGTTGATGGTTGAAATGTTTAAATCCATGGGTCTTGGGTTGGGCACAGCGCAGATGGCTGAATTTCGAATAAGAATCAACGACTCACTTCAGTTGAGTCGTATTTTAAAGCAAAGAACAAGTGCTTTGTTAGACTTAATTCAGGTAACTCCTAACTATGAATTTTCTTATACAAAAAATGCTCTTTCAAACTTTAAAGTGCTTAGAAAGTTTTTCCTATCACAAGAAACAAAAAAAGCTCCGTTTCCCAAATCTCAAGTTGAGTCAATTTGATCTTGTTTGCCAGTAAGGTGGATGAATACATGTTCCAATGACTGTCGAAGTCTTCGACAATCATTAGAAAGATCAGATTGTTTCTCAAATGTTAGACTAGGTTTGCCGAACAGTTTGTACAATGGTCTAGGGTGTGTCCTCCTTTATCTAGGTAAGTAAATAAGGACGTACCTGAGTGTGTGGGGTAAAGGCTGAATGTTTAAAAACTTTTTGATGTTTTTTATAGTGATATTTTCTCTTTCGGGTTGTGAAAATGGTTTTGAACCAGCCGAAGTGGCATCTGAAAATATTGCTGGGGATGATAGTTTAAATCCCACGACAACTACCACTGTTACAACCACCACTCAACCAGACTCATCAGGTATAGAACCTCCTCAGGGTGATCAATACACTCTTCAAGATATATATTTTAAAGTTACAAACCCTGGAGTGAACGACACATACCAGTGGTCGCACAGTTTGAGTGGTGAAACAGATCAATGTATTACACAAGATATGGGAGAGGTCTTTGAGGTTTTTTGTAGAAAAGCAGGGGTTTTAACCGTAAAGCTTACAATCAATGGATCTATAGAGTACAGCTCGGTACCAATACAGCTACAATCGAGTATCGAAAAAGGTGAAGTGGAGTTTGTTATCAAAGAAGGGACTTCAAATGGGCCTTGGAATAGTTTGGCTAAAATGATTACGATTCGAGTGGGAGATACGTTTGTAGTGACAAGCGAAGATTCCACCCGAGACAATCACTGCATGCACACAAGTGGAAATGCACCCACAGAACATTGTCCAATAGGAGCTCCTCTTTCAAAAGGAGAGTCTCACTCTTTTGAAGTTCTCAACGAACATGACTCCTCGATGAACCCTGAGAAGGTATATGACCACTTTGTAGATTCCTCGGCAACATTCTTTGTGAAATCTGTCGCGTTAGATGGTGAGCAACTTTATGCCAATAACTGCTCAAGTTGTCATGGAGCGCTCACTTCATCGGAGATGAAGAATAAGATGGCCTGGCAAATCCAGGATGCTATTTTTAGGAATAAGGGAAATATGAGAGATTATATCGGTTTGACTGAAGAAGAGGTCGGAGCGATTGCCCGAGAGCTTCAAAGCAATTAGACTCATCTTCTGTTTCTTGGAGGTGAGGCTTGTCCTATAAAAATCAGTTAGTTGAAATTGGTTCATTGTCAGCACTTGTTACATCGGGTTCTGAGGATGCTAGAACCATTGTGCTTTTTCATGGTTATGGTGCTGATGCATCTGACTTGTATCCACTTCATCAGTATATCCAAGCTCCAAAGGACACCAGATGGGTTTTTCCTGAAGGTGTATTAGATATTGAAGTGACTCCTGGGTTTGGCGGAAGAGCGTGGTTCCCGATAGATATTGAGGCATTAGAGAGGGCTATGCAGTCTGGGACACATCGTGATTTGTCTACAATTCGCCCACCAGGACTGAATGAAGCAAAAGCCAAAGCTTTGAGTCTGTTATCAGAGCTTGAGAAAACGAGCAGTCAGATTGTTATTGGTGGGTTTAGCCAAGGGGCAATGCTTGCAAATGATATTGTCTTTACAACAGATTTCAAGGTTTCAGGATTGATCACACTGTCGGGTACTTTACTAGATAGTAAATCTTGGGAAGAAGGGGCAAGAAAACGTAAAGGTCTCCGGTATTTTCAGAGCCACGGTCAAACAGATCCTTTGTTGTCGTTTTCAGCTGCTAAAAAATTGAATGAAATTTATGAGAGAGCGGAAATGCAGGGTGGGTTTATGCCTTTTATTGGTGGCCATGAAATACCTGAACATGTTTTGATGGAAGTCTCGAGCTTTGTTCGCCATATTGTCTAAAAGCTTGGGCGGGGCTTCATGTCAACACTGTTGTAAGCCAGAGTTTCTATTAGATGTCGCCTTAAAGAGACCAATTGATTTCAATCAAATCTTTGGATTTTAGGTATTGGTTTGTTTTGGAAAAAGGTCGGCTTCCAAAAAAACCACGGTGTGCTGAAAGCGGAGAGGGGTGGGGTGATTTTATGACAAAGTGTTTTTTGGTATCAATCACCTGTCCTTTTTTTTGAGCGTAAGATCCCCAGAGAATAAACACCAAATTTTCTTTTTCTGAATTGAGGGTTTGAATCACTTGATCTGTAAACTCCTCCCATCCTTTCCTTTGGTGAGAACCTGCGGAGTTTTTACCAACTGTTAGTGTGGCATTGAGAAGTAGAACACCTTGTTTGGCCCATTTGGTTAAGTTTCCTGATTTTGGTGGGTCGATGTCTAAATCTGACTTGAGTTCTTTGAAGATGTTCATCAATGATGGTGGGTGACGGACACCTTCGTTGACAGAAAAACAGAGACCATGAGCCTGGCCTGGACCATGGTAAGGGTCTTGTCCAATGAGAACAACTTTGGTCTCTTCAAAGGGTGTTAAGTCCAATGCATTGAAAATTTCTTTTGGCCTAGGGTAAAAGACTCGGCCTGATTTGATTTCATTATCAAGAAATGACCTGAGATTGTTCATATAGTCTTTGGAGAACTCGTCCTTAAGTCGAGTTTTCCAGGATTCTTCCATCTGAATTTCTCTTTTTGTCGAAGTCATAAACACTTTATCGCTAGCATGGACTTCACGTGATGTCGTGGTAAAATAGTGAGGTGGAGGTTCATATGGTACAGCGAATCGTCTTTGCGGCAGTTTTTTTCGGCGCGTTAGCAGCTTTTGCGCAAATGGAAGATATGGAGATTGAGGGTGAGCAGCAGCAAATAAATGAGCTGGAGGCTGAGGCAAAAAGAGCTACTGAAGAGGCCAAAGAAGAAGAGGCTGCGGCAAAGAAGGCGGAAAAAGAACTAGCCAATATTAGAAGCAAAAGAAAGCGTGTCGAGAGGGAAACAAAATCAACAGTGGACCGCATGGAAAAACGTCACATCAAAGCTGATGAAAGAAAAACCAATGCCAACAATGAAATCAAGAGGCTTGAAAAAATCATCGAAGGATTGAATCAAAAGGCCAAGGCGGCAACTCAGAAAGCAGAGGCTGCTGAAGAGGCACGAGATGAAGCCATAAAACGTCGAAACCAAGCTCGTGAAAAAAAGAAAGATGCAGAGGAACGCAAGCTTGATGCCGAAAAACATATGAGAAAAGCGGGCCAAGAAATGCGAGAGGCACTAGCTGACGCTAAAAAAATGGAGAAACTGGCAGCTAGTGCTGTAAGAGAGGCCAAGAAAGCAGAGGCTCGGGCATTAAGAGAGCGTCAGAAAGCGGATCGTGCGATTAAGAAGGCCAATGCTCGTGAGAAAAGAGCTAAGAAGAGACGGGGCAGTGCAAGAGATCGAATCGATGATGCCAAAGATAAATTTGAAAAGGCCAAGCGAGAAAGACTGCAGGCCCAGAAGAGGTAATTCTAACTCAAATAAAAATAACTCTTCTCATAAGAGGGAGGATTTGGCATATTTAATACATGATTTCTACTTGAGTTTATTTTGAATTCTTAGAGATCGTGAAACCCAAAGTGTTTCTTAGAGTCGGAAGATTCTTAAGAGATTGAAAGGAGAATATATGACACCAAAATCTGGTGAAAACCTGCGTGCGTCCGCAATAAAAGAAATCACAATGTCCCCCATTCGGAAGTTTGAGCCAAAGAAATCGGCTGATGGAAGACTTCTAAGCGTTTCCGAATATTTTGGCGAACTGACATTTGGGCTTGGGCATATGAGAGAGAAGCTCTCTAGAGAAATATACAATCAAATTCTCCAAACTCTAGAGAAGGGTTCTAAACTTTCAGATGAAGCATCTAATGCGATCGCACAAGTTGTGAAGGATTGGGCTGTGTCTCATGGTGCAACTCATTTTTGTCATTGGTTTCAACCGATGACAGGGTTGACGGCAGAAAAACATGACTCGTTTGTTTCCATACATGATTCGAAATACTCTGAGATCAGCGTTATAGAGAAATTTTCTGGCGGTCAATTGATTCAAGGGGAGCCAGACGCATCAAGCTTTCCAAGTGGCGGGATGCGATCGACTTTTGAGGCAAGAGGGTATACGGCCTGGGATCCGGGGTCTCCACTTTTTATAATTGAAGGCACGGCTGGTAAGACACTTTGTATACCAAGTGTTTTCATGGGTTACCATGGTCAGGCGCTTGATTTAAAAACTCCACTTCTTCGCTCTCAAGAGGCTTTGTCTAAAAAAGCTGTTGAGTTTTTAAAACTTGTTGGTGATGTCGACGTAAAACGTGTTGTACCAACTCTTGGAGCTGAGCAAGAGTACTTTTTAATAGATAAGAGGCTTGCGTGTTTGCGTCCTGATATCATTATGTCAGGTCGAACTGTTGTTGGAGCTGGTCCTCCACGAGGCCAACAGCTTGAGGATCATTACTTTGGATCAATTCCAACGCGTGTGAAAGCTTTTATGAATGAAGCGGAACAAGATCTTTATCGACTTGGAGTGCCTGTAAAAACAAGACACAATGAAGTGGCACCCAGCCAATTTGAATTGGCTCCAATTTTTGAAGATGCAAATATCTCAGCAGATCACAACTCTATGATTATGGAGTCTTTAAGACGAGTGGCGAATCGCCATGGCTACACTTGTCTTCTTCATGAAAAACCATTTGCGGGTTTAAATGGCAGTGGAAAACATTGCAATTGGAGTATGAGAAATGACAAGGGAGAGAATCTTTTAGAGCCGGGAAAAACTCCTCATCAAAATATTCGTTTTCTTGCAATTCTTTCGATTGTTCTAAAGGGTGTTTATAATCATGCGGCAACGTTAAGGGCGTCTATTGCATCTCCTGGAAATGACCACAGACTTGGAGCAAATGAAGCGCCTCCGGCGATAATTTCTGTTTTTCTTGGATCTCTCTTATCTGATATCTTAGAGAGCATTGAAAATGGAGTTGCCGCATCTGCAACAGAGGCCGAATTAATTGAATTGAATGTTGGATCTATTCCAAATGTTTCTAAAGACTACACGGACAGAAACCGCACAAGTCCATTTGCATTTACAGGAAATAAATTTGAATTTCGAGCTGTTGGATCAACGACAAATATTTCAGTGCCAGTTGCATTCCTTAACGCGGCTGTTACAGATGCGTTTGATGAAGGTATAGAGCGACTTACAGTTCTTTTGAGGGACAAATCCAATCGCGATGAAGCTATCATGGAAATGGTAAAAGAGTTTGTAATAGAGTCAAAAGCTGTTCGTTTTGAGGGAGATAATTACTCTGACCAGTGGAAGCAGGAAGCTGAGGCGCGTGGACTTCCAATTTTAGCTTCAACAGCTGAGGCATTAAAGGTGTACAAAGATAAAGATGCAATGTCTCACATGACGCGTTTGTCGATCTTATCACCAGATGAAATTGAAAGTCGTTACAATGTGGGTGTGGAAAGATATAACAAGTCGATACTAATTGAGATGCAGACGCTTCTTGAAATCACAAACACTCATGTTATGCCAGCAGTGGAGGCTCAGTTGGCACTTTGCCAAAGCACGCTTGATGAAGCATTAACGGATAACTATAAGAGTAAGCAAAAAGAAAGAGTTTCAGAAATGGAAACTGTAGCTGTGGGGATTATGGATGGTCTTTCGGACTTAACAGCTGCACTAGAGAAGTCTTATTCTCTTGAAAATGAAGAAGAACAAATGGCTTTTCTTAAAAATACGGTACTTCCAGTGAGTGACTCTCTTCGTAGTTGTGTGGATCGAGCAGAAATTATTGTGGATGATTCACTTTGGGTTTTGCCAAAATACCGCGAAATGCTTTTCACCAACGACTTATAACGGGGCGACAGCCACCCAAATGAAAGCACTTGCGTCGGCACCCTTTCTGCATAGTGAAAGGCAATGCCGCGCAAGCCATTGGAATACACTCATGAATATCCCTATCACATTGTTGCAAGATGCAACAATAGAGAGCAGTTTAAATTAGAGCTTAGTGAAGTTTGGGATATTTTTAAAACAGAATTAACAGAGTTAAATCAAAGATATAACTTCCAAACCCATCACTTTGTTTTAATGTCGAATCATTATCACCTAATTGCCAGTACGGATAAGAAATACAACTTAGGTTTCATTATGCGAATATTGCAATCTCGGACGAGTCGGACAATAAACTTAAAAACCGGAAGAATTAATCATGTTTACGGTAGAAGATATAGAGCTTCTTTGATTATAGATCCGTATTATTACGGGAATGCTTTAAAGTATCTTTATCGAAACCCTGTAACAGCAGGAATATGTGAATCCGTAGTAGATTGGAAATATTCGACACTTAACAACCATCAAGGTTTCTCTATAGAGGGGTTTCCGTTGAGTTGTCACCTCTTGGAGAGAGGGGTTATGCTCTCTGGAATAAATTTTATAAAATGGTTAAATGAGGCCTATTCTCCAGAGGTATACGAGAAGATAAATCTTGGGTTAACTCGAGTGCAGTTTAAATTTACTCAAAGAAAGTCACCACTGAGGGAATATCTTTAACGCAGTAACTTTGATTTGGGTGGCAGTCACCCCGTTACCGTTTTATAAATTGCTCCAGTGCGGCTGGGGCAAATTTATTTAAGTAGTATGCAAGCTTTCCGTCCAAAGAAGGAATGATCATAAACTTCTTCTTTGAAACCTGTTTTAATATTGAGTGAGCAACTTCCTCAGGTGTTAGAACTTTTGCTTTTTCTTCAATATCTAAAACCTCTTTAGGTTTAATTTTATTTTCTTCATCAAAACCAGGAGTTTTGGTTCCTGGGGGACAGGCCACAGAAACGGAAATTCCCTTTGGTAGATATTCACGTTTCAGTGCTTCAGACAAACCAATAACGGCAAACTTTGATCCGCAATACCCCGAGTAACCAAAGAGTCCCAAAAATCCACAGATAGAAGAGACATTGACAACATGACCACTTCCACGATTTGCCATTTTAGGTAAAAGAATCTTTAAAACATTCATTGTTCCAAAATAATTGAGGTCCATCATTTTTCTTTCGTCCTCTATGGAGACCTCTTCAAAAAAACCTGGGTGAGAAAATCCAGCACAATTTACAACAATATCTGGAACAGACTTTTTCTCACAGAGAGCTGTGAGTTTTTCTTCAAGCACGTCATACTTTGTTATATCTGAAGATATTGTGTCTGTACTCTTGTCACCTATAGTTTGAATTGCATCATTCAGCTTTGATTGATTGCGCGACAAGAGTGTGAGATTTGCTCCATACTTTGAAAGTTCTTTTGAAAGAGCCAGTCCAATGCCCTCAGATCCACCAACGATTAAGATGTGTTTGTCTTTGTAGTAATTCATTATTTCACCTTAAAATATTGCTTAACAAATTCGAGTGACCACTTCACTCCAAAGCCTGTTGTTTCTGTTGTGATTAATCCAAGACCACCTGAGTGGGTTTCAGCGCTCAAATCCATATGGACCCAATCAGAGTCATCGTGAATGAAATTGGAAAGAAATGTCGCGGCATGGATGTGATCTGGTCCTGATTTTGGACTGCACTGTAAGAGATCGGCGATTTCAGACTTCAATGCATTTGAATACTCTTCTCCATGAGGAAAAGACCAAACACGCTCACCGGATTTGTCTGTAGCGGTACGAAACAGAGGTTCAATTTTCTGATGGCTTGCAAATACAGCGCTTCTCTCGGTTCCTACTGCAGCAATGGCAGACCCGGTGAGTGTTGCATAGTTTAAAACCAAATTTGGACTCTTCTGTGTTGCAATAGCAAGTGTATCAGCTAAAACCATGCGTCCTTCAGCATCGGTGTCCACAATCTCAATGCTCAAGCCATTTGAAGCAATGACGACATCGTTGGGTTTGTATCCACTTTCTGAAATCATGTTTTCAGCAAGAGCAAGGTAGGCATGAACCTCAATCGGTAGATTTAAACTTACAAGAGTTTCAAAAAGAGCAAGCGCTAAGGCTGAGCCATACATATCCTTATGCATGTCCATCATGTATTTTCCACTTTTGATATTGTACCCGCCCGTATCAAAGCATATTCCCTTTCCAACAATACAGAGTTTTCCTTTTGTTCGAGAAGGCTTTTTAGTTTGTGTGAGATGAAGGATTCCTCCCTCATTTTTTTTAAGAGCAGAAGTTACAGCTAAAAAGGCACCTGCTTTTTTCTTCTTGAGCTCACTGTCTCCTATGAAGTTTGTCTTGTATTTTTTTATACTACGCTTTTGAATTGTTTCTCGGTAGGATTTTGGTGTGAGTTGATTGCCTGGTAGCATGGAAAGCTCTCGTGCAAGATTGATGCTTCCTCCTAAACTTTTTCCATATAGCAAAGTGTTTTTATTTTCCTTTGGAGTTAAGTGTGTATAAATATTTAATTCAAGATTTACAGGGGTTTTTGATGATTTCTTTTTGAAGGATTTGGGTTTCCAATTTGTCGTTTCAGCAAACGTGATAAGATCTTGGGCAAGAGTGAGTTGAAAAGATTTTTTAAGTTTTGAGAGATGTGCATACCAAATTGAGCTTTTGGAAAAGTCTTTCTTTAAGTTTTTTGAAAACAGTGATTGTAGTGTGTTGATTGAGTCTGAGTAATCAATTGCTATTACCCAAATAACAAGACCAGAAGAGAGGGAAATACAAAGCGCTTCTGAGCCAGAATTTTTTTTTGAGTTTGAGAGTTTTGAGCGAGCTTGGGATTCAAACTCCTCAAAGCTCTGAGGGTGCAATTGTTTCAATAATTTCAACGTGTTATCTCGGCTTGTGGCTTTTGGAACAATTACCACTCCATTGGAGTTGTCTTTGAAATTAGAGGGAGAGCTGTTAAATTTGATTGTCGTGTTAAAGTCAGTCATGGTTGATATCTATATCAGCTCAATTCAAGTGTCGAGGTCTTGTGGCAAGTGATGGTAAAAATATCTGTATCTGGTAATATTCCAAATGAAATAGATCAATTGAAGGGGTTCTTCAACATCGTTTCTCGTGAATCTGGTGATTTTCATGTACATTTTAGTGATGAAAATGACACTCTCACACGTCAGGACCGCGCCTCTATCTCACCAGGGTTTACGTCTCCAATATTTTTAAATCGCCTGAATTCTATGGGAAAGAAACAACCTTTGTTGAAGGCGATCGGGATTGAAAAACCGATTCAATCGGTACTAGATATTTCTATGGGTTGGGGAGTAGATGCGTTTACGATGGCCTACTTTGGGCTTCAGGTGACGGCAATTGAGCGAAACCCTCTTGTGTTTTTACTTGTTGAGAGAGCCCTTGCTCGACTGGAAGAATTTGAGAATCTAAGTGAAGCGGCAAAGCGTATGAATCTAGTATCTGGAGATTCGAGAGAGTTTTTAAAGAATTGCGGGAAAAAGCATGACGTTGTGTTCTATGATCCAATGTTTCCTAGTGAATTCAAATCGGGTGTATCCAAAAAAGAGATGGCTTTCTTAGAAGAACTTGACTGTATAGGAGGTGGGGGTGAAGAAAAGATTATAAACTTTGCTTCTCAGAATGCCCAAAAACGGGTCGTTGTTAAAAGATCTAAACATGCACCTCAAATCCATCCAAATGTGAGTCATTCTATAGAGAGTAAGCTTCTAAGATATGATGTCTACTTGACCGTATCTTAAGGGCTGTTGATAATTCAGTGAAGAGGAGAGAAACTTGGATTCATCGATCAATTTGATCATACTTCTTATTGGTGGCATTGGTCTTTTCTTCTTTGGTGTTCAACATATTTCGACAAGTCTGCCTATACTTGGAAGTGCATTTGTTAAGAGGTTGCTCTCATATATCGGAGTTGGTCAACTTTCGAGTGTTTTTTCGGGTCTCTTTATCTCACTTTTTGTTTTTTCGTCAACGACAACTTCCAACATGCTCTTAAGTTATATGCAATCGGGAATATTTAAGTTGAGGCAAGCGCTTCCAGCATTGTTTGGTGTACAGCTTGGGCGAGCTATTCTGACTTGGGTTCTTGTGCTTCAGGATCAAAGGTCGATGGCTTATTTTTTTATTGGTGCAGGTTTTTTTCTTTTTACACTTTTTCGGAATCAAAGATCATACCAATGGGCAAGATTGTTTTTTGGTATAGGTCTTATTTTTGGTGGCCTTCAACTTGTCCAAGAAACAATATTTCCAATACGTCTCTTTACTTTGCATTCGGATTTATTTAGTTACTGGTTAGATGGAAAAACCTTTGTAAGCCAAGGTCTTTTGTTGGGGTTTGGAGTTTTCTTTACTTTTATTTTTCGGTCGGGATTGATTTCAGCAGGATTGATCGGAGCGATTTCCACTTTGAATTCGTTTACTCTTGTGGGGACGTTGAGCTTTTTGATTGGCTCAACACTTGCTTCTCCGCTTCATGTTTTGTACTTAACTCGGTTTTCTCACCGAGAGGTGCGTCGCTCAACAGTTGCGGTTTTAGCAGTTTCACTTGCCGTTTGCCTTATGGGGTTTGTATTTGCTGGACCAATAATTGAATACATAAGTGAATACATGACACTTGATACAGGATTTAAATCTGTGGCTGTAATACAGACAGGAATTTCTCTTGTGATTGTGATGTTGGGGCTACTGTTCCTTGGGCCTGTTTCAAAGTTTTCCAAAAAACTCTTGCCAGATACAGAATCTAAGGAGGCTTATCATATGGAGGTGATTGGAGATCCTCTTACGCTTTCTCCAAGCTTAGCTCTTGAACAGGCAGATTATGAAGTGAAAAAACTTCTTGCTATGGTGCAAGCCACTTTTGATCAAACGGGCGAAGTTGTTTCGAGTCGTTCGTCTAAAGAAGCTGAAATGAAAGTTGAGAAATATGAAAGTATCACGGATTCAATCAACAAAGAAATGAAAGTCTATTTGAACCATGTGACGCAATTGCCATTGGGTTTAGAGGAGGCGCGTGGTTTACACCGCCATATTCGAGTGACCTATGAGCTCGAATCTTTGGCAGATGGTTGCTACAAGATTGCAAAAATCCTAGCAAAATTGAACGAAAGTCAAATTGAGCTGGAGGCAGATCTTTATCGAGAATATGAAGAGCAGTTTGAATCGGTGAAGGCTTATTTTGAATCGATTTTTTCAGCCATTGTCAGTGATCGGGGTGAGGCTTTGGAAAGGCTTGAGCCGCAACGACAAACGGTGCGTCAGAAATCAGATGAACTCTTGGGTGATCTTCTTGGCTATCTTTCCTCTCAGGGCACAGATAAACGACAGGCTGTATTTTTGGATGAACTTCGCACAACAACAGATAAAATGGGAAGCCATGCTAAGAACATTTTGGATGCTTATATCTAGAGGCAGCCCCATCTGGGGTTTGATGCAAAAAATTTCTAGAAAACACTTATGCATATTTGATGGATCTTTGATTACTTCTAAATGCGTAGAATATTTAGACAATGTTTAGTTTTAAGACACTCAAATCTTATAGATTGCTGTAAATTAGGTCTATGAATTGCAGCTAAAAGCCTTAGGTGGCGCCAAGGGAAAAGGGGATTGGGGTGAGAGCAATACTATTATTGATATCATTGGGCGCGTTTTTGCTCCTTACATTCCAAAACTGTAAGCAAATAAAAGACGTTTCAAACCCACCTAGTAATAAAAACGGTAAGTTAAAATCTGTTACGACTGAGCTTGGGGCTCTGGTAGGAGCTGGGTTTATACGTCTTGGGTCAGATTATTATTCTGGGGAAGGGTTTGGTTACTTTCAAGATGAGCTTGAAATTCAGTATGAAAATGGGCGTTATCGTCTTGTTGGCCCTCTATGTGGTGGTGAAAATAGCGCATTTGAACTTTCTGAAAGTTTAAGTGAAGAAATATTGGACTTTGTTTCTCAATCTCCCAATGTTTGTGAAACAAAGTACATTATTCCAGATGGAGTTGATGTGTGTTTGGCGCTTCCGACGCCAACGGCCTGGGTAGAGACGAATACGAATGAGTATCCTCTTCATGGTTCAGTTTGTTTAAGTACAAAAATACATTTCTGTGAAGAAAGTGATTCAGAGAGATACCAAAATATTTATTTAGATATAAAATCAGAGTTAGAAGAGCACTGCTCTTAGCAGAGAGTTGTCTACTTCTGGAATTCAGTGCAAAAACTGAAAATAAAAATGAACGGACGATTGGTATTGGTTTTCTATGGGATGAAAAGAAATCGCTAGGTAAATAAGTAAATGTTCTATACACCAATCACACTACAGCAAGGTCAAGCCATTTCTACTAAACACACTAGACGTTGATTTCTCCTGCTCGTTCAATATGGTTTGGTTTTTTGATTTGATTTTCAGGGCCAAGAAGCACAACTGTCGGTACGTGTCGGTTTAATTCCGTCTCATCTATATCAACATAGCTACAAATAATAACTTTGTTTCCAGGTGATACAAGACGGGCGGCTGCTCCATTTAGGCAAATTTCTCCTGGGCGGCCATCAATAATGTAAGTTGAAAATCGAGCACCATTGTCAACATTGTAAATATCAACTTTCTCATAAGTTCTTAAATTTGCAGCAGCCATAAGAGACTTATCAATAGAGATCGAGCCTTCATAGTGGAGGTCTGCTTGTGTAACAGTTGCACGATGAAGTTTGGATTTTAGCATTGTTAATTTCATAAAACTCTCCTTAAATATTCATCTTTAAACAGAGAAAAAGTCCTTTAAGAACTAAGTCGCCGTCAATTTCGTTAAAAACATTGGAGTCTTCAAAAAGCCTGGAAAACCCACCAGTGCCAATGACAAGCGGGGGGTCGTTGTCAAAAGACTCTTTGGATATTCCATTTACAATTTCTCCAATTAAACCAATAGATCCATAGTAAAGGCCTGATTGAATGCTCTCAACAGTTGAGCGTCCAATCACAGATTCTGGTTTTAGAATTTCAACAGTTGGGAGGCGCGCTGTTTGCTTTTCCAGGGCTTCCATAGAGATACGCAGTCCCGCAACTATTGCGCCACCAAGGTATTCGCGATCTTTTGTTATGGCACAAAACGTTGTTGCAGTTCCAAAGTCAACAACAACCAAATTTCGATTGGGAAACTTGTGTACAGCAGCAATGGCATCTGCAATTCGATCAGCCCCAACTTCAACGGGATTGCGATATCCAATCTTCAATCCGCTTTTTACTCCGGGTTGTAAAATAAATGGAGTTTTGTTGAAATACTTCATGCAGCAGTTTCGAACAGAATGAAGTACATCAGGTACAACAGTACAGCAGGAGATGTTTTGAATTCCTTCTGGATCTATGCCGTTCTCACGTAGTACGCCCTTTAAGAAAACTCCCATTTCATCAGATGATTTTGCATAATTGGAGTTTCGTCGAAATCGTAATTTGATTTCATCCCCCTCAAAAACACCGCCATATATTTGAGTATTTCCGATATCAAGACAAAGTATCATGTCATCTCTCCTAGTAACGTCCGCAAAGTTTGTGCGAGCTGTGTCTTTTTCTCAACCCTATTGGAAAAACCATTGTGATAAATGGTGGCTTTGTGAGTGTTGGTTTGGATGTCATTCATATCATTGTACACAAGAGCATCAATATTTGGATTGGCTGCAGCTTGTTCCGCAATTTCTTTTTGAATATTACGATCTTTTTCCAGAGATAGTTTGAAACCAACTACAAATATTTTCTTATTGATTGAAAATTCCTTGATAACATCAAGCAACTTTGGGTTTTTCTTGAAAGTGACATTGAGATCGTTTCCAGAAGAGAGCTTTCCGCGTTCTCCAGGGGTATGTTCAATTCCACCAGAAATGACTTTTTCAATAGAAAAATCGCTCACAGCCGCAGAGTGTATGGCGGCTGTAAAGTGAACTTGTGAAAGCACGGTGTGCATAGTGGATCTCAAATCTTGAAAAGATGAAAATGGAATTTTTTGTATGCTTGTACCATTGGGAAGAGCTGCGTTTTGGCCATGAAGGTAGATCACTTCCCAGCCCGCACTGTTAAACTCATCAGCAATAGTGGCTCCAGTTTTTCCAGAGCTAAAATTTGTTAAATAACGTATTCCATCCACGGGTTCAATTGTTGCTCCGGAGGTAACAAGAAGTCGATTCATCCCAAATTCTCCTTGATAATATTGAACATACTTTCAGATTCAATGAGTCTTCCCTCACCGTACTCGCCACATGCAAGGCTCCCGGTTTCACCAAGTGCAATTTTACATCCCCAAGTTTTGAGTGTTTCAATATTCTTTTGAGTGGCGGGGTGGAGAAGCATTTGAGTGTTCATTGCCGGGGCAACAATGACAGGCTTTTGAAAATTATTGGCTAAAAATAAACTTGAAACTAAGTTGTGTGAAAGCCCTACAGCAAACTCAGCAACAGTATTTGCAGTAGCTGGGTATATGACTATTGCATCAGCCCATCTGGTGAGATGGATATGATCCATTTGCTGACCTTCTTGAAAAATATCGGAGTGAACGGAGTTTCCACTAAGACCCTCAAATGTTGATGAACCAATAAACCTCTTTGCTGACTCAGTCATTGCAACTTGTACTTTGTAAGAGTTTTTCACAAGCAAAGACGTCAGTTCACATGCTTTGTAAGCAGCAATAGAACCCGTGACCATTAATAATATATTCTTAGATACTGACATTGTCGATCAACCGTATTCCTTCCAGTTCGACAGCAGCAAGGCGTCTGCCATCCATTTCTTCAATGTACTCTACGTTGAAGCCGCTCTCTTTTAGTTTTTGATTTGCTTCAGCGCTGTTTTGAGCATTCTTAATGACTTGATAGAGATGAGAGGCTTGTTTCTGACCTTTTTGAGAGAGTCTTTTGTTTCTTGAGCTCATTGCAAGCCCAGAGCTTTCTCTAACTATCGGACAAGGTATGATTTCAATATCTAGGAAAAAAGCATCATTCATTTTTTGAATAAGTAACATCTGTTGATAATCTTTTTCTCCAAAGTAAGCTCGCTTTGGGCGAACGAGATTGAATAACTTCATGACAACGGTCAAAACACCATCAAAGTGCCCTGGACGATGTTCTCCACAGAGTTTGAGGCTGAGATCTTTTTCGGTAATGGAATATCTGTAATTGTCGGGATAGAGATCTTCAAACTTTGGTGCCCACACAGCCTCTATATCCACTGAGCGTAATTTTTCTAAGTCTTCCTCTAAGGATGCGGGATAGTTTTCTAGATCTGAAGTGTTGTCGAATTGAGTGGGGTTTAAAAAAATACTCACAACTGTTTTGTCATTGTTTTCTTTTGATTTACGAATGAGTGATAAATGTCCATCATGAAGTGCACCCATAGTTGGGACAAATCCAATGTTGTCGCTAACTGACAATCTCCATCTTTTTAAATCTTTAACAGATCTAAGGTGTTTCACCTGTAGGATTCCTTTTCTGTTGGAAAGTGTCTTTTTTTGACCTCAGAGTTATAGAGATTTATGGATTCAAGAAATGCTGTATGCCCATCCAAGTATGTTTTCAAAAAATGTGGTTTGAATTGTGAATTCATTCCGAGCAAATCTTGTAGCACTAAAACTTGTCCATCCGTATGGACTCCGGCTCCAATCCCAATTGTTGGAATTTTTAGTTCTTTTGTAATAATAGTTCCAAGTTCTAGTGGAATGCACTCCAGCACCAGTGCAAAAGCTCCGAGTTCTTGAAGTTTCTTAGACTTTCGAAAAATTTCTTTAGAAACCTGTTCGTCACGACCTTGTACTTTGTATCCTCCAAGCTGATGGACAGACTGTGGTGTAAGTCCAAGGTGTCCCATAACTGGAACTCCAGATTCAATGATGTGCCGAATGATTTCTTCGTGACCATCGACTTCTTCAATTTTCACGCAATTGGCGCCAGCTTTCATAATCTGATCAACAGAGGACATGGCTTTTTCAATACCGCATCTCACACTTAAGAAAGGCATGTCACCAATAATAAATTTATCTGGCGCTCCTTTTCTTACGGCACGCACATGGGTAGCCATCATTTCTGAAGTGGCATTAATTGTGGAGTCTTCGCCGTGCACAACCATTGCGACACTGTCACCGACTAATATGCAGTCCACATCAGAGGTATTCAGAATTTTTGCAGACCAAGCATCATAGCATGTGACCATTGAAATTGGCTGAGAAGCCTTTTTCATTTTTTGAAAATCAATGATGGAGTTCACTTTGTTCCTCCTTCTTTAGAGAATAGTAGGCAGATACGAATGCTTTATAAACCTTTTGATAACTGTCTCCTTCGAGAGCTTTTAGGTTTTTATCAATAGTATCAAAATCTCTTCGAACAAGTGGCCCGGTTAAAGATTTGTGACCATGGCTTGAAATATTTTTAAATGTTTGTTCCAAAAATGGTTGGAGAATTTCACGTGGAAGTCCAAGTTCGGATTCAAACTTGCTCATAGAGTTGCTCCACAAAAGCGTTGTGAAGTTTCCAGCCATAACACAAAGAGCGTGGTATAGGGGTTTTTGTTCAGGTCGAATTTTAAACTCTGGGTTTTTAAGGTTTGGGAAAACTTCAGAAAAGGAAATTTTGCTGATCTCACTTATAATTGGAATAGATCTGTAGTATTCAACGTCATAAAGAGATTCTCGTTGAAATGTAGAAAGTGGGTGAAAAGACTGTGCATTTGAAAGTGTTAGACTTCCAGAGAAATGAATCAATTGCTTTGCTTTTAACCAAGGGTAAGTTTCGATAAATTGACGAATGGAAGTGTCGGAAATAGCAAGTAAGTATGTTTTGGAGCTTTGGAACTTAGAAAGAGGGTCACCTGATTTTCGATACCAGTGATCCAATGGAATTTTTTCTTGAGAAAAATAAAACTTAAAATGTTGAGCCAGACGTCCATTCCCAATCAGAACGACTTTGGCTTCTGGTACCTGTCGCATCGATCAAGTCCTTTGCTTACCTAGTCTTTTCTTGTAGTCACCTTTCATACGAATAGGCGCTAACTTAGGTTTTAGAGCATGCTTGTCACTTAGGCAATTTGATTTTCTTCACTTGGTTAAAACCCTGCCTTCTGTTAGATAGGGCTATGAAAAATCTCTACTGGTGGATTTTGGGAGCTGTATTTCTTGTGGTTTTAAGCCTTGCATTGGTTTTTGGCGTCCGTCCTAAGCCTCGTGGTGTCATAAAGCCTTCAAATTTTGAAACAGGTCATATTGTGGGCCAAACAATCTATAAACAGCTCTATTTAAGGTTTGAACCGTTTCAAATTCTTTTATTTGGAGAAGGAGACAAGGTTTTTACCCAAGAAGTCCTTTTTGGGTTTTTGAGGGAGAGTCGGAAGTTTGGTCCTGGAGTAGATCGCATTATTGCAATTGAAGACCTTGAAGGGGTTGAAGAAGTAGAGGTGACTCGTATTTCTCGGACATCTAGCGTTTTGGTGGAGGTTGTTCGTCAAGCCTTAGATGCTAATGAACGAGTTTTGATTTATGGTCTAGCAGGAGACACTCCTCACTTTCATCCAGATAATCTTGTGAACTATTTAGAAAAAAAATTGAAAACAAAAGCTCTGTCGTTTTCGTTTACAAACTTCAATTATGTGTATGATGTAAATGGCATCAATGAGGTGGAGTGCAGGAGAAACTCAAAAGAGGGGAACCAATTCGGGCATTTGTCATGTCTTGCTGTTCGAAAATCTAAGTGGCTTAAACGAAATCGTAAAGTGGATATCAATAAACCTGTTGTTACTATGGAGCGAGTTGGGGAGCTGGACTATGTTATCTACTCTAATAAAGATGGGCGTTAAAATAGATGCCAGACACCTATTATTGAAAGATTTCATGTGGAAGAGTGTTGCGAGGCCCTCTCAAATAGCTTCGAGGGGATATCTTTAAAAAATCAGCGAGTGTGGGCATGTAGATACAGGCGTATCTCAGAACCTGGCCAGCAAAGTAGCTTTCCTCATTTCCTATCCGCATTACTTCACCCCAGTGCGGATTGAACATAGACTGATGTTTGATAATGTTTTCACTAATTTTTGAATCAACATCACTAATTTGACTTTGAAGTTCTTGAAATCTCTCGTCGTCAATTTCACCACCAGTTTCTTTTTGTTTGGTGATAATTTTTAAAACTTCTCTTTCAAGAGGTTCTTTTTCTTTCATGAGATTGGAAATTTCTTTGTCGATGGGTTGAGCTTTTTTAAGAGTTTCAATTTCTTGATCCAGCTCTTCAATGACAAGACCAGTTCTCCAGTTACAATCCTTTTTGAGCCTTACGACATCACCATATATGTGGTCTCCAATATAAAGTATGTCCTCACCACTGAGTCCCAATTGGCCAGTGAAGGTTTGCGCATTTCCACCTTGGAAGACCCCATGGGTGAGGTCTTTGGATTCATTTGTCATAAGTCCGGTTTTAGGGTCAATTCTTAAAAATGGAAGATCGTCTTGAAAAAATCTTGGCTTCTGTGAACCAGTAATGACTATTTCAAATAGATCCAGCCAGCTTTTGTGTTTGGTTAGAAATGGATTGATTGTATAGTCGAGCAGCAATTTGGTGTATGGAAAATAAGAATTGGTTAATACAAAGACCTTTTTTCCGTGTTTTTTAAGGCGTTCAATGCCAGCAGCGACTTCGGGTTCACGAATAATATAGTGATCTAAGTTGTTTTTGACTTCGTCTTTGAGCGTACCATCTGAGTGAGCCTCATCAATACAAGTGATGATGTCATTGTTCATTTCTTTAAACGAAGGAAGTGTATCTCGGCACTCGCCTTCTTTGAGATCTACAAGTTGTGCAAAGAGGTGAGCGGCGGCAACAGAAAAAGCTGTGTCAATAGCTGCATAGTCGGTGTCCGCAAGGTCAATGTAGGTACTTTTATAAAATCGTTTTTGCAAATTGTAGTCGATTTTCTTTTGGCCATGATAGCTTGTACGAATTCCTGCAAATTGATTGAGTTTCAGCAGATTCCCGTTTTTAAGATCTAACACAAGGCCACGAATAACTCTTTCGTAGTCGAATGGCAGACTGTGGATTTGCTTTGGATATCCATAATTTGCTATCAATTTTTTTAAAGCCACTTGGTGCGTGAGTTTTTCAAAATTTACAGCTTTGTATCGAACCAACGTATGATCCATATCAAAACCAATATATTTGATTTTTCTTAAATTGAGTGTGCGATTTGCAAAAACTTTTTGTTCCATAACCTACTTTTCTGTTATCAGTTTCAATTCGTTCCAGTGAATCATGCCACCAGCCATATTGTAGGCTTCTTTGAAGTCATTTTGGTGGGCAAATTGAGAAGCCATTGCAGATCGGCGTCCACTTCGGCAAATAAAAATAATCGTCTTTTCTTTTGGTAGATTGGGCCATTTTTCTTCAAGTTCCCCAAGTGGTACTAGGGTCGCCCCAGGGATGTGCCCTAATTCTCCTGTAAATTCATCAGGTTCTCTGACATCAAGAACTGTAAGCTCTGCTTTGTTCTCCAAAACTTCTTGTGGTGCAATATCAAATACTCCAGGGAACTCTTCATTTTGAACTGCGGAATTGAACTGCATCATTTACCTCCAATTGATTTACACGAAACGAAATTCTCAATAGAGTGATTTTGACACTTTTTGAGAGGAAAGACCAGTAATGCCCGAGATGAGCCCTAGCCAGTTTGACGCGCTTCAAGCAATTCAAAGCCATCAAAACATTTTTATCACAGGAGCTGCTGGGACGGGAAAGAGTTTTCTTATTCAGCAATATATTGCAAATCTTGATCGAAAAGTTTGGCCCGTACTTGCTAGCACAGGTGCTGCTGCAATTCGTATCAATGGACGAACTTTTCATAGTTTTTTTGGACTTGGCATTATGGAAGGGGGCTATGAGGCCACTATAGAAAAGGCCCTCAAAGACAAACGTGTGGCCCGACGTTTAAAGAAAGCAAAAGGCATTGTGATTGATGAAATTTCGATGATTCCAGCTCCTGCTCTTCGTGCGGCTGAAGAGATTTCAAGATGGGCAAGAGATTCAGATTTGCCTTGGGGAGGGCTACAGGTTATTTCGGTGGGAGATTTTTTTCAACTCCCCCCAGTGACTCTTCATGGACAGCGTCGTGATTGGGCCTTTTTAGATCCTGTTTGGAGAAACAGTGAGTTTCGTCCTGTGGTTCTTAAGGAAATCATTCGCTCTAAGGATGATGAGTTCCTGGATGTACTAGGTGACATACGGTTGGGCGAGGTCACTTCAAGAGTGAAGAGTTTTTTGGACTCAAAAATTATGGACCCTGATGATCAAGTTGTGGGTACAAGGCTCTTTGGCCGAAGAGTGCACACTGAGAAATACAACTTGTCTGAGTTATCAAAACTGATGGGTGAGGCCGTTGTTTATGAGACAGAGTATACAGGGCGAGATTATGGGGTTCGTTCACTTAAAAAACAGGCTCCTGTGCCAGAGAAACTCGTACTCAAGCGCGATGCATTTGTGATGATTCGTCAAAATGACCCTCAAGGTCGATGGGTCAATGGGACTCTGGGAAACGTGAGGGGATTAGAAAAAGACAAGATTCTGATCGAAACTCTTGCTGGCGCTGATATAGAGATTAAGAAATCGAGCTTTGACTTACTTGATGCAGATTCAAAGGTGATAGCGAGTTGTTCAAACTTTCCAGTCAACCTGGCCTATGCAACCACAATTCATAAAGCCCAGGGGGCAACGCTTGATGCTGCTGTTATAGACCTTGAGAATCTTTGGGAGCCAGGCCAAGCTTATGTTGCTCTGAGTCGACTTCGATCTGGAGAGGGACTCTATGTGACAGGATGGTCTGAGCTGTCCATTCATATTGATCCGCAAGTTAGAACGTTCTACGAGTCCTTGGAAAATCCCGAAACATTTGAGATATAAGGGCTTCACATAAAAGGAGATTGGTATGGAAAATCCGATAGGTCTAAATGGTATTGAATTTGTGGAATATTCAAGCCCAGACTCCGAGCAATTGCCAAAGTTATTTAAGTCGTTTGCGTTTGAGGAACAGGGAAAACATCTGACAAAAGAGATTCGGCTTTTTCGTCAAGGAGATATCAATTTTCTATTGAATTTAGAGCCGGGAAGCTTTGCTAAGGAATTTAGTCAAAAACATGGGCCATGTATTTCTGCGATGGGCTGGCGGGTGGCCGATGCGCAAAAGGCATTTGAAGCAAGTGTTGAAAGAGGGGCGCGTCCTGTTTGTGCGGATGCACTTAAAGACTACGATTTTCCTGCAATTTATGGGATCGGGGATTCCATAATTTATTTTGTTCAAAGTTATGAAGGAAATGAACCCTATAGAAGGGACTTTGAGATCACTGAAGAAATTCCACCGCGTGGATTTGGTTTTACTAAAGTGGACCATCTCACAAACAACGTTCCGGTAGGAGATATGGAGAAGTGGAAGAAGTTCTATGAAACGGTTTTTAATTTTAGAGAAGTTCGATTTTTTGATATTCGTGGCTTGAAAACAGGTCTTGTTTCTAAAGTTATGAAATCTCCATGTGACAAAATTATTATACCCATCAATGAACCCACTGAAAAAGCGAGTCAAATTCAGGAATATATTGATGAATACAAAGGCTCTGGTGTTCAGCACATTGCTCTGCTGACTTCTGATATTGGAAAAAGTGTTGCACAATTAAGAGAAAATAAAGTGAATTTTCTTGAAGTGCCTGACACTTATTATGAAGCACTTGGAGAGCGAGTTCCCAATGTGACGGAACCAATTCCGCGACTTCGTGATTTAAAGATTTTAGTTGATGGAGATGACGACGGTTACTTACTTCAAATTTTTACTCAAAATCAAATTGGTCCAATCTTTTTTGAAATCATCCAACGAAAAAACCATGATGGATTTGGTGAGGGAAACTTTCAAGCACTCTTTGATGCTATAGAACGAGATCAAGAGCGTCGCGGAGTTATTTAGTCATGAATAAAATTGAGGCCATGAAGTTGGCCATTTCCGAAGCCCAAAAGGGTTTTGGAAAAGTGTCGCCCAACCCTCCTGTTGGGTGTGTTGTTTTGTCTCCTGATGGAGATCTTATTTCAAAGGGCTATCATCGCCATTTCGGTGGGAATCATGCAGAAATTGAAGCGTTGGAAAAGATCGAAGAAGAAACTTTGAAAGGTGCCCAGGTTTTTATATCTCTTGAGCCCTGCTCGTATGAAGGTAAAACCCCTTCCTGTGCCAAGAGGCTTGCCGCACTTCCGATTGCTGGTGTTTATTATGGGTCTTTGGATCCAAATCCAAGGGTTAACGGAGCAGGTATTGAGATATTAAAAAATGCTGGCAAAAGAGTGACTCATTTGAGTGAGTGTGAAGAGGATGCAAAAAGCCTTATTGAGGTTTTTTCTTGGAATGTGAGTCACAACTTGCCCTTTGTGGCAGGTAAAGTTGGAATCACTCTTGATGGACATTTGGCTCATTCTTCTGGGAAAAGTCAATGGATCACGGGTGAGGAATCTAGGAAAGATGTTCATCTTTTGCGGGCCCAGTATGATTCAGTCCTTATAGGTAAAGAAACTCTTTTGCTCGATGATCCAAGTTTGAATTCTAGGCTTTCTGAATATAGGGATCTTGAAAATTGGGTTATTGTTTTTGACCAGAAGGGGAGCCTTTTGGACCGAATTGATGAGTTCCAGATCTCAAAAGTGAGGGATAAATCTAAGATATTATTTGTTGTGGATGAGGAGTTAAAGCATAGTTCTTCGATAGCATTTGGGTGTCCTGTTGATAGCTCCGGATTTTTTGATATTCCAGAGCTTTTAAAACGAATCTATAAAAAGGGGATTTATTCAATACTAGTTGAAGGCGGTGCTCGAGCTCTCTCATCTTTTGTTGAGCAAAAATCTTTGCACCAAATCTATTGTTATATTGCTCCAATAATTCTTGGTGGAAAATCTGGTATCAACTGGATGTCGGATGTTTTTCATACAGATCTTGGGTCAGCGATGTATCTAGAAAACGTACGGCACAAGTCTTTTGGAAATGATATTCGAATATCGGGCCGAACCAGATACAAATGAGTTCAAGCTTTAATCCTCATGGTTGGTTTTTCGAATAGATTGATGAAGCGCAGCTTTTAAAAGTTCAACTTCTTTTGGAGATGGAACACTTCTTTGGATCATTTTTGTTAACTTTGAGGCGGCATTTTTGTTTTTTGATAAATCATAGCCTGTGCTTTCTAACCAAGTTCGGAAAAGCTCTGTCGGAAAAATCTCTGTTGCAATGTCTTTTCTTGGGTATTCTTTGGGTTTTCCAAATTTTTCTTGAGCTATGTATAGAGTGAGCAAAACAGCTTGAGCGAGGTTGTAGGTTTCAAAGTCGCCATATGTAGGTAGATAAGCTGTGTAATTCATGTTCAAAAGTTCTTCACTTGTAAGGCCATGATCTTCTGGACCAAAAACCAAATAAAAAGGAGCATTGGGTCGCTCCAACTCAGATATTCGACTGGTCACTTCAGAAAATGAAAGTGTATCTCTAAACTGCCCGAGTCTTCTTGTGAGTCCAATGTAAATGCCGTTTTCTTCTTTCTCGCGAAGTTGATCAAGACTGTCATATTCCACTGCATTTTCGAGTGCGCCTTGCGACCCGGCGGCCCCTTGTCGGGCGCGCAAGTCGAGTTCACATTTTTTGTTGACCAAAAAAAGTTTGTCTCCTCCAAGGTTTCCCATTGCACGAGACGCAGCTCCAATATTTCGAGGGTATTTTGAACCTATCAATATGATATTGAACTGCGAGGGTTTCATACGTCTATGTGTGAGATTTTAAGACCATCTTGTATGGATTCACAATACAGAGGTGTTTTTTCAGAAATCTGACTGAGATTTTGTTCAACTTTCTTTTGTAATTTCAAATCCAAACTATGTTTTTTCATAACTTCAAGTAACTCGAGTTGAAGAAGCCAATCGCTTGAATACTTTTTCTTAACCTCTTGAAGAATATCAATGAGATCATCTTCAGGATTGTCAAAGTCTTCAAAATTTTCGCGAATTAAGCGAACTTTGGCATAGAGGCTTTCGTGCTCATCAAATGTAGGTGAAAATATTTTTGGTGGAACGAGTTGACTAGAAAAATCTTCAATTTCTCCGTAAGAATTTCGATCCGCAGGCCCTCCAAAAACAGAAACAATATCTGAACCAACTGCCATGTCATATTCTCCCCAAGTGGGGTCAAAAAGAGTTTTTTGCTCATAGGTGACTTTACAGTTCGTAAATGTGATCAACAGAGTTTTGTTGTTTGAAGTTAAAATAGTTTTGATAGTTCCTGATACCAAAACACCAGAGTCAAATTGCAGATCGATTTGCCTTTCTTCCTTGATTCCAAGAGAGATTAACTCTGCAGGGTTGAGTGTTGAAAGATCTTTGGATTTTACGGTCCCAACAGGTGCCCCAAAGCCCTCTGGATGTCGAGATTTGTCGTGTCCTTCAAGTTGTGAGTTATCAAAAGAAAGTTGAGTTGGACCCGTCATTTGAATATAGGCGGGTTTTCCCTCTTTTTCTATAAAGTCACTTAGTACCCCACTCACTTGTAAGCCTGAGTTGTATTCAATGGTATTTACGGTTTTTGCTCTTCTAGCAACACTAAGGCCATAGATTCCTCCTCTTTTAAATGACATTCTTTCAGACATTTCTTCAAGAACACGAGTGAGGTCTGAAAACTTCTCGACAACAAAAAGTTGTGGCTGAGGTTCAGTAATATCATATGAATAATCAATACAATTGATGTCAAATGGGATTTTTTTTGTATTTTTTGTCAATGAACTTCGGCTTTCTTGAACAGATGAAAGGAGCCCGGCTCCATAGATTTGAGGTTTGTCGACTGTTCCAATCAATCCATATTCAGCAGTCCACCAGTTCATTCTAGCAAGTAATGCCGCTTCAGAGGGGTCTTTGGCATTTTTTGTTGCTTTTTCAAGTTGTTCTTCACATTCCTTTATCATTTCGGGAGTGGAATCAGGGTGTTCTTTTATGTCAGAGAGATCGCGTATGGCTTTATAAAGTTTGATGTCTTCTATGTTTAAAATGGACTTACTGGCAAGGCTTGCATAGCTTTTGAGATAGGCTGAAAATTGAGGGTCAATAAGAATTGGTGCATGCCCAGCAGCTTCATGAACAATATCTGGAGCAGGTGTGTAGCCGAGGTGTTCAAGAGTGCGCATGTCAGATGCGATGGGTAAGTAACCTAGAGATTGGAGTTCCATAAATGCAGCAGGTGGAATAAAACCACTAACAGGTATTGCTTGCCACCCGTATTTGTTTAATTTTTTACTCATTTCACTGATATGTGGAATCTTATCAGTCGTGATTCCAGTTTTCTCAAGTCCATCGATATAGCAGGGGTGAGCGTTTTGAGTTAGAAAGTGTTTCAACTGTCGCATGATAAAGCGCCAAACGGCTTGGTCGATTGCAGAGTAGCGGTCGTAGTTCTGATCAACAATGTATTTTTTTAAGTGCTGCGGTAGTTCTTTGCTCATCAAATTAGGCCTACTTACAGGTATGGGTTTTGTTTGAGAAGTATTCTTATGTAGTCTTTCATTGCTTCTTCTAAATTCCATTTGGGCTCCGAAAGGTTTAAGGATTTCCAAGTCTTCATGTCAGCTTCAGTGAAATACTGATACTGTGAGCGGATATTTTCAGGAATATCTATCCATTCAATTTCAATGGGTTTATCAAGAGCTTCAAATGCAGCACCAACGAGGTCTTTCCATGTTCGAGCCTTCCCAAATCCCATATTAAAAATTCCACTTATCTCAGGTCGCTCTAAGAGTTCGGCCATCCATCTTGTGATGTCTTTTACGTATACGAAATCACGAAGCTGTTCACCGTCTTTGTAATCTGCATTGTGTGATTTAAAGAGTCGAACCTTTCCTTTTGCTTGAATTTGATGAAAGGCTTTGTATGCCATACTGGTCATGTCTTCTTTGTGATATTCATTTGGGCCAAAAACGTTGAAAAACTTTAAACCGACACACTGAAGAGGGAGGTTTTTTTGATCTTTTACAAACCTATCAAATAATACTTTTGAATAGCCATATGGGTTGAGTGGCATCAATTCAAAGGGGTCGGTTGTGTCACTAAAACCTTTTGATCCATCTCCATAAGTGGCGCCACTGCTTGCGTAAATAAAGCGAGCCTTATTTTGAGTCGCCCATTCAAATAGGGATTTGGAATACTGGTAATTGTTTTCAAGTAGGTAGTCGACGTTGGTTTCTGTTGTTGAGGAGCATGCTCCCATATGAAAGATAGTTGTGATATTACTAGACTGAGAGGTTTGGAGAAGGCCTAAAAAGTCATCCGGGTCGACGATGTTCTTGAAACGGCGATGGGCAATGTTTTTCCATTTGAGACCATTTTCTAACCAATCCACAAGGAGAAGGTCTGAATGTCCACGTTGATTGAGCTCCCAAGCCAATGCACTTCCAATAAATCCAGCCGCGCCAGTGATTGCGATCATATAGGTGGTTCCTCCAGGAGAAATCTATACCATATTTGAAATTTGAAGGAACTGCCGACCTTTATGACGCCGCGCTAAATATCGTCAGCACACTCTTCTGCGACTTGGAACAGGTTTTTGAGCACCTTCCTCGTGCTGGAACGGTGGTTTTTTAGAACTTTCTCAGGTGAGGCGACACCCTCTTCGGGTACGAGAACTTGTGACTGAATCATAGACTCAATGACTTTTTGAAACTCGCTCACATTGAGTCGTCTTTTTTTGGCTTGAATAAGCATTTCTGCAATGACTGTAATGGCATTTCCTGTCAATCGGTCTCGACGATTGATAACGTTCGCGCGTGCAGCGATATCTCGAATCATTCGAATAAAACCTCGCCTTCGTCTTGAAAGGTTCACAAGATCTAGGTAACTCGACTGTAAATCTATCAAGCGGTCGGCTTGTTGAGGACTCATTTTTTGATCTCGTGGAGATGCTGTTGAGGCAAGCATGACTTCAAATAAAACTGCAGATGAAATTGCTGAGCTTTCTCCTTTATCTCTAAAATGGTTTGCCAAATACCTCAGAGTGTCTTTCATAGAGAAAATTGCAGGTCGATTGATACCATCTTCTATTTTCTTTGCTCCACCTTGAGTTTTGGTTCGTTCAAAATAGGAATAGTGTGAGTCAAACTCTAAAACAGCAGCTCGATGACTCTTGATCAATAGATCACGATCATTTTTACGAAAGCCAACTCGGTACAAGAGGTGTTCTAAACGATAGCTTTCAAAGAGTTCATTGAACCGATCTGTGATTGGGTGCTTGGCGTAATCATTGAGTGGGGGTTTTTCCTTTAACGTTAAGGTATCTGCGATTTGTTGAAAGACCTGAACGATAAGTCGTGCTTTTTGTTTCTGTTCATTTAAGTTTGTCGAATACCGATCTGTGTCTTCATATCTATACTGATCGTGGCGTGCTCCAAATTGTCTGATGCTACCATAATCAATGATCCCAGCATTTGTGAGTATATTGTCACCATCCCAATCCATCCATGCAAAAATATAATCGACATCCAGTCGTGCGGCCATCTTGGCAAATGAATCACAAATGGCTTCAACCATATGTTGATACTTTTTAGGGGATCTAGAACTAAAGGACCATTCCTTGTTTTGAATTTGTCTCTCAATAAGGTAATCTGTTGCCACCTTTAGATTTTCAGTATCATTGAGTTTTAAGTATCGAAATATATGGGCTGGGCGAATGAGGTTTGGTGCGGCTCGGACACCAATGCCGAGACCCTTTCCAAGATCAATTATGGCAAGCATTCTTTCTGTTGCAATATTTTGTCGATGAAAGATTTCAGAAAAAATAGCTGTTGCGACAAGTTCGTCAAGTTCAGCCATACCACATCCATAGCCAAATTCCTCATCTCCGGACTTTAGTGGTTTTCCAGCTTCCACAGCACCTGGGGCAAGTTTTGTAACTCCAGTGCCTCGGCTACTTACATCCCAAGTTGTTCCAGCATGGTGAATGGCTCCGTTCCAAATACTTCGACCATCTCCAGAGGTTTTTCCCTGTTTGTTTGAGTGTTGCAGTTGAAGGTATCTTGTTGCCATGTACTTGTTTTTCTTAATTGTCTCTTTGGGAAATTGTATTTTATTTGATTGATCGTATTCATTGATGATTTGTAGACAGAATGTGGAAAGGATTTTGTTTTCAAGTTCTTTATTCAATGTGTGATTATGTCCTTTGGGAATAAGGCCCATTTCTTTTGCTAGCCAAAAATTGAAGTAGAGAACTTTTCCACCCTTAAGTTTACGTGCGGGATATAGGACAGCGCCATCTTTGACTTGCTCCGACCATGGGTGTGAACCATCAATTTTCTGAAACTTTGCGTAACGCCCTGATCCACTGGATTTGGTTTTGCTAAGGCGTGGTTTTTTATTGGTTTTGGGTGTTGTTTTCTTCACACCCCATTATCGGATTGAGGTTGTCTTGGCTAAAGTGGAGTCTTATAAAATTGAGACAAAACCTAGTCCACCGTCGGGTGTTCGAAGGTTGGTAACCTGACCTTTGTAGAGCCTGGAAACTATAAAATAGGGATTGTTTCTATAAGTGTAGATACGGAGATCAAATTTAAATTCGTCGTGAATTCCGGGAGCGACAAACTCTTGTGCCAAAAAATTTTGATCAATGAGTGAATTAAATTTTTTGTGACTTATAGATGAGCCCCTATAAACAGCTTTGCTTCCAAAAAGGTTTTTGGGTTTAAAAAAATATTGTTTTTTGCTATTCCAAATAACTTTGGAGTTGCTTTCATTGAGTTCGATTGTTTTTGGAATAACTTGATTGAAGCAATCAATAAACTTTGGTTCTAGTTTGATAGATTCCAAAAAACCTGGAACTGTAATGTCAATAAGTCGTTGTTTGTTTGCAAGTAAATTGTATTCGTGTGGATTTGGGCTAAAGAGAGAAGCTTTTTTAAGATATGCTTCTTTTAAATGGCTGTTCTTTGGGTCTTCAAATAAAAAATCACAACATCGGTTGTAAACAAAATCGACAGGTTGTCCATCAAATGTGAGAGCTTTTCCATCAAATTGAAAATCTCTTGGATCGCCAATGAATGTTTCCCATCCTAGTTTTTGGAAAGCTTTTTTGAAAAAAAGAAAATCAAAGTATGCTGCTTGTTTTTTAGGTTCATCATCTAGAATACCAATATTTTGAATGGAGGGTTTGTTTCCAAAGAACTGAAGTTCTTGGAAAATGTCCTTTTTGAGCTGTTCCACAAAATTTTCTTTTTCATAAAGAGTTGGTATATTTTTAATTTGATACAGCCAATCTACAACATGGGAAAAAGCGGCATTTGTATTTATCTCAATGAGTTTCACTCCGTCTTTATTCACGTGAAAATCGTAACTCATCATAATGGCGTAGTTTTTGGGATCAAATTCAGAGATAGGGTGAGATTTTTCTACAAAGCTTATATAAGTCTTATTTGCACGAAGCTTTTCAAACGCTTCAATGGTTCTAAGCATGATTTGATAATCGCTATTCTCAATTTGCACAACTTCATCTGAAATTAAGTTTTCTGGAATACGGACAGATTCACCTAAAGATTGTTGGGCGTGTTGCTCAAACTGTTGTTGTAGTTTCATATACGAGGCTTTACGAAGTCATCTCCGGGTTTCCAGCCTGCAGAGCAGAGTTCACCACTTTGAAGGCCTGTTAAAACACGTAAAATTTCATTTACATCACGGCCAATATTTAAATTGTGAATACTTTCGTATTGAACTCGTCCTTCAGGATCAATGATGAATGTGCCTCGTGTGGCAATGCCTTCATTTTCAATGAGCACGTCATAATCTCTTGAAAGTTTTTTGGTTAAGTCGCCAATGAGAGGAAATTGAAGTTCACCAAGATCATCTTGTATCCACTTTCGATGAGAATGCACGGAGTCAACACTTACTCCTAAGACTTGTGCCCCCAGCTCTTCGAAAGAATTAAGTTTCTCATGAAACTGAAGAATTTCGGTTGGGCAAACAAAAGTAAAATCAAGTGGATAAAAAAACAAGACCACCCATTTTCCTTTAAAGCTGGAGAGGGAAATATCTTTGAATTCCCCACCCTCAACAACGGCTGGTGCTGTGAACTGAGGGGCTGGTAGGCCAATTTTAGACATAGGTGACTCCTTACAAATTTATGAATATATGGTATGTGATCTTTTGTAGCAGAGTGATCAGTGCGAGGTAAGAATCACTCGTAAGTAAAAGTGAGTCAAGGAGACCAATGAAAATCATATCTTGGAATGTAAATGGAATACGTGCAGCTTATAAAAAGGGGTTGTTGGAATTTCTAGATAGAGAAAGCCCAGATATTTTTTGCGTGCAAGAAACTAAGGCACGCCCTGAGCAAGTTCCTCAAGATCTTCTCGAGCCAGATTCGATGTTCAGCTATTGGTCAAGTGCAGAGAAAAAAGGGTATTCTGGTACAGCAACATTTCTTATTCAAGACGCCATTGAAGTGGATCATGGGGTGGGAATTTCGGAGTTTGATAGTGAGGGGCGATTTGTTGTTACTCATCATGAGGATTTTCATCTTTTTAATATTTACTTTCCAAATGGCGCTCGAAGCCAAGAACGTCATGATTATAAAATGAAATTTTTAAAAAAGATGAATCAAATTTTCAAAAGTTATATCGATAAGGGAGAAGAGGTTATCGTTCTTGGCGATTACAATGTCGCACACAATGAAATTGATGTTTATGACCCTGTTCGACATGCAGACACCAGTGGTTTTCGTCCAGAGGAGCGAAAGTGGTTTCAAGATTTTTTGGATTTGGGATTTGTGGATACGTTTCGTCATTTTTTTCCAGATGAAACAGAGAGATACACTTGGTGGAATCAAAGAGAAAGGGCTCGCTTGGCAAATCGAGGATGGCGCATTGACATGATATCAATCACAGAAGGGTTGGTAGAGCGACTTATGGGGGCGGAGATCATGGATCATGTTGAAGGTTCAGATCACTGTCCGATTGCTATTGAACTAGAGGACTGAAATTGGGATTACTTTTTATTTTCATTATTGTGCCAGTCATTGAAATTTTCTTACTTATGAAAGTGGGTGGCTCTATTGGTATAATGAATACTATTGGGATCATTATTGGTACAGGAATTCTGGGTGCTACTTTATCTCGACATCAAGGGCGTCAAGTGATTGGTGAGCTAACCCGCATGATTGGTGAGGGGCGTGAACCAACACAACTTTTGATTGAGGGGGTGTTGGTTTTTGTTGGTGGTGTTCTTCTTTTGACTCCGGGTTTTTTTACAGATGGAGTGGGGTTTTTGATGATTTTGCCCGGAACTCGTAGGCTTTTTGTAAGTACTGCAAAAAGTTACTTTGCTAGTGGGGTGCGTTCAGGTCGCTTCAAGGTGTATACGCAAACGACCCAATCTAGAAACAATCGTGATTATGAAGCCGAAAATAAGAATCCAGGGGTTATTGATGTGGATGGAGAGCGATTAGAATAGCATCCCTATGTAAGTTGCATAGGCCACAATCAGTAGAAAGCCAAACATTCGACTTACCCAACCTTTTGTAAGAAAGAGAACTCCCCAAAAAAGAAAAGTGGCAAGTAAGAGCCAAATCGTATCAAAGCTCATAACATTATTTGATATGGCAATGGGCGTGATGGCAGCTGCAGACCCCATGACAGCAAGCGTGTTCATAATATTGGAGCCAATGACGTTACCGATTGAAATGTCATCTCTTCCTTTGTAGGCAGCAAGTGCAGATGTGGCAAGTTCTGGAAGACCTGTTCCAATAGAGACTATAGTCAATCCTATGATTCTTTCGCTCATTCCCATGAGACGTCCAAAATCAATGGCCCCTATTAGAGCAAGGTGTGCGCCCCCAGCAAGGGCTATGATCCCTCCAATGATGTAAATAACTTCAAGAGAAAGAGAGGCAAGTGGTGCAAATTCCTCAGGCTCTTCACTGCCCTTGTGGATCTTAACAATAAGAACAATGAACAAAATAAATAGAGCAATTAAACCAATGCCTTCCATTTGATCAAAAAGAAGATCTTTTCCTAAAAAATAAAAGACTCCACTTGATAGAATTAAAAATGGCCATTCAAAGCGCATTGTTTCTCGACTTGCTCGAGTTGGCATCAAAAGACAGGAGGCTCCAATGACTGCAAGAAGATTAAATAAGTTAGACCCCACAACATTTCCAGCTGAGACGTCAGGAGCTCCTTGAAGGGCTGCGAGTATGCTCGTAACAAGTTCAGGTGCAGACGTGCCGAATGCCACAATTGTGACAGCCACAAGAGCTGCGGGAATATTCAGTCGTCCTGCTAGGCTTACGGATCCTCTGAGAAGAACCTCGGCTGCCAAAATCAGAATTCCAAATCCCGCGAGAATGTAAAAAACAGGAAATACCAAATGCATTTCCTCAAGATAGGGGATGTTGGCGTGCAAGATTATCTATGTTTCACAGCGTTAACATGCGACGCACATCACATCTTGAGATTTCAAAGTTCAAAAAAACCATGCTGAACGAGGTGTGTTGAAATTTGATCGATTTGTTTTAATTTTAATGTGTAAAATCAACATGTTTTGAGTAGTTCGGTGTTTTGAAGATTAAGTTTCTAAGGCTTTCTTGTGGTAGCTGACATAAGCTCAGCTTATTTGTCTAAAAATAGATAATTATTACTGATTTTAAGTATTTATGGGACTTGGAAACATTGAAGGTTTTTGGTTGCCATTTCATTTTCAAGCGTGTGTAAATATTTCAAACCTCGATGGGGCTCGAGGGATTTGTGGAGGGGAAAATGCAGATACCTGAAAGTTTAATACAAGAATGTAGATCGAAACTTTTGACCCAGAAAGTCGACATCCTTAATAGAGTTCAAGATTCACGAAAGAATTTTGTTTCCTCTGAAGAAAAAAGAGGTGGAGACGAGGCCGACCAAACAATGGCTATTCTTCAAGAGAAGGAAGCGTTGACGCTTCATGAGCGATTGCGCAGCCAATTGGTTGAAATTGAAAGCGCTTTAGCAAGAATTGAAAGCGGCACTTATGGTACTTGTGAAGAAACAGAGGAAACAATTGAATCTGAAAGACTTCGCGCGATCCCTTGGACAAGATTGAGTATTGAGGGTGCAGAAATTCGTGAAGCAATGAGCAAGCGTTACGCCAGATAAATATCTTTAGAGCCCAAGTTCTTTATCACAGAGAGCTTGGGTAGTGAGATCCATCTCAATCTTGTGGGCTGGTACATGTGGGCCTCTTCCAACGCCGGGGCAAAAGGTTTTAACGTCTTTTTTCCATGACTTGGCGTTCATGTTCTCAGGCCAAAAGGGCCAAGTGCGACATTGTGTTGGGCGTGCAGAATATACCGAACATTTATTTTCTTTTAAAAACATGCATTCATCTTGTTCGGCTCTTTCCTTTAAATGGTGGATACCGTCGGATTGGTCACAGTACTTTTTTAGGAAATCGATTTCATCCATATCCAAGTGCTTGGCCAAGGCTTTCTTGTCACCTTTAGACAAATAGACAAACCCATATTCACCGCGACTTAAGCAACAGTTTCCAGATCCTTGACACTGAAAACGAAGTCCCTTTTGCCACCACTTTTGGCTCATTTGTGGTCTCCTTCTTTTATTGAAAGCCACCCCTTTGATACGGAAGACCACCCACAGAGCTTGTACAACACTCTCATGCCCACATTTCCATTCCATTCACGGTCATTCTCTGCTGGGGAAACTTCTACCAAATCAAATCCCATAATTTCTCGTCCACTTTTCACAGTCTCTTTGATTAAAGTGTTCATTTGATCAAAGCTCAGTCCACCGGGAACTGGAGTTCCCGTTCCTGGGCAGAGTGCGGGGTCTAGTCCATCAATGTCAAAACTGATATAGATTTTTTGAGGAAGAGTTTTGATGATCTTTTGGCAGATAGTTTTCCAATTTTGTCCAGAGTGCTCTAAGTCTTTCAACTTTGAATTTGTAAAATAAAAAATCCGCGAATCTTCGTTTGCTAAATTCATCTCTTCTTCGCAAAAATCTCGAACTGCCACGGAAGTAATAGATTTGGGAGGTGTTTTGAGTTGAAGGGTATTGTACATGATTGATGCGTGGGAGTGTGTGTGCCCTAGGTAAGCTTTGCGAAGATCAAAGTGAGCATCGATATGAAGTATACCAAGCTCTCCGCCTGTGTTTTCTGAAAGATGTTGAATTAATGAAAAGGGAACAGAGTGGTCTCCGCCAATCACTCCGAGTATGCGCGTACCATTGTCGAGAGAGCGAATGAGTTTAAGAGAGAGTTGATTGATTTTTTCGCTAAAGGAATTGATTTCTGACTTTGAGAGTCGTGCTTCGGTATTAAATATTTCAAACTCTGGATCAATGGGGGCAAGGTGTATCCCTAGAGACGTGGCATCGCCAAACTCTCCATCAAAAACGTCGATTTGTTCACTTGCTCGTTGAATCGCAATTGGACCTTTGTTTGTGCCTGAGTGATAGGACGTTGTCGCGTCCCATGGAATTGGAAGTAGTGCAATTTGAGCTTCACTTAAAGGGGTGGACTTTCCAAATATCTCAAGAGCCATGTTTTATGTACCAATATACTAAAATAAGTAGTCCAAAAAGGAGAGTGATGCGAATGGTGACTTTTTCAAAGTGTTTGTCTACATAGTCTTTAATTTTTTCACCAAAAACAAAGAACAATCCAGCAAGAAGAAAGTAACGGATGCTACGCCCTGCAATCGAGCCTAAAACAAAAGGTAAAATGGGTGCCCCTAAAGTTCCGGCAAAAACAGTGAATGCTTTAAACGGAATTGGTGTGAGAGCTGCAGAAAACATGACAAAAAAAGTGGCATCATCAAATTTGAGTTTAACCAGATCAAATTGTGCTTGGGTAAAGAGGTATTCAAAAAAATACTCTTTTACGGAATCCCAGAAAACCATTCCAATATAGTATCCAAATAGAGCGCCCAATACGGAAAAAAACATCGTCCAAAATGCATACAAAAAAGCTCGTTTGGGGCGACTTGTCCCCATTGCAATGAGTAGAACATCAGGGGGAACTAAGAAAAAGCTCGATTCTGTAAATGAAACCACGCAAAGTGCAGGGACGGCCCATTTGTGTTCAGCCCACCCCAATACCCAATCATACAACTTTCGAATTGAATCCATGATTCTTTTGTACATCATGCTCTCCAAGATATGGGGCTGCTGGAACCCTTTGGTTTGAAAGTGGTGTCACCCGTCCCAAGTGTTTCAAAAAATTTTATTTATGGTACCAGCAATATTTCTCATGTGTTATTCCTTTGCATGAAATCTCGGATATTTAATGAAAAAACTAATTAAAGAAATAGGTTCTGACGCTTCTAAGGCTTTTGGAGGATGGACAGACAAAGATTTGATGAGGGCTCGGCTTGTTTTATGGTCGGGTGCTATTATTATTGGTCTTGTCTCGGCTGGATTTGCTGTAGCTTGCCACTGGGCATCGACTGTCAACTCTGGCCTTTTTCAAAAACACCCCCTTCTTCCATTTTTGATTTTACCATTGGGACTTGTTGCACTGAGGATTGTAACAAAAGTGATCTCTCCTGCAGCTCCTGGTAGCGGAATTCCTCAAGCCATGGCGGCTGCAAGGTTGACATCTTCAGAGGCAAAAACGAAGTTGCTTTCATTGAAAATTGCAATTTCAAAATTTGTCCTTACGTTTTTAGGACACCTTATGGGTGCGTCTATTGGCCGCGAGGGGCCAACAGTACAGATTGGATCTTCGATTCTTTTTCATATGGGAAAATATGCAAAATTTGAAAAAGCAGATATTGAAAGAGGATTGATTGTGGCGGGTGGTGCGGCTGGTATTTCAGCAGCTTTTAATACTCCACTTGCAGGGATTGTCTTTGCAATCGAAGAACTGAGTCGAAAGTTTGAAGAAAGAATGAGTCACTTGACGTTGATTACTGTCGTTATTGCGGCTCTCGTATCAATGGCGATTGTAGGAAATAACTTCTACTTTGGTTCTGCAGGGATTACAGTTCCATGGGATGTGGCGACTCGCGCTGGAGTTATAATTGGAATTGTATGTGGTATTTCAGGAGGCTTGTTCAGCCGTATTCTGATTGCAATAAGAAGTGTGATGGCTCAATACAACTATATGAATACAATTTGGGTGACTCTTCTTTGTGGATTTGTGATTGCAAGTTTGGGATACATGTCTGAAGGCTTTGTATACGGAACGGGTTATACTCAGACTTTTGGGATGTTGGCTGGAGAAACTGCCAATGTTCCATTTTACTTTCCAATTTATAAAATTATCGCAACAATGGCTTCATATTTAAGTGGAATACCTGGAGGAATTTTTGCTCCATCCCTGTCTGCTGGTGGAAGTATAGGTCTTGTGCTAGCAGATTTCACAAATATTATTGGTCCAGCTGCAGTGACGCTCGGAATGGCGGCTTACCTAAGCGGTATAGTTCAGTCCCCCATAACGTCTTTTGTAATTGTAGCGGAAATGGTGGATGACCAAAGCATGATCGTTCCACTTATGGTAGCTTCACTTGTTGCGATGTTGGCATCCAAAGTTGTGTGCCCACAGCCTCTCTATAGAACTCTCTCCCTCATTTACGTGAATCGTTATGAGGAAGAGGAGAAGAGTAGAGAGTCTACTTCTTTAAAACAAACTTAACTTCTTCTGTTTCAGTGTCTCTTTCGCTTTCTGCACCTTCTACCCAAAATTGAATGGTATAGTCTTTCTTTTGATGAAACTTATTAAGTAAATCCTCAGGGAGTCGAATTCCGTATTTAAATTTAGTAATTCCATCTCGCCCCTTTATTATCAAGGCTGTCAATTGATTGGCTAAAGTAAATGCGACAGCTTTGTCGGCAAAAATTCGCTTGAAGCGATAAAATATTCCTTTAACAAGTGCTGTTGTTGGTAGAGCACTGTGTGTATCAAAAAGAAGATAAGTGGACCCATCGTGCTTATACACTGTCGAATTTCGAATTCGTCTTTCTGTATTATTATAAAAAGCAACATCAAAATCATCTTCAGAGCGTGGATCAAGGTCAATCAAACTTCCGTTGGTCACTTGTGTAAATCCAACCATGTCTTCGCCTTCAAGCTCCAGATTGTATCGAACCCATTCTTCTTTGAGAGCCCTTTGCAGATTGTTGTCATCAATGCCGAGTTTGATCATGGTGTAAAGAATTGGAGCTGTACGATATTTGTTGAATTTTACAAATCGATTGAATTCGATAGATCTTTTTCTAGCGTCCATTGGCTTGATTCGATTGAAAAACTGCAAGTACTCGATGGCCTCATCAGCTATTTTTGAACAGAAAAATGTTCGAGTGGGTTCTTTTATGGTGCCTCTGTTGTCAAAGAGCCCATCTCCGTCAAAAATGACAGAGTCAACAGAGCATTTTTTGCGTTTCATTTTCTTTTTCCAAGCTTCAACTTTTGAAAGAGATGTCCATCCACTTCCTTGTTGACCAAACAGCTTTTCAAGAACTTGAGCTAAGTCTTTTTGGTTTTTTTGAAATATTCTAGTTGTGATCTCTTCATTCAATTGAATGTTTAAGTGAAGGTACTGCCATGATCTTCCGTCGGGAAGCTTTCTCCCCAGTTTTTCAAGTATTTCACGCCGAATGTCATTTGGAAGAAGTTGTCCTCGTCCAAGTGCGAGATTGAGATAGGAGCCATAGTAAGCATACTCATTGGAGCGAGAAACATCATCTGAAAAAGTTGAACGAAATTGCAACACAACGCTTTCTACTTTTTCACTTTTATCTGTTTTAATAGTGCTTCGAAAGCTATTAGAAGAAACCTCTTTGTCCCTATAAAACAAACGACTTTGAAAGCGTCGGTTTCTTTCCGCTAGTCCGACAACAGATTCTCCAATGGGCTTGAGTGAACCATCAATATCAGTGATGAACTTTACGTTTTGAGGATCATACTCGAGTCGAAGTTCCTGTTGATTATTAGATTTGATATCCCAACTATAGGCGCCAACATCTAAATCAAATCGATAGCGCGTGTTATTTTTTGGTCCACCAATTGGGGTTCTTTGTCTTGGAGAAAGGGTAACAATTTTTCCACTGTTCCAGGCTTTTGTGAAGTTGCTTTCAATTTCATTTCCCTCCTCATCAAAAGCTCTCCAATTTGGAAGGACACCTTTGAAAACATCATCAAATGCACGTCGAGCCGTCATATCTGTGAGATCAAATTCGTATGTGGATTCACGTGTGATTTTTTTTCCATTTTCTCCAAAGCGTTGAACTTCAATCCAAAGTGGACGGAAACCAACTGAAAATGGGCCAATTCCAATGCTTAAATCTACACCCCCACCGTAAATACTTCCGATTGTTACAACCTCTTGGTATTTAACAAGAACTTTTCCATTTTCTTTCTTTTGGACAGATTTGTGGACAACAGTTCTCATGTTTTTGATAGCGGCTTTGATTTTTAAACTATGAGCTCCAGCTGTGACGTTTGGTCCAAATGTGCGGTAGTAAATAACACTGAGTATATCACCGGGGGCCATGACTGAATCATCGGCGATATTGTCTGTTTGGATTGCCATTTTGGCTGCTTCACCATCATTTGAAATTCTTGGATTGTAGATTTTGTCGGAATTGGTATTGATAAAATTGGTTGTTTGACTGAACGCTGACATTGAATCTTCAGAGAATGTCTTACTTGTGTCACCATCCATAAAGTGTTTGAGCACATATTTGTTTAGTGCGTTTGAAAACCCTTTTGCTGCGACTGCTGTTTTTTCACCAATCCAATCTAGCATTCTTTGCCATCGACCTGATTTGGACTTCATTTCTTTTTGGTCACTTATAGTAAAGAAAGGAGCAATTTCGGATGAGGGATCTGGACTATTTGTTTTTAACCTGATTTGCGAAGGGAATGCCTGCTGCTTCACAAGTTTAAGTGCGATTCCACCTTCGCCTCCTGACACACGAAATGAGACATCTCCTGTATCGACATAGGCTTCGGGTTTGAGTTTTAAGTTTAATCCACTGATGACTGTAAATTGAGATGAGAAGTTTTCACTTTGATTTCCATCCTCATCAACTGTTCCTATGTTATTGAGAAGGACCTGTCTTGTGGGGTTGAATTCAATTGGTGCTTTGACCTGCAAGCCATCATCGCGTCCGTCAAATCCAAACTCTTTATTGAGGATTTCAATATCCACTGTCCAGTCGCCAATAGCATCAAATATGGCATCGGCAACTTCATCTTGTTCTCGGAATATAATGTCGTTTATAAAAGTGCCGAGTTGACTAAAGCGTCCGTGTGAGGATTTGGTATCACCGAGTTTTTGACCCTCCTCCCGAATTTTTTTGATCTCATCTGGTGAAATCGCACTGGATGTTCCACATGGCATATCATCTATTATTGAATTGAAAACTTCATAGTTTTCACAAGGATCATTTGCAAATGTACTGATTGAAAGAAAGAACAACCCCGCCATTATCCATGCGAACCGCGCCATTTAGCCTCCTTAAATTAAACCCCTGGGTGGCATAAATGCAATTAGCAGACCACGTAAATTCAACTATTTACACCTCATAAGGTATGTAGTTTCTTTCACCGTATGTATTTTCTATCACGATGCTATTTAGGGAACTTAGGTGTGTAGGAGAATTTCATCTGGTTTGGATCTTCTATCCTGACGAGTTTGGGGGGGGGCAATTTTGATGATCTAGAGGTGTGAGTCTTATTGACTAAGGTGGATATTATAACTCTAATTTGTTTTTGAAACAATTGTCGGGGGTTTTATGAGAGCAGTGTTGGTCTTGGGGGTTTTGTTGTTTGGGAGCTTAGCTTTGGCAAGTGATTGTTACAAGCTAGAAGGTGTGTATAAAAATCATGAATCGGGAATGATGATTCGAATAAAAAATCGTCCTAACAATTCCATAGAAATTATACGTGGAAAAAATTTAAAAACAGGTTCAAAGACAATTGTCTTTGTGGATGGTGTGATGCGTGAAGCAACTTTTGATCACAACCACCATCTGGATGCTTCAATTGGTTCTTGTGGAAATCTTAAAATTTATGAAAGTAAAGTTGAAATTTCGTATTCCGTAGAAAATGACAAAGTTTCGTTTGGTACATGGAACAATACGTATCGTTTGCTTGGAGGAAACAACCTACATTTGAGTGAGAATTACGGCAATCAACAGGGAGAGGGGCCAACGTATCGTGAAACCTACTTTAAGCGGATCCATCAGTAGTAGAATTGGAAAATTCTTGGGATAGAGTTTGATAACTTAATGTATGGGCTTTAAAGTCTTGCTTTCCAGAAGTGGAGAACTTGAGGAGGGAGAAGATGCTCAAGCTCTGCAAGTCTTAAAGCCAATGGGAAGCTGGGTTGGCTGATGAGAGCTTGCTGACGTCTTCGGCCTTTTCGAATAAATGTTTCCATGTCCAAAAGTTTTGGAGCCATTTCCCATGCTCCACAGATTTCGTTCATTTCGGCAGCAAAAACCCCAACTTCGTCTTTTAAGAACAGCTTGATCTCTTCATTGTTGGAATAATGCCCGGTAGGAACATTTTTTGTTGGGTCCAAATGCCCTTTTGCAATAGCAAAAGCAGTTGCAAGGATAGCAAAAAGTTCAATCGGAGATTGTCGATCTACGACAAAGTCGTGAATTCTTCCTAAATAGAGTAGAAAGAGATCTCGTTTTTCTTGATCCCCAAGTACATCGTTTAATGAATTCCAAGTCGAATTCAAAACTCGAATATCATGAGCTTCGACAAGAACGCGTCCTGGATCGGGTAGTCTTAAAATTTTGAGCATCTCTTCGCGCTTTCTCGGTAAAACAGATCTTGGTAATTCATCCGCGCATGAGATCAAAGCTTTTCTGAGTTTGGGTTCGATAGTGAAATTCAGTTTATTTGAAAGTCTAAGAGCACGTAAAATTCGAATCGGATCTTCTTTTAGTCGAGTTTCTGGATCTCCAATCATTCTTAGTGTGCGTCCCTCAATATCTGACATGCCATTTACGTAGTCGAGAATTTCGTCTTTGATTGGGTCGTAAAAAATTCCGTTGATTGTGAAATCACGTCGTCTTGCATCTTCTTCTGGTGTTCCAAAAATATTGTCAGCACTTGGCATAGACTCATCTTCGATTTCTTCGGGGCTTGCATCTCTGCGGAAGGTTGCAACTTCAAATTGCTCAAGGCCACGTTTGACCAGCACTAGGCGAAATCTTCTTCCTATAACATAAGCACGCGATATTAGTGACTTGACCTTGTTGGGCTGCGCGGCTGTTGCAATGTCATAGTCTTTGGGGTGAAAACCAGCCAAGAGATCTCGTACACAACCGCCAACAAGATAGGACTCAAATCCAGCTTCTTGAAGCCTGCGAACAATATCAACGGCTCGGTTGTCTAACCATTGTTTATCTAAGATAGGTTTAGTAGACATTTGGGTGGGATAATCGCGCGCTAGAGTAGAGAGGTCAACAGTGGCGTTACTTGAAAAGCTCAATCATCAGTTATTGGGAATAAAGGGTGGAAGAAAGCTTGTGTTTCTGCATGGGCTTCTGGGCTCTGCGGCCAATTGGCGTAGAATTACTCCTAGTTTTGAAAAGGATTTTGAAATCTTGGTTTTTGATCAAAGAGGCCATGGCCGATCGTTTCAACCAGAATCAGGTTATGCGCCTGAGGATTATGCGGGAGACCTTTTCCAGGTTTTAGAGGAATTGGGCTGGGAAAAGATTTCACTGGTGGGGCACTCCATGGGCGGTCGAAATGCTTTACACTTTGCGTATCAATATCCAGATCGGATTGAGAAACTTGTTATTGAAGATATAGGGCCTGATGGAAATCGGGGCTCTTCTTTAAAAATTGAAAAAATGTTGAAGAGCGTGCCTGTGCCATTTTCAAAAAAATCCGACGCAAGGGATTACTTCAATAACTCTTTTGAAGACATTTCTTTGGGACAGTATCTCTATTCCAATATTGTGCAAAAAAGTGAAGATGAGTATTCATGGAGGTTTTCTTTAAATGGGGTTCTTGAGAGTTTAGAGAAGGGACGAGCTCGGGAAAGGTGGGAAGAGTTGCGAGCTCTTAAAATGGAGACTCTTGTGGTGAGAGGAGAGAACTCCCAAGATCTTTCTCGAGAAACATTTGAGGAAATGCTTCGGTCCAATACAAATATTCAAGGTGAAACAATTGTTGGCGCTGGGCATTGGGTTCACTTTGATAAACCTGATGAGTTTATAGATTTACTCACCAAATTTTTAATATGACTCTTTGATAACGTTGTCGCAGTTACCACAACTTTTTGTAAGTGAGATTTCGACATTCTCAATAAACTTACTCTGTCCACAGAGATACACACAATCGGTGGGTTTAAGGCCCAACTTTAAGATGTGATCTGAAACATACCCGGTTTTTCCACTCCAGTTTTTTTGAGGTGCACTGAGCACAATCTCGTAATTAAAGCTTGGGTTTTTTTCTTTTAGTTGATTGAGTTCATCCACTAGAAAAATTTCGTCTTGATTCCTAAGTCCCCAAAGTAGAAATGGAGAATTCATTTCTAAAATATTGGAACTCAAAATAGAATAGTGCTGCGAGATGGCACTACCTGTACACAGAAAAACAGATCGCCCACTACAATTGGTATTGTAGTGAACTTTTCCACCGGGGCCTTCAAAATGAATTTCCTCACCTGTCTTTAGCGACTCGAAGTACCGTGTTGTCGGGCTATCAGAAAAGAGTCGAATAAAGAAATCTAAAGAATCCGTATTCTTATCGCTTGAAGCAATGGAGTAATACTTTTTCTTTGTTTCTTCACCCTCGAGTGTTTGAATTGCGGCATATTGCCCTGCTTTGAAAGGGAATAAATTTTTAGGCCTCACATTTACATGAAGCATTGTGGGGGTGAGCTTTTTTATCAATTCAACAGTGCCTTTTTCCATCCTTGCAATATAGGCCTTTCCTCTAACAGGTTGTAAAGGATCTGAGACAAATAACACAAAGCATTAAGGGCCTGCAGTCCTCTCCTGCCTTTGACTTAAACTCGCGTTAAAAGTACATACGCTGTAGAAAAGAAGGCCAAAAAGTTGAAGTTTGAAGATCTGAATCTATCACCTGAGTTATTGAGCGGCATTAAATCGGCGAAGTTCGAAAAGTGCACCCCTGTTCAAGAGACTGTTATTACTCCGGCACTGGAGGGAAAGGACATCTCGGGCCTTGCGCAAACAGGGACTGGCAAGACCGCCGCTTTCCTTGTCCCAATGATGGAGCGAATTTGGAGCTCCAAAGTTCAAAACAAAACAGAAGACAACAAAAAGCGTGAATTCAAAGATTGGAAGAAGGGTGACTTTGTTCTTATTCTCGTTCCAACCAGAGAGCTTGCAGAACAGGTTTTTAGCGATGTCTATAAACTCCGAGGAGATACAGGAATTGAGGCTGTTGCTATTTACGGTGGAGCTTCTTATGAGGGGCAGAAAGAAAAGATCAACGCTGGGGTTGAAATTATAATTGGAACACCGGGAAGACTGATTGATCTCTATAAATCTCACTCTTTGGATCTTAAAAAAGTGCGTGGAATGGTTTTTGATGAAGCCGATCGCATGTTTGATATGGGGTTTAAAGATGACATGCAGTACGTTCTTTATAGAGCCCCAAAAGATCGTCAGATTCTTTTGTTTAGTGCAACTCTCAACTTTGATGTTGTAACAACGGCTTACAAATTTGGTGCAGATCCAATTGAATTCAATTTAAGTAAAGATGAGGTAAAAGCTGAAAATGTGGAGGATGAAATTTTTCACATCGGTACGGCAGAGAAACCAAAGTACCTACTTTCAATACTTAAAAAACTTGATCCGAAACAAGTGATTATTTTTAGCAATTTTAAATCCAATGTTTCTCTGATTGCACACTTTCTCAATAAAAATGGATATCATGCGGTTGGGATTTCGAGTCTTTTGACTCAAGGGCAGCGCAACCGAGTGATGGAGCAGTTCAAGGGAGACTCCAAACACAATGTGATGGTTGCAACAGATTTAGCCGCTCGTGGTTTGGACGTAAAGGGCGTGGATCTTGTTGTGAACTACGAGCTTCCAGATGATCCAGAGAACTATATCCACAGGATTGGTCGAACGGGCCGTGCTGGTAAGAAGGGGCGGGCCAATAGTTTTGTTGGAGATCGTGACGTTGAAGCTCTTATGAGGATTGAAGAGTATTTGAAAATGAAACTTCCCGTTGGATGGATGGAAGACACCGAGTTATTAGAAGAGTTTGTTCAATTTCCGCGTGAATCGGACACTCGCCCAAGAAGATCGAATTCAAATTCAGGACAATCTGGTGGTCGTTCCCCACGTGGGCGAAAGAGTAGATCTCAGGGTGGAGGGAGAAGCCAGCAGAGAAATTCTCGTACTCGAAATGAGGATGATCGAAAGCGCAGTTCAAGTGCCCAAAACCGAAGTGACCGTTCAAGTCGCGGAAGTGAAAAATCTGAAAGTCGTTCAACATCAGAAAGAAACCACTCAGATAGAAGTAAAAGACGTGACGGGCGTACAAGCAATGAAAGCAGTAACCGTCAATCAGGTGAAACAGTTCATCGTGATAGAAAGACAGGGCGTCATGGAAATCGTGCAAATGCGAATAACAGCAATAATAAATCTCATAACTCTCAAACAAAATCCGCACGGCCGCAGAAACCAAAACGTAAGAACACTCGTAGAAGATCATCCAATCGTCGTTCAAGACAGGTGACTCAGCAGCCAAAGTCAATGGGTCAAAAAATCAAAGGCTTCTTTAAAAAGATTTTTGAATAGATAAAATATCAGTAGTTCTGTCTACTGCTTGCGACTGGTTTGAGTGGGAATTGACCCGGAACAGTCACGGTAGTTCCGTTATTTGTCTTCACTTGAGTTTCCCAACGAACGTTTATTTTTTCAAGTTTTCCATCGTCTGAGAAGTTCCAGTTTGCCTCAGTTAAAACCACATCAGTTGCCTTGATTACTGGATTGGTAGCTGTTGCGGTTTCGACGATTTCAGAAAATCGACTGAAAACAATTTCTTCAGCAGCAATTCTTCTTACAACGTCTCTATTTAGCTTTAAACTTCTGGGATAGTAATCGCGATCATCTATTTCCCCATTTTGAAGTTGTCTTTGTAGGTGTTCGTATTCTTGTCGTTCACTTTCTAGAAGAGAGCTCAGTGGTACCTCACTCAAGTGCGTTGCAAAAATACGGGAAATGAGTTTTGTAATATCTTTGGATATCCCGTAGTTGAGGTCTTGGGCCAGGGATTCAATGCCCTCTTTGGAGTTTCTGGCTTCTTCTAGTATCTTCATTTGTAAGTTTCGCATCTGTTCAGGGCTCATTGCTCCATAAGCGGAGTGGTGATTGTGAGCGCAATTTTCATGACTGTGATTGTATAAGGCTTCGTAAAGACCAATGTTTTCTTGTAACCATGTTTTTCCACTGATAAAGCCAAGACACGTGTTTGCGCCATACATCAATGAGCTTACATCTCGTAGACCGATAGTTGCTAAGCCTCCCCCCATTTTAATGAGGGATTCTGAAAGAAGTGCGAGTTCGTTGACAGCTTCACGTTGCTTCTCTTCACGTTCTTGAAATTTTTCATTCAGCAGATTTTCGTTAAAAAAATTTTCAAGTGAGATTGAGTAATTGTTTGCTTCCTCGCAGTATTGACCAAAGAGAATTGTGGCCCGTTGCAATTTATCAGAAGTATCAATTTTTTTCTTTAGAGATTGAAAACCTAGGTGACAATTGCTTTTTGATATTTTCAAGTAAGAGTCTGGTAAAACTCCGTTTGGGTTAATGGATTCATCCATCATCAGCTCAGCTAAAATATCTACCCGTTCATGTACCAAACATGAACCTGCAGAGTTTAGTTCGTAGTCGGAAAGGAGTTTTCCTGATTGAGATTTGGGTGCTACTTGACAAACAAAAACTCTAAGGTTTGTACCCGCTTGCAGTTCACTGAGTTTACATATGTCATCCCAAGTTTCATCAACAAGGCCAATCAAATCACATTGCTCTGTTTCAAGATCTGGCATGAAATCATTATTTGGATTTAATTTTTTCATGCAATCGATGTATTTTTTTACTTTAGGCAAAAGTTGAGCCAGTGTACTTTCTATGGGTTTTATAAGATCTTCTTCATATGATGAAAAATTGGGTTCGCGTATATACCCTCTGGGTAACTCAGGAAGCTTGGGAAGCTGAGTACTTTTATCATTTGGCTCTCCTGACGTCAGGAGATCATAGTGGTCTTTCATTTCTTGACTGTAACGGGCAAGTTTTTGGGGATCTCTTTGTAGGAGCAGTGATTGTGCCTGAGATTTGGTTTGCTCGCGTGAGCTTTGGTAAATGTCATACAATAGTTTTTGCATGCGTGGGGAGTCTCTATAAAGGTAAACCATATCTTCGAGTTCTTCAAGTTCCTCTGGTGTTGGAGCGTCGGCCGTTCTTATAAATTGCACAAGTTCAGTTGATTTTGGGTGATATGGAATATGAACTTGAGTCCCGGCATCAATTCGGTTTTTCATTGCCACACGTATGATGCCAGATGGGGAGGGGGGATAGTATTCTGTACTTGTTTGTAATCCTCCTGAGTATCCAAATCCTCCACCGACTCCTTCCCCATAGCCGTACATTTCTGATTGGAGTTTATGGATATCTTGCTGGATAGCTCCCAATTCTTGTTGATTCTGAGCGAGGCTTAGATAGGAAAAAGTCAAAAGAGTTATATTCTTAAGAATAGAAACCATAGTGGTATTTTATCGGTACTATGGTTTGAAGATTTGAGGGTACAGCTTTGAAATTGAGAGTGCGCCTCGACAATTGTCTAGGTAGATGAGTGTATACTCTTAAGTGAACCAATCTATTTTTTCTTCACCTGAAACTCAACAATCCCGTAGTGAGCCTCATTGTTGATTGAACCAAAATAATAACAGTAGAGAAGTACATTTTTCTGTTTTTTTGTTTCAGAAATTAAGGAACTGACAATTTGATTTTGAATGGGGATCCAAATCAACTTTTCACCAAATTGAAACTGACATTCTTTTGTATAGAGTTCCATGAATGCGTTGATCTTTTCGGGCATTTTGGTCTTTGCATAGAGTTTAATGAAACCATGGCTTTTCTTTGAGATATTTCGGCACATACCACTAAACTCGCCTTCAAATTTGATTTTTTGAGTGCTTGAAATACTGGCAGTGTGTTCTGCATCAGATTTTTTAGGTAATGATTTTGAAACACTTTCTATCATCTTCTGAGAAAATTTATGAAAATCAACGAGTTTGAAATCATTTGGGTTGAAAGCCAATGCCTTTTGAAAAAAGAAAAGCAAAAGAAAGAAACCTATAGAAGTAGATGATACGGTTTGAAACTTCATTTTTAAACTCCAAAAGCTTATCTATTAAAGGCGCTAGATGAGAGTGCGAGCGCGCTTTAAGAGTCAGTTATTTATTCCAAGCAAATGATTTGGTGACTCGGTTGCACTCTGGCAGTGACTTGGTAAAGCTCTTCTCGTTGTCAATACAAGTGATCACAACAGCTTTTTCAGGTTTGAAAAATACAACCTGTCGGACCTGTTTCTTGGTCTTTTTGTTTTGGACATCAATGACATAGGCGGGGTTTCCATCCTGCTTAAATGCCTTAGAGCCTAAGACTTTGTAGCCAAGTTTTTTATAGTCACCCATCCACTGGCGTACATATTGTTTGATGGATTTGGCTTTTTCCACATCCTTATCAACCCGAATTGTCAGTAAAGCTTGAAAACCGTCGACCGCCTTTGGTGCTCGAAAGAGCATATGTATCCCTTTTTTCGACGGAGGAGGCGGTGATTGAAACCAAGCCGTATTGAGATCCTTTAAAAGAAAACCCTCAGGGCTTTCAATGGAAATCCCTTTCGGTTTAACAGGAGAGGTTGTTTCCAAAGCTCCGTGTGTTGTCGAAAGGCCAAGCAAAACTATAAGAAATATTAATGTTTTCATAGTCGTAGTCTAAGCGGAATCTGCTCTGAGGGCAAAGCCCTACTTGCTCTTTGGGTCCTGATTTGAGGCGTCATCACCACAGGCTACAAATTGAGGCAGTTTGAGAGTAAAAATTTGGCTACCCTCGTTTCTATCACTTGCAAAGATCACAAATTTTTCATCCGGGGAAACCTTGGGTTGTTGATCATTGGCGTTTGAATAGGTGATGCGATTTACACATCCCTTAAAGTCGGTGACATACAGGTCTTTGTTATTTTCTTTGATTCCAGAAAATATGATACGTGAACTTTTGGGAAAGAGGTTTAGAGTTGTTGGGTTTATATCCTCAGGGATAGGGATGGTTCGTGTTTTTCTTCGTTCTTGGACTTTTATTTGGGTGGTTTTGCTCTCTAGCTTTTCAAGCCAAACGAGTATTTGTCCATTACGAGAGGCTGAAAATGATAGAATATCATTTTTAGTAGCAACCCGTGTTCGAGGTCGACGCCCATTGAGTTGAACGGACAAGATGCGAGATCTTTTCTCTTGGCGTCTTAAGAATAGAATTCGAATTTTTCGTTTGAATTCTTGAAAGTGGGGGTATCCATCAAACCCCTTGTTTCGTGTAATTCGAGTGATGATATTTCCGTCCTTTCGACTCATATAGATCTCAAAAGGGAGTTCATTGCTTTTATTTGTTAAACTTTCAGGTAAGAACTCGGGACCAATTTTTTGATTTGTCGCAAGGCGAGCAAAATCTGGATATTCTTTGATTTCATCTGTTGTGGATGTGTATATGAGTGTGTGAGCTGCGGCTTTTGGAAACCGATTTACTCCGTCGTTGTGTGTGATTTGTTTTTCAGATTTTGTGATAAGGTCCAGTTCATAGATTTGTGCATTTTTATGGAGTGGACGACTTTCACTTGAAAAATAAACTTTGGTGCCATCCATCGAATATTCGGGGTCAAAGTTTCTTCCAAATGAAGTTAACATTTGGGCTCCAGATTCATAATCAGGAATAGCTGCTTGAGGGAGGTCTGGCCTCTTTTGAGGCTGCTCTTCAAACTTTTTTGAAACACAGCTTGTTATTAAAATAAAACCTATAAATGCATTAAAGATTTTTGAATAAGAGATGTAGGACTTTTTTTCTTCAATTCTTCTGCTGAAATCCAAAGAAGACTCTCCTGACAATCAGATTTGGAACCATTTATTTTTACAAATATATCATGATGAGTGATGGAATGTCTAAAGTCGAAATTCTTTGGTGCTCTTCCTAGTTTTTGAACTTGACCCGGCCAAATCAAATGCCCGGCTAGAAATGGTGCGTATTCATTTAAAACGAGTCCAAACTTCTTTCCTTTTTTGGGTATTCTGGGTGACCAAAGCCAAATTTCTCGAGCGCGGCGAGGTTTGGGGCGTGGGCGCAATTCGATAGTCGAGTTTTTATGGGAGAGGCACTCACTTCTAACGGGACACAGCGTACAGTGGGGCTGTCCCGGTGTACACAGAGTTGCTCCAATTTCAATGAGCGCTTGATTTGTCACTGAACTGTCGGTTCCAGAGACCCAGCCATCAGCGAAGGCTTGCAGTTTCTCGCGCTCTTTTGGCTTCCACCACTCAAGATCCAAATCATGAAATCGGCTTAAAAAACGAATGACATTTCCATCAAGAACTCCAACGGGTTCGGCAAATGAAAGACTGGAGATCGCCCGAGCCGTATAGGGGCCAAGTCCTGGGAGTTTGATAAGTTCTTCCCATGTTTTAGGGAAGCCATTTTTTGAAAAAAACTTAGCAGCTTTGTGTAGATTTCTTGCCCGTGAGTAATAGCCAAGCCCTGCCCAGTTTTGAATAACAGATTCCTCTTTGGCCCTTGCAAGCTTGTGAACATCGGGAAAGCGTTTCATAAATCTTTCAAAATAAGGTGTTACAGCCTTTACAGTGGTTTGTTGAAGCATGATTTCAGAAACCCAAATACGATACGGGTCTTTGGATTTTCTCCAAGGAAGAGGACGAGAGTTTTTGAGATACCATGTAAGCAAGGCCTTTGATTGCTTCAAGACTCAGTCCATTTGGCATCAACGTATATTTGGGTTTTTTTGTTTTTATATTCCATTTGAACTCTGGGGTTTTCGTATAAAGAAACTTCTAAATTGCACTCAATGCACACTTGATTGGATTTAAATGAAACGGCAATTTCCAAATCTGTATTTGATTCAGAGACAATGTGATTCAGAAGGTTTATCCAGAAGGTCTTGTTGTCTCGTATTGTTTTTGATTCAGAGACAGTCATAGAAATGCTTTGCTGAGAATTTTCAAAAATATCTCGAGTGACTTTAAACCACTTTCTTACAAATACATCGAACTCGAATTCCAATTCTTTGTTTTGATCTGATTTTCTTAATTCGACAATTCCTTTTGAGAGTAAAGTGAGTTTTTCAATATTGCTGTCAATTTTTGGAAGTGCTTTTTGGAAAAAAGCCTCTTTGAATTCTGTTTTTCCCTCCGCCATTTTGCTGAGCTCTTTACTGTATCCTTGAAGGATGGCGAGGCGATTGTTGATATCGTGAGCGATCTCAGCAAGATCTACTCCAAAAAGGGCTTGAAGGTGAGCAAGTTTATTTGTGTCCATAGAACCTTATTGCGGTATTTGGGCTATGACCCAATCCTTTATTTCTTGCGTCAAAAAGAAGAAAATGAAATTTCCATAAATTGCTGATAGAAAATAGGTATGGATTACAAGCAATTGAGTGGGCGAGAGTTCCCTAGATTTTCTGCGATTAAGACCTTTTTTCGATTACCACATGTGGATGTAGATGCTGACTATGAAGTGGGGATTTTTGGAATTCCATACGATGGGGCTGTTTCCTATAGACCTGGGGCGCGATTTGCGCCGTCTGCCATTCGTGAAGCTTCTTCACTGGGGAGAGGGTTTCATTGGGAAAGAGGACTCAGCTTTCTTGATAAACTCAAAGTTGCCGATATTGGTGATTCTCCGACAGTACCAATTGACCAAGCCCAAACTTACGAGCGAGTCGAGAAGTTTGTTGGTCATTTGCTTGGAAATGATAAACGCTTTATTGCCGTTGGCGGGGATCACTCTTTGACGCTTCCAATTTTACGAGCGGCAAACAAGAAATATGGAAAATTGAGACTTATCCATTTTGACGCCCACTTAGATACATATCCAGCAGCTTGGGGATGTGAATTTCATCATGGAGCATTTGTCAGGCATGCTGTAAGTGAAAACTTGATCGACCCAAAAGCCAGTTTGCAAATTGGAATTCGTGGCCCACTAGCTGGTGGTGAAGATTTGGACTTTGTAAAAGATCACGGCATTCAAGTGACCACAGTGGATGATTTGAGGATAGGTGGACTTGAAGCGTTTGTTAAGAGTCTTCCAAACTTTGAAGGTGATACCCCAACTTATTTGAGTTTTGATATTGATTGCTTAGACCCAAGTTGTGCTCCAGGTACGGGTACGCCAGTTGTTGGTGGGCTTACGACCTATGAAACTCAAAGAATTTTAAGGTCTTTTAATATAGGAAACCTTGTTGGTGCTGATGTTGTTGAAGTTTCTCCGCCCTTTGATAGTTCAGATATCACCTCACTTGCTGCGATGGATACGATGTTTGAGCTTCTTTGCCTTATGGCAAGTGGCTCTGATTGACAGTGGATCTATATTTTTTTCACTTAGAACAGGTGAAATGGAGAAGTTTGGCTAAATCAGTTAAACTTCTTTTTCTAAATTAGAGTTCTTTGGAGTAAATATGGCGCGAAGTTTGTTTGTGTTTCTTTTTGTTTTTTCAACCTTTTCAACAGCTTATTCTGATGGGTATTACGGTCGATTTTGGCGCGGTGAAGAGAAGAAAGCATATCCTGAGCTTCGTGAGCATTGCGATGATAGAACCACAGACTGCTTTGTTGAATTGATCAATCGGTGGTTGATCCCTGCCACTCCAAGCTATGCAGCCAAAGAGGCTCTTGTGGCCTATGCCCCGGTTCTTCTCCCAAGACAATTGAAAGAGAAATATCAAGATGAAGTGGCTTTGATTCTTTATGACTCTAAAGAGAGTTACCATCGACTCCGAAGTGACAGCGAAAATATAGAAGGTTCTACGTATGGTCCAATCCACGGAGATATATTTGAGTCGGGTGAAGAGTGCTCTATGGCATCTAGTCGAAGCCTTGTTCCAAGAGAGTTTGATGATGAATTGAATTTAGGAATTGGGGGCAAAAAATGCATGAACCTTCAAGAGGTGAGTTATGACTTACTAGGTGAGAGAAATGATCTTATCAGAAGCTATGGGACTTTTATCTTAATTGAAAGAACAACTGAAAGTGTCGAGGTTTTTCAAGAACGTGTATTGGGTGTTTTAAATGACGTTCATAGTTTGAAAAACTCAAGAGCAAGAGAGCGAGGCTATAGAACTCGATATTTAACAGGGGCCTATGTTCTTGTGACTGAGGACTATATGATGGCGTATATGTTTTCTGATACCACTCTTGGTCAGGCGTGGGTCCGAAATCGAATAAAAGAACAAAATTTAACTGTTTCTTGGCAGGTGTTATTGAAGGAAATTGAAGCAACCAGGACGAATCCGCTTCTATATGAGAGAATTGAAACTGGAGAAGGTGCAAATCTTCAGTTTGAACCCGGTGTAAAACCAGGGACAGTGGATCACTACCGTCTACATCAATAGGTGGCTAAGAAGAGGCTCATACAAATAGTGTTGATGCGAAGCTTATGATTCATGATCAACACTATTGTGGGTCGTTTTTTATTTGGAGGGATTAGAAAGAAAGTCCAACCAAAAGTTTTCCATAGAGGCCGCTTAAATCAATTTCTTTAAACGCATCATCGTTTGTTAAGTGAGAGTCTCCGTCTTTCAGTCCTTCAAATGACCAATGCATGTATCCCACCTCGGCTCCAACTAAAAATAACCCTAAGCTGACTCCACCTTCAATGCCCAAAGAGTAACTGGTAGCTCTGTAGCTATCCACTTCGAGGTCAAAGTCAATGCCGCCGGATTCGCCGTCCACCTTGAATTCCAATGAGTGATAAAGACCAAGTGTTGCAATTGGGCCCAAAAAGAAAAACATATCTAGTATGCGGTAGTTCACAAGAAGTGAAAGTCTTGAGGTCGAGAAGCTAAACTCAATGTCTTCAGATTCTTGATCTGGAATTCCGATCCACTCGTATCTTGCGCCAACACCAATTGGAACAAAGGGTAAAGTGAAAATTCCATCTCCACCAATCGTGTACATGGAATTGATTTCTTCAAAGTCGGCTTCGTCACCGAGATCGCCGCCAGCTAAGTAATCATTGAGGCTTCCGGGGTTGATAGAGTGATATGTCACGTTGGCGCGAAGTTCAAATATAGCATTTGCTGGTTCAGCGAACGCAAAGAGTGCTAGTAAACTGAATATGGCTTTCATGGTATTCTCCTCTTTAAATCTAAAATTTGTTAAACCCCTAAAAGGGATTCGATTTTTTCAACTGCAGTTTTGAGATTATTTAAACTTGGAGCAGCCCCTTGGGCAAAATCTGGTCGCCCCCCACCTTTTCCACCCAGCTCACTAGCAAAATTCTTTAGAATTTGTCCGGCTTTAAATTTGGCAGTGAGATCTTTTGTAACTGAAACTAAAATCGGATGTGATTTCTCACCACGTCCAACTACGACAATCACTCCGCTTTGGACTTTGTCTCTCAATTTGTCAGTGGATTCACTTAAAATATTTCTATCATCCGCATCCAGTTGGGCGAGTACAAACCTTCCGCCTTCAAATGATTTGGCATTTTCAATAAAAGAACTCAGATCTAGATTTTGAGATTTCATTTTTTGAATTTCTTTCTGAAGTTCTCGGACTTCCGATTTTTGATTTTCAATCCACTGAGGCAAGATATTTTTTGATTCAAAAACCTGTGTCCAGTTTTCCTGAATTCCTGCAGCCTGTTTGGCTGAGATGTCTTCTCGTGTGGATTTTAGTAGATACTCTACAGCACGTTCACCAGTGAGCGCCTCGATACGTCTCACGCCAGCACTTACACTTCCTTCGGCAACAATTTTTAATACTCGGATTTGACTCGTATTCTGAACATGGGTTCCACCACAAAGTTCGGTTGAAAATTCCCCCATTTGAATCACCCGAACTTTATCGCCGTACTTTTCTCCAAAGAGTGCCATTGCCCCATTTTTGATGGCATCGTCATAGCTCATGGTATCTGAGTTGACAGGAGTGGATTTTGAAATCTCCTGATTGACGATGTCCTCAATTGTTTCAATGTCCTTGGGGGATAGAGACCCTGTGTGTGTAAAATCAAATCGAAGCCTATCTGATTCAACAAGTGAACCTGCTTGGGTCACGTGATCGCCGAGGTACTTTCTTAAAGCGGCGTGAAGTAAATGTGTGGCGGAGTGATTGTTTGCTGTTTCACGGCGTGAGGATTCATTGACTGAAAGTGAGAGTGTCTCTCCAATCTTAATTTGGCCAGCTTCAATTAAAAGAGTGTGAACATGAACATCGCCAACTTTTGTGCAGTTCACCACTTTTCCAGAAGCTGTTTCAGATTTAAATTCACCGATGTCACCAGCTTGCCCACCGCTTTCGGCGTAGAATGGAGTTTCTGGAGAGACCATAAAAATGGTTTGCCCTTGTCTTGCAGAATCTATTGCTGCTTTACCATCACTGAGAAGTTGAATTTCAGATTCACCAATAAGTGAATTATAGCCCACAAATTTGGTTGCAGAAATGGTCTTGGTCCATTCGAGCATGTGAGACTCATCATGTGTGAGATGTGCTCCTTTCCAAGAGGCCTGTGAGCGCTTCTTTGCTTTTGCCATCTCTTTTTCGAATTCTTTGATATCAACTTTGATGTTCTGCTCATTTGCCATAAGCTCTGTGAGATCAATTGGAAACCCAAATGTATCATAGAGTTTAAATGCGACATTTCCTGGTAAGGTGCGTTCTTTTCCGACTTTTTTAAGTTCTGTGTTTAGAATCTCAGTTCCCTGATCCAGTGTTTGCACAAAGCGCTCTTCTTCACTTTTTGCAGTTTTTAAAATGAGACTCTTTTGTTGATTGAGTTCATCGAAAGTTCCACCCATGTTGTGGATTACAGCTTCAACCAGTTTTGGAAAAATGGAGTGATTGGTAGAGATTTTTCTTCCGTAACGAATCGCGCGTCGGATAATTCGTCTTAAAACATATCCGCGCCCGTCATTTGCGGGGAGAACTCCGTCTCCAATAAGAAATGCTGTGGATCTGGCATGATCGCTCAGCACTCTCATAGCTGAAAGTATCTCAGGGCTTTTCTTAGGAGAGACTCCTGTAATTTTGGCAGTTTCCTCAATGAGGTATGTGAAAAGGTCAGTTTCGTAGTTGTTTTCCGTTTCTTGCATCACAGCCGTGAGGCGTTCAAGACCTGCGCCAGTATCAATGCTTGGTTTTGGAAGTGGTGTTTGTTTTCCGTTTTCATCCTCATAAAATTGCATGAAAACGAGGTTCCAGATTTCAATAAAGCGATCGCCCTCTCCACCCATAACGTTTTTACCAGTGGCAGGTCCGACTTTTTCACCGTGGTCATAAAAAATTTCACTACAAGGTCCACAAGGTCCAGTTTCGCCCATTCGCCAAAAGTTGTCTTTTTCTCCAAAGCGAAAGATTTTTTCTTTCGGGATACCTTCTTGCTTTTCCCAAATTTCAGCAGCCTCATCGTCATTTTCAAATACTGTCACATAGAGTTTTTCTTCTGGAAGACCGAGGGTTTTTGTCAAAAACTCCCAAGCAAAGTGAATGGCATCTTTTTTAAAGTAATCCCCAAATGAAAAGTTACCAAGCATTTCAAAAAAGGTATGGTGACGAGCTGTGAAGCCAACATTGTCGAGATCATTGTGCTTTCCACCAGCTCGAACACACTTTTGTGAAGAGACAGCACGATTGTAATCTCGTTCTTCAAGACCAAGAAAGGTATTCTTAAACTGATTCATCCCTGCATTTGTAAAAAGAAGCGTGTCATCTCCAATTGGAACAAGAGATGAGCTTTTGACAGAAGTGTGCCCTTTGTCTTTGAAGTACTCGATAAAAGCGCGTCGAATTTCATAACTCTTCATGGCTCACCTTTCGAGCAATATTCTTCTCATAGCCTCGGTTGACAAGGTATCGAAAAATTTTCTTCTTTTGATCAAAGTCAAACGGAGGTTTGAGCCCGAGTTTGTTCTCAACAATATCTTTGCCCTTTTCAAGTTCACGTGATTCCTCTATTCCAACTCCGGGGAGCCCCTTGAGGGAGAGGTACCGCCGAATGTAGTTTTTCCCTTTTCCCTTGGCGTGAAGTTGCTCGGCTACCTTTTCAGCAAGCTCTTCAGGGGGGAGGAGCCATCTGTTTTCATGGGCGGCTTCTATGGCACGATCCACTTCTTGGGCGTTGTACTTACGGCGAAGCTTCTCCCTCAGTTCTTTGACCGAGTGATCTCGCTGCGCCAAGTACCGCATGAGGGAATTGAGAGCTGAAAAGTAGTTTTCCTCTGACATCTCTTTGAATCTAACAAATCTGATTCATGTTGCACAGCAAAGTGCTGTGCTCGGTGTGACGCGCGGGATTAGTGCTATCTATTGAGTCGAGCTTCGTCAAAAACAATGAGATGAATTGTCAACGAGACCCTAAATCAAGAAGTAGGCAGGTAGAGTGAAAAGAGTCATCGAAGTTATTGCAACAGGATTTTATTTTGGGCGCGCGCCAGTGGCGCCAGGTACGTTTGGAACTTTAGTGGGAATTCCTCTAGTTTACCTATTTCTATTTTTGGGGCCTATGGGGTATTTGATTGCGTCAGTTTTATTTGTCATATTCTCCATCGTAATTGCAGAGCTTCACGAGAGAAAATTAGGACATCATGATGCCAAAGAGATTGTGATTGATGAAGTGGCGGGATTTGTCGTTGCGATGGCTTGGATTCCCTTTGAGTGGTCATGGGTGATTTTGGCATTTTTGTTGTTTCGATTTTTTGATGCAATAAAACCCTTTCCGATTTCAGTTCTAGATAAAAAAGTGGGAGGTGGCTTTGGTGTTGTTGTAGACGACATTGCGGCTGGGATAATTGTAAATTTGATTCTTCAAGTGGTTTATCAAAAAGGTCTCCTTCCAATATGAGAGTTATATCCGAAGATTTACTTTCTGAACTGAAAAAGAGAGGGCAAACCATCGGTTTTGCTGAGAGTTGTACAGGTGGAAAAATTTCGGGGGAGTTTGTAAATATCCCTGGTGTTTCTGAAGTCTACAAAGGCTCAGTTGTCAGTTATGCTGATGAAGTGAAGGCACAGCTCTTGGGAGTTCAACCTCAAACGCTTAAAGCCTTTGGTGCTGTGAGTGAAGAGGTGGCTCGTGAAATGGCCCAAGGTGCTCGTGTTGCGCTCAATGTGGATTGGGGTATTTCGGTTACCGGAATTGCAGGTCCGTCAGGGGGGACAGAGGAAAAGCCAGTTGGCACTGTCTGGTTTGGTGTCATTGGCCCGGGATTTGAAAAGGTAGAGGCTTGCAAGTTTGACGGAGACCGTGATGAAATTCGAAAGCAGAGTGTCGAGAAAGCGCTTCAACTGGCGTTAAACGCTGCCAGAGAGTTTTAAAAAATAACACGTCGAAACATGTGTCAAATTTAGTCTGGGGCTGCGCGAATAAAGTTGCGCTTTTCCGCTCCCCTGGTAGCTTTTACCGTGGTGAGTGACAGGTCTGTTACGAACCAACATCAGCCAATCAAAAGGAGTAAGAATGCAAACATCGCAAGCGGGCAACGAAAAGAAGAAGGCATTGGATTTGGCCATTGCTAATATTGAAAAACAGTTTGGAAAAGGCTCAATTATGAAGCTTGGAGGCGATCAAAGCCTTTATGATAATATCCCAGTGATCTCGACAGGCTCTTTGGCTTTGGATATTGGTTTGGGAATTGGGGGAGTTCCAAGGGGTCGTATTGTTGAAATTTACGGTCCAGAAAGTTCGGGTAAAACAACTCTTGCTCTTTCAACAGTGGCTCAATGCCAAAAAGCTGGTGGAGTGGCAGCCTTTGTAGATGCTGAGCATGCTCTTGATGTGACTTACGCAAGAAAACTGGGAGTCAATACAGAGGATCTTTTGATCTCTCAGCCAGATACGGGTGAACAGGCTTTAGAAATCACAGAAACTTTGGTGCGTTCGGGAGCTGTAGATATTTTGGTTGTAGATTCGGTTGCGGCTCTTACCCCAAGAGCTGAGATTGAAGGTGATATGGGCGATAGCCACATGGGTCTTCAGGCGCGTTTGATGTCTCAGGCTTTAAGAAAATTAACGGCTGCTATTAACAGAAGTCATACAACTGTAATTTTCATCAACCAGATCCGAATGAAAATTGGTGTAATGTTTGGTAACCCCGAGACAACAACTGGTGGAAATGCATTGAAGTTCTACTCTTCTGTTCGTTTGGATGTTCGCCGAATTGGTGCGATCAAGAATGGTGATGAAATCACAGGTAATCGAACGGCTGTAAAAGTTGTGAAGAACAAAATGGCACCTCCATTTGCAAAGATTGAATTTGACCTGATGTACGGAGAGGGTATCTCTCAGGAAGCAGACATTTTAGATTTAGCTGTTTCTAAAGACATCGTGGATAAAGCAGGAGCTTGGTACAGTTACAACGGTGAAAGAGTGGGACAGGGTCGTGAGGCTGCAAAAGCATATCTCAAAGAAAACCCAGATCTTAAAACCGAATTGCGTGAGAAGCTTTTGGATATTTATGGAGTCATAAAGAAAAAGGCAGACGCTGTGGCACCAAAAGCATCTGAGGCAAGTTCAGAAAAAGTGGCTTTAGAAAAAGAGGTCAAAAAGACACGCAAGAAACACTAAAAGGAGCCGTGTTATTTTTTGTCTTACATAGTGTTAAATGTGAGTTAAAATTAAGATTAAAAAAAGCGGACTTCAGGTCCGCTTTTTTGTATATGAAGCTTCATCCAGTTGCCCCTAGATTTGCTATTAGAAACCTGAATCCACAAAATCATAGTTAATCACTTTGATTTTTTAACCCATCCACTTCAAACAGTATGTTCGGATACGCTTCGTTAAACCTTAAGAAGGTGATTCCTCTATTAGAGTTGGAGGTATTGTTGTAAGGATGAGCGATGATTCTTTCGTATCCGACATGAAGTTGCTTCTTGTCGCCAAGAACGGTTTGTTTAGAACGAATTACGCTTAGGGAGTCAATTGGGTGTCAAAAAGACAGGATGTGCTGTCTTTGATGGCCCCGTCACTTTCGTATAGATCATCCTTGATGAAACCAAGAGTGATGTGAGGGAAAAAATGATCGGGATCAAAAGCGTCTGGGTTTCCGCCTCGCCTACGAAAAACCTGATGAATCCTTCTTCTTATTTGAAGTAGGTCTTCTGAGTGAACAACCAAGTAGTATGTCTGTTCCTCATTTGAAATTCCAAAGTTTCCAAGGCATATCACTTCAAATTGGGAAGATTGTATTCTGAAGTTTTTTGCTAGGACGTTGATCTCTCCAATCGACACAAACTCTTTGAGCACGTCAAAATATTCAAGTGGCGTAATCACTGTAATATGTGCTTCGCCTCGATTTTTTAGAGGGCTAGGAACTTGGGATTCCAGCTGCTCAAAAATTCCTTTTGTAATGGAGTAATTGATGGTCATAGCGAGGTAAGAACCAAATCTACCCGGTTCAGTATGGGCAATGAACTGTTCATTTTTGGCATCTAGAAGAGTAATTGGAATTTTAATTGCCGGGATTAAACTTAAGGGAGTGGCTAGAGAGACAATAGATACAAAAAGAAGTATTGCGCTAACTATAAGTAAAGATTTGGGTCTAGGTGACATCATCAAATGCACCGTGCTATGTTTTCATAGGGATGTCGAAAAGAAATCATTATAAATGAAATGTTTTTAGGGTTGGACTGTTATTTAAATTGCACTTAACTGAGAATGAGTGTGCTTTATATTCAATGTAATGAATTTGAGGAAACTCTAGAGTCTTAGGGGTAAGAAAATGCATATGACTTATGATGTGATGGAGAGCAAGAGGGTTTTAAGGCTTTCCATTCTTTCTCTTTTTATTAGTTTTGCTCTAATGGCGATCAAGTTTATTGCATTTGAGAGAACAAACTCTGAAGCCATTTTGTCAGATGCATTAGAAAGCATAGTCAATGTGGTAGCTGCCATTGCTGCGTTTCTTGTTATTCGAGTTGCCATGAAGCCCGCCGACCGTGACCACCCTTATGGTCATGGGAAAGCAGAGTATTTTTCTTCTGCATTTGAGGGAGGGTTGATTGCTTTTGCTGCTATGGCAATTTTTGTTGATGCCACTCGTGCTTTGATTCGTGGATATGAAGTTGAAGAAATTGGATTTGGGATTTTTTTGACAAGTGCTACTGGAGTTGTGAATGCTATTTATGGCTGGCACCTGATTCGAGAGGGAAAGAAGTTAAAATCGAGTGCTCTTCAAGCAAGTGGGGCCCATCTTATTTCTGATTTTGTTACAACGGTGGCAGTTGTTCTAGGGTTGGTGCTTGTGCTTTTGACTAAAATTGTATGGATAGATGCAGTTGTTGCCTATCTTGCTGCTTTAAATCTTCTTTGGTCGGGTCTGAAGATTTTCCGACGTTCCACTGCTGCATTGATGGATGAAGAGGATGATTCATTAATTCGGGAGATTGCAGATCTTTTTACGAAAAATTTTGTACCGGGAATTATTCGCATTCATGCCACACGTGTTATCCGATCAGGTCGTTATCATCATATTGATTCACATGTTGTGGTTCCTGAGTTTTGGGATATAAAGAAGGCTCACGATATTACGGACAATTTTGAGAAGAGAGTGATTTCAGATTACTCCTATGATGGAGAAGTGCATTTTCATGTCGATCCATGTCGTAGAGCCTATTGTCGGGTGTGTGACCTCAAAGATTGTTCTGTGCGAGAGGAGCCTTTTGAAAAAAGAATTCCTCTTTCGGTAAATGAATTGATCAATCCCGATGAACCCGATGAATTCTCTTAAGGTACGAAAGGCGTTAGAGTTAGTTATGAATAGAAACGTTGTACTGGCAAGTTGAGTTCTGAGTTGTGCTCGCTTCTGCAAATTATTTCTGATAGGCTTTAAGTAGATCCTTTCCTTTTCTTTTTACAAAGAGTCTGAGGAAGGGAGTGAAAATAAAATGAAAAACATGAACAGATCTGGCTTGTAAGCATGCTAGAAATGTTGGGTAAATAATATTTCCTTTTTTATCCCGAGCTAGCCAAATTTTCTTAGCCACCTTGTTTGCACTCTCAGAGAGTGAATCAAATTTTTGTGCAGCCTGTGCATTCATTGAGTTTTTAGAGAATTCTGTTGCAATGCCACTGGGACAAAATGCTGTTGCACTTACATTTGAATCAGCAAGTTCCAAATTTAAAGCCTTTGTAAAACCCACGACTGCATATTTTGAAGCAATGTAAGATGTCATATAGGGAACTTCCATAGTTCCAAGTACACTTGCGATATTGAGTATGCGTCCATTTTCTGATTTATGCAGTAAAGGCAAGCAGAGCCTTGTGAGATCACTTAAGGCCATAACATTTAAATCATACATGTTTTTAAGATTGGAATATTCTTGATCTTGAAGACGTCCAAACCATCCAAACCCTGCGTTGTTAATCAAATAATCCACTTTGCCGTATTTCTGTGCTTCGTTTAGAATTTGGTCTCGGACGTTTCTCTCACAAAGATCGCCGGGCACAACACTCACTCGGTCATTTGCAAGAGTTTTGAGCTCTTGTAAGGGGTCTTCACGTCTTGCGTTCACAATCACTCTGTACCCTTCTTTGATTGCAAACTCTGAAATCAACTTTCCTATTCCACTACTTGCACCTGTTAGAACAACAATCATCACTTTCCTCCAGCAGCACCCTCACCGCGTGAATCATAGGCGCCATCTAAGAGGCTATTTGGCCTCCTTTGAACTCCAAAGACCTTTGCTATATCCCGAGTTTTTATTTCGTGACCCCTGTCTTTGAGTTTTTGAATAATATCAGGGCTAATTCGAATTGGATCTACAAGTGCAATGTTGGGTAAAAATTGGTGATGGACACGAGGGGCTTGAATGGCCTGATCGATATTATACCCGGTTACAAGCACTCGGTAGAGTGTTTGCAAGACTGCACTAATAATCAATGGACCACCACGAGCGCCCAATGCGAGTACAGCTTTACCGTCTTTTCCAACAATGGTTGGGCTCATGGAACTTAAGGGGCGTTTGCCAGGTTCGACGACATTTCCTTCACCTTGAATGAGTCCAAACATATTGGGCTCACCTGGGCGTGTTGTGAAATCATCCATTTCGTTATTCAGTGAGATGCCAAATTTATTTGAGAAGACTCCAGATCCAAAATTTCCGTTGAGCGTGGTTGTAATTGAAATTGCATTTCCATCTGCATCGATAGCTGCGTAGTGAGTGGTTTCAGTGCTTTCTTCAGAGAGTGTTGTTTGAGTTGTCGAACTTGAAGTTGTAGAGGAAGGTGTTGGTTTCGGAATGGTTTTCAAAGGCGCAAGTGCCACAGTTTCTGATGTGCTTATAGAGTCATGCATAGAGTTTAGGTATTCATCAGAAAGAAGATATTCAATTGGGTTCTTATGAAAATCAGGGTCGCCTAAATGAGCTCGTCCTCGAAAAGATCTTGCAAGGATTTCGATTAATAGATGTGCCTCTAGACTTGAAAGTGCGGGATAAGTACTAAGCTCTCTTTTTTCTATGAGCTTAAGTGCAGAAGCAATAACGACACCACCGCTACTTGGTGGAGGCATTAGATAAACAGTGTGATTTTTGAATCTTGTTTCAATAGGTTTCAACCAACGAACTTTGTAATCTTTCAGATCTTTGAGAGACATAACACCGCCACCTTTTGATAGTGTGTTGACTATGTCTTTTGCAACTGGGCCCTTGTAGAATCCGTTTGTTCTGTATTTTTGAATTCGAGTGAGAGTAGTGGCAAGTCCGTTTTGTTTAAACATATCCCCGGGTTTTTTGATTTCACCGTTTTTATTGAGAAAAAGCTCCTGCCCTTTTTCATTGAAGCGTTTAAAATTAGAATTCAGCGTTTCATTCATGACTCTAGAGACAATGACCCCTTTTTGAGCAAGTTGAATAGCTGGGTTTAAAAGCTTAGACCATTTCATTTTACCGTATTTTTTATGTAGTGCGTGTAAGCCAGCGACAACCCCTGGAACGCCTACGGCATTTGATCCATTCACTGAGGCATCTTTTGCTTTGTCTAGATAAAATGTGGGATTGGTTTTAAGGGGTGCCATTTCTCTAAAATCCAGAACTTCTGTTTTAGTGCCAATTTTGATCATGGCAAATCCACCGCCGCCAAGAGACCCGCTTTGTGGGTGAGATACGGAAAGTGCAAATCCAGTTGCCACCGCAACATCGACAATGTTTCCGCCTTGAGACGCAATCTGTTGGCCCGCCCAAACAGCTTGGGGGGATTCGCTTGAAATCATGATCTTTTGAGATGTGTTGGGGACAGCAAAACAAAATTGACCAAATAAAAATAGGGTTGAAAAGAACAGGTATCTCATTTGGACTCCTTACTGGGGTATAGAGTCCAATCTATTTCAATCAAATTGGATGTCAAACATAGCTCTAATTTGAGTCGAAAAGATGGGCTGCAGTAGAATTTGATCTTCTTCCATGCCAGAGGCGCAAACCCATTTCTTCTTTTTACTGTTTTGGCTTAAATTCTGCGACGTTGTCGGCAACAGTCTCTTCTGCGGGGGGTTCTGGAGAAGGGGGGGAAGTTTCATTTACAGATTCTGTTGTTTCAACAGGTTTGGCCTTAGCAACCTTTGCTTCGATCACTTCTTTTCGATACTGAACAAATCCATCAATAAGCTTGTTTTCACCGATGCGGCTCTTCAATTTTTCAATAGCTTTTTCTGTTTTTTCAGATTCCATTAGAGGAGCGATGTACTCATGTACGAGATCACTTGTTTTGGATTGTTCCACAAGCGCCTTTGCAGTGACTTCAACTGTCGCACGGGTTGTTTGGAGTTTTTCTTGTACATCTTTCTTGATTTGCTCGCGATTGTTCCAAGTGTTTTTGAGCTGTTCAATAATCTCATCACGTTTTGAAGTGTTCATTTTAACCTCCCGCCCCTTTGGCATATTCTAAAATGAGCTAAACCCATGAAAATTCAAGAGACTCATAGATGATTGTAAATATAACACACAATACCATCACTGTTTTTGGCTCACTTGTTACTTTTCTTCCGCTCTGTTACCCATCTTCTTTTAAGCTGTAAAAAAGGAGCCGTTGCTATCAATGGAAAGGTCAGAGGGTTTTCGTGAAGAACTCAATCCATACATAGGCCTGATGAAGGGCAGGTGGGGGGAGTATACCTCGGAGATGAAAGATGCCAAAGAGTTCAAAGGAAGTTGGCGCACTCGTCTTGGCGGTACAGAGATCTCTCCACTGGATCTGGAAATTGGAACTGGCAATGGGTATTTTTTTGAACACCAATCAGTGAGCAATCCAAACCGCTTGTTGATCGGAGTTGAAAAAAAATACAAACCTCTTGTTCAATCCATAAAACGAGCCCGTACAAGTGGTGCAGAGAATTGTCATATTATTCAAGGGGACGCTGAACTTTTGGATGAGTGCTTTGAGTGCGAAGAGATCGACAATATTTATTTTCATTTTCCCGATCCTTGGCCAAAAAGAAAGCAAAGGAAAAACCGTCTAATTGATATTGGTTTTGTTAATACACTTTTTTCACTTCAAAAAGATGGTGGGTTTTTAGACTTTAAGACAGACAACTTAGATTACTTTGAATGGGCTCATGAAAGAATTGTTCGAAGTCCCTATCGAATTGAAAGGCTTTCCCGGAATTTGCATGAATCAAAGTGGGTTGATGAAAACTTTGAAACCCACTTTGAAAAGCTTTGGGTAAGTAAAGGCTTAAAAATCAATTACATTAGAGCTTACAAAAGACTTTAGTGTGTGATTTGGCTTTTGTCTCTCCAAGAGACAAGCCACGCTTTTTGCAAGCAACAAGTGTTTTAGCGCTTATAAAGTAAAGTGCCTTTGTGCTTCAGCATATTCAATCCATAGAGCAATCTGGATCTCCTGTAAGACCTCCGTTCTTCAATTGAAACTGTTTTCCAAAATTTGTTGTCAATTGGATTTTGCTAAATTCAAATTTATTTTCATCATCTGAAATACTTGCGTGATAAAGAGTGATGGGCTTTGACCCTAAAAACTGAAATATTCCACAAACGTGATCGTTTCTTCGTGCTTTTCGAGATACTTTTTTAGGCGGAACAATTTTGACGTCAATAACAGTGCTTTCAAGGGGTTCGATTTTGGCGACAGCGAAACTTCCAGATTTATTTGAAACACTTTCCCAAGACCTTGATGGAGAAATTTCGTAGCTGACTTTGTGTTTTAAAAACTCAAGTGGGAAATCCCCTAAAGGGTCTTTGATATGTATTACAGGAGAGGGCTCATTGGTTTTTTGAGCAATGTAAATAGGATAGGTATTTGGGTTTTCTACATAAATTCGGCCGAGTTTAACAACTCCAAGTTTGGATCGAAAAAGGATATGGAAATCAGAATCAAATGAAACATTCAATCGAGGTTTTGGTAGTTGGTAATCAAATTCAGATCCAACAGCGAGAAGTGTGTCATTTTGTAAGATAAGGGTTTGGCAAAGAAGGTTTTTTCGCCCTAAGGGAAGAGGGTTTTGGGCGAGCGATTGTGGGTTTAGTAGTTCAGATAAATTTATTTCATGTTTTCCACTCCACTGCACTGTTTGACTCCAAATGCTGCAGTCGATTGTCACATGTGATGGGTTTTTTACGAGAGATTTGGGGAGTGTCCACAGGTGACGTTGACTATGAAAGATGTTCTTATCTTGATTGGCATTTTGATTTTCCCAAAGCTGTTCTCTTAGCATATCAATAAGTTGAATATTTGAAAGGGAGTATTGTTTGGTGGAGCCTGTTTTGTTTGAAATTGTTATATGAACTCTGCAATTGGTTTGGGGAAGATACTCTTTGTTTTTTATTTCGACAATTTGCTTTGGAAGACTTGAAAGAACTAGAAAATTTGAAGAGTTAAATTGAGTTTCTTTTTCATATGTTGAATCACTTAGGTTGCAAATGGATCGCGTATAAATTTTTGTGATGTTTATGTCGATTTCACCGTTTTCTGGGTTTCGAAATTCAACAAGATCGCTGAGATGGGGGTTGGATAGACGAATGGAATTGGCATTATTTTTTTCGTTTGAAGGTACAATTATGAGATCTGGCTTTTTCCAAGTGTCGACTTTTGTTTCAGATTCATTTCCAGAATCTTTGTCCGAAGAGCAGGATATCAATCCGAACACTAAGACTAAAAGTAAGCTAATTGATAGTGATTTTGATTTCATTTTGTTCTCCCTTTTTCTGGGAGCTTAGAAAGCAAGTTGAATGCCAATTTTACCAGTAAGGAGCGTCGATGAGGATGTCACCCAAAACTTCAGTCTGACAACTTACGCGTTCAAATTTGGAGAGATCATGAATTTCTCTAAGGTCGTCTTCCAATTCGTTTGGGCGGCTTAAATTTTCCCGCCCTGTGACGATATGAAGAACACACTTGATACAAACCCCTTCCCCTCCACATGAGCTTGCCACAGGAATTTCAGCAGCATTGAGTGCTTCAAACAAATTGGCTCCCTTAGGAACTTCTATGGGGTCTCTTTCTTTTTTAAATCGAATCCACGGCATAATGTTTGTCTCTTAGTTCTCCTAAAATTACTACCACCGTGGTAGAGGATAGACATGGAAAAAGTGGCGATATTAGGCGCAAGTCGCGGTCTTGGGGCAGCAATAGCTCATAAACTGGTCGAAACCCAAGATCCAGGTGCTTTACTATTGGTGTCGAGAAAAAGTGGGCTGCTATCAAAAGTTTGCGACACCCTGGGTCGGGGAGGTTGGAATCTTACATTTCGATCTCATGATTTGAGTTGCCGAGACAGTTGGTTGGATCTTTTGGAGTTTTTAAAAGAGTTTGAACCCACTCGTATCGTATACACGGCAGGTGGCGGACCTTTTGGATCTTACTTTGATAAAAAATGGCTCGCACATGAATGGACTTACCGTGTGAATTTTTTGACTCCAAGCTTTTTAATGCACAATTGGATCACATTTTTAAACCTTAAGCAGATGGTTTTTGTTGGTTCTGATATTGCTGAAAGCCAGCCTGACCCATACTCAGCAAGCTACAGCGCTTCTAAACATGCTCTACTTGGCTTGATTTCTTCTATTCGTGCCGGAGAAGACGAGAAAAGAGATATTCGACTTTTTAGTCCAACTTATTTGGATACAGATTTATTACCGGAATCCTCTTGGCCAAGAGAGAAGGGGCTTGTTCAAGATTTGGATGTTGCAGTCCAAGATTTCGTTCCTTGGATGATGCAAGAGACTGACCAATGGCACCGTGTTTTTCGACCCCAAAGTGATTTAGTCTAGAGCAGATTTTGAAATGAGGACATGCCCTTAAAATCTTCAGGAGGCCTTATGGCAGAAAAGGTAATTATAATTGGATCAGGTCCAGCGGGATTGACCGCAGCAATTTATACGGCTCGTGCAAACTTAGAACCACTCTGCATTGAAGGGGAAGAGCCTGGTGGACAATTGATGATCACTTCCGATGTTGAGAATTATCCAGGTTTTGCTGAGGGTATCACTGGCCCTGCTTTGATGGAAATTCAGAGAAAGCAGGCTGAAAGGTTTGGAACAAAATTTATCACGGCAAATGTAACCAAAGTGGATTTTTCAAGTCGGCCATTCAAAGTTTGGGTGGGAGATAAAGAATATCAATCTCACTCTATTATTATAAGTACTGGAGCAACAGCGAAGTACCTTGGCTTGGAATCTGAGAAAAAACTTATGGGCCGAGGAGTGTCTGCATGTGCAACATGTGATGGAGCATTTTTTAAAAATGTAGAAGTCGCTGTTGTTGGTGGTGGAGATACTGCGATGGAAGAGGCGACTTTTTTGACTCGTTTTGCAACCAAGGTTCATATTTTACATAGGCGTGAAGAGTTTCGAGCTTCAAAAATTATGGCAGATCGAGCACTTCAACACCCTAAAATACAAGTTCATTGGAACACAGAAGTGGTTGAAGTGCTTGGTGACAAAGCTGTGAATCAGTTGAAGCTAAATAATACAAAAGATGGGTCAAAAAGCACTTTGGATGTTGAGGGCCTCTTTATAGCAATTGGGCATAAGCCAAATACTTCAATATTTGAAGGGCAATTGGATATGAATGAAACAGGATATTTGGTGACTCAACCTGATTCGACATACACTTCAGTCGAGGGGGTTTTTGCGGCAGGCGATGTGCAAGACCATGTCTATAGACAAGCTGTGACAGCTGCAGGTACAGGGTGTATGGCTGCAATCGATGCAGAAAGGTGGCTTGAAGCCAAAGAGATTGGATGAGCCAAAAAAACTTAAGTATCAAAGGTGTTGTAGAAAAAATTGAAAAAATGGCAAAAGCTCGGATGTCTGAGCAAGATGTTGTTTCGCTTGATAAATTTCGTGGCTTAAAAGATAAAAATAGCCCGAAGCACATCCTACTTATTGATGATGACCCTACGGTTCGAAAATCTTTGGTTCGAGCTCTTGAAAAAGACAACTATAAGGTTTTGGCTATAGAAGATGGAACACGTCTTTCAGAGGTCTTGGACCCTAGTATTCCAATAGATTTTATTATTCTAGATATAGGGCTTCCTTGGTTGGATGGTTATGAACTCGCCTCTGTTTTGAAAGAAAGTGAAGAGCTTGAAGATATTCCTATGATTTTTCTATCTGGGCGCAAGGAAGAGGACGACGTGAAGCGTGGCTTTGAGGCAGGAGCAGATGATTATATCAAAAAGCCCTTTGACTTGAAGCAACTTAAAAAAACTATTGAAACGCTAATTTCATTGAGAGAGTCGTAGATGATATTAACCAACATAGAAATTGTTCCAAACGAAACAATTGAGGAACATTATGGATTTGTTCAGGGAAGTTTAAAAGCAAGATAAGAAGTTGGTTAAAGCCTTAAGCAAGAAGCCAAGTGGTCTTTGCCATGTTCCTTCAGTTGGGGTGTATCGATTTTGCATGGATCAATAGCAATTGGACATCGAGGGTGAAAGTAACAGCCTGATGGTGGGTGGATTGGACTTGGAACGTCTCCAGAAAGAATGGTTCGGTCTTTTTTTCCATCAGGGTTTGGTATTGGAATCGCTGACATTAAAGCTTTGGTGTAAGGGTGCTTTGGCCCTCGATACATTTCCTCAGCTTCGGCCATTTCGACTATTCGGCCCAAATACATCACTGCAACACGCGTTGAGATGTGTTCGACAACTTTGAGATCATGAGCAATAAAAAGATATGTCAGTCCAAGCTTCTGTTGAAGGTCCATGAGAAGATTGACAACCTGAGCTTGAATGGAAACATCAAGAGCTGAAACGGGTTCGTCACATACAATAAACTCTGGGTCTACAGCAAGTGCACGGGCAATTCCAACTCGTTGACGTTGGCCACCAGAGAATTCATGAGGGTAGCGATGGATAACGTCTTTTCTAAGTCCGACAGTCTCAAGCAACTCTTGAACCTTATCTCGCCGATCACTTTTTGTTGCATAAAGATTATGGATTTTCATTGGCTCAGCAATGATTCCACCAATTGTCATTCTGGGGTTAAGGCTGGCATAAGGATCTTGAAAGATGATTTGCATTTGACGCCTCAAAGCTCTGAGGTCCTCGCCTTTTGATTGCGTGATGTCTTGATCTCGATAAATAATTTTTCCTGATGTGGAGTCGAGAAGTCTTATAATACAACGACCAAGAGTGGATTTTCCACATCCAGATTCCCCGACGAGCCCCAATGTTTCACCCTTTCGAATATCAAAACTTACACCCGATACGGCCTTAACACTTGCGATTTCTTTTGAAAGAAGTCCTCCTTTAATTGGAAACGATTTATGTAGATTTTCAATTTTTAGCAGAGTTTCTGACATTTATCGTTGTCCTTGAAAGGGGTGAAAGCACGCAACTGTGTGTCCGGGAAGAATTTCGTGAAGTTCAGGTTCAGTATCTTTGCAGTCATTTTGAACTGCGGTACACCGATCTTGAAACCGACAACCGGGAGGAATGTCAGAAAGATTGGGTACAATGCCTGGTATTGTTTCAAGTCGAGTTAGGCGTTTTCCGCTATCAAAGTGAGGTACAGAATTTAAAAGCCCTTTTGTATAATGGTGCTTTGGTCGATGGAAAATATCTCGCACAGAACCATATTCGATGATTTTACCTGCGTACATCACTGCGACGTTGTCGCAGGTTTCTGCAACCACTCCAAGATCATGCGTGATCAATATAACAGCCATCCCCAACTCTTTTTGAAGGCGATTGATGAGTTCTAAAATCTGCGCTTGAATTGTAACATCTAGAGCTGTTGTGGGCTCATCGGCAATGAGAAGTTCTGGTCCGCAACTGAGTGCCATGGCGATCATAATTCTTTGGCGCATTCCACCTGAGAGCTGATGTGGATACTCATTTATTCTTGCTTCTGGTTCAGGAATTCCAACGAGTTGAAGCATTTCAATTGTTTTTTCATGAATCTGTGATTTTGTTAAACCCTTCATGTGGAGCTTAATAGCTTCAGAAATTTGGTCGCCAACAGTAAAAACGGGATTGAGTGAAGTCATGGGTTCTTGGAAAATCATGGATATATGATTGCCTCGCACAGATCTCATTTTCTTTTCGCTCAGTGCAAGGAGACTTTCGCCATTAAAAAGAATTTCTCCTTCGTAAATTTTGCCCGGTGGGTTTGGAATTAAGCGCATAATGGAGAGTGAAGTAACAGACTTTCCACACCCTGACTCACCGACGATTCCTAAAGTTTTGCCTTTTTCAACCTGAAAGCTAACATCGTCGACGGCCATCATGACGTCGTTTTCAGTTTTGAATCCAGTTTTGAGATTCTTCACTTCTAGTAATGCCACGCGCATTCTCCCTCGACTTAGCCCTTTTTGAGAGCAACTATCAACGATTATTGGCTTTTTGGAACTTGGTCAAGGTTCCCGTAAAAATGGGGTGTTCTATTTATTTTCACTTAGAAGGAGAACGCGCTCGGCTGAGTCTACCTTCATATATTTTAATGCATCGTATACTAGAGCACTCAAATCAAGTTTTTGAACCCAGCTGTTGGCAAAGATGACAGTTCTACCGTGAAAGATGGGAAACAAAGGGAGATCTGTTGCGAGCGTTCTTTCAAGTGAAATAATGGCTTCATGTTGTTTGATCTTATCAAAACTTGATAGTCCAGAATATGCACTGTCGTATACAGGACTGGAGTAGAACATGAGGTTGGAGCCAGAGGGGTAGAAGTTTTTGGAAAGCGCAATTTGAAAAAAGTAGCTTGGTGAATTGAATTGAGATGTCCATGTTAAGAGAACAAGTTCAGTGCGCTTCTTTTCAATTCTTTGAAAAAGCTTGGACCATGAGTTTTTTCGAGTTTTTACTACAATTCCATGTTGCGAGAGTTCTTGCACGATTTGACTTGCGTACCGACTTTCGTTTTCAGAGTCGATATAATCTAAAGTTATAACAGGTAGCCCTCGACCCTCTGGAAACCCAGCTTTTTTTAACAAATCGGAAGTGAGTTGGTTATTGGATGCTGCTTCGTAAATAGAAGAGTATCTGTCAAACCCATTGAGTGGGCTTGGGACCATTCCCTTTGCTTCAGATCTGTAATGTTTCATATAGCTGGAGTTTATTGTTTTACGATTTAATGCTGATACGAGAGCTCGTCTTAGGTTTAAGTTTTTGCCAAGTTTGGGGTGAAGCATGTTGATGGCAAGAAATGTTGTTGAGGACTGAGGAAAGGATTTTAGAGAAATACGTCTGGGAATATTTTTTTGAAGTGTTCCATTCTTTGTTACGGAATAGTAGAGATAGACGTTTGAGAAAATGAAGTCCACTTCTCCTAAGGTCAGTGAATTGTAAAGTTCTGTATTGGATCGCCCTGATTGAAACGTGATTTTATCTACTAAAGGATATTGTGGATTCCAGTATTCTGTGTTTCGAATAAGTTCAATTGTATCTCCGTTTTTCTTTTTCAATTGAAATGCACCAGTTCCAACGGCGTCTCTTTCAAGGTCAATCCCCTTGGTTTGTGAACAATATTGGGAAACGACAGAGAAAGTCGTAGAGGAAAAGTAATTGGGAAACTCAGGATTTGGTGCTTTTAATTGGAAAGAAATGGTTTTTTGATCAATTTGGATACCTGCAATCGGATCTTGAAAGTTGGATTTGGCTTGCTCCTGCCATTTGGCCATTCCCAAAACTTGACTGGCAAAGGATTTCACGACAGGGTGATTTCTTTCTGTCATAATGGCTCTTTTGATTGAGTACAAAATATCTCGTGTACTCAAAAGTCTTCGCTCCTCATTTTTTTTAAAACATTTATGTGCGTGAAATTTAACGTTCTGACGAATCTGAAAAGTATAGGTGAGGTGATCTTCTGAAACTTTTGGAAGAGCAATGGCAAGTGATGGTTTGAGTTTGAGTTGATCGTCTAAGTTTTCATTGGCGAGAAGGTTTTCGTAAAGAGCTCCTGCAATAAATCCAGACTCATTGTTTCTGCTAACAATGGGATCGATATTTTGAATGGACCTTAAGGTGCTAATGGAAACTTCGTTTTTTGAAGATGGGTTTTGACACTGCCCGAATCCCAGTATTGTAAGTGATAGGACAAAAATACAAACAGAGGAAGTTTTCATATTTTGTTTTCTGCTTTACAGCTACTTAGCTTTTGAACAACAGAGTGTTCACCTAATTTCAATAGAATGCTGTCATTTGACATACTGAAATTCCCAGTGCCTGAGTCCTGTCTGTTTTTATTGTAGGTGATAGAGTATTCGAGGTTTGTAACGTTTGTATTTGGACGGTAACAGGGGTTGTTGAATGTAAATGTGCTTTGTCCTAGAGATCTTACTTTTGTGATTGCTTTTCCATATCGACTGACAGCTTGGAAATCTGGAAAATCAATTTGAAGACTCTGCTGTTCGTTGTCGAAGTGCATTTGTGAAGGGACACTGGATTGTTGGATTTCTAAAATATCAATCGGAGAGTTCATATCTGTAATGTCTTTAATGATCCCTTCTAACTGAAATGTCAGATGAGTTTTGAAGAGTTGAATATTGCGAGTTGTGGATTCCGTCCGAAGAACTCTCTCAATAACGGAATCTTTTCTGGTAATGGCGTTTTCCCAATAAATGATTTTATGAATTGTTCCTTCTTCGGCAAATTGAATTTGTCCTTCACGTATTAGAGTTCTTCTTGTTGAGAGTTCCGTTGTTATGGACCACTTATAACCGTTTTGTGTTTCTTCATATTCAGATGGAATTGGAACCCAATCGCGTTCTGTGAGGTAAAGTGCCAAATAGGTGACTCGATTGAGTTCGTTAAACATTGCAATTCCAACATTGTGGATCGAGTTTCGTATTTCTAATGCCACGCGATCGTTTTGTGGATCATTGGGCTTTTTGTTTTCATCTCGCACATCTACGGGGTCATTGGACCTAGAGGGGTTACAGCCCATAAGTGCTGCAATAAGAATTGGATAGATCCATCTATTTAATTTCATTTTTTTCCCCCAGGTGATACAGGGATAAGAGTAACAGGAGGACAACCTTGAGAGAAAACGATGGCGCATCGCCAAAAGATCAATATGTGAATGATTTGTTTGCCAGTGAAGATGAGTTTCTTAAAAAGGCCCGTATGAGAGCAAATGAAATAAATCCTCATATGCTGATTTCACCTCGTGAAGGTAAAATGCTCTCAGTGTTTTCTAAGATGATTCAAGTAGAGAAAGCAGTGGAGATTGGGGCATTTACAGGCTACTCCGCTATTTGGTTGTCGAGGGCTTTGAAAGAAGGGGGGCACCTTTGGACCTGTGAGTTTGATGAGAAACATGCGGATCTAACGACACAATCCCTAAGTGAAGCAGGACTTAGTGATCGAACAACGGTTTTAAGAGGTAGTGCTTTAGAGAAGTTACCTTCTATTGAAGGTGAGGGACCTTTTGATCTTGTTTTTATAGATGCGGATAAGGGTGGGTATATTGAGTATCTTTTGTGGGCAGAAAAGAATGTAAGATCTGGTGGTCTGATAATAGGAGACAACACGTATCTTTTTGGGGATGTGTTTGTGGAGCCACGTCCTGACGGGGTAACAAAAAAGTCTTGGGAATCTATGCGTGAGTTCAACAGACGACTTGCCACATCTTTGGATTTTGAGTCGATTCTACTTCCTACAGGTGAGGGAATGACATTGGCTTACAAAAAATAAAAAAGCGGCCGGAGGGGGAGTCCGAGCCGCCAAGGGGGGGGGATAGGATGCTTGGGGTTCTATTACCCTATAGAGCAAGGTGGGTGCCAGGCCAGATCAAAATGAAACAGGTCTTTATTAGATGTGTGCTGTGGGGTTGGAAAAAATAGACGTTGCTGGGTCAATCCAGGGCGGTGTGACTTATCTATAAATAGCTGACTTTACTTAATAAAGTAGAACTTTGTTGATCCTCTTTTCAGGGCGCCGATTTTGGGCTTCTTATCTCACCCTAATTTGGATTTCAGCAGGTAGGGTTCCTCCGACAAGTCCTCTTACCCTATAGAGTCCCGGAGTTTCCCAATGGATTTGAATTTCATGTGACTCAAATTCGGTCCAAGATCCATCTTCGGTTTCCACTTCCCAGAGGGTGACAATTCGCCCTTCTTCAAGTGCTGGTTCGATTTGCCCAACAAGTTGAACTGTCTCATTTATCTGAACCTCACTTGATGTGGTTTTTAGATATGCGAGAGGAAGTTCCGAAGAAAGGTCCCAACTAGGTCCATTTGGAGGGTTGTCAAAAAAGAGGAAGCTTAAAAAATCATTTCGCCAGTCGCAGTGTATATGAGTTTCATAAAGGAGAGTAAAGGAAGACTCTTGATCTAAACACTGTTCTTGCATTTCGCCCAAAGAAATTGCTGGTGACCACATATCAACGGCGTCGCCATACATATGGCGTGACCATTTGGCAGATCCCGGAGTTCTTGCATTATAACCAGGGCTTCTGTAGCCGCTGTTGACTTTAATTGGTGCTTGAATTTGATCTCGAATAGCCTGCAGTTTGTCTATTAGAACAGGGGATATGATTCCATATCGTCCTTTTCTTAAAGAAATAAATTCGGAGAGTACAAAGTTTGGTGCGACCCGGGTGTTGGGGGCTATTTCAAATAAATCGAGGAATCGTACAGGTGTACGATATTGATCCGCATTGCGATGGGAGGGAAATGATGGGTCGGAATAGGAATCCCTATATATATAATCATCATTGGGGTCGTCTAAGCTGTCGATTGAAACAAGTGAGTTGCAGTTGAAAAAAGAAGATTCAAACTCAGGGTTACATGAATTGGTACCATCATCTGAATTGGAGCTATGTTTGGAAGCCCCTTTTCCACATCCCGCAATCACAAGAAATGCAATTCCTAACCAAATTTTTCCCATAGAGTTAGGATACGTGAGCACTTTAAAATAGTTAATAAAATGGAAAAGTTAAGACATTTGTCTAGGGTTTTTCATGAGAAGCAATAGAACTTAAAAAGTCACGCAGTCTTGGTTTATAAACCTCAGGTGCATCTCTTAATCCTGTTAAGTGTTCTGCAATTGGAATTTCTAAAATCTGTAAATCCAAGTGATCTTGGTTTTTGAAAGCATCATCAATTGCTGCAACTGGCACGAGTTTGTCTTTCCATGCTCGAATTGAGAGAATGGGAAAAGATGCAGGTAAATGAGAGAGGCTTTCACTTAAATATTTTTTATGAAAAGGCGACCATAAAAAGTAGGTTCCAATGGAAGCGCCTAACCTGAGAATTGGGTTTTCTATTTGAAACTGCTCGCGCATCAAATTCCAAGTGCATAGGGGCATTCTCACAAACGGGCCTCCATCACAAATCAACCCCTTTACATCACTTCTCTCTGGTAGGGTCATAGCTTCTAAAGCACTCGCTGTTGGATTGGAAAAGGAGAATATAATTTTATCTCCGGAAACAAAGTCCAAAACATCGCGTATTTCATCAGCCCACTTGTGTTCTAAGCCAAATCTTTTTGAGACCCTTGAATAGGGTTTGGATTTTAAAAAAGTTTTTTTATTGTAAGACAAGTTAAAGGCAATGGCATCAAAGCCAAGTGAATTCACTAGTCGAATGTGTCGGATAAGGTGTTCCACAGAACCACCAAAGAAATGAACAAATACAATTTTTTCTTCATACTTTCGTGCGTTACTGGGAAAATGAAAGACGTCAGTTTTCCCCGCACGACCTAATCGTTGTTTTTCTGTGGCCATAGCTCTCGCCAATCAGAGACTTTGTTAGTGGACCCCTGTACATCGTGTAGAACAGTGGGGCTCACTTTTACAGTTTCGATTGCAGTTTCTGAAAGAACCTTACCAACAGTTTCGATTATCGAATCTTTGTCGATGCCGTGATAGCGATAGATCTCACTTGGCCGCCCAGATTTGGAGTGTTTTCTAACGGCCAAGGATTCATGTCGAGTGCCAATAATGGATCCGATATTGTCTAGTAGTCCAGGTTCTCCATCATGAATGCTTACAATTGGAATTCGGCGTCCTGCTAATGTGATCAAATCTGCACGATCTGCCCCTGCTCCGTTGTGATGGGGTTGAAAATAAAGATTTGCATCGATATTGAGATTTTCCTTGAGGTGAAAATATCCATTTTGATGCCCGAGATTTCCTATGAGAAGATCTGGTGATGTGATGACAATGACGTTTGCAAAAATACCTTTTTTAAGAAGTTCCTCAGACGCATCAATGGCTTCAGTTGTTGGAGAACCCATTGAAAAAAGATGAACCACATTATCGCCAGGTTCATATCCAGCATATCCTCTATAATCAATGAGGTAGTAGGCCCCTTGAAGCACATCATTTCGAATTTCGGCAAGGATTGTAGAATCATCAACGGTTTCTAAAGACGCCTCATCAATAGTGTTTTCTAAGTCAGACTCTCCGATAGAGAGAAACTTTGAAGAATTTGATTCAGATTTAAAACGACTTTGTCGTTTTAGGTATTTCATAAAGTGTTTTTGATCCACTCCACGCGTGGAACCTCGAACAAGGACACCTGTTTTCTGATCATTTTCTTCGAGTAGGTGTTTTTTAAGAGAATCCACTAAAATCCAATCTAATTCTTGGCAAAAGAATGGTTCCCAAGTGATTTGATTTGGAATTTGAAAATCAGATTTCCAGCCATGTTGAGCGCCCTCTGGTGAGAGAGTGACTCCTGCTGGAGTCCCTACAAGTAGGAAGCTCGACTTCCAATAGAGATTGTAAAAATACTGATCTAGAGCACGTTTTATGAAAAAATCATAAACAGTCATTAATGGGATCAAGGGAATTCCAAGAAGATCTCGCATTTTGCCAAAAGATCCAGCACATGACATAGCATTGGCCTCAGCTATTTCAAATCTCAAGAAACGGTCTGAGACATCCTCACCTGGGATTAAATCTGGTGACTTTTTATCTTTCACCTCAAGTTCAGCTTCATAGTCATCGACATCAACGGCACCAAAAATTTTACCATCCATTGCGGGATTCAAATTTGTTGAGGTCCCAACATCTGGTGCCATAGAGACCAAGAGTTCCCCGGGCAAACGAAAGGCACTTTCACTTTCATTTTTGAAATTGTTGGTATTTGAAATTCGAGTCAATTTGGCAGTCAATTGACCCAACATCCATTGAGTATGAGGATAGTTCACCATTTTTAGATTGATATCTAGTGAATCTGGTATGGATTGAATCACACTTGAAACTTTCTCGGCATTTCGAGACTTAATAGCGTACTGTTCTTTGATTTCAGTGAGAAGCTGTTGACCTCTTTTTTGAAGATACTTTGCTTCGTCACTCTCTTTTTTAAATTTCTCAAAAAGATTTGATTCAGAAATACCTTGTTGATTTCGTAAGTGATCGATTTCTTCTTGTGAAGGAAGAAGAGAGTGATTGGCCGACTTTGCGGCCATTTCGAGTTCCCACCCCTTTAGGGTATGGGCGATTATAATTGTTGGTCTGCGAGTTTCTTTTTTACTTGCTTCAAGAGCTTGTATAATTTCATCAAAATCATGCCCACCAAAGTCTTTTAATGAATCAATGAGGTCGGAATCCTTTACGGAATCGAGAAATGTTTTGAGTTTAGGTTGAGTTTTGAGAAGTTCTTTTCGAATGGCCTCTCCGTCTTTGCTTAACAAGAGTGCTTGTAATTCAAAATCAATAAGATCTTCTTCTAAGAATTTTTTGTACTCATCTCCCCCTTTTGATTCAAAGAGGCGTTTTCGAATTTGCCCGTGCTGAATTTCGATGACATGCCAACCATTGGCTTCTGCAGTTCGAGCAATTCGGTAATTGTCGTTTCCGCCCATAATTTCTTTATTGATGATTCTTTGTCCATCAAGACTTTGGCGATTGTAATCTATGATCCATGTTAGATTTCCGAGTTCACGTTCGGCAAAATCAGGCATTGCTTCATAAAGAGAGCCTTCACGAAACTCAGAGTCACCAATGAGGGACCAAAAGTGAGCTTTAGGAACTTCATAACTATGTTCCTTGGCATAATCGTAAGCAAGTGCAAGGTAGCCGAGGTTGACTGGAGGAATTCCCACTGTGCCTGATGGTAGAAATCCATGATGATCTGAATCATACGCAGAATGATAGGATTGGAAAACGGGCTCTCCGTCTTGAGAAAACTTTCTTAGTCCATGCATGGCTTTTTCTGCCAAGTCTGCTTCAAGTGGGTTTTGCTCTGAATCAAGGAAAAGATTTAAAAGATAGTTGAATGAATGATCATTTGGAGAAGCATGAGGTTTAACGGCAAGGTGATCAAAGCCTGACTTAACAACCAAGTGAAGAGCACCCAATAGGTGGACGCAGCTTGCACAAGCGGCGGGGTGACCTCCAATTTTAGGATCCCCCTTTTCTTTATCTTTTCGATTGTTTGCCAAATGTATCATTTGGGTCGCATAGTAGTGCGCACGCTTAGTAATCTTATCGAGCAAATCTTTATTGTGTTTTTTTGAGCTCACAGTTGTTCCTCGCAAAAAATGAATCAAGAAGTTTAAGAGCTTATCGGTAAATGCTCTGTCGATGTCAAGTTTTAGGGCCTTAAATGAGGTGTATAGATAGCTCAAAGTTTCAATAATTTCTACTATTTGCTGACCGATCGTTCTATAGGAGGTAGAGCTTGGTGGACTGAGGAGGAAATGTGGACCAAAGACGAGGGCGAAAGACTGTAGAGCAGTTGGGCGAGGTGATCGACGTTGCGCGAGGACTAGAGAAAGCAGATCTTGTCGTAAAAAATGCGACCTATTTAAATGTATTCACGGGAGAGTGGAACACAGGGGATATTGCACTTTATCAAGGTCAAATTGTTGGTATTTCAGAATCCTATGCGGGACGTGAAACGATTGATGCAAGTGGACTTACGGTGGTCCCAGGTTTTATAGATTCTCACGTGCATATTGAAAGCACTTTGATGACCCCGAGTCAGTATGAAAAAGTTGTGCTTCCACGAGGTACAACAGGTGCAATTGTGGACCCACATGAAATCGTGAATGTTCTCGGTGAAAAGGGTTTTGAGTACTTCTTGGAATGTGCGGATAAAAGTACAATGGATATCTTTGTCATGCTTTCCAGTTGTGTGCCAGCGACGACGGATTTGGAAACCTCTGGTGCCAAAATTGGGACGGAAGAACTTTTAAAATACAAAGATCATCCACAAGTTTTGGGACTAGCTGAGATGATGAATTTTCCTGGGGTTTTATTTAAAGATCCCGAGGTTTTAAAAAAACTGGAGGCTTTTCAAGAGACACATATAGACGGCCATTGTCCTATGCTCAGAGGAAAAGATTTGAATGCCTATATAGCAGCCGGAATTCGAACATGCCATGAGAGCATTGCTTTAGATGAGGCAAAAGAGAAACTTGAAAAAGGCATGGTGATTCAACTACGTGAAGGTAGTGTTGCAAAAAACCTAAAAGATCTCTGTGGGCTTTTGAATTCCTATTCTTCTCCATCTGTGACTCTGGCAACAGATGATCGAAACCCTGTTGATATTTTAGATGAAGGCCATATCGATTATTTGATTCGTCTTGCAATTGAGTCTGGAATTCCTTCAGAGGTGGTTTATAGGTGTGCATCTTGGTCAGTTGCAAAGGTGTATGGTCTAAACAAAACGGGAGCGATTGCTCCTGGGTATATGGCAGATTTGGTCTTATTGAGTGATCGAGAAAAAGTTGAAATTCATTCTGTTTATAAGTCTGGAAAGTTGATTCAGAGCGAGAGGGACATACCGTCTCTTGATGTTCCGCCACCTTCAGGGAATTCGATGAAGTATGTCACTCCTCAGGTAAATGAAATTTCAATTTCTGGCCATGATGGTAAGTTTCGAGTGATTGAGGTTATTCCAGATCAGATTGTCACTCGCTCACTTGAGGTGGAGATAAAGACGCAGTCAGGTGAGGTGAGAGCAGATATAGATTCTGATATTTTAAAAATTGCTGTAAAAGAACGTCATGGAAACCACAACTCTCCAAGTGTTGGTCTTGTGCGGGGTTTTGGTTTTAAAGCAGGCGCGATTGGTTCTAGTGTTGGTCATGATTCACACAATGCAGTTGTTGTGGGTACAAACGATGAAGACATGATTGCCTGCTTTGAGTGGTTGAAGCAAAAGGGTGGAGGGTTTGTCGCTATTGTAGATGGAAAAATAATAGGTGAACTTCCACTTCCAATTGCGGGACTGATGACAGATGATAAATTGGAATCGATTTATGATAAGATGTCGGGGCTTCGAGTGGCGACAGAGAAAATGGGCTGTCAGTTGACAGAACCTTTCCTGCAGCTTGCTTTTTTATGTCTTCCTGTTATTCCGACGCTCAAGATCACAGATCGTGGTTTGGTGGATGTGGACCAATTTGAGCTTGTGGATGTTCAGGTTTAAAGAGGTTTTTCCAAAAAATTTTTGCAAGTATGAGAGCCATGAAATCATAAAGTGCGTGTACGACAATTGGAACGAAGAGACTGTCATAGTGATTCATAAGCCAACCTAGGTAAAGGCCCATCAGAGTTGCAAATACTGCATAAGTGAATGAGATCCAATGAAGCAGTCCAAACATCACTGATGCAAAATAAATATTGGTTTTTTCTTGTAGAAAACCTCGAAACAAAATTTCTTCACCCACTCCAGCGCTTAGGCTAACCAAAAGGAGTTGCCACCAATTGGATTTTAAAATGAGGGATTCAATTAAAGGTTGAACTCGTGAAAGAAGTCTTTTTATGGGTTGGGACTTTCGGGTACTTGGAGCTACATAAAGCAAGAGAAGTATCAGTGGTGGAATGGTTAGGAAAACTGAAACTATAAGGAGCTCTAATGTGGGGTGCTTCACTACCAAAGAGTTGTTTGAGAAGAGACTTGCTAGAAACCATCCAAAAAGTCCTAGGAAGAGCTCAAAGCCAATAAATTTGAGATATTGAGGAACTGCAATGCGCTGTGATGTAGGTGAGGTTATCATTAGTAAATTTTATTAAATTAATGTCATTTCTCAACACTTTAAGTCTAGTTTGTGGATAAATCGGTGGGGCGTGTGAGTAACTTTCTTAATTTAAGTCAGTCTATTTAAATAAAATCACCATATTGGCACCAAAGTCCAGTGTCATAAAGAACCAGTTGGTGTCGATATTGGGTCTGTCTAGGCAAATGAGCGCATACCTTAATATTTTAATAATTTCATAATTTGAACTTGCGAAATTGGTCTAAACCGAGAAGGATTTGCGCTGATGAAAGTACTTCACATTGTGTCTCACTATCATAGAAATCGTGCGGAAGAGATGATTTGGCCGCTCAGCAGTCGTGTGACTCAATTGGAACAGCACAGTGCGTTTATTTCACCAGCTGAACCTCTTGTAAGGGGAAAAAACAATCACTGGATTGAGGCTCACTCGCTTTCATCTAAAAAGTGCTACAAATCACTTTCAAATCTTTCAAAAGAAGTTCACCCAGATGTTGTGCATGTTCATGGGATGGATGTTTTGCCAGTTGCTCTGGCTAGTTTTTCTAAAAAAACTCCTCTTGTTTTAAGTGTGCTTTATCCCAGAAGTTCCAACTGGTTTAAGAAAAAGTGGGAACGCTTGATGGATCAGTCTATTCGTTGGGTGGATCGTGTTTGTTTTTCATCTCGAGCGCTTGAGAAACAGTATCACGGTGAGGGGCTTCCTCTTAAAAAATCGCGATTCGTATTTGATGCGGTTTCGATTCCTAAAGCTGTAAACGCAAGAGAATTTAGAACCTGGCTTGAGGGACAGAGAGAAAGCATTCGAACTCGCCCACTTATTACTATTTATGAAGGTAGTCTTAAAAATAAAACTTTGCTTGCGGCAATAAAGTCATTTGAGAAGAAGTTTTCCCCTGCGTTTTTATTGAGCAAAGGGGATTTTGATAGATATCGAAATGAACTTAAAGGGTTTCCGATTGCAAATTTACCAGATCGTTTTTTTCTAGAAGCGTGTTCGTTGAGTTCTTCACTTGTGGTGGGAGCTTTGGATCCAGTTGTTCCTGTTGAAATTTATAAATCTCTTCATCTTGGAACACCTATTCTATTTTCTATGAACTCAGATCTAAAAGACTTTGTGAATCATTATGACGGAGGTTTCCAATGTCACCCAAGACGTCCGTATGATTGGGAGATGGGAATGCGAACGATCCAAAGTGACTTTGGTCTGAGAGAAAAGTTTAAGAAAAGCAATCGCAATATGGCACTAATGAAGTTTACGGTCTTGAGATGGGAGCGTGAAATGACAAATATCTATCAAGAAATTTCAAACTCTATTGGTGATGGATAGAATGTATTGTTTGGGAGTCGACGTTGGTGGAACAAAGATAGAGACTCGTGTTTTTGCACTCAACAAGTTAGGTGAGTTGAGATGGAACAAAGATATTGGACTCGAAACTCTTTCTGTTGAGCGTATTTCAACGGAACGTGATAAGGGATTGGAATCCATACTACATCGATTTTTCCAATGTGTTGAAAGTGCAGTAAGTCATGCCAACTTAAGAATAGATCAAATTGAGAGTTTCGGAGTGGGACTTCCTGGATCTGTAGATCCAAGGTCACATAAGATGATAAAAGGCAATTCGATGGTTTTGGTGAATTGCGATTTTGAGAAAGAGATTCGAAATCACTTCAGCTACAAGAAAAGTATATTTTTTGAAAATGATGCCAACTGTTTTTCTTTGGCAGAGTTTATTTCTGGAGTAGGAAGAATTCAACGTGAATCAGAGAGATATAAAATGGAGTCTCAAACAGCCTTGGGGGTGATTTTAGGAACAGGCTTGGGTGGAGGGCTTATTGTCAATGGTAGAATGATTTCCGGAAGAAGAGGCACAGCAGGAGAGATTGGACACAATCAGTTGATTGAAAATGGTTTCAACTGTTATTGCGGAAAGAGGGGGTGTGGAGAGCAATACCTTTCTGGCCCAGCCTTTGAAGCTTCGTTTGATTTTAAAAAACATTCTCAACTGAAAAAACCAATCAAAGCTCAAAAGATATTTGAATTGGCCATGGGGGGTGATTCCCTTGCCATGAGTTGTGTTGAAAACTATAAGACTCACCTGGCTCGATTTTTAGCTGAATTGAATAATATTTTGGATTTGGACTATATTGTTTTAGGGGGTGGAATGAGTCGGGAAGATTTGCTTTACACGGATTTTGGAAAATATATGAAAAAATACAGTTTTATAGAATCCTCTCTCCCTCAAGTTTTCAAAAATAGTTTGGGAGATTCGGCAGGAAGTATTGGAGCTGCAATGCTAGGTGTATTAGAAAAGGGTGTGATTCATTGATTGGATTAAAAGATGCTTATGGAGTTATTCAATTTACTGGAGTTGACGCAAAAGACTTTCTTCATAGACTGGCGTCACAAGATTTTCTTAAAAACCAACTGGATTCTGTGATTTCGGGTGCGTTTTTAAGTGGTACGGGACGAATTTTAGCACTATGTGAATCTATTGCCACTGAAGATAGAGTTCTTCTTTTTTTTGAAAAAAATCGTGTGAACTCCATTTATGAATATTTTGAAAAAATGCATTTTGGAGAAGATTTAAGTTTTGAAATTTTAAAAGAAATAGCTTCTGAGGTTCGGGGAACAGAAGAAGAGCTTAGTGGGTTGTCTGGTTGGAGACTTTATGACTGGAAGGATGGACAAAAAGGGATGATCCTTTTGGGAACGACAGATGCAGATGTCGAGTGGTTGGCTCGTGACAGGTTTCTTTCAAAGCGTGCAGAAAATTCTGTGCCTACAGATGGTTTGGATATTGGTCCTCAAACAATGGTTTTGGATTGTGACTTTGATGAGCGTATAGATCGAGATAAAGGCTGTTATCCGGGGCAAGAGGTTGTTGAAAAGGTTTATACCTATGGAAGACGCCCTAAGAAGCTGATCAAACTAGAACTGGAACATAAAATTGAGAGTGAAGGTCCTTGGGAAATTGGAGAGGGGGGACAAAAGTTTGGGCAACTGACTTCTCAGCATCAATTGGTGAAGGGGCGATGGATAGCGTTAGGCTTTGTGCGTCGTGAAAAGGCTGATGTTGGAAAAAAACTGGAAGTTTTTACCGACGGCTCAGTGGCTCAAATTGTCGATTGAGTTGATCCAACCCAAGTTAATAGTTATCCTCTTTTAATCAGTATTAACTTTCATTGGAGGCTGTTTTGAAATCTCTTTTAAACGTGCTTGTTCTTTTACTTTTAGTTGCATTCATTGGTGGATGTACTTCGAAAGATCAAATTGCAGATATTTTAGAAAAAAACCCAGAAGTGTTAACAAATGCGATCGAAAAAAATCCAGATGTTTTCATGGAATCTCTGAACAAAGCGGCGATGGCTTATCGTCGAAAGCAGTTTGAGAGAGAGCAAGAGGACTTGGCCAAATCCCGAGAGGATGAGTACAAAAGCCCAAAAGAGCCTCAAATACTTGAAAGTCGAGCTATCTGGGGAAATAAAGATGCCCCAATTACGATCGTTGAATACTCAGATTTTCAGTGTCCGTTCTGTGCAGAGGGATACAAAAGAATTACGGCTTTAAAAGAGAAGTATGGAGATAAAATACGAGTGGTTTACAAGCACCTTCCGCTTCCAAGGCACCCACTTGCAGAACCTGCAGCGCTTTATTATGAAGCTGTAGCTAAGCAAGATGCGAAAAAAGCTGAGAAGTTTCATGATTTAATTTTTCAAAACCAAGACAAACTTAATGCCGACGGTGTGGCTTATATTGAAAGAGCTGTAAAAGAAGTTGGTGCAAACCTTGGGCGTGCAAAAAAAGCCATTGAGACAGATGAAATCAAAAACATCATTGAAGCTGACAAGGCTGAAGCAAGTAAGTTTGGTTTTCGTGGAACACCGGGCTTTTTAGTGAACGGTGTTTCTTTAAGAGGGGCACTGCCGCTTGAAGAGTTTGTTTCGGTGATTGATCGTCACCTTGAGAAAAATTAATCTCCAGATGCCCTTTTGGGAACAAGGTCGGCCGCGCAACCGCGGTCGACAATTCTAATTTCACCTAAATCAATAAACATCTCTGCGACTTTCCGATTTTCCTCTGAGAGGTTATTGAAGTCCTTTTTTGATATCAAAGTCAGTGTATTTTCTATTGGTTCATTTCCGATATTTGTTTCTTCACTAGGTAAGCTTTTTCCTTGCGAATTTTCTTCAATCCAACTTTTAAAACGACCTCGAAAGACACCAATGTGTAAGCTTTTGCTTAAGCGTTTCTGATAAAATTGAAATGTTTCCTTAACCCAATCACGGAACATCCATCCTGCGGTTCCCCATGCTGAGAGTCCAAGTCCTGCAAAGATGATGTTACTAAGCTCGTAGTTTTCCACCAGAAGAAGTCCTGCGGCGCTGGCGTAGACGAGTGAAGCGAGGCATGCAATAACATCGGCTTTCAAGTTGGCATGTCTGTCAAACTCAGGGCTACTTTTATCTACAATTTCAGGATCTCCATTTCGTCGAATATGGCTACCAACAATTTCCCACATACCTTGTGAAAGTGTTGTCAGTGTAATTCCCCAAAAAAGATTTCCAAATCCAAATTCAGCAGGCCCTAGATTTGCGACAAGACGTGATACTTCGGTTGCGCTTAGAAAAAGCCCTTCAAGTACAAGTCCCCATTTGACCCAGATTGAAAATGCATCGATGGAAAGTCTCCGAAGAGGTGTTGTTCCATATTTTTTTTGTACGCGAGTTGTGACAGGGTCTTCGATTGCCCATTCACCGTAATGGGGGTTGGTTATCTGAAGGCTTGCTGAGATCAGTCCTGCAGTGAGGGCAACTGGCATTGCCGACATAATAGATGCTCCCTCATTGATCACAATACTTCCAGCCATCACGCCGCCAGTCCCAAAAATTCGAAAAACAGAGAAGAGGAGATTTCTTTTGGAGAACATCACATCTTTTTTACTTATAAACTCGGCGTATGTTTCTTGTAGGAATGATTTACTCTTTTTAAAAATTCCTTTGGAGACATTTACGTCAAGTGAGTCGACTTCTACAGAGGTGTCACCAAGTGTCTCCCCGAGTCTTTTGGTGACTTCCTCTAGTTCACTTGGATCAAGGTATGAGTTACGTGGATCTTCGATTCCTTGAACATCTGTAATATCAGAAAGTTCGTCTTTGAAGACAGATTGAACCTCTTCAGCGACTCTCTGGCCAAGTTCTTCATGTGTTTCACCTGGAAGAGGTGTCACTTCACCAAGAGTGATTTCAACGTGGCCAAGCTCACCATTTTCTCCTAGTGGAACTGTGACACGCGTTATATTTTCAGCATTTGTTGGATTGTCTGTTTCAGCTATTGCGGCAAAAGATGAGAGCAAAAGACAGCTGAGCACAAGTAATGCCACAACATCTCTTTTAAGGCTTCTGTACGTTAATCTAGAAATTCTACGCAAAATCACTTCTTGCCCTTGCCACTGCATTTCACCTAAATAAGGTTTCCTTATAACCCTCAAAAGCCCTGCTTCTCACGCCATGTGTAAATATATGATATTAAAGAGGAATTCTCAATTTATTTAGTTATCTTTAAAATTTTTTCAGTGATTTCAAAAGTTTATACAAGTATTGCTTATGGGTCTTATAAATCTCTTTTCAGTTCCTACATTTGTTGTCATTGTAGGCGCATAAATCTATAGGTAGCCTCTATGAGGTAATTATGGCTCAAGCGATATTAAAAAAGCCAACTTGGCTAAAAGTAAAAGCGCCCGTAACAGAAAGTTATGCGGACTTGAAAAGCATGTTCAAATCTTTGGGCCTTGCAACAGTTTGCCAAGAGGCGCGTTGTCCCAACATTGGGGAATGTTGGGGTGGGGGAACTGCAACTATAATGATTATGGGAGATACTTGTACACGTGGATGTCGGTTTTGTGCTGTAAAAACAGGGAACCCTCGTGGTGTTATAGACAACAAAGAGCCTGAGAAAGTGGGCGGTGCTGTTGCAAAAATGAAGCTTGATTACGTGGTCCTTACAAGTGTGGATCGAGATGACCTTCTTGACCAAGGTGCGGATCATTTTGGACGGACTGTAGAGACGATCAAAGATCGAAATTCCAAAATTATTGTGGAAGTATTGACCCCGGATTTTCAAGGAAATTTAGAGCATATCAATCGAGTTGTGGACTCCAGGCCAGATGTTTTTGCTCACAATATTGAAACCGTGGAAAGACTAACGCCAAAGGTGCGAGATGCTAAAGCAGGGTACCGTCAGTCTTTGTATGTTTTAGAAAAGGTGAAAGAAAGAGCCCCTTCCCAGTACACGAAAACGTCAATCATGTTGGGTATCGGAGAACAGGATTATGAAATTCATCAGGCACTCAAAGATTTGAGAGATGTGGGTTGTGATGTTGTAACTTTTGGACAGTACCTTCAGCCGACAATGAGACATTTGAAGCTTCATAATTTTGTCACTCCTGAAAAGTTTGAGTATTGGAAGAACACAGCCGAAGCCATGGGGTTTTTATATGTGGCAAGCGGGCCACTTGTTCGAAGTTCTTATCGAGCCGGAGAGTTTTTTATGAAAGGTGTAATTGAAAAGAAAAAAAATAAAGAGACAACGAGAGAGGGAGCAACAAATGTCTAAGCAAAATATTGAATTACCAGAAATTGGTGAGGGAGTAACTGAGGGAGAGTTGGTACAATGGCTTGTGAAACCAGGCGACACAGTGACAGTAGATCAACCTCTTGCAGAAGTCTTAACAGATAAAGCAACTGTAGAAATTCCAAGTTCTGTAAACGGAACAGTGGTTGAGACGAAGGGAAGTGAAGGGGATGTGATTGAGGTAGGTCAAACCCTAATGATTGTTGACACCTCTGGTGCAAAGGCGAGCGAAAGCAAACCCGAAGTATCTGAAGCAAAAAATAATTCTGAACCTAAGAGCCCTGCTCCAACTTCAGCAGAAATAGAAAACAAGCCTTTGCGACAGCCGATGCAGGCTGTTTCAAGTGGAATGGAGGTTCATCCGCCCGTTGCTGAGTCTCGAGTTTTGGCGACGCCTTCGACAAGAAGATTGGCGCGTGAGCTTAACGTGGATATCAATCAAATCAATGGTTCTGGTAACGCTGGGCGCGTGACTCGTGAAGATGTGCGCGGAGTTTCCTCAGGAGCTGGAGCAACTTTAGCAGGACAACCTGCCTACCAATCTCCAAGACGAAATGTGGAGTACCAAAACTTTGAAGATGAAAGGGTTCCTCTTAGAGGAATTCGAAGAAAAATTGCTGAGAAAATGCAAATGGCAAAACGTGTGGTTCCACATTTTAGCTTGATGGATGAGGCCGATGTTACAGAACTTGTAAAAATGCGCGAGCAGATCAAAGAAGATTTTAAGAAACAAGATATCAAAGTGACATATTTGCCATTTGTTATAAAAGCGGTTATCGCGACATCACGTGAGTTTCCGATGTTCAATGCAAGTATTGATGACGATGCTGGGGAAATTGTTTATAAGAAATCATTTAACATTGGTTTTGCAGCAGACACTCCACAGGGATTGATGGTTCCAGTCATCAAAAATGCAGATCAAAAAACTTTGATTGAAATTTCACAAGAGATTATGGAGCTTTCTTATAAAGCACGTGATGGAAAGCTTGCATTAGAAGACCTTCAGGGCGCGACGATCAGTATAACAAATATCGGTAGCATTGGCGGGTCCTACGCCACCCCGATCATCAACCATCCGGAAGTTGCGATTATTGGAATGTACAAGATTCAAAAACGACCTGTGTACAGGGGGGATCAAGTTGTTCCAGCCCATATTATGAATTTTTCGTGTACGGCAGATCATAGATTGATCGATGGGGCAGTTGCGGCAAGGTACTTGGCAGCTTTGATTCAGCGTTTGGAGAATCCAAGTCGTCTGATGATGGACATGATGTAGGGAGTGATGATGAGTGAAGTCTATGATGTTTGTGTGATTGGCGCTGGTCCAGGCGGATATGTGGCAGCAATTCGTTCTGCACAGTTGGGTTTGAAAACTGCAATTGTTGAAAGAGAGTTTGTGGGTGGAGTTTGCTTAAATGTGGGCTGTATTCCATCAAAAGCAATGATTTCTGCAGCACATTTCCTTCACCGTGTTCAACATGATGCTGACGAGATGGGTATTAAAATTGGCGGGAAAGTGGACGTTGATTTTAAAAAGCTTCAGTCATGGAAGCAATCTGTTTGCGATAAAATGTCAGGTGGTGTGACTCAGTTATTAAAAGGCAACAACGTTGATATTTTAAATGGTGAAGCGACATTTGTTGGAGAAGACAAAATTTCTATTCGTTCAAAGGCGGGGGCACAGCAGGTCAAAGCCAAAAACTTTGTTATTGCAACTGGCTCTCGACCAATTGAAATCCCTGGATTCAAGTTTGACGAAAAAATAGTCTTGTCATCAACAGGTGGTTTGGCTCTAGAGTCTCCGCCAAAACATTTGGTTGTGATTGGCGGAGGGTATATTGGTCTTGAGATCGGTGGGTTTTTGTCAAAACTAGGCTCTAAGATCACTGTGCTTGAAGCGGCAGACAAACTTTTTGGTGGTCTTGTTGAAAGCGATGCTGTTCAAGTTGTAGCTCGAAAATTAAAAAAACAGGGTGTTGAAATTATCACTGGAGCTAAGGCACTTGGGTTTAAAAAATCTGGTAAGGGTGTTGAGGTCGAGTACGAGGTAGGCGGTAAAAAACAAAAAATTGGTGCAGATAAAATTTTGGTGACTGTTGGCCGTAAGCCAAATTCAGATCAACTCAACTTAAAAGAAATTGGTGTTCAATTTGATGAGCGTGGATTTATAAAAGTGAATCCACAAATGAAGACCAACAAATCAGGGCTATATGCGATTGGAGATATTGCGGGTCAACCTATGCTTGCGCACAAAGCCTCCCATGAAGGCGTGCTTGTTGCTGAGGTTATATCGGGGAAGAATCGTGTATTTGATGCGAAGACTGTGCCTGCAGTTATCTTTACAGATCCAGAGATTGCTTCAGTTGGTAGAACAGAGGCGGAATGTAAAAAAGATGGTTTTACAGAACTGAGCATTGGAAAATTTCCTTTTGGTGCAAATGGTAGAGCTGTTTCAATTATGGAAACAGATGGGTTTGTTAAGATTATCGCTGATAAAAAGACCAATGTTGTACTTGGTGTACATATTGTAGGCCCAGAGGCGAGCAATCTTATTAGTGAAGCAGCTCTTGCGATTGAAATGGGAGCAACTCTTGAGGATCTTGCTTTGACCATACACCCACATCCAACATTGGGTGAAACTGTGATGGAATGTGCTGAGGCAGCATTGGGCCATGCAATCCATATTATTCAAAAGCCTTTAGGCGGACCATCTAAAAGGCGACCGGGAGCAAGTGCTTGAGAACTGTCGACCTGGGACTTGTTGAGTATAACCAAGCTTTGAAGTTTCAGTTAGATACGCTCGAAGATGTGAAACAGGGTGCGGATGAAACATTGATTGTTTGTTCACATCCTCGAGTATTGACTCGAGGACGCGCCACTGAAGACACAGATATTGAAGAATGGAACGGAGAGATCGTCGATGTTCAAAGAGGTGGACGAGTCACCTTTCACAGTCCTGGTCAAATTATTGTCTATCCAATTGTGAATTTAAAAAGCCGTGGTAATGACCTTCATCGATTTTTAAGAAATCTTGAAGATGGTGTTATCGAATTGCTGAAAACATTTGATATTCATTCAGTACGTGAAGAGGGGGCCACTGGTGTTTGGGTGAGTGACAAAAAAATCGCCTCAATTGGAATTGCTGCTAAAAATTGGATTTCTTATCACGGGGTTTCATTTAACTATCAGAACGAATTCAGTGAAAGCGGTAAATTTCTGGCCTGTGGGTTCTCGCAATCCAATATGATTGGCCTTGATGAACTCATGGTTGATGATTTGCCACCTAGAGAGCTGGTGACTTTTCGTCTGATAAAAATCTACAAGGAAATTTTTAAAAAAGTACGGCCGACCTTTGAAATACGTCGACCTGATGACCATCTGTCACCGGAGTGATGTCTTTCAAAGGCAGGTCGTGCCTTTTTACAGAGATTAATTGGAACGATTGCGCTTTTCTTTACAGAGACACTGTCCAAGGCTCCAGCGAAAGAAGTAGGAGGGCCTGTAGCTTGTGTGGCAAAAGGCTTTTCTGCAGGAAGCAATCTCTCCCTCATCACAAGAGGCTGAACATTCTCCTACGTATATAATCGTATCACCGCATACGAATTCTGGCCATGTGGATTCACAATAAGTGTGGTCGTCTAAGTGGACAACAGTACCATACTCGTCAGTCCCAGCAAGGCTTTGGTGAGAATATGTGGATATAAGAAAAAGCATTGTAACTATAGTTTTGATTATTAAGTTCATGGCTTTAAAAAACACAATCTCAAAAAAGTCACAACCTCTTATAGATGATAGATATTTTTTTCATAATGAAATACTAACGATAGGGCTCCGGGCCTTTTCACCTTGGCAGAATTCTCAAGTGTTTTTTTAAGCTATTATTTTTTTTCTGTTGTTATTGCAAATTTCAAAATACCTGCGGTTTTTATCGCATCAATGACTGAAATGACTCGTCCATGACTCACATCTTGATCAGCTGAAATAATAGCTTGGACTTCAGGGTTTTCGGCAATTGAACTTCTTGCCCTTTCATTTAGAGCCTCAAGTGTGATTTCTTTGCCATTGACCTGAATTTTTCCATCAGCTGCAACAGCAACCGTTAACTGCGAGGGTACGGATTCTTCACCAGAAACGGCTTTGGGAAGTTGAATCTTAATGCTTGGTTGCATAATCATTGGAGTGGTCACCATAAAGATGATCAACACAACAAGGATGATATCTACAAATGGAGTTACATTGATACTTGATATTGGTTCGTCATCTCCTGAGCCGAGTTGCATTCCCATAGTTTACGCCCGATCCTTTTTGGGGTTTTGTTTGGAGTAGGCGACACAGAGTTCTCTTACACCATCAAGATTATAGAGAATACTTTTCACTTGTCTTTGAAAATAGTTGAATGCAATGACAGCCGGGATTGCAACAAATAATCCGACGGCAGTTGCAACAAGTGCTTCAGCAATTCCATTCATAACCATAGAGGCATTGTTTCCAATAGCTGTACCTTGAGTCACTCCAAGGTCTTTAAAAGCTTTCATGATTCCTAAAACTGTACCAAGTAACCCGATGAAGGGAGCGTTGGAGCCAACAGTTGCCAGAAAGTTCAAACCTCGCTCCAACTTTGGTCTTTCCATAACGACATAGGAGTTGAACACTTCTTCAAAACCCTCATCTTTATTTTCTTTGAAATGGCGTAGAGAAAAATCCAGAGCTTGCCCTTCAAGTGAGTCGCGATCATGGCGTAAATTTTGAAGCTCCTCTAGCTTATCGTATTGTAAAGCATCTTGAACTTTGGATTTAAACTTGTCGCTTGCTTTGCGCAGAGATCTCAAATTGATATAACGATCGATCATTATTGCAACGCTAATGACGCTGAGTAAAAGTAAGAGCCACAATATAGCTTCCGCGCCATTTTGTGCGACAAGAAAAAGTTTTTGGGTTAACATTTGGACTCCTTGGTCAGTTAATAATGAATTATCCCAAGGGCATGAATTGAGGGTCAAGACAGGCAGTGTTTGCTGAAAAGCGTTATGCATTATTATTGTTACTTTTTTTTCTGAGTTCTTGTGACTTTAGCGGAACGCCTGGGAGATCTGTCCTGGTGCTTGCTATAGATTCAATGGCCTTTGAAGATTTGGATTGTGATCAAACCTTTGGGGTTCTTTGTGAGGAATCTGTGCTTTTCTCCAATGCGTACACGACTTCGGTCTTATCTGTTCCGGCTTTAACATCTATTTTAACTTCAAAATACCCTCTTGAGCACGGAGTTTGGCATAATGGTCGACAATACTTGTCGGGTACAAACGAAACTCTTCCTGAAAAACTTGTAAAAAAAGGGGTACGCACGGCCCTCTTTTCTGGTGGACCACCCATTTGGAGAAAATCAGGACTTTCTCAAGGCTTTGAGCTTTTTGATGACTATATATCTCTTTCTCCCAATCGTCTTTATAGGGGAGCAAAGAAAAATATTGAATTGTTTTTTGAGTGGTTAGATGAAAATGTTGGGAACTCCTCTTTTTTCTCAGTGATATATTTTCCAGACTTACAGTTTCCCCAAGTGGCAACTCAATCTAACCTAGGTGTTGTTCGAGAAAAAACATATGCTGGTCAGCTGAGTGAGCTCAATGAGTCGATTGAAGGTTTGGTGAATCAGCTCAAAAGACTAAATCGATGGAAAGACACGACGATAATTTTAGTGGGCCTTAATGGACACCCTAAAAGGTTTCGAGAACGAGAGATTGGGGCTTATCAACTTTTTAGTGAGAATATTCGTATTCCGTTACTGATTAAACCGTTTCAAGTTCGAACGGATAGAAAGGTCACTTGGAATGTTGATAAGGCTGTCAATCATGTTGATACAAGTCGAGCCATAGAAGAGATTTTTTTGAAAAGACATGCCTCTACACATGTGGAAAGATTGGGTGAAAGTCGAAGCCTTCTTAAGGTTATGAACTCCAATTCAACAGGGAAGTGGTTAGATCGACTACTCTTGGTGGAATCAGGTTGGCCCAATTGGCGTCTTAGTGGGAAAACCCGTTTTGGAGTTATAGCAGGAGAGAAATTGGTATTTTATCAAAAACCTCTCCTTGCATTTAATATGTGGTCGGATCGGTTTCAAGTTTCTCCAGTTGACGTCTCAGATGAAAATTTTAAATTGTTGTATGGCACTATAGAAAAATTTTTATCTAAAAAGGGGTTTGAAAAATTTCAATATCCGTCTCGAGAGAAAATTTTTAAATATCAAATTGGGCGTAGAATTTGGAAGTCACAATCTTTATCAGAAGATGGCATGAATGAATTAAAAGCTTTATTTCTTGGAAACCCAAATGACAGAGACATTCAGGGGTGGCTTGCATCTCATCTGCTACGTCTTGAAGATTGGAAAGGGTTGCTTCATCTTGGAAAGCGGATCAAGAATGATATTCTTATATATGTGGCAAGTGAAAATTTAGGAATCCCACTTAATACCTTAGTTGATAGCTGTTTTAAACTGCTAGAGAAAGAAAACTTATCTCCAGATGAAGCTTTGGGTTCATTTCGTGTTTGCAATGACGATCAGTTTTTGAGATTTTTAGCTTGGATGCGGGCACACAATTTGAAGAGAGATGCGGAGCCATTTCTTGAAAGTTTTATTCGAGGACACTACTACTGGGCTCTGGATGAAATTGTGCAGGCTTATAATTGGGGGAACAACAGGGTGTGGGACACCTCTGAAAGAGATCAATTGTTTCCTACGCGTGTACTACTTGCGTGGTCACTTCCTAAGTTTAGAAAGTTTCGAAATATTGCGAACCAAAGATTGCAACTTCTAACAAACGAGATAGAGTAATTGTTGTGCAGAAATTTTATATGAGATCATTTGTACTAAAGTTAGTAACGTTGAGTATATTGATACTGCCGACAACTTCATTTGCAAAACTCAATAGATTTACGGGCTTTGAAAACGGGGATATGGGTATCTCTGTTTTACTCGGACAACCCACCCAGGCACGTTTTGTTTACTGGGAAGATTGGAAAACTCAGTGGAATTTTGGACTAGGCTATGATTTCAATAACTTTGTCGACGTTGAAGCCAATTACGCTCTTTACTCTTACAATGCTCGTGATATTTGGAAAAAAAATCGTGTTCGAAACGCTTTTCTTTTTAAATATGGACCTGGGGTATTTGTTTTAGGAAGACTTTTTGGTGGAGGTGGTGGAAAGAGTTTTAGAGCTGGTGCCAGAGCCTTTACTGGACTGGATTATATTTTTGGCGGTTCTAGATGGGCTTTAAATGGAGAAATTGCAGGCCTTGTGTTTGCTGTGGGTGATGAGTTTCTGGGGTTTCAGGGAATGGTAGGGGTGACTTTTTACTTTGCTCCTTTAGGCCGTCGTAAAAAAAATGAGCCAAACCTTAGAGAGGACGATGAATTTAGTGAAGCTCCTCCGCCGCGAAAGAGAAAGAAAAGGAAAAAAAGAAGACGAAGGCCTACAAAAAAGAAGCTAAAAGACCCCAATGCTTGGGAAGGAGAAGAGTGGGATGAAAAAGAGGCAGCCCCTGGAGATGAAAATCTGGATGAGTTTCTATAGCTCAAGAACTCCTATCCAATAAGGCTCTTTGCTATTTTTTGACAAAATCCTTCCGACATTTTCAATATTTATTTCATCACTAGATAAATTATAAATCTCTTTGGAGATATGATCTCTTGAGATCATGAGAATCTTGTTTCCACTCTTTGCATAAAACGATTCAGTTTGAAAATCAAATCGTCTTTCTAGGCCTAAAACTTGATTTGGAAGACGACTTTCACCCTGTTGATTCATTTGATAGTTCAAAGATGGAGTATGTTTAATTGGAATTGGAAAGTTTTCTGGATTGATAAAATATGTATTGGGTTGACCGACCTGGATAATAGAAATTTCATTTTGACCTATAGCAATTAATACTGTTTCAACTCCAATAGTGTATTGTTCACGATTGAATTCTTGATATAGTTTTTCATTACCAAGCATAGCTGCTGTTCTTAAATGATTGGCTGAATCTGAAAGTTGTGGCACTTTGGGAAAAGGAGACGTGGAATCACTGTCCCTGATTGCACTTAAGTAAAAATCAACGATTGTATCGGTAAAAATTCTTGATTTTGATTTTGAACCCCACGGTGTTGTAGCCACAAAAAGGCCGTGTTCAGATTCTAAGTGAAAATCGGGTGCTTGTATATACGAACTATCTCCCTTAAAGGATCTCTGTTGAAACATTATCATGGTCCATACTTCTTCATTTTGATTTTTGATTTTTTATAGTACTCACCATCAGGCACATCAATTTCTACAATTTTTTTCCATTTCCCTTTGGCATTCTCAATATTGCCAAGGTTCTCTTCAAGGATTGCATCTTGAAACATAACTCTTGTTTTTTTCAGAAGCTCTTTGTTAGAGCGAGTGATTTGATCTCGAGCCCTACTATTTTGAGGATCGAGTGCCAGTGCTTTTCGTATTGTGAGTATTGCTGTTTTATAATCCTGGGCATCGTGAGCTTTGTTGGCTTCTGAAACATACTTTGAAACCTGTCCCTCAATTTTGGTTCGAATACTTTGTATACTTCGTTTGGACTTTTCTTTGAATTTTTTTGGATCTGGGTAACTGGAATTTAAATGATGTTGGTAGGCATCGATGGCATCTAAGAGCTTTCCCTTTGCTTCAATCGATTTAGCTTTTTGATAAGATGCAATTCCTCGTCGAACCTGTGCTTGGAAGTGTTCTTTGCTGGCAAGCTTGCGCCTTCTTTCTTGTACAAGAGCTTCAACTTTTGCAATGATTTGTCTAGATTTTTGATTCTCAGGATCTAGCTCTAAAGCTTTTTGTAGGCAAGTTCTTGTTTTATCAATGTTGGGTTTTGAATAGGCGTTCCTCTCACAACCAGACACGATGCGGTGGACTTTGCTTTTTAATTTAGATTCCTCTGCTTGCATTCGTTCAAGCTCTTCTTGTTGACGGAGAGTTTCAATGGCTTGTCGGCTATATCGCTCGATGTCTCTTGAGTCTTTGTAGTTTGGTAGAGTTTCATGAATTGTACGAATTTCAGCAAGAGCAAGTTCATATTTACTAGATTTGTAAAACTTGTCTGCAGATCGATACTTGCTTTCAATCAATGCTTGTTTCTCTGGTGGAAGAGAGTCAAAGACATTCTTTGGCACTTTTTGTTCTGTGGCTAAGTCTTTCTTATTTGAATCAACATCGTTGAGACCTATATACAGAGCTCCTAGAATTACTGAAATCACTATAATTCGAAAAACTCCTCTGGCTTTACCTGATTTCTTTGTTCGCCTTTCTGGAGGTGGAATTCGTACCGCTCCAGCTGGTCCAGGTAAATAAGCAGTGTCATTTGTATCAAAAGAATCTAGATCTTTTTGAAGAACTTGAAGTTGCTTTTGAAACCTAGGGTCTCGTAATTCAAAATAGATTTTAAATTCTTTTATTTCAAGTCGATCTCCACTATCGAGTGGAACGCGAGTTCCTGGATTTAAAGGCTCTCCATTTAAATTTGTACCATTTGAACTATTGAGATCTATAACAAAGTATTCTTTTGCAGATTTGACAATTTCAAAGTGTTCGCGACTTGCTCTTGGGTGGTTGATTTGAATTTGACAATCTTCATCTCGCCCCGCAGTCCAAGATTCACCTTCCAGCTTAAGTACTTCATCTGGTACTCCGGGAGAAGTCAGTCTGATATAGGGTTCAAGGTGACTTGCACTATCATCGTTTGAATCATAAAACTGTGTTTTTTCATCAAAACTGGAATCAGTTTCTGTGGCGCCATATGTTGGATTTTTTCCAGACTCAAAATCGACTTCTGAATCTTGATCCGGTGTAAATGAAATGTCTTCTTCTGATTGAGACCCTAGGGCTTCGGTTTCTCCAAGAACTTCGGTGGCTTTCAACTGTTCTTCAGTGGAATCCAAATCAAAGAAAATACGATATTGTGAAAACCACACTTCCTGAATGTCATCATTGATTTCAATTTCAGAAAGGTTGGTATCTCCAGTATGACTTAAGAGAGAAAATTTCGAAAGACATTCGATTTTCCAGTGATCATTATCAAATACAATTTTGATGTGCTTTCTTGAGATAGACTCATCTTCAATCACAATATCACAATCTAAAGATCGACCAATGAGGACCTCCTGTTCAGGATTGAGATCCAGTTCCACAATGATACTATCTCTGTTGTATAATATAAGTCTTGCCATTAAAATTGATCCTTAATGAGTAGTATACATTCATTTAGTCTTTCTCGAGTTTCACGATAGAGTTTGCTGTTTTGGTCACGATTCAATCTTAAGACTTGTCGGTATTTTGCCGCCGCTTTTGTGAACATTTTCTGTTCATAGTGTCTATTTGCTTCAAGTAGGGTAATTTGAATCAATTCATCAAGTTTCGTTTGGGACTGAGTAAGGTATCTTCGTGCTAAACTGTGATTTGGATATATTGAAACAGCTCCTGAAAAATAATGAATTGCTCGTTGATAGTTTTTTTCTCGATAATCTCTGAAGCCTTGTATAAAAAGAGCTTGTGCTTCTTTGTACTCAGATGAATTTTTCCCAGAAGCTTGTCTGGATCGAATAATTTCATTTTGATTTTGTTTAATAGCATCTATGGATTGTTCGATATCAGAGTCAGATCTCAAACCATTTTCTTTGTCTTTTGTTGAACTGTCGGAAAGAAGAAAATAAAGAATAATCGAAATGACGCCAAGTATGGCATAAAATCGAAACTTAGAATTGTTGTTTTTGGGTTTTCCAATTTCTGGAAAATCATCAATAATCTCACCTACAGCACCACTTCTGGGTTCTGCTGAACTCAATTGCCCGGTTTCTATAACTTTGAGTTTAGTTGATCCAATGAGTATGATGGTGTTTGAACCAACGAGTGCATTGTCTTCTTTTTGTCCATTGATAGTGATTTGATTCTGTTTGCTCACGTTTACAATTTGCAAACCAGATTCAGAAACATAGATAGTTGCGTGCTGACGACTGCATTTCGGATCATCTAAAATGATATCGTTTTCAGGGCCACGTCCAATGTGAATTTGTTCTCTGAGCAATTGATACTCGACTCCTTTGTCGGGTCCATTGAGAACTTTTAAGCGAAACTTATGTAAAGATACAGGAACGGGTTGATTGCTCATTTAAAACCCTCCCGCATTTTGATCTGTGATAGTTACGATGACATATCTTGGTCCATTTGTATCAGTTATAACTTGTGCTTCGATGTCATGAACAATAGATCTGAACTCAATATTTCCTGATGCCACAGAGTTGGGGTTTGAAATAGCAGTCTGAAGAATATCTTGAAGGTTGAGAAGTAGGGGGCCATCTGGGATTTCTTCAATAGGTCTGTTATAAAGTATGCCGCCATTTGCCCCAATGAGATTTTCACAATCAGAATTTATAGCAATAATTGTGTTATGCATATCAATAATCATTGCTGGAGATTTGATGACTTTAACAACATTGTTGGCTTCCACTGTCACATCAAATGTGGGTAACAAATCATGATCTAGAGGAGTGCCAATTCTTGAGAGTGCGCTATTGATGTTGACTGAAAGGCGTTGAATGGGTGGGTAGTTATAAGGTACTGATGTTTCATCAGTACCTTCCTTTAGTGCTTGATCAATTTGCTGATTGAGATTTTTAATTGGATACTCAATAAGTTTATATAGCAAAAAGTAAAGAATGAATCCCAAAAGAATTGCAAATGCGAGAACTTGTACAAAAAGACGAAGTACATCACTTGTTCGAATAGCTCTTGAGCCCATGTCATAGATGACAATTGAAAAAGCTCTAATGGATCGTTCACCTGTATCTGGGTTTAAAACTTGTATGGGTGTACTGGCCCCAATGAGAGAATCTGTAATTTGTTTTGTAATTCCACGTACTTTTTTTCTGGCAACGTGAACAAATGGAAGATCTGGGTTTTGTCCAATTTTTCGTGCAGGAGCAAGTATGTGGCCATCATTTGCATCCACAACCAAAGCCGTTTGAACTCCCTGCACTCTTTCTTCTTCAATGGTAAAAGTAGCTCCGAGCCCGGTATTTAAAGCCGCTCGATATCGATTGGCTAAGTTTTTTGAAATATCGGTAGCTCGTAACTGACTTTCCTGCTCGATTCTCTCTTTTGAAATTTGAATCATTGGTACAATTGCAAGAAGAGTTACCATAAAAATATAAATCAATATAAAGCTTCCAAGCAGCCATCGAAACTCAGCCCATTCAGCTAATTTGTAAACACCAGGGAGCGCAACATTCTCAATGTAACTCTGTAGTGTCTTCAGCAATGAGTTTTGTACAACAGCTCCCGTTGCACTTTCTACATCAACTTTTAAGTTCAAAGCGTTGTTCCCTTGAACTTGTAGTTCGTTTTGTACAGCAAGAGAGTTTTGTTGTTCGGTTATTTCTATAAAAATTTCGTTTACGGTGATTTTATCACCAGCCTGGAGTATTGCTGTTTTGACAAGTATTCCGTTAACAAATGTTCCGTTACTTGAGCTAAGATCTTGTAAAATATAGTTTTCATTTTGTTTTGTTATTTTAAAATGCTTTCTTGAAATACTGGCATGTGGAATTTGTAAATCACAATTGGCTTCTCGTCCAACAATGTTGTCTCCAGGTTTGATCTGATAGGTTGTTCCGGATACTGGTCCGGTAAGGACTTTAATGTACAACACGGAGTTGATCTCCTTTTTCTACATCATTGAGCTCACCGGATTGAAATTCAAACACAGAGTCGTATCTAAACCCAGGGAGAGTGAGTCTCCAAGGTTTGAGGTTGCGTATTGTTTTTTTAACGATCAAGTTTTTATCTACAAAAATTGCATCAATAGAAAATTTCATGAAGAAAGTATGAATGCTACTACACTTTGATATCCAAAGAGCAGTTTGCTTAGGAAACTCTTGTTTGCCAAGAAGTCCAATTAATCGATCGACAAATGAATTTGCTAAAATCACGCTTTCAGCAATAACCGAATTTTCTTTTGAAGTGTTGATCAGACGACTCATCGTTACCCACCTCCACTGAAGAATTTAAGAACAGCAGGGCCAAAAACCATGATAAATACGGCAGGGATTATTATAAACATCAACGGTACGAGTATAAGTTGGGAAGCGCGAGCTCCGGCCTTTTCAGCACGAGTCACTCGTTCCATTCTCATTTGAATGGATTGTTGTTTTAAAACATTTCCAACAGGTGTCCCACTAGCCTCAGCATCAACAACCACAACAACAAAACTTGTAATTTCTTGAATGTCGAGTCGATCAGCCATAGCTTTGAGAGCTTCGGATCGAGAAGCTCCAACTTTGATATCCCGAAGAACTGTACCAAGTTCATCTGCAAGTACGGAATGATCTGCTTTTTCAACAACCCTTTGAATTGCAGAAATGAAATCCATCCCTGCGGCCTGTGTAGAGAGAGCAAGTAGATCAATGAAGAAAGGGAGATCTGTGATAATTTCTGTGTAGCGTTTTTGCTTTTCAGACTTCACATGCATGTGTGGAAAGAAAGAGCCTCCAAAGCCAAGCAAAATTAAAACTCCTGGGTGATATCCCAATTCCAGTGTGAAGTTTAAGAGTGCTAGTAGAAGTGGGAAAAGCAGTCCCCAAAGAATTTGCATTCCAATAAACTCATTTACGTTGAGTTCAGTTGAAAGACCTGCTGTAAGAATTTTTCTTTGCACGCGCTTACGGTAATCTGGAGCCTGTATCTTTGAGACAAGACTCATGCAAAACCTGTGGACAAGTGGACGGGAGAGTTCAATAAATTTGGATTTGGATTTGTCGGGCTCGTCACCACTTGCCCATGAGAGTGTGGCATTCTCTTCATTTGTTGTGAGAAGCACATTGGATATTAAATAAATGGCAACTCCAACAAGAAGTAGTCCGCCAATTATCAATAAATCTCCCATTTTTACCCTTTACATGTTTTATTGAGCGCCATGACTTCTTTGATATTGGCGTCTCAATCTCCACGTCGTAGCCAGCTTCTTAAGGAGCTGGGTTATAAGTTTCAAATCCTTACAGTAGAAGTATCGGAAATCCTTGATGAAAACCTGAATTTGGATGAGGGGATTCAGAACATTGCTAGACAAAAGGCGAGGGCACTTGTTGAAAGTGGTAAGCTTAAGAAATTACACGACTATGTGGTGCTTTCAGGGGACACAGTGGTTGTGTTGGAGGGTCGTATTTTAGGGAAACCCCAAAATGAAGCTCAAGCTCGTGAATATTTGCGGCTTCTTAGTGGAGCAACGCATAGCGTTAAGACTGGAGTCTGCTTCTACTCGTCCTTATCTGGCCAGGAGTTAACGACCATTGAAACTTCAGAAGTTGAATTTCACACTCTAACGGATCAGCAGATTTATGAGTACGTTGAGACAGGAGATCCAATGGATAAGGCCGGGGCCTATGGCATTCAAAGTTTAGATCGAAATTTTATAAAAGAAATTCGAGGAAGCCGTGAAAATGTGATGGGACTTCCCGTACAACTTGTGTCGCAAATAATAGAAAAAAGTGGTTGGAAGTTTGAAAGATAGAATTAAAAAAATTCAAAAAGAAATCCAAGAGAGTGCGGTGGGGGTGGGGCGTGACCCGAGCTCTGTTACTCTTTTAGCAGTATCAAAACGACAGCCAATAGAAAAGATCATCGAGGCGTTGAAGTGTGGGCTGGTTGAGTTTGGCGAAAACTATGTTCAAGAGCTAGCAGAAAAAAGAAAGACTATTCAAGGTTGTAAGTGGCATTTGATTGGATCTATTCAATCTAAAAAGGTCAAATCTGTGGCTGGACAGGTGGAGCTTATACACACTGTGGATCGTTTGAAGCTCTTAACTTTACTCAATGAAGAGTGTGCAAGAGTCGGGTGTAGGCAGAAAGTTCTTTTGCAAGTGAATATTTCAGGTGAAGCTTCCAAGTCGGGTTTTTCCCCGTCTGAGATTTTTGATGTTGTAGCAGAGTATGAAAAATACCCTCATTTAGAGATTGATGGATTTATGACAATGCCTCCATTTACAGATCATCCGGAAGATTCACGTTCAATTTTTCGGGAATTGAGTGAAATTCAAAAGAAGGCTAGACTTAAGGTAAACCAACTTGAATTTCCGACGCTTTCAATGGGTACGTCCCAAGATTTTCGTGTTGCGATTGAAGAAGGTTCTACGATTGTACGAGTTGGAACGGCCATATTTGGTGAGAGGAAGAGCTGATGTCGACATCCACAAGTCCGGTTTTAAGAGGAAAGAAAGTAGGCTTTGTTGGAACTGGTAATATGGGGCAAGCAATGATTCGCGCACTCGTTGAATCTGGTGTTTTGGAAGCAAAAGATATCTATGCATCCAATCGAGGGTTTAAAAAACTCAACAAAGTTGTAGAAGCTTATGGAGTGAACCCTGTGGAAGACCCAGAGGATTTAACCGACATATGTGACATCATAGTTTTAGCAACAAAACCCCAAGATCTTTTTGCGGCGATTGAGCCATTTCAAATGGAGTTTCATAGTGGTCACCTGGTGATCAGTTTGGCTGCGGGCATTCAGCTTGAAAGTTTGAGCCGTGTTCTTGAGAATGTTGTTTCCATTGCCCGAGTCATGCCAAACACGCCATCGCGAATACGGCGAGGAGTTGTTGGGTATTGTGTGTCTGAGGGAGCGGAGCATTCAGCAGATATTGTAGAAGAACTGCTTCGGCCAATGGGATTGGTTGTTCGAGTTCAAGAGGGTGAAAACTTTGAAGCCTTTACAGTTGCTGCGGCTTCGGCACCGGGATTTATTTTTGAAATGATGGAGATCTGGAAAGAGTGGTTAGAGGATTATGATTTTGATGAAGAAGAAGCTAGGCAAATCGTGGTTCACACTTTTTCAGGAACTGCTGAACTTGCAAGGCGGGAGAGTGCAGTTTCACTCTCTGAACTTCAACATCAAGTCACCTCTAAGGGCGGAGTGACTGAAGCGGGATTACTTTCTATGCGTGAAATGGAGTTGGATCGACTGTTTCGTGTGAGCTTTGAGAAGGCAATCTTAAAAGATCGTGAACTCGGTGGACAGGTTAAGAAGAAGAAAAAAAAGAAAGGCCTTTAGCCTTTCTGCTTCAATTGAAACTCAGTTTTTAAAATAAAAACCACACGTCACTTTTGAATCAAAAGGTCTTTTTCTTCACTTTCCAGAGTGAGTCTGAAAAATATTTTTTTGAATCAAAGTATGTTTCAACAACTTCAAATCCAGCTTCCTTTGATAGAAACTCAATATCCTCAATCAAGTACTTGTTGGAATACTCAAGGTGAATGGGTTCAAATGCTTTAAAATGAAAAGATTTTTCGAGTGCTTTTATGTCTACGACTTGCTTCTTCTTTGAAATTAAATAGCTTTCCATAGCTCCAATAAGTGGATTGTACGTTCCAAAGTGCATAAAGTTATCAAGATCAAAGTTTGCTTTAAGTTCTTTGTTCATGCGTTCCAGTAGGTTGAGATTGAACGCTTTGGTGATTCCTCTTTTATCGTTGTAAGCATATAGAAGTGTATCGATGTCTTTTTTGAGGTCAAACCCTATTAAAGTAAGGTCATCTTCATTGAGGTGTTTCCATAAAACTCGCAAGAAAACCAATGCTCCAGATTCATCAAAGTTACCAATTGTGGAGCCAAGAAAAAGAACAACGTTTCGAGCCTTTTTATTGAGATTGATCCAATCAAGTGCATCAAGGTATTCTCCGACAATTCCTGAGTGATTGAGGTTTGGGAAATCTTTTTCAAGTGTTGAGTTGAGGTTTTGAACAGCAGCTTCTGAAATATCAATTGCAATGTACTCAAAATTCAAGCCTTGCTTTGTAAACTCTTCGAGTAAAATTTTGGTTTTTTGGCCATCTCCAGCTCCAAGTTCAATAAGGTTGAATGGTGCGTCTGAGAGTATATTTGTAATTTTATTTTTGTTTTTTTCAAATACCTCAGCTTCACAGCGAGTGGGGTAGTACTCATCTTGGCTTGTGATTTTAGTGAACAGGCGACTTCCTTCATCATCATAAAAATATTTAGAAGGAAGGTATTTCTGTTTAGCTGAAAAGCCTTTGAGTACATCAATTGCAAATTGTTCAAGATGTGTATTTTCTTTTTTTGATTGGATGTTGTCTAGAATATGAACTGTCATAAATCCTCCGCAAGCCGAATGCCTGAAAACATCCATCTTTGATGTGGGTAATAAAAGTTACGATAAGTATTTCTAAAATGAGATCTAGGTGTTGCAAATGAGCCGCCTCGAAGGACGTATTGCCCACTCATAAATTTTGCATTGTACTCTCCAATTGCGCCTTTTGGCCTTCTATACCCTGGGTAGGCAGAGTAACTTGAGGAAGTCCACTCCCAAAGAGTGCCAAATAAATTGGAGATACAATTTTCAGATAAAGAGGATGTTGGCGAAAGATCTCTAGAGTCACAGAACTGACCGTTGCTATTTCCGTGTGTTTGGCTTGCAATCTCCCACTCTTCTTCAGTTGGAAGCCTTTTGCCAGACCATTCAGCAAATGCTTCAGCTTCAAAGTGACTGACATGGCTGACTGGGGCATTGGGATCCAATTTTTGAATCCCGTAAAGAGATTTTTCATACCAGTCATTTTCTTTTTTGACCCAATAAAGAGGAGAAGAGAGATCTTCTTTCTGAATGAGATCCCATCCAACACTTTGCCAATAGGAGTAATTTTTGTATCCCCCAGTATCGATAAATTCAGCAAAGTCACTGTTTGTTACAAGTCGATTGGAGATGCGTGAACCATTTAGATAGGTTTTGTGTTTTGGTGTTTCATTGTCGAATCGAAATGGGGATTTTTGGTTTGTACCAATGCTGTATTCTCCACCTGGGAGTTCTATGTATTTTTGAGGAATGTGCTCAGATATTTTGGCTGACCCCTTTGAATACTGAATGTTTGAAATACTCAAAGAGAAGTTACGCTTGATATCCATGAGCAATAGCTCTTGGTGTTGTTGTTCATGGTTGATTCCAATTTCAAGGTTCAATAGCAAGTTTTGATATTCAGGGTGACCTGAGTGTTTTTGAAGAACGTCTATAACTTTTTGTGTGATTTCTTTTCGGTAGGTCAAAATTTCTTTCACTGTCGGGCGTGATAAGTGCCCTCGTTCAGACTGTTTCCAGTGCGGACCAAGAGATTTGTAATACGAATTAAAAAGCACATTGTAGGAAGGGTTAAATGGTGTGTAGTTCGGATTTATAAATTCCAAAACAAATTTTTCAAAAAACCATGTTGTGTGTGCAAGATGCCACTTCGGTGGGCTGACATCTGGATGGCTTTGAACAACAAAATCTTCAATTTCCAGATTTTGGCAGAGGCTTTCGGTGAAGGTCCGGGCTTCTAGGAATTTATGCTGCGCGGGGTCATCACTTGGTACGCCCATCTCTTTTCTCCTTGTAGAGAGGTGGGGTGGTCCGAAATCTGATGGGTATACAAACATGAAGTTTGATGGAATTGAAGTTTTAACTCGCTATTTGTAGAGGTGAAACGCTCTATAAAAGAGGTGACATAATATTTCTAGACGTAAACCTTGGGGAATGTGGTTGCGTAAAGGTCAGATTCAACTTTATCCTATTGATAGAGGGGTAAGTTATGAAAATTGTGCCAATAGATGTCGCCCATAAGACTTTTAAAAAGAAGATGATGGGTTATGAAATTGATGAAGTGACCGAGTTTCTACATGCTGTTGCTGATGAAATGGAGCAATTGATCAAAGAGCGAAATGATCTCAAGGAACAACTTCGGGATAAAGAGTTGAGAATTTTAGAGTATAAAGAAAGAGACAAAGTCCTCAATGGTACGATTGAAACAGCTCAAAAGATGAGTGCAAAAATTCAAGATGAGAGTGAGCGTGAGGCAAAGCTGATCATCAATGATGCTCATCATAAGGCTGATATCATCACTCGTGATGCGCGTGATTCTCTTAAAAAAGTGTATGGGGAGCTTTCAGACTTAAAGAAAACGCGTGTTCAAATAGAGGCGAATATGCGGGCTCTTTTGCAGGCGCACTTACAGCTCCTAGATGAACAGCTGAAAGTCATTCCAAATGTTTCTGCTCCAGTAACAGAGCCACGGGCGGATCAATCAGTGCCACAGCGATCAACTTCTATTTCTCCTTTAAGTAGTACATAATAAAGCGGGGTACAAAAAGGCGGCTTAGCGCCTTTTTTGCCCAATGTTTTTTGAGGACCTACGTTTAGAAGGCCTTGAGTAGACTGATAAAATAGACGTTTCCATGATAGATGAGTGTGCGATCATCTAGCGTTTCAAGTTTCTTTGTTTCACTTTGAATGAAGCGTGCGGCAGGTTTCACCCCCCAACTGTCAGAGAAGGCAATCTCAATCCCCACTTCCAGGTATCTTCCAAAATCAAGAAGCGAGTCTTTCAACTTTGGATCATCATCTGTTCCTTGAGTTCTTTCAATTTCATCTGCATCTGTTGTGTAGTTGAGTTGAAAGTACCCGCCGAGTCCACCAAACTCCACGTATGGCCGAAACCAATATCCATCAATAAGTTTGAGTTTTAATCCCAATCCTGCTTGAAAGAGAGTGGCGTGAAAGTCGACATCATTGTCTTCCCAGACTGTGTCACCAGAAACAGACTCATAGTAGTAATTGGATTGGCCATTTGTATCCATGTACTGGAAAGAGATGGTGAGATAGAGGTTCATAAAATCAAATCCCTTTTCTCCGCCAATGTAGAAGTATGTGGCTTGATCGATTTTTATATCAAAAGAGTCAGGTGACCGGACATCAAATGTTGCAAACCCTACTCCGGCATAGCCATTGATACCATCGGGAGCAAATTCTGTAACAGATTGGGGAAAAGCTTCAAAGGAGATAAGTACCAAAAGGATTGGCAGTATCAAGTGTCTCATCATTCCCTCCTTGGAATATAGAGTTAGAGCCTATTTTTTCTTTGCCGCTTCAATTCTCTTTTGAGTTCGAGCTTTCTTTTTTTCTTGGCTCTTTTTTCTTCTCATTTTCGGTGTACGGCGATTGTCTCCACGTCCCATATGTTCTCCTTAATATTAACAAGTCCTTGGAAGGAGACACAGAAGTATCTTATTCTCCGAACGAAGGTCAAGAGATCCCCAAAGGAGATTGGCTTTGTGAGTGAGAAACAAGTGATTTTAGATGTTTATGTCCAGCCAAATTCCTCACATACAGAGGTTTCTGGGGAGTTTGACGGTCGAATCAAAATTCGAGTCAAATCTCCTCCATCTGATGGTGCAGCCAATCGAGAGCTACTGTCTTTTCTAGCCAAAGCTCTAGGTGTAAAGAAGAGTTCAATTCATTTGATTTCAGGAGAGAAGAATCGAAGAAAAAGAGTTCAAATTAAAGGCCTTACCGAAGAGGAATGTGCAAGTCGATTGTGATTGTTGAGAAGGTTTTTCTTGAAACCTCTAAGGCAAGTACGCGTTTAATTGTTTGTTGGTTTCTTTCGGAGTTTCAATTTCATTCCGTCCTGTTTCTTTTTTCGCTTTTTAGGAGCTCTTCTTTTTTTACGTGGAACCTTTTTTTCACTTTCTGGTTTTAAAGCTCGTTCAAATATTTTTTCACTATCATAGGTTTCAACTTCAAATTGTTGTTTGTCCTCGTCTTCATCATCTTCATAGATATTTCTATAGTTGAGTGCTGGTGGGGTTTTGGATTTACCACTAGAAGGTAAGAAATCCAATATTGCAAAAAAGGAACTTCCATGGCTGGAGCGCACTCCGCGAATATCCATGCGATACCCAATCTTTGTACTGACACCCTTTCCTAAATACAGCCCACCCCAGATCTTCCAATCTATGCGGCTTGGGTTGATTGAATCAAAAATTTGGCTTTCTGCATTGACTCGCTCAAAAGCATTTAAGCGATCTGTTGCAACACCTGTTTCGTCATCTTCACTCATGTACTCATACCCGGAAACACCTGTGCCAATTAGGAAATCTTTTATCTTAATATCTAAGTTTGCATGCCATGGTAAAAGTGAGGCACGTCCATCTCCACGATATGCGTACCCGACATAAATTGTTGGTTTAAGAAATGAAATGGGATAACTGAAGTGAACACCTGGGGTGATCGACCAAGCGCTTTCCCCGACATAGACCTCATCTCCATCTTCGTCATTGAAACCCAGGGGGTAGGAAAATTTTAGCTCTGGTACAATTTGAATGGGTTGATTTAAAAGTGAATATTGAATGCCTGCTCCAAGCTCTGAAACAGCAAATCGTTCTCTGTCTTCAGTGGAGGTGGAGCTCATAGAATAGCCGAGATCTAAGTTTGTAAAAACTGACCAATCTCGATTGAAATCATAAGAACCAGTAAACTCGATGGATGTGTATGTAAACTTATTATCATCTGAGAGTTCTACAATTTCGGCATCATCATCAAAATTTTCATTGGTTGTATAGTAATCTAGTCCGAGCGAAATACCGATCGTACCAGAATCAAACTGACTTGGTTTTGAGCCAAATGCAGGGCTTGATAGGAATAAAATAGCAATAAATAAAGTTCGCATACGTATGGGTTCCAAAGCTTGATTCTAATATAAACTAAGGCTAGCGTTAATGGGAAATTATAGCTTTGCGTCACAGGGGTTCATCTTGCGTTCCTTAATTTTTCTTTCTCTTACTTTGTTTGTTGATGTGGCTCTAGGCCTTCCAACCCGAGATTTTGAGATTCCTCAAGCAGAAGTGACTCCACCTGGTATTTTTCGAGTTGAAGTTGGAACTGAGCGTGCCTTTCAAAAGAAAGACGACAACCCTATAACAGACGGGCATTCCTCAAACGTGGGTGTGGTGTATGGTTTGAGGAAAATGGGATTGATTGGCGTGGAAATGGGCATTGATTGGGCGGAGCCTGTTGACGCAGATCTTCCTGAGTCCCTTTCTGCCCATACGCGGGTTTCGACAGTCACTCTGGAAGAGCGTGGGTGGGGTACAGCTTTGGGAATACACTCCGTGGGATTTAAATCCAATGTGAATGATGCCAATATCATGTACGGCCTCATTCAAAATAAGTTCTGGGACAGTCTTTATGTGCAGTTTGGAGGGTATTCCGGTAGCAATAAAATTCTAGTCGATGAAGATGGTGGTGACAGTAGCAGTGGATACATGTTTGGTCTTTGGTACAAGATACAACGTGAGGGGCGTGGCCGAATTGGATTGGAATGGGCTTCAGGTAGAAGCTATGTTGGGAAGACAAGCTTAGGGTTGTCTGTTGAAATTGATAAGGGTGTTTATGGTTATGTTCACGTTTCATTGCCTAACAACACAGAAACATACTCCACTTCTACGTCGTTTCGATTTGTAGTTGATATGTAATTTCCAAGAGGTTCAGTTGTCTAAAAAGAAATCTCCTTTGATCATAATTTTCTTAACAGTGTTTATCGACCTTGTTGGTTTTGGAATAATTATTCCTTTAAGTCCATATTTGGCAAAAAGCTTTGGAGCAACTGGAATAGAAGTGGGTCTTCTTATGGCCGTCTATTCCCTTGCGCAGTTTTTCTTTTCACCAATTTGGGGAAGATTGAGTGATAAATTTGGACGTAGGCCGATTATACTTATTAGTGTTTTAGGGGCTGCAATTTCACATCTTGCGTTTGCATTTGCTTCAGACCTTTGGATTCTTTTTGCAGCTAGAACTTTTGCTGGAATTTTTGGAGCAAATATTTCTGTTGCGACAGCTTATATTGCAGATGTTACGGACTCAAAAAATCGATCCAAGAATATGGGAATTATAGGAGCTGCTTTTGGAATGGGTTTTATATTAGGGCCTGCCATTGGAGGATTGCTTGCCGAATTGGGTGAGAGCTTAGGCTCTACTCCACCATATGGAATGGGATTTCCTGCTCTTGGTGCAAGCCTTATTTGTTTTTTCAATTTTTGTTTTGCCTATTTTAAACTTCCTGAGAGCCTAAAACCAGAAAATCGATCCGGAGTTGAGAAAAGAGTCAGTCGATTTAAGATGATTACGGAATTTATTGTGCGTCCCGTGATTGGCCCCTTGATGTTTGTGAATGGACTATTTGTTGTTGGAATGGGACAGATGGAAGCGACTTTGGCGCTTTTTGTAAAAGAAGAGTTCAAGTGGGATCTTAGAACAACAAGTTTTGCATTTGCCTATATTGGAGTGATGATTGCGTTTACTCAAGGGTATTTGATACGAAAGCTTCTTCCCAAGTACGGAGAGAGAAAACTATTGGCGTTTGGTTTGATACTTGCGGTATTGGGGATGGGTTGGATTGGACTTTCAAATAGCGTTACAGACTTGGCACTTGCAATGACATTGTTTGCACTTGGAAATGGACTTGTTCAACCCACAAACCTTGGAAGTTTAAGTCTTCTTGCTTCAGAAAAAGAACAGGGACGAGTGATGGGAGTCAACCAGAGCTTTTCTGCGATGGGGCGAATTATAGGGCCATTTTTGGGAGGCGTGTTCTTTGACAAACTTGGAATGCAAAGTCCTTATCTTGTGTCGGCAGGTTTGATGCTCGTTTGTTTTTTGATTGTGTCTATGATGTATAAAAAAATACCAAGCCGAGCTGAACAATAGAAGGCTCGCAAAGTACATGCGAACCTTCCTGAGAATTTTTAGTGACCAATGATCTTTTCACGAAACTCTGAAGACTCAACAAGTGCTTCGGCCACCTGCCCAGATCTCCATTGATTCATAAGTGCTTGGTAGCTGCGTCGGCCATCAGAATCGACATTTCTTCCCAATAGATTTCTATAGAAACTATCAAGAAGTTGATCTGGAGTTCTTCTTCTGCGTCCACTATCTGCAGTGCCAAGTCGCACGGCTTGATTGAACTCAGGTGTTTTCTGCCAGTTGGCCATTGTGTTGGCTATACTTCCTAGACTGGAGATTCCATTACTACCAGCACGTACAAGAGAGTCGACTTTTTCTTGAAGGCCACGCGGTTCAACTTCCCGAATGAGAATGGCTCTATAAAGTCGCTGCACGATATCGGTTGCGACTTGTCTTGTAAAACCTCTGAATCTTCCAAACTCTACATCCACAATAAGATCGACACTCATGGTCTGAGATCTGTCGTGATGAGAAGGGCGATCTTTAGATCGCGGCTTATGTGCAGTGACTCGAACGATAGATTTTGGAGCACCTTTGTTGACGTTTACTACAACAATGCTTTCTCTTCTGAGTTGCAATCGATCAGAATCAGCGACGATTTCGATTGAAAACGGTGTTGGCTGCATTTCATATCCAAATTGATCCAGAACTTGTGTACTTTCAATTCGTATAACAGAGCCTTTTACGGGTTTCATTGTTGAGCGTTGTCCGTAAGAGCTAAAACGTCCGTTTACTTCGGCAAGTACATTCAGTTGAGTTGCAATGGGGCGCTCTGGATGTTCGATGACATTTTGCCGTTCTCCGAAAACAAAAACTACAACCTCCACTTCAGATTTTAAATTGTTCTGAATTCTGTCGACTCCATCACATCCAAATTCTGCTGAGACTCGTACTCTGGCTTTTCCACTCTCATATCGATTTCTTACACGAATTTCGATATCCCCTCTCCAGGTGGAAAGATCGATATCAATATCAGATGTTCGTTCCACAACACTTGCGCTTAAATTGCAGACGGACTCATCAAACCCAAGAAGTTTTGGTTCAAGAGAAATACTTTGACCTGAAACAAGCATTACTCCACCTGTCATATCGATTTCACGGTGAAAGTCATCGCGCCCTTCAAGATGAAGGCGACAGGCTGCAGGAGTTCGACCACTTTCGCGATCACGAATTTCCGTCTCAACTCTTCGGGCAACATTTCTTAAAATTGTGACGACACGTCTTCTGTCGTTCCAGGAATCACTGCTCAATTGATCTGCACGACTCAGTAGTTCGTTTTTCTTTAACTCAAGTTGCTCGACACTTACTGTGCAAATATGGTCTTCAATACTTCCTACAAGAGAGTTCCCGGCAGCATCAAGTCCAGCAACCAATGCATCAATGAGTAATCTTGAGTTGTTTTGCTCACTTATTTCAGTGTCGATTTCTAGTAAAACTTCTTCAATTGTTCTTGGTGATCGAATTGCTGTAACAAGAGTGATGTCGTCTTGCACCTTTGCACTTAGCAACTCCTTGATAAGTCGATCATTTTCATATTTGAATCGAGAATGTCTTTCAAGTAGATGATCCACGGTGCGAACGTCTTCAAGTGTGTCTCTTAAATCACGTCCAGGGCGGGCGGAAATTTCTTTGAGGCTTAGTATTGCACGACGACTCGCAACTTGTAAGATTCGTTCTTTATAGTGTCGTTCTGAGGGAGAGAGACTAGGTCTTTGGCTATCTCGATAGGCCTGCTCGACAAGAGTCAACTCTTGTTCCAGTTGTCGGATAGGGTCGTCACTAGAAAAGTGCTCTGCAAATAAGTTAGGTGAAGTAAAAAGTAAAACTGTGGCTAGTAAAACTTTTATCTGAAAAGACATTGTTCCCCCTTTGATTCATAGCTTTGGATGAAATGGCTCCACTCAAATCATCTGGCCACTTAAAAGCAAAAGTCTTGCCAGCTTTCAAACTCAACGAGACAGGTGTTTGATGAAAGATCAGTGTCTGATTGTCCCTACATAAAAGTCTTGGAGCCTGTTTTTTGGAATAATTTCAAGAGAAGTGGAGTTTTAGAAGTTCAAGTTTTATTTATAATTATTCGAGCTTCTCGGAGTTGTTCTGGAGGAACATACAAGCGTTCGATCCTACGACTCTCTTCGTATTTTTTAAAAATCTGTGTGCTTTCACCAATTGGCTCAGGAGGTACATTGTTGTTGTGTTGATCTATAACAAAGATGTCGCGCGTTCCAGAGTCTTTTGAAAGATGGTATTTTGAAAGCCTTGCTTCTGAGCTAGAGTGAATCACATCAATGCCTGCCTTTTTGAGTCTCTGGCCTAGTTCTTTTGGTCGATCTAGAGTTTTGGCTGCATGGAGTTCAAATGCCATCTTGTAGGGTTTTCTTTCGGCAATTCGTTTGGCCCATGAGTTGTTGGAATCTCTTAAGTGTTTATGAAGTAGAAAATCATCGTACTCAAGGTAGGCGTCAATGTCTGATGGTAGTTGGAAAGTGCAATCTTTTGATGTGAGGTAGCGGTGTAGCATTTCATCGTAAATCAGGGCTTTATGATGAAAGTATACCATTAGATACATGTGGTGACGTGAAACAAGAAAGTCATCAAATGTGTAAATTGCACGCCTGCCAAGCCCAAGGTGGAGTGTTCCATCAATGTCATGGTAGGTGAGATTGGAGGTGATCCATTCCAATTCGACTTTTCCGTAGTTGATTCCACAGAAGTAGGAGTCCCTCAGTAGATAATCCATTCTGTCCATATCAAGTTCAGAGCTCACAATTTGCGAGAGGATTTTTTTCAGTTTTTTATCTCCAACATTGAAATAATCTTCGTCGCACTCAATTTTGGAATTGATAAGGGATGCCACACAGACGGGGTTGACGTCTGGAAACTCACGCCGAATTGTTTCGCCGAGTTCGGAGTCAGTAATAAATTTGATTGTGAAATCTTCATGCGTGGCCTGATGGTCTGTTTTTATTTTGGAGTCCTTGTAGGCCTTGATGTTGAGGTCTTTTAACTGAGGCATGACCTCTTCAGTTGTATGACTAAGTGGACCGTGCCCCACATCATGAAGCATCGCGGCAAGTTTGACGGTTTGCCTGAGTCTCCACTTGGCACTTTCATTGTTAAAGGGGAATCCTTTAAAGATTGTATCAAAGGCCTGTCCAGCAAGGTGGCCAACTCCAATGGAGTGTAAAAAGCGACTGTGAGTGCCGCCAGGGTAACTGTACTCACCAAACCCCAGTTGTCTGATGTTTCTTAGGCGTTGAAATGCTCGAGTTTCAAGAACAGCGATTTCTTTGGGCATAAATTCAATAGAGCCATGGATTGGATCGCGAATTTCCAAAAAATCCCCCGGGGTAAATGTGAGCTATCTATTTATCGGAATTGGGACGCGTGAGCAAATTCTTAGAGAGCTAATATGCTGATTTGAGAAATTGACTCACCGTATGGCTTTGGTAATGTCTTGAGAGTCAAATTTAAGGAGTTCAAATGAAGGGCGATAGCGAAGTCATCAAAGCATTAAATGAAATACTCACAGGTGAACTTACGGCCATCAATCAGTATTTTCTCCATTCGCGTATGTGTAAGGATTGGGGTTACGCGCGTCTTGCTGAGAAAATATACAAAGAGTCAATTGATGAAATGAAACACGCCCAAGAGTTGATTGATCGTATTTTATTTTTAGAAGGCCTGCCTAATATTCAACGACTTGGCCCGGTTTCAGTTGGTGAAACGGTTCCTGAGCAGTTAGAGAACGACCTTGAGTTGGAGCACACAAATATTCCTAAAATTCGAAGTACGATTTCTTTGTGCAACGAAAAATCGGACCATGTAACAAGAGAAATGCTTGAGCATATTTTGGTCTCAGAAGAAGAGCATGTGGATTGGTTGGAAACCCAAATTGGGCTGATCAAGAGTGTCGGTAAAGAAAACTACTTGAGTGAAAATCTTTTTGAATAGGGTTTGTTGATAGTTCAATCTGAGCTTCTTCACCAAAGAGATGAATTGTCTGCAGATTTTAATAAGAATTAAATCGAGTCTTTGCTGATTTGAACAGAAGAGGCCTCGCTCGCCTCTTGAATGATTTTGTCAAGCCTGTGTCGGCAGGAACCACAATCCCCACCAGCGCCGCATTTTGTTTCGATGTCTTCAGAGGTTTGGGCACCGTCTTGGATAAGGGTGTCGATTTCGCTTTTTGGAATAGCTTTACATAAACAGACGTACATAATTTCCCCTCTGAACTTAGAGTGACTTAGACTCTCGGCGTTTTTCAAAGAAATTTGAATTATGAAAACGACCTGATCAGCTCAATGAAAGACAGTTGATATTTGGGTCTGGGGTGTCTTTAAAAAGCTCTTCAAAAGTCTTAAATCAAGGTGTCTCTTATTCACTTTTGTCATACAGCAGAGTGCCAAAATCTCTGAGCTCTTCCAAGCCCTTGAAAAGAGGTGAAATGCCGGGGGGCTTTTGGGGAAATTAATTTTTTTTCCGACCCAATGCTCTGGAGATGGCCAGTCAGAAAAGGATTCGTATAATAACAACATTGATGGAGGTCAGATGAGACAATATTTGGACGTCTTAAAGTCTGTTTTGGAAAATGGAGAAGAGCGCGGGGATCGAACGGGGACAGGTACATTGAGTACCTTTGGTCATCAGTGCCGTTATGATTTAAAGAAAAGTTTTCCTCTTATTACGACAAAAAAAGTTCATTTGCGTTCGATCATCATTGAGCTTCTTTGGTTTTTAAAGGGTGACACCAACGTTAAATTTTTAAATGAAAACAAAGTTTCGATTTGGGATGAGTGGGCAGATGATGAGGGGAATCTTGGCCCTGTGTATGGAGCGCAGTGGAGATCTTGGAGATCGCGCGACGGACAGGTGGATCAAATAGGCCGAATCATCAAGGAAATACAAGAAAACCCAATGTCACGTAGACTTATTGTGAATGCATGGAATGTGGGTGAAATTGAGGATATGGCACTTCCTCCGTGCCACACGATGTTTCAGTTTTATGTGACAAACGATGGCCACCTTTCTTGTCAGCTTTATCAAAGAAGTGCTGACCTCTTTTTGGGCGTTCCTTTTAATATTGCAAGTTACTCGTTACTTACAATGATGGTGGCACAAGTTTGTGGTTTGAAACCAGGTGAGTTCATTCACACAATGGGAGATGCACATATTTACTTAAATCATGTGGATCAGGTGAAGCTCCAACTTTCTCGAACACCAAATCCGCTTCCTAGAATGTTGATCAATCCAGATGTAAAAAACATCTATGAGTTTAAGTTTGAAGATTTTCAACTTGTGGATTATGAAGCGCATCCACGTATTAAAGCTGAGGTCTCTGTTTGATTCTTTCTCAAATAGCGGCGATGGCAAAAAACCGTGTGATTGGCCGAGGAAATGATCTTCCTTGGCATATTCCTGAGGATTTAAAATATTTCAAACGCACAACAAAGGGTCACATGATAGTTATGGGTCGAAAGACCTTTGAGTCCGTGGGCGTAGGAAAACCGCTTCCAAATAGATTAAATATTGTCGTAACTCGAGATAAATCATTTCAAGCAGAGGGGATTGAGGTTTTTCACTCCATTGATGAAGCGATTTTATTTTGTGAATCTAAAATTGGTGAATGGCCAGAAGAGGTATTTATCTGCGGTGGAAGCGAGATCTACAGACAAACACTAGACCGTGTGGACAAGCTTTATATCACGGAGATTGATAGAGAGTATGAAGGGGATACATTTTTCCCTGAGTTTGAATCAACCAAGATGAAAGTCGTGTCTGAAGACCTGCACGAAGGTGACCCCTCATTTCGATTTCTTGTCTATGAAAGAACCCGTTGACATTCTGAATTTATTTACTAGACCTCAGTCTAGGTTATTTACACTAAAATTACACACACTTAATAAACTCAAAAGAGATTCTTATATCAGACCTTTAAATCTTTATGAGCACCATATCAAAGTCGTAAAGACGATTGTCCAGTCCACCGTAGAGTGAGTTAATAGTTTATTAAGAACCAATACCAAAGACCCGCATTCTACACGGAGGTAGCCAATGTTTTTTAGGAGTCTATTCTTGGTCTGTTGCCTTTTGATGTCAGCAACATCTTTTGGAGCGGACTACATCGTTAAATCAAAACAAGCTGGAAAAGTGAAAAGTTTGAATATGGCAGGCCTTACTGTGCTCGACTTTCACGAGGTTGGGCAGATTTATAAAGTCGCAATTGATGAAAAAGTGGAACTTGAAGTTCTCACTCGACTTCATCAAGACTCTAACATCGAATACGTTGTGAAGAACTTTCAACTTCACGCACTTCGGGCCCCATTTAATCCAACGAAACTTAAAGAGCAATGGGCAAATGCAAAGGTGCGAGCTGAAGAAGCTTGGCAAATTGCAGGGAACCGAGGCTCCAGGGATGTCATGATCGCTGTGATCGACACAGGTGTGGATTACAATCATGAATCTTTAAAAAGCAATGCGGTTCCTGGATATGACTTTAGAGACAATGACAATGATCCAATGGATGAGACGAGTTCCAAGAACCCAGGCCATGGTACACACTGCTCGGGATCACTTGGCGCAACAGGTGAAGCGGGTGATGGTGTTATTGGGTTGAGTCCAGAGGTTTCTATTATGCCGATTCGTTTCTTGGGTGCAGATGGCTCAGGGGATTTGATGGCGGGTATCAAGTCAATTGATTATGCAATTGAGAAAAAAGCACAGATTATATCTGCAAGTTGGGGAGCATCTGTTCCAAGGTCACAAGCCACTCCACTTATTGAAGCTGTACAGAGAGCAGATGATGCGGGAATTATTTTTGTTGCAGCAGCAGCAAACGACGGAAGAAACAACGACACTCGTGATGTATTTCCAGCAAATTCCAAGACTCCAAATATGATTGCAGTTGCAGCAAGTGGCCCTCAGGACGAAAAGCCCTCTTGGTCCAATTATGGAACGGCGATGGTGGATCTTGCATCCCCTGGGTTAAATATTATGAGTACTCTGCCTCAGAACAAGTATGGAAATCTTTCCGGTACTTCTATGGCAACTCCACTTGTCGCTGGGCTTGTAGCACTTCTAAAGGCGCAGAATCCAGAGTTAACAGGTCGGCAGATTCGTTCTCTTCTTCAAACAACAGGAGCTAAGGTTTCAATTGAAACGGCTTGCAACTGCAGAGTGGACGCTGCCTCTGCGATGAAGGCCCTCAAAGAAGAGAAGATGTTTATTGCACCAGCGGCGGCGACTGTTCTTCCTAGTGGTACGCTTAACTTTGAAGTTGTAAATGGAAAAGCTCCATTTAGTTTTTCAACTTCAAACACTGCAGTTGGGGCAATCAATGATTCAGGTCTTTTCACTGCAACGGCAACGGAAGGTGAAACTGTTATTTCGGTAAAAGATGTAGATGGACAAACAGTTCAGTCTCTTGCAATTCACGTCAAAGCTCCTGGTGGTGGCGGAGGAGGCGGTGGCGGTGGAGAGTGTCCAGTCCAAGATCCGGCACTTTGTGAAGCGCTTTGCCAAATTATGCCAGACCTTCCATTTTGTAATAATTGAGCATTTCTTAAAGTTTCAGAAAAAAAGGGAGCGTGAGCTCCCTTTTTTAATTGGATGGTGTTGTTGTCTTAGGTATGACAAGCGTTTTGATGACGTGGGCGTTTCTGGCTTTATAAGTAAACTTACAACCTGCTAGAGACGCACACTTTTCTAGTCTCGCTCGAGCTTCTTTGAGCTCTTCGGACTCTTCCTTGTCATTGTTAACAACCAAATCTTTGGCGCTAGAGTCTTGAGCGGCTCGAGTGTCAAGAGTCACAAACCTGAGTTCATCATCGTTATTTTCAAAGTCAAATTCAATGTGTTGAATGTCACTGTCTTTAAGGGAAAGGACGGATTCAATCAACATAAGGAAGGCAAGTTGAAAGACTTGAGAGGGTTTGGCCCAAAAAAGATTTTCTCCTTGGCACTTAAGAGAAATGGTCACCTTGCGTGCGCCAGATTGTCTTTCGATATAATCTAAAATCGGCATAATAACGGAATCAATGGAGATCGCTTTAGGTCTTTCGTTGATAATGTTGGTTGAAATAAGGGACTTTGCTATAAGGAGTTCATCTAGTATTTGATCAAATAACTCTTTGAATTGATTCAACTTTTCTTTGGTGGGCTGGGTTGAAAAAAGCGACAGGAGTTTGGAATTGGACTTGGCTTCTGAAGCAGAAAAAGAGCATTCTTTTAAATGTAGTTCTACACGTTCTAAAGACTCTGTCGCTAAGCTGTTCATCCAATCGATCGAATTCATGTGTAAAGTCACCTCAATAAACAAATTCTATTTAATACTCTATTTCTATACAAATGAATTGTTCAATAAGTCTAGTAAAATTGATGATGTCGAGTGAACTCATAGCGAAAAGAGGCTGTTTTATCGACAAATCAGTTACTGAGAGCTTTAAGGCGGAAAAATTTGCCTAAAACTAAGTAAAGTTGCTTCTGAAAAAAGTCCACTGCTTAAACTATTTTTGTTTATATGGTGTGTAGTTTTTAAATTGTGGAGAAAAATTTGAAATCAGAAGAGTTGCAATTAAAAATCATTCCAACAAGAAATCCAAAACCAGATTTTTATGAAGATTATACACAGGTGTTCAGTTGTTGGTTTGGAGTTTGGACGGAAACATATCGTGAGTTGAGCGGATCTGATCATTTGTCTTCAGATGACTTCACGCGCCAGGATGAGGCGCTTGCTCTTTTTTCCAAAGGAAAGTGTTTAGGCATGGTCTTTATGAGAAATGAAAATCTAGATAGCCCAGCAGTTATTCATGATTCTTACTTTGGTTCTTGGCCAGCATTTTTGGTTAATAGGTTAGCTCGTCATGGATCAAGTATGACAATTGTTAGCTATTTGACAGGTTCTCAAACTGCACGCGGTAATCCAATTGATGGTAAATTTAAAATGCAAGAAGTTTTGATGGCCCTCTCAGCTCTTCGGTTTTTAGATTTAAAAACTGATGTAATGGTGGCAACTCCAAGAGTTGCAGTTGGTTCTGGAAATTCTTGTAAATTGGCAGGTTCTGAAGTCAGTTTCATGGGTAAACAAATGCACGGAGTGGATATTGAATGTGTCGAGTTTTTGCCGAATCGGGTTAAGAAAATGAAGTTTTCTGATGTTGTCTACAAACTTTGGAATGAAAGAGTAACTTACGGTAGCAATGAACTTAAATACAATTTAGAACTTTTAGGAGGATGAAATGGATAAGGTAAAAGAAGCGGTCAGAGCTGAAATGGATGTAACAGGCCCCAAATTTCTTGGATTAAACTGGGAAGATCCAGAAACGTATGGAATTTGGCTGAAGCAAACATATAATATGGTAAATTATTCTACAAGACTTGTGGCTCTTGCAGGTGCGTGGACGGATCTTCCATTTGATTTTCTACATGATCGATTTGTTGATCACTCACGAGAAGAGAGAGGGCATCCAATTATGTGTATTCGGGATATGGAGCACTTGGGTTTCAATGTCGATGCATTTCCGGTTTTGTATGAATCAGAGGCTATGTATCAGTGCCAATATTTTTGGATTATGTGCAAAGACCCGGCATCTTTTTTTGGATACACTTTGGCGTTGGAAACACTTGCTATTGAGTTTTGTGATGAAGTTTATGAAAGAGTGTCGAACGCACACGGGAAGAAGAGTGCAACATTTCTAAAACTGCATTCAGGAGCTGATCATGAGCATACGGCAAGTGCTTACAAAGCGATTGCACAACTTAACGAAACTCAAATAGTTTCAGCATTAGAAAATCTTAAGTTGAGTTGCGAAATATATCGCGGAATGTTGGATCGAGTGAGTGAGTTGAAGGGTTCTTTAAAGCTGGCCGTGTAAGAAGCTATACAATTTGATATGGTGGGTTTTCAGAATAGAATTTGGTGAGGAGAAATTCTTCAGAATAGGTATCAAGAGCACTTTTTTCTATAACTGCTTTTTCTATAGCGATTGTTGCCACAGGCATATTTTTTTTGAAAAGTGGGCCTCCGTAATGGAGGTCCACTTCAAGTTCGATCAAGACAAGAAAGGTGAGCAGGATTCTTTGATTTTATACGGTGGAATCTTAAATGGTTTCATGTGGTTCCAGGTGCCAGTTTCAATTTGGTGAAACCACTTGCCTAAGTAGGCGATCGTAGAGTCATCGTATGTAAACAGCTCTTGAATATCTTTGCAGTACAAAGATTCTAGGTCATAGCTGCTATAGCGGAAATAATTCAGATTTCTAAACAATTGTTTTGCTGAAAAATCGTGTATCTCGATTACATGGTCATTTTCAATGTATTCAAATAAGTCCGAGCTTGGGCGAAGCCCCAGTGACTTAATGCCTTGCCATGTAAATAACTTAGCATCTGACAGAGTGCCACCCATTTTAGTTTTTTGGCAAATCTGTAAATAGGATCTTGCAGCATAAAGAGCGGTTATTTTCTCTTTAGGCTTAAGGGCGCTAAAAAATGGTAAATTTTCATTAAAATAAGGACGTACGTTTATTCCAATTTCTTTAGCAAGACTCGAGATTCCAAGAACCACATTAGAAAAGGCTTCTACTAGGTTATTATGGTCCTCTCTTTTAGATACGATCATAATCGACGACATTATTTTAGATTGGTGTGAAGATCAAGGAAATTGGATCTATTTTTCAGATGGTTGTGCTGTGGGTTTCTATTCAGATAAAATTAACAAAGCTAAATAGAAATTATTGACATAGGCCGAAGAATATTTAGAAAATGGCAACAAGATGTCAAAACACTTTGAACCACTAGGTCAGTTTTTAAGAAACGCAAGAATTTCGGCAGATCTCTCGCAAGATGAAGTTGCTCAAACCCTTGGATTTTCTTCTCCTCAGTTTATTTCCAATTGGGAGCGTGGCAAATGTAAGCCACCTCTTAAGTCGCTTGAGGAGCTTTGTTCCCTCTACAAAATTCAAAAACGTAAGATGATTGAAGAATTCATGAAATGTCATGAGCATGAGCTCAAATCTTACCTTAAACCCACACGTCGTGCTTCTGGCAACTAACTCGGCTTAAGCCCAGTTTTATCTCATATTGATTCAATTTCTAAAGCCTCATTTTGAAACACCGATAGGTTCTTTGTAGGAGAATTCGTCTTCTACGAGCAACCCAGAGGAACCACGGAATAGGTTCCTGGTAATTACTCTTCAAGGAGGAGGAGAATATGGGACTCAGAGTCAATACCAACGTAGCTTCGTTGAACGCTCAACGAAACTTATTTGGGACAAAGTTAAGACTTGATAAAAGTCTAGAACGATTGTCCTCAGGTTACCGGATTAATAAAGCTGGTGACGATGCGGCAGGTTTGGCCATCTCGGAAAATCTCCGTGCTCAAATTAGGGGGCTCAAGCAGGCCAGCCGAAACGTCCAGGATAGTATTTCGCTGATCCAGGTCGCAGAAGGTGGACTGAATGAAACCTCAAGTATATTGATTCGGCTTCGTGAACTTGCAGTTCAAGCCGCATCAGATACTATTGGGCCGGTTGAGAGGCAGTTTTTGAATGTGGAATACGATCAGTTGGTCTCAGAGATCGACCGAATTGCAGATGCCACAGAATTTAACGGCACAAACCTACTTAATGGAACGGGAGCTATCCTGGATTTTCAGATCGGTATTCGTAACGATCCGTCAATTGATAGACTCTCATTTGATGCTTCCAAAGCAGATTCAAATTCGGCAGCACTAGGTGTAAATCTCACCTCGGTTGCAGATAAAGCATCTGCGCAAAACAGTCTTGCGGCTCTTGACGGTGCAATTATGAACGTCAACGCCATGAGAGCTGATTTTGGAGCACTACAAAGTCGCCTTCAGTCGACATTTACGAACCTGCAGATCTCACATGAGAACTTATCTGCGGCAAACTCTCGGATTCGTGACGTAGATGTTGCAGAAGAGACGGCTGAGTTGACGAGAAATAATGTGTTATTACAAGCTGGTACTTCGGTTCTCGCGCAAGCGAACCAGTCCTCGTCTGTTGCACTATCACTCCTGAACCAGACATTTAGTTAATAACTAAGTGTCACATGGTTTAAGAGCTCTAACTCGATTGATTTTTTGACTCGGGTAAAGCAGCAGCTGGGCAAACGCTAATTCTTTTTTCTGTTTCCTGCAAAACTGTAGGTGGGGGTGTTCAACACTCCCGCCATTTTTTTGCGACCATAGACCTGTTTCTCATTTTCTTACGCACCAATATAAAACATTCGGAATTTATTGCCGATCCATATTATAGCAGGATAGGCCTGCGAACTCGGTTTAAAGATACGAGCTGAGGACAAGGAAAAGTTAACCATGGCGCAGAATGCGCCTTACGCCACGGATGTTAGGCGACAAATCAAGGAGGATTTGGGTATGCACGGAGGATAATATATGGGGCTTCGTATATCAACGAACGTACCTTCTCTCAATGCTCAAAGAAATTTGAGAAGCACACAATTGGGACTGAACACTGCGCTTGCGAGATTGAGTTCGGGTTACCGAATCAATAAAGCAGCAGATGATGCAGCAGGTTTGGCGATCAGTGAAAACTTGAGAGGGCAAATTCGCGGCTTAAAACAAGCTGGGAGAAATGCTCTAGATGGTGTTTCACTTGTTCAAACGGCCGAAGGAGGATTGAATGAAATTTCAAATATCCTCATTCGACTTAGAGAGCTTGCAGTACAAGCAGCTTCAGACACGATTGGTGACACTGAGAGAAAGTTTCTAGATGTTGAATATCAACAGCTAAAATCAGAAATTCAAAGAATTTCTGAGGTGACTCGGTTCAATGGAACGGATTTGCTCAACGGCACAGGCGGTGTCTTGGATGTTCAAGTCGGTATTTACAATGACGACTTTGAAGACAGGATATCTTTTAACGCTGGTGCTGCGAACTCTTCACTTGAAGCATTGGGAATGAGTGTGGAGTCCGTTATGCAGAAACCAGGCGCGCAGACATCGATTTCTGCAGTAGATAGCGCAATTGTTTCTGTGAATGCGATACGGGCAAATTTTGGTGCATTACAAAACCGACTGGAGAAAACGATCAGTAACTTGGCAATCTTTGATGAGAACTTATCAGCTGCCAACTCTCGAATTCGAGATGCTGACGTTGCAAGCGAAACAGCAGAGCTGACGAGAAATAACATTCTCATGCAAGCAGGTGTTTCAGTGCTCCAGCAGGCAAATAGTGTGTCATCTTTCGCACTGAAGCTGTTGAGTTAAGGGGGAGACGGTGAATACATTAGTTTCTGAATGGTCAAAGCCAATCTTTGCAGCCGTAACCTTTGCAACAGCTCTCTACTTGGCAACAAGTATGGGATTGTAATCAAGAGATTTATCACCCCGGTCTCTGACCGGGGTGCCAGGCATATTCTACGGATGCATCTTGTTAAACACCTCTCTATTTGAAGGTGTTTAACAAGATGCATCCGTAGAATATGCCTGGCACCTTTCTAGAAGCCAAAAGTTCCGCGGAGGAGCCAATCATTTAGTGGTGTACCATTGAAGACACTTCCCATAGCTGTGTGCTCTGTGTGTTCGATTCCAATTCCAAACGTTGGGGAAATCCAATAGTCGGCTGATAATGAATAAAATACTGTGAACATACCACCATCGGCATTTTCGGAAGGATCACTTGCTGCATCTGCTTTGCTTGTGACTGTCATACTCATATAGCTAAAGCCTGCGCCAACACTGAATTCTGTTTTACCAGCTCTTAAAAATTGACGCCAAATTGGGCCAATGACAAATGCTGAAACGGAGCGTTCGACATCAATAGTGACATCATCAGAAGTGGAGAAGTATTTCAGCATTGCACCAAGGGCCATTGTTTTCTGGAGGCGATAGTTGTATTCAACGCCTAAATCAAAGAAACCTGAAATATTAGTAGATAAATTTGTATCTGTATCGTTGCTGCCAGTTGTAACTGAGCCAGTATAAGTGGCATTGGAACTAAATACACCAAGTCCAGCAGAGAGTGAGTGGGTAGAGTATTTTTTTGCAGCCTGAGCTGAAATGCCAAAGGTGAAAATTGTTAATAAGATCAAAAGTTGTTTTGTCATGTAGGCTCCTTAAATGAATTCTTTATTGCTATTTTACTCAAGTTTACCTTAGGTGCCAGGCATATTCTGCGGATGCATCTTGTTAAACACCTTCAAATAGAGAGGTGTTTAACAAGATGCATCCGCAGAATATGCCTGGCACCTAAACGGGTTGAAATGTACTTGCAGACGCTTGATCTGCGTGTGGCTTAAATCGGGAATCCATTTTTCCATCTAAAAAATCTCCAGCAAGTACGCTCGGAAATAGATCTTCGTAGCTTAAAAACTCTTTTTTTGTAATACGCCTTAGTATGTGTTTGCGAGTGACTTGATCAAGGGACTCAACTCCAATTGCACCTGTCAATTCTGCAAGGGCTTTGATGGTTTTGGTGTGATAGTTGAAGACTCGAGTTGTTTTTGAGGGAACATGGAGGCCTTCAACAAGTGAGGGGTTTTGCGTGGCCACTCCAACAGGACAGTGGTTGGTATTGCACTTTCTGGCTTGGATGCACCCGAGGGCCAACATCATTCCTCTTGCAGAAGCTGCAATATCAGCACCGAGTGCAGCTTTGTTTAAAATCTGAAAGGATGTAAAAATTTTTCCAGTTACAATAAGTTTGATGTGTCTTTTTAAATTATAACCAACAAGTGTGTCATGCACAAAAACAAGACCTTCGTCGAGCGGGTTGCCTAGGCGGTTGGAAAACTCTAAAGGCGCAGCACCTGTTCCGCCTTCGCCACCATCGACTGCGATGTAATCTGGGTATATCTTTGTCTCAAGCATAGCCTTGCAGATAGCTATAAATTCAGATCGATGTCCCAAACAGAGTTTAAAGCCAACGGGTTTTCCATTTGCCAAAGTCCTAAGTCGCTCCACAAATTTTAAGAGTCCAATTGGATCGCTGAATTCTTTGTGATCAGGTGGGGAGTTGACGTCTTTTCCCATTGGAACTCCACGGATTTCAGCAATTTCTTCTGTGATTTTGACTGCAGGTAGAATTCCACCATGAGCAGGTTTTGCTCCCTGGCTTATTTTGATCTCAATCATCTTAACTTGATCCGAACTTGCGGTGTCTTTGAACTTTTCAGAATCAAACCTTCCATCTGGAGTTCGACACCCAAAGTACCCTGTGCCAATTTGCCAGACAATATCACCGCCTGGCTCTCTGTGATAGTGGCTGAATCCTCCTTCGCCTGTATTGTGATAAAAGTTTCCAAGTTTAGCACCACCGTTCAATGACAGTATAGCGCGTCTACTGAGTGAGCCGTAGCTCATTGCTGAGATATTTAAAACACTAGCAGAATAGGGCTTGGAGCAATCAGGACTTCCAATGGTAACTCTCAAACTTTCAGGCTGTATGACTTTGGGAGCGATGGAGTGATTGACCCATTCGTAACCAGGCTCATATACATTTCGGATTGTTCCAAAAGGAATGGTATCGAGCTGATTTTTGGCCCTTTGATAGACAACGCTTCTCAGCTCTCGGTTGATTGGCATTCCATCGATATCATTTTCAACAAAGTACTGCTGTATTTCAGGTCGTATCATTTCAAAGAAGTATCTAAGATGACCAATGACAGGGAAGTTTCGAATGACTGCTTTTTTAGTTTGAAAGAGATCGTAAAGACCCAATATAAAAATAGGACCAACTATCAAAAATAAAAGATAGATTGGGTTCCAAAAAAGGTATCCACCTATACCAATTAGAAAAAAAACAACAAATGAGACCACAAAAAACTGCAATCGCATAACCACCCCTAACGATGGATTTATTGTAACCAAAAAATTTGAGGAAAATAACTATTTTCTTATATAGTTATAAAACGCGACTATGCCCAAAAGAAGTGCTGTCAAATAACCTATGCCACTGACAAGAGGGAGTCCTAGAAATTGAGCGTTTCCCTCGTATTCTAAGGCAAGCGAAGAACCGATGATAAGGCTTCCAATAACTATACCCAAGAAAAGAAGATCTGAGGAGTGGCTAATAGAGGTTGAGATCTGTTCAACCTCATCAATTGAGATTCGAAACCTGTGTTTGGGGCTATTCACTTTTCTTAAAAAACGACGAGTTTCCCTGGGGAGTGCTGTAATCAAATGTGTTGAATCTTGAGCAAATTGTCCCACTTGTTTGAGTAAATAATTGGGATCATATTTGGCTTTTACAATGTCGCTTGTAATTTCTAGTATTTCACTCATGAGGTCGAAGTCTTTTAGAACTGTGCGCCCCATTCCCTCAACGGTTACGATGGATTTAAAAAACATGACGAGTTCAGTTGGAACTTGGAGTCCGTGTTTGGCAGCAAGTGCTGTTGAGTCCATTAAAATTTTTCCTGTATTTACATTTTTGAAACTCAATCCGAAGTAGGGAGCAACCAGATCTCGAAGTTCACGGGAAAATCGGTCTATATCGACATTCTCATTGTAGGGAGCAAGGTCTGCAAATTCATGGGCCACTCTTTCATAATCCTCTGTTGAGAGTGCTACAAACATATTTGCAATAGATTCTCTAACCTTGTAGTTCAACCGTCCGACAACTCCAAAGTCCACTAGGCCAATTCTGCTGTCTGGTAAAACAAAGAGATTTCCTGAATGAAGGTCACCATGAAAAAATCTGTCATGAAAAACCATATGAAAGAAAACTTTCATTCCCCGTTTTACAAAAACTTTGGGATCAAATCCCTCTTGCTTTAGGGCCTCATTATTGCTCAAAGGAATACCCTTTAGCATTTCAAGTACCAGAACACGTTCGCCGCTTAAATCAAGGTGGACATCTGGAATTTTGACTGAAGGGTTGTGCGCTAAATTCTTTTGAAATCTTAAAATATTATTGGCTTCAATAATGAAATTTGTTTCAAGCTGCATAGATTTAAAAAACTCATCCACAATACCTATAGGGTTGTACACGGTTGATTCGGGTACATATTTTTCAAGTAGTTGTGCTAGTGTGTAAAGCGCATTGATGTCTTCTCGTATGGTTTCAATAATTCCTGGTCTTTGAATTTTAACAACAACTTCGGTTCCATTATTTAAAACAGCTCGATGAACTTGAGCTATACTTGCTGAGGCAAGTGGGATTTCATCAAATTCTAAAAAGACTTTTTCGTAATCTCCGTATTGATCAGCTAAGGCTCCTTTGAGGTCTTCAAATGCCAGGGGTTGAACTCGGTCATGAAATTTTTTAAATTCTTTAATCCAATCTGCAGGTATCAAATCAGGGCGAGTGGCAAGGACTTGTCCCATTTTGACAAAGGTAGGCCCAAGTTGTTCGCAGCTCATTCGTATACGTTCGGCAACCGTGAGGTTTTCAACATCAATATTTGTTGTAAAGCGATCGAGTATTTTTTGTCCAATTTTGGTTTTTTCTAAAATATTATGAAAACCGTGCCTAGCGAAAACGCTTACGATTTCTCTTAGTCTTCCCGCGGTCTTTAAATTTTTTGCGATCTGTCGCCCTGTTGTCAGAATTTCCACGAAGCTTTTCCCCAAGTCGTTCAAAATCTATTTGGCCCAATTCGACGTCTACGGATAAAACACGTATTCGTATTTCATCCCCAAGATTGAAAACTACGCCTGAACCTCGGCCGCGTAAACATAAATGCTCATCATCAAATTCAAACCTGTCATCGCCAAGATTTTCAAGTTTAACAAGTCCATCCACATCAAAATCTCGTAGCGCTACAAAGATTCCAAATTTTGTGACAGAACTAATAACACCGTCGAACTCTTGTCCGATTACATTTTCCATTAGTCGAGCTTTTTTTATCGACCACAGTTGCCGTTCCGCTTTTACGGACCTCTGTTCACAGGCGCTCAAATGAACGCCAGAGGAGTCCAGTTTGCCAATTGGAATGGCTTTATATTGATCGGTACCAATGATCAAACTCTTGATTTGGCGATGGATTAAGAGGTCTGGGTAACGTCGAATTGGAGATGTAAAATGGACATAATCTTCAAAACCTAGACCAAAGTGGCCAATTGGATCTGCTGAGTACTTGGCTTGCTTCATGGATCTAAGGGTCAGCATACTCAAAACACCTTCTTTGGGTGTATCTTTGAAAAACTCCAGTGCTTTAGAGATTCGATTTTGAAGTTTCCCTTGGCCTGATGTGCTTTTGCCTCCAAAGTTCACTATAAATTTATTCAAAGTTCCAATCGCCTCGGCGTTGGGCTCTTCGTGTATGCGGTGAATGCCTGGAATATCTTTATTTTTCAAATACTTTGCTACAGCTACGTTTGCAATCAACATAAGTTCTTCAATAAGTTTGTGAGAGAACAGTCGCTCAGCACGTTGTATGTCGACTGGGAACCCAGCATCGTCCACCACAATTTCTGATTCAGGCAGATCAAATGCCAATGAACCTTCTCGAAACCTCTTGGACATCAGAATTTTAGCAACATCTCGTGCTTTCAATATGACTTCTGAGACATCTTTGAGTTTGTCTGGAACGTATCCATCGAGAACCTCTTGAGCCTCACCATAGGTGACACGAGCATGACTTTGGATGACAGCCTCATAAAAGTTTGTGCCTAAAAATTCACCCTTAAAGTCCAATTGAATATCGGCAACAAGCGCAAGTCTCTCGACTTCTGGGTTTAGCGAGCAAAGTCCGTTGCTGAGTTTCTCAGGTAGCATTGGCACAACGTAGTTGGGGAAATAAGTACTTGTTCCTCGTTTATAGGCTTCATCATCAATCTTTGAATCTGGTTTGACGTAGTGACTGACATCTGCAATTGCAACAACTATTCGAAAGCCATTTTGAGAGGATTCAACATATATTGCATCATCAAAGTCTTTGGCTGTTGCACCGTCAATTGTAATAAGTGGAAGAGCCGTGAGATCTGTTCGCCCAGTCTTATCTGAGGGAAGTACCTTGTCTGGAATTTGATTGAGCTCTTCTTCAATACCGTTTCCAAACTTGTGAGGAATTTGATGATCTACAATGACTTTTTTTGTATCATGGAGAGGGTCGTCGGCATTTCCTAAAATTTGTATGACTTCGCCAGAGCACTTTTGTCTCTCGTCTGCATATTTTAAAATCTTTACGACAACAAGTTCTCCGCTTTTTGCGTTTTTGGAATTTTCGGGTGCAATTTGAATATTTGAGCCCCACACGTGGCTTGTGTCATACAACTGTCCACCATCTCCAGTTGCCGAATAACGTCCTATGACTTGTTCTGTGGCGCGCTCCAAGACTCGAAGTATTTCTCCAGAGTACCGATCCTTGCCTTTTTCTTGTTTCACTTCGATAGAGACATGGTCATTTGTCATTACACCAAACATGCAATGCTTTGGTATGTAGACATCTGGAAATTCATGATCATCTGGAATAAAAAATCCAAATCCGTCTGGATGGCGTTTGATCTTCCCTGAAAGTATCTTCTTCTTCATCTAAGCTGAATAATAGATAGAAATTTGTAGAAAGTCCAAGTCTCTCTTGGGAAACCTAAGGTTAGATTGTTTTATACTAGCAAGACATCTGTTTATGACGATTTTTTATGATAAATAGTGGAAATATGGGTGAGTCGTTTTAATTCTGGCCAAGCGGCAAGCAGGGAGCGGGGACTTTGAGCGATTTTAATAATGGCCGTTATTTGTACTCAAATGGTGAAATTTACAAGAATGAATACTCAAATCGGTTTTAAATGGGTTTTGGCGAGGTATATTTCTTCCATAGATATTATGATGGATATGGTACGTAGGCTGATAAAATCCACTTTTGTATTTATTCTATTTGCAATGCTTCAGCTTGCAACGGTTCCGTCATTATCACAAACAACCGGGGATCGCTTTGTCTCTACTTACATTTCTGCTCACAACAAAATGACGAATTCCAGTGCGTGGAAGAAGCTTGCATGGACATTTGGCTTAGATTCAATTGATTCTGGTTCTGAAACAATTTTTGAAGCAATTGTGGACTACGCATATGAATTGGATGAGGAGTTTCAATGGGGGGAAGTGGGAGAGGGGTTGGGAAGAATGGGATATGGGGTGGCCTCGTTTGTTCCTGTTACTAAAGTTTTGAGCACTTCAGTCAAAGGAGTCCAACTGTTGAGAGTTAAGCGAGCACTAGATGGAATGGGTAGACGAAAGCGCTTGAGACAGGTTGACAGGTATCGCCTCGTTGAAATGTTAGAGGAAATTGGAGAAAATAAGTTGGCAAGAGGTTTACGGCGCAGTGGGCGACTAGATTCTGTTAGGAGTGCAATACGTCAACAACTCATATCATACAGTCGAAGAATTGCTTTATGGGGTGGCGTTAGAGTTTTAAATGAAGTGACAAAATGGGGAGTTCCAGCACGATTTGCAGGAACGTCACTTGCTTTTTATGCGGCTGCTCAAGGATGTCTGGTATTAGCAAACGATCCCAAATATATGACAAGTCGAATCGGTATAGATCTTAAGGAACGTGTATTGCTTGAGGGAGAACATGCCTATCAATCTATAGTAGAGACTGTTGAAGATATACGTGCTCAAAGAGAAAGAAAGAATTTAGATAAAACTGAAGCCATAGTGAGTTGTGAATCCTTTGGAATATCTCAAGCTTCTATAGTCGAGATAAACTCTTGTGCAACAACAGGTGAGAGTGAGATAGGTTTTTTTGATAATCTGAGAGTTGTTGATTTGCCAAACAGCAGTGGTGTTGTGATACTGAATTCGTTTTAACTACCGTTTAAAACTCTTTCATATTGAACTTCAATTTTTAAACGCTTTTGAGCTCTTATGCCAAATGTGTCGGGGTCAGTTAAAACATCTCTTGAAACTTTGAAGTGAAGTGTACCATCGTGTGATGGTGTTATCTCGTATTCATTTTTATTTGCAAGAATATGATTGAAATAAACGGAAGTTTTTCCAAGGCTTCCATTTCCTTCTAGAACTATCGGATGGGTTGAAATGTTGTCGATCAAGGTTCCAAGTTCATATTGAACTTCAATTTTAGCACCTTGTGCAGGGGGTGAGTTGAAAACAATTTCACCGCTATCAATTTGAAATCCAGCAGCCATGGTGGATCCGTTGATTTTGACTTTTACTGAATTAACGTTGATTGGTGAGTTTTTGTTCAACACCCAGCGTGCTTTGAGTTCTGGGCGCCCATTTGGCATATTTGATTGTGCGTCTTTGATCACTATTTTATCTATTTCCACAGATCCTTTTGAAGCGATTTTGAAGTCTCTCATATCTATTGGCAAAGTTGGATCAAGTGAATTGTCTTCTACATTGTATGTAATAGTGTAAGTTGTGCTGATTTGATCATTGATGTAGTTAAATATGTCATCAATTGTGATTTTCCCTCGTCTTAGTTTATCAATGTCAAACCAGGCTCCCCCTGAGTGTTCTGTAACTGAGGGATAAATATCATAGTCGTTCTTATAACCTTTGTGATCTGTTGCAATTCCAAAAACTTGGACATCTTTATCTGTCAGTGCATCAAGTACTTCTATATAAGTTGGCGCTGTTTTGGCCTCACTTCGGCCATCATCTCTGGGTTTGATCCAAAACCCATCATCGGTAAAAAATATGATCATTCGCTGTGTTCCGAGATTCCATGGAGTGGATTCAGCTGAGGTTAAAACCGCTCCCATTGTGTTTTCATGAGAACGTCCCCCACCCCGTGCCTCAAGTTTTGAAACTTCATCTAAGAAATCAACGAGATTTTCATTCTCAGGGGTACTGGGGTCATCCATCACAAAACGGTCACATTTTCTTTCAACTTTATCCTTGTATGTCACAAGGCATAGAGAGGAAGAAACTTTTTTAGCTTCAAGATCTGCGACAAATTTTGATACATTTTGCTTTACAGAATTGATCTCTGCATCCATTGAGCCTGTTATGTCTAATGCAAAGACAATGTCAACTTTTTGGCCAGTATTCATAGAATCGGAGTTCAGCTCATACGTAGATACATCTTTTGAATTCTCTTTGATGCTCAGGTCGGATTTTTTAAGATCTTTGATAGATTTGCCATTTCGATCAAGTGCTCGAAACAGCAATACAGTCTTATTTTTTTCATATGTTTCTTGATGGAAAAGGTCATTTGTACCGGAATATGTGAATGTGTCCTCTAGTTCAAAGGATGTCACTATTGGGGGGGGAGATATAACATCACCTAATGAGCCAGTTGCTCTTTCAGAACTTTTATCAAAGGCCACATCCTGTCCACAGCCTATGAAGCTCGAAAAGAAAACACATATTAGGGTTGTTTTGATACAAAAGGTTTTCATTTTTCCCCCACAATTGAACCTACACTTAAGTAATGCAAGGCTGTGCCAAAAGTCGAGGATTTCGCTTTTCATAAGTTAGTTTGAAGACTTAGTGAGAAATTGTATCAATAAAAATGTTTACTTTTTTTGTAAGAGAATTTTACAGGACTAAACTCTAGCAACAATTGTGTAACTATAAATTATGCAGCATCTTCATCGTTGCTTTCTTCACTTGGCTTTGGTTTCTTGTCTAAAGAAATACCATTCTTTTTTGCGATGTTTTCAATGGTTTGACTGATTTGTTCGTCTTTTACGCCATTTCTTTTCACAAGTTCATCCATTTTATCAAGCCTTTGGACAAGGCCATCAAGCAGTGCACGCACCCACTTGGGAGTTTTATCCAATTGAACCTTAAAGGCACCTTTGGTCATTTTAATGACTTTTACCGGAGTTAGCGCAATAGCTGTTGAAGAGCGTTGTTTCTCACGGATAAGAGACATTTCTCCCAAGAACTCTCCGGAACCGACGATAGCAAGAGGCAAAAGTTCAGATTGTCCTTTTTTGAAAACTCCGACTTGTCCCTCTTTGATGACGTAGAGGCAGCCACCAGGATCTTTCTCGTTGAAAATCGTGTCTCCTGGTTGAAATTCGATAGTGTTTTCATCACTCATATTACTGCCTCCAAATACTGAGAATCAATCTCGTAAACCTTATCGGGGATCAAATCAATTTTATTGAGGCAATTAAATTGAGTCTCAATTTAAGTCACTGGATATTTAGCCGATACTTTCATATGGCTTGGTTGATTCTTGTTTTTATATTGATGGCAGGTTCGTTGAAGGTACTTAGACCAAAGGACCGTAGGGCATTTCATGTTACTCTCATCTTGCTTGGTTTTGTTCTTATTGTGGAGTATCAGGCCTGTTCTGAGAATAAGAGTGGGGGGTATCGTGATTCATCAGATAGTATGCAAGTTGCTGATACAGAGTGTTTGGATGAAGAAGATGAGAACTGTATTGGAATCCCGGAGCAATGCCAGACAGATCCAGATCTTCCAGAATGTCAGAGACAACTTCTTACAATGAAGTGTCTGCCATCTGATATTCCATTGAGTGAAGATTTGGTGAATTCAGGGCGTCCACGATGTGACATGGACGCGAAGTTCTGTGAGAGTGAAATGAAGTTTTCACTTCATACTTTATGTCGAGATTAACGAAACCTTGTTAAACTTTCTTGTAAGCTCTGAAGTCGGCTCTTGAGTTGATGAAGGTTTTCTTTGCTTTCTTCAACAACTTCATCTGGAGCATTGCTCACAAAGTTTTTATTTTGAAGTCGTCCATCAATTCCTCGAATCTCTTTTTGGGTTTTTTCAATAGTCTTTTCTAGGCGTTTGATTTCTTCATCAAAGTCCACAAGTCCTTCAAGTGGAACAATGACATCCACTTTTCCATGGCTGACTTGAACTGGAGTGACGGCACATTTACTCAAATCCCCAGCCTCTCCAATTTCGCATTCTGAAACCTTGGCAAGTTGCAAAATAAACGTCTTATTGTTTCCAAGAACTTTTTGAATCTCTCCATCATTTGGAGCTAGGCGCGCTTGGATTTCAACACCAGGTTTGATTCGATTCTCCCCTCGTATGTTTCGAATGGCAGCAATGACATCTCGAACAAGATCTAGGTCTTCTGCTGCTTGCTCAGAGCCAAATTCCAGAAAGTCTTTGTCATTGTACTTTGTTGGATAGTCGGCAGCGACACAGGCTTCGGTTTTATTTGGTAGTTTTTGGTAAATTTCCTCAGTCACAAAGGGAATGAATGGGTGTAACAATCGGCAAATTCGATTTAAAACTGTGACTAGGACATATTGGGTTGCATTTTTATTTGTTGAATCTTCCCCGTAAATAATTGGTTTAATAAACTCCAAATACCAATCACAGAAGTCATGCCAGACAAATGAATAGAGAGATTGAGCTGCATCAGAAAATCGATAGTTGTTAAGCGCATCATCAACAGTCTGTTCAACTTCTCCCAATTTGTATGTGATCCATTTATCACTCAAAGAGAGATCGTTTTTTGAAGGTGGAGTTGTGGGTTTGAAATCCCCTAGTGCATTGAGTGAAAATCTTGTGGCATTCCAAATTTTGTTTATAAAGTTTCGATAACCCTCAAGACGCTGTTCAGAAAACTTAAGATCTCTTCCCCCACTAATTTGAGCCATCAGTGTAAAGCGGAGGGCATCAGCTCCGTGAGTTTCAATGATCTGCAAAGGATCTACAGTATTTCCAACGGACTTTGACATTTTGCGACCTTGAGAGTCTCTGATAATTCCATGAATAAAAACTTTTCGGAAAGGAACATCTTTTAGAAAATGAAGTCCATCCATAATCATACGTGCGACCCAGAAGAAGATGATATCATGGCCAGTCACAAGAACGTTTGTTGGATAAAAGGTTTTTAAGGCTTCTGTTTTCTCTGGCCACCCTAGAGTTGAAAATGGCCAAAGAGCAGAGCTAAACCAAGTGTCTAGAACATCTTCGTCTTGAGATATTGAAGAACTACCACAGTGCTTGCATTGCTCTGGTGTTGTCTCACTAACTGAAATTTCAGTGCAATCCTCACAGTACCAGGCGGGAATGCGATGTCCCCACCAGAGTTGTCGAGAAATGCACCAGTCTTGTATGTTGTTCATCCAGTGGAGGTAAGTTTTTGTCCAAAGTTCAGGCTCAAATGTGATTGTGCCTGATTCCACAACATGTCTTGCCGGAGTTGCCATTTTGTCAATGGCAACAAACCACTGTGAAGAAAGATAGGGTTCAATGACAGCGCCAGACCTTTGGCAAATTGGAGTTGTGATTTTATAGGGCTCTTCTTTTACAAGAAGCCCTTGTTCCTCAAGATCTGCAATGACTTTCTTTCTGGCTTCTTTGACACTGAGACCTTGATAGGTACCTGTATTTTCATTGAGAGTTCCGTTTGTATTTAAAATATTTAGAAAATCAAGATCATGCCTTTTTCCAACTTCATAATCTGTGAAATCATGAGCCGGAGTGACCTTCACAACTCCAGATCCAAAGTCTTTTTCTACGAAATCATCTGCTATAACTTCTATCTCACGATCCGTAAGAGGGAGTTTTACTTTTTGCCCAATGTATTTTTGATAACGCGGATCTGATGGATGGACGCAAATTGCGGTGTCACCAAGTAATGTTTCAGGTCGCGTTGTGGCAACGACGAGAAAGTCTTCGGAGTTTGAAAGTGGGTATTTGATATTCCACAAATGTCCCTTTTCTTCTCTGTGTTCGACTTCGAGATCAGAAACTGCAGTCTCAAATTCAGGGTCCCAGTTGACAAGTTTTTTGCCTCTGTAGATCAGACCTTCTTCATACATGGTAACAAAGACTTTACGGACAGCCGTAGATAAACCTTCATCCATTGTAAATCGAAGGCGGGACCAGTCACAAGAATCACCAAGTCGTTTCATTTGATCAACAATTCGACCGCCGTATTCTTCTTTCCATTCCCAAACACGTTTGACAAATTTGTCTCTTCCAAGATCTTTTCGAGTTTTGTTTTCCTTTTTGAGTTCTCTTTCGACAACACTTTGGGTGGCAATTCCTGCGTGATCAGTTCCTGGTTGCCAGAGAGTGTTGTAGCCTGACATTCTCTTCCAACGAATCAGGACGTCTTGTATTGTGTGGTCAAGCGCGTGTCCTAGGTGAAGTGTACCTGTGACGTTGGGTGGTGGTAAGCAAATCGCATAGGGTGGTTTTGTTGAAGTCTCTTCAGCTTTAAAGTACTCGCCCTCTTCCCAAAAAGAGTAGATACGTGATTCGATGTCTTTTGCTGAGTACCGATCGGACAGTTCTTCAGGCATGCGTCCTCCATAAAAATATGAAGGATTACACTAACTTATTTGCTTCTTTCAGACAATATCTCGTAAGCAGAAGGTGGGACATTTTCAGATCCTCTAACCCCCTGATTTTCAAGGGAAAATTGGGGCTCTGAGGAAGCATTCAGTTGATTTGCGTCTTCTACAAGTTGAACATCATGGAGAAATCCACTTTCTTGATTTTCTTCAATTCTTTGATGAACAAAGCCAATTGCGCTTCCTACAACAAGACCCGCAATAACAAGTGTGACAAGACGAAAAATTTGTTCATGTATACCCATTGGGCCTCCTGGCCAAAATATAGCAAGAAGGGGACCGAGGTGGAGGGGGGAGTGTCTTGATTCTGCCTTGTTCACCTGTGAAAATATGTGAATTTCTTGTCAATAATTGTCCTCAAAGTATCAATCGCTTCATAAAAAATCCGGGTCCTTCATAGCTAGGACCAGACTTAGTCCCCGTTCCCTGCTTGCCGCTTGGTCAGAATTAAAGTGACTCACTCATAATGGAAATCGTGAAGCTTATGATGAAACAAAACTATGGGCTTGCACTCCTAAATTGAGTGATTTTTATCAAGAGAGAATTTATATAAAATGACTCATTCTGATACAAAATAAGACTTCATTCCTCTTATCTTAAGCTATGACTTAGGTTTTATGTCTTGGCATCCGAATCTCATATAGAGAACCTGTGGGGGCCGTTTGAAACCGATCTATGTAGCATCCTTATTGTATATAATGATCCTACTCGTGGGGTATCAGAATTGTGGGTCTTTTGAAACCTCATCTATTGTAGAGCAATCTTCAGAATCTTTAAACAAAGAGGGGTCACAGGCACCAGCGCTTCTTGAAAAAAAATTCTCCCCACCCTCACTTTCTGAAAAAGCTCGCTATGGATCGAGTTTGGCTGCAAAGGGCAATGTCATAGTAGTGGGAGCACCTGCTGACATAAATGAGATTCTAGTGGATGTTGGAGGAGTGCAAACAAGGGAATCTGCTGAGAACGGATCTGTTTTGATCTACAAAAATATTGGTCAGAACACTTGGTTGAATGAGGCAAAAATTGGATATCCTGGAGCAAGGCGATTTGAACAAAACTTTGGCCAAAGTGTTGCATTAAACGGTTCTTTGATAGTGAGTGGAAACTCTATGGGAAATGAAGTTTTCCTCATTTATAAACAAAATAAATCGTGGAGTCCGATTGGAGTTTTAAATCCTCCTGATGGTGAATCAGTTATTCATTATGGACTCCATGTTGCCGCTGAGGGTTCTTTTGTTGCTGTTTCTGCAGTGGATACGATGCATGCGACTGAAGGAAATTATATCCCTGTTGTATATATTTACAGAGAGGGCTCAGTTTTTGAGTTCCTTCAAAAGATTGTTTTAGATGAAGTGCCACTTCCTCCAGAAACAGGATTGGATCCAATCTCTAATAGATTGAGTTTAAAGATATTTGAGAATTTTCTTTTTGTTGGTTCTCCAGCCTCTGAGGTCAGTGGACTTCAGAGTTCGGGACTGGTTCAGGTGTACGAATATCAAAATACTCAGTTTTCTTTGAAAGATACGATTGAGAATCCGACTCCAGTACAGGGAGATCAATTTGGTGCAGCTCTTGAGTTGAATGGCAGTGCTTGCTTATTTGTTGGAGCACCTGGGGTGAAAGACGCTGGTGTGGATCAACTTTCTAAAGGTGTTGTGTACAAATATAGATATTCCAATTCAAATTGGGCTCTCTCAAATGAAATTCAAAACAATCTAGAAAGTGGGTATGTCATTGACGAACGATTTGGTCAGTCTATTGCTTATAGTAACAACTCTCTATTGGTCGGTGGCGTGGGACGAATGACGGAGTTTGACTTGGGCGTGGAGCCCATTCAAGTTCGACGTTACAAGAGGGACCCAGTCCAAACTCTCTTTGGTCAAGTTGTCGGTTTTGCTGGGAGCAGTCGTATTGTCAGTGAACCCTATGATGAAACTGCAGTTTATCCAGAAAAGGGTTCCATCTATTTGTTTGTGCCAAGTGATTAAAGATACAGAAGAAAGAATAAATTGATCATTGTAAACTCTCCACCTTGATTGTACAAAGAAGTCACTATGTATCTGACGTTTAAAGCTCTACATCTCATTTCAATGGTGACCTGGTTTGCTGGGTTGTTTTATATGTTTCGTCTCTTTGTCTATATCGTTGAAAACAAAGACAATATCTCAACGCGAAGTACTCTTATGACAATGGCTCATAGACTGTATTTCTATATCACTTGGCCGTCTATGGTAGTGACGGTTATCTGTGGCCTTACGCTTATCACTCAGGTTCCATATTTGATGCAAGCTGGGTGGTTTCACGTAAAACTCTTTCTACTTGTTGGGTTGATTTCTTATCATTTCTATATTGGTTACGTTTTAAACAAATTCAAAAGTGAGAACTTCTATCTCACATCACGGCAGTGTCGAATTCGAAATGAGTATCCGACTCTTTTTCTTGTTTTGATTGTGTTACTTGCTGTTTTTAAACCGTTTTAGATGCGGTCTATTTTTTATGCGGGTCGGGTGAGGCGTGCCATAGAGATTGTTTTTTTACCTGTTAAGTCTCCGCTTTCTGCAAAATGATGAAAATCACACAAATGCATTTTTACCAGTGATGGATTGGCCGATGATCAATCGATGGATATCTTCGGTGCCTTCGTAGGTGTTGACAGTTTCAAGGTTACACATGTGGCGCATTGTATGAAAGTCATCTGTGATACCAACTGCGCCTAAAATATCTCGAGATTCTCGTGAGATTTTTAATGCTTGAGAAACATTATTCATTTTGGCCATAGAAATTTGATCTGGACGAAAACTTCTATTATCTAGTTTTAGAGCTAAGCTTTGGGAGAGAAGTTGGCCTTTTGTTATTTCGGTACACATGTTGGAGAGCTTGGCCTGTATAAGTTGAAATCGCGCCAAGGGTTTTGAAAACTGAATGCGTTTCTTAGAGTATTGAAGAGCTTCTTCAAAGCATGCACTTGCTGCGCCAAGTGCTCCCCATGAAATACCAAAACGTGCAAGATTTAGACATGAAAAGGGTCCTTTGAATCCACTGACTTGAAGCTGCTGTGACTTTGGAACTCGACAATCTTGGAATATATATTCGCTACTATCAGATGTTCTTAGTGAATATTTATTTTTGATCTCTTTCTTTTCTATTCCCTTGAGATTTGTGTCTACAATGAGACCAATGATTTTTTCATCTTCATCTTTTGCCCAAACTATTGCGATGTGAGCACGAGTTCCATTTGTGAGCCATTTTTTGTGGCCGTTTAAAATAAAAGAATCGCCATCATCTCTGACTTGAGTTTCCATTCCAGCAGGGTTAGAGCCATGATCTGGTTCGGTGAGTCCAAAACATCCAATAATTTCACCACGACTCATTGGTTCAAGGTGCTTTTTCTTTTGCTCCTCAGTTCCAAATTGAAAGATGGGAAACATACAAAGTGCCCCTTGGACACTTACAAAACTTCGAAGCCCTGAATCGACGTGTTCGATCTCTTTCATGATCAAACCATAGGTTGTGTAATTGAGACCTGGACACCCATAGCCTGAAATGGTGGATCCCAGAGTTTTGAGTCTCCCAAATTCAGAAATAATTGAGTCGGGAAAACGTCCTTCATGAAACCAGGAATTGATATTGGGCATTAACTCTGAGGTTGAAAATTCACGTATAGAATCACGAATAGTTAATTCGTTATTACTGAGGTCTGACTCTAGGTCATAGAAATCACTTGAGTTTAAGTTCAATGGGGCCTCACTTCATTTACAAAATAATAAGATAATTTCTTTTAACCAATGTCCAGGTCCATTGCGTCTTATCATTGAACGGGGGCAAGGGCTCTCCAAAACTTGGGCAACAGAATTGGAGGGTGGTTCGCAAAAAAAGAGGGGTGGTTCACAGAGGTCGCCAAGGATGGAGTACGACCATGAGATCAAGGATGATCTCCGAATCAAACCTTTTACGTCAGTCCGTGACTTGCAATCAAAGTTTGGCCATTGATCGCTCCTGAAAGCCCACTAGCTAGGAATACCACAACATTTGCAATTTCGTTTGGATCTCCCATTTGTACATAGGCGTTTTTATCTGTCAGTAAATTGAGTGCAGATTCAGCAGAAGAGGAGTTTGGTGCTCGAGTTACAAGGTAATCATCAGTCGGTCCAACGGCAACACAGTTGGCAGTCATTGTTGTGGTTGAGTGTTCGCGTGCTACGACTTTTGCTAAATGAGAGAGACCAGTTCGAGTGATGGCGGCAACGGATTCACCCTCAGCTCCCCATGAAGCCAAATCTGGTGTGAGGTAGACAATTCGACTGCGGCGACGTTCCTTCAAAAACTTCACAACTTCATGCGTGATAAGGTACGGAGCCTTTGTGTTGAGATCAATAAGTCGATCCAATTCCTCAGTAACCCCGCCCTCTGATATTGGCATATCACGAGAAGCAAAAAGAGCATCGATGTAAATATCAATGCCACCAAAAGCCTGAGCAACATTACTTACGGCCTCTTTAACGTGATGAGACTTTGAAACATCTGAAACGATTGCAGCTGCCCTTCCGTAGGAGTCTCGAGTTTCTCTTTGGTCCATGATTTCATTTACAAGTCGATTTGTGCGCTCTTCATTCTTGTCTACAAGGGCCACGTTTGCTCCAGCTTCGGAGAGTCGAAGTGCAATTGCGCGACCAACTGAGGAAGATGTACCTGTCAACAGAACTGTTTTTTCGCTGAGTCCAAATGTATTATCCAAAAGTTTCTCCCTTATACGCGTTCGATAATTATTGCAGTTCCTTGGCCACCACCAATGCATGCAGATCCTAAGGCATACTTGGCGTCTCTTCTGTGAAGTTCATAGACAAGGTGGTTCATTATCCGTGTTCCAGATGCGGCAAGTGGATGTCCAATTGCAATAGCACCGCCATTGACGTTTGTTTTGTCATTGTCGAGCCTCAGCTCTTTTTGTACAGATAAATACTGAGCAGAAAATGCTTCATTGACCTCAATGAGATCCATCTTATCAAGACTCAAGCCTGTTTTATCTAAAACCTTTCGAATTGCTCCTACGGGGCCGATCCCCATGATTTTTGGATCACACCCCACTGAGGCGTAGCCAACGATTCGAGCAAGGGGTTTAAGTCCAAGAGATTTGGTTTTTGATTCAGAGACAATGAGTGAGGCTGCTGCTCCATCCACAATGCCTGATGCATTTCCAGCCGTTACAACTCCGTTTTTCTTAAAAACGGGTTTGAGTTTGGAAAGCGACTCCATGCTTGTTTCGGGTCTTGGATGTTCATCTTTTGATATGGTTGCTTCGCCCTTACGGGTTTTGATTTTGACTTCGGAAATTTCAGAATCAAATATATTTTTCTTGTCTGCTTCTAAACAACGTTTTTGAGATTGAAGTGCGTATTGATCAACGACCTCTCGGTTGAGTTTATAAATTTCTGCTAAATTTTCGGCTGTGATGGCCATTGGATCACCTGTGTAGGAGTCCGTAAGAGAGGCGGTCAAAAAATCTTCAACTTGGCCATGTCCCATTCGCATTCCAAAACGTGCCCCTCTAAGCACGTAGGGAATTTGACTCATCTGTTCGGCTCCACCAGCAAGCACAGCTGTTGCTTCATCTGTTTGGATCATTTGTACGGCGCTAATCCATGATTGAAACCCACTACCGCAAAGTCTATTCAAACCAAGTGCTGGAACTTCGACTGGTATTCCAGAGCGAAGACCGACATGTCGAGGTAAATAAATGGCATCAGATGAGGACTGTACAACATTTCCAAAAACAATGTGATCGATGTCAGTCGGCTTGATGCCAGCTTGGGAGATTGTTGCCATGGAGGCCTCAAGTGCGAGATCAGTGGCGCTTGTATCTTTAAACACTCCACCGTATGTTCCAAACGGTGTTCTTTTTCCTGCTACTACAAAGATTTCTTCATTCATAGCAAATAGAATATCCTTAGGCTTTGTGAGAATCCAATTCAATTTCAGATTATATAGTGAGTCAACTAGGTGAGAGGGGGCACTTACGTGACAAATCATGCAATTCATAGTTAGTTGAGTTTATGAATGTATTGGTCATAGGCTCTGGAGGCCGAGAACACGCAATAGTAAGAGCCTTGACTGAGTCAAAAACCGTCTCGTGTGTTTTTTGTACTCCCTCAAGTGACGCAATTCAAAAGTCGGCCGAGTTTTTTACGGCCGACCTTAATGACAATCGACTTTTAGAAGCTGAATTGAAGGAAAAAAATATCTCTCTGGTTGTGATTGGGCCTGAGGCCCCACTTGTGGAGGGGCTTGCTGATCGGATACAAAAATTGGAAATCCCTGTTTTTGGACCATCGTTGGATGGGGCGAAACTGGAAGCATCAAAGATCTATGCCAAAGAGTTTATGAAAAAAGCTGAAGTACCGACAGCACAGTATTTTAAGGTGAACAGTGTTGAAAGTACGCTGAGCCAATCTCAGAATTTCCAAAGTCCATGGGTGCTTAAGGCAAATGGACTTGCGGCAGGTAAGGGAGTTTTCATTTGTAAAACTCAAAAGGAATTGGAAGATTCGGCAAAATTTCTATTTGAAGCTAAGGGACTTGGGGATTCTGGTTCTGAGGCATTGCTAGAGGAGTATTTGCCAGGTTGGGAGCTGAGTTTTCTGGTTTTAACAAATGGTGAGGAGTTTGAGGCGCTACCGCTTGCACAAGATCATAAACGATTGCTTGATGGAGATGCAGGTCCGAACACTGGTGGTATGGGAGCTGTTGCCCCAGTTGCAATTGATGAAGAACTCAGTGAAACGATCCTTACTAAAATTGTTAAGCCGAGTGTGGATCAGTTGAATACCGAGAAAATCCATTATCGTGGCGTTCTTTATATTGGAATTATGGTGACAGAAAGTGGGCCGAGCGTTCTAGAGTACAATGTTCGTTTTGGTGATCCAGAGACTCAAATTTTACTTCCTTTGTTGGATGGAGATTGGGGTTCAGTGTTTCAAGAAGTTGCAAATGGTAAGGTGCCAAAATTGAATTGGAAAAAGAAGTGTTCCTCTGTTGTGGTCATGGCATCAGAGGGATATCCAGAGTCTCCTAAAAAAAACGTGATTGTTAAAGGAGATGTTTTTTTTAAAAGTGAGAATTCCTATTTTCTTCATGCAGGCACACGATTTGACCCATTAAATGGTTGGGTGACAAATGGTGGAAGAGTTTTAAATGCTATAGGTATTGGGGACTCTGTTCAAGAGTCTCTTGATGCTGCATACGATGCCGCTTCGAAAGTTCAATGGGATGGAGTTCAAATCCGCAAGGATATCGGGAAGAGGCAAATCAATGAAGAAACTGAGTAATATTTCTGAAATCGCTCACGAACTCAATCAGGGTCGTGTGTTGGTTTATCCAACCGAAACTGTTTGGGGAATTGGGAGTCTCATTACTTTTGAGGACTCACAAGATGAGATATATCGTTTTAAAAATCGACCGCTAGAACGTGCATTGAGTGTTTTAGTAAGAGATATTGAGATGGCTCACTTTTATGGCCACATAGATGACAAAAGCGAAAAGTTTTTAAAATCCGTATGGCCTGGTGCTGTGACTGTTGTTGTTATGGCAAAGGAAACTGTTCCTTTTAAAATTCATGGAGGCACAAACTGCATTGGCATGAGATGTTCTCCACATCCTTTCATCAAATCTCTTTTTCAAGATATTAAGGTTCCTCTTACGACAACAAGTGCAAATCTTTCGGGAGAGGCTGTTGTTGAAAAAGGTGTTGAGTTAAATGGGCCGGAGAGCTGGATCTGTGTTACCAATGAAAATGCATTGGGTGAAGCCCCCAGCACTGTTGTTAAATTGGAATCTGGTGAAATGAAGCTTTTACGTCAAGGAAAAGTGCTGTTTTCAGATCTAGAGAAAATCTTTCAAGAATAATCGAATCTGTTTACTCGAGTGATCAAGTGTCTTTTTTGTAAAAGTGTTTAATGAGAGGAACAAGGAGTACTCTTTCAAGGGTAATCTATCCACATCACTTGATTTGGGTCATTTCTAGAAAAATGTATGTCTTGATCAAATTTATCAACGATTTTCAAATTCGTGTTGGCCCACCTCGTGACAGCCTGTGCTTCTGACTTTGTGTTTCCTTGGTAAACATAAAGTGGGTCAACATCAAGCGTTTCAAATGGGACTTGCACACTTGCAGTGCGAAAGCAGGTCTCATATGCGCTATTGGGGTTTTGTCGTCTACAGTTGACCTTGTTTGTTGAGCTGGGAGCCCAAATTTTGAATGTGAGAGTAAAGTGTTCATCCTCTTTTTTTGTAACCCACTCTTGAGAAAAGTGAAATTCATCTTTTTCAAGCCTTGTTATAGAGGATGGGAAACGAATCTTAGATAGACTTTGTTTTCGTTCAATAGCTTGTTCGGTGTATTCTGGGCTGTGGCTGAGATAGAAATTTCGAAAGAGCGAGGACATTGTGCTCCACCCATACACAGTGCTGAATGCGCAATGACGACCTTCGTTGACGTAGATTGCATTTACAGACGAATTTCCATTCCGCTCATTGAGTTTTGAAATAAGAGGTTCTGCGTTCACTCGTTGGGGAACAACTGGATCGTCTTTTGAAGCAAGCACAAGAGATGGAATTTCAGACACTCTTTCACTATGCTCAATGTATGTATTCACAGATAGAAATTCCTCTAAGCTCTTGAATGTGAAATTTAAAAATGGAGCAAGTCCCCAGGCAGGGTCGCTTGTGGCACTTTGATATGTAGCCAATGAGAGATTTGATATAATACTTGGAAAATCCTTCATTTTAGGTTTTTCAGGAATGGCTTGATTGTTCTTCTCATATCCAAGTTTTAATAACTTCCATGCTTTATGAGACATTATTTTGCCCCTAGTATTGTTTTTAAAAACTTCAATAAGTGTTGAGTTTAGATCAAGAACTGGACACATAGAAAGAGAAGACTTAAAGGGGTGTTGATTTTGAATGGTGGAATTGAACTGTGCAAGAACAGAGGTCATGGCAGATGCATTGGCGCCAAGGCTGAGTCCAAATACATGAGTGCTTGAGATTCTACCAAATAGAGGTGAACTTGGAGTATTGAGGTACTCAAGAATTCGAAAATGTTGAAGTGCTTCGTAGTACCCTCCAATGGTGACCTTTTTATTGTCTTCAACAAAATTTGTACCTGTAACATTGCCAAGCCAAAGCACATGGAAAGGACTTTCATCAAAGAGATGCATAAGCATCATTCGACCCGAAGTACTTCCGGCATTGCAGAACACACCACATCTTGCGATGATCAAGGGGCGTGGGACATCACTTGGCTTAATCCCAAGATGGCCACGTATAGTTTCACCGTTATTGAATTTAAAGTTGGCTTGATGAATTCTTGGATTTTTTGCCAACTTATAATTTAAGAAAGAGATTTTAGTATTATCAAACCACCCTTTCCCTGAGAAGCGAGTGAGTTCATCTTCGCAATTGAGGAAGTAGTCTTGGGTTTTTGATACTTTTTCACTGTTTGAGAGGGCTGTGGATTGGAAGATATTTTCGATTTGCTGAACTCGACACTCTTCAGAGGTCTCTCTTTTCCGAGTTCCCTTTGGAGTGTAAGAAAATAGTCCTTGTGGAGTGTTGTCTTCATCTATTGTTGGATCGCCAATAAGTTCACGTTCCATTTTGTTTTCAATAATGATTGGACCTTCAACGGATGGATTACTCAAACTTACGTCGATGATTTCTACAGGTCCTGAAGGGCCTCCACTAGATCCTTGGTCGGAGCAGCTGATTTGAAGTGAGAGTAAAAAACAGAAAAATCCCAAAGTGCAGATTTTCAAGATGTTCATTGCTAAGTTCCTCCGAACAGGTCTTTCATCCTTCTATCGGAGGTCCAGAGTATTTTGATTTAGGAAAATAAAGAAGAGCACCTAAGAACTAGACATGAGTCTTATGAATTTGCCTCAGTATGCTACCAACTGTATTTGTATCCGAGTTCTGCAATATTCTGATTTGTGCTGTGGCGAAACTCAATATTTGAGTTTTTACTCAATTCTCGCTCTAGGCGAATTTGCAATTCTTGATTGAATGATTCGTAAACTGCATGAAAGTTGAACTCGCCTTCATACTTGATTCCAGCTTTTCCAAGATCGGGTTTGAAAATGAGTGTGAATCTTTCCTCCCCTTGGGGTGAGCTTAGAGTCAGTTTGTTTTCTAGAGAAACTGAGAAATCCAGATAGGCTTTTCCAACTGAGCTTTGACGGAATGAATCAGACTTGCTGTACACCTCAGTTGCGTGCCTGAGAAAGCCCTCAGAGACGTCATCTAGTTTATTGGACTCTGAAAGGTGGGTTGGTGCATAAGTTTTATAGAGATCGTTGTCGAGAGACACATTTAAATCTCCCCATGGTGAAATAGGATCAGGTTTTTCAATAGATGGAGCAGCAAACAGTGTTGCAGCAAACATCTGTATCAAAATGAGAATTGTGACTTGCCCCCTCATGTTTCCCCCTTACCCTCTATAGAGCAATCGTCATGCCTATAAAGAGAGAAATAGAAGGGGTTTAGGGATTTGAATTTACCAAGTGTCGACACTTTTTACAGGGGTGTCCGACATCTACTAGGTAAGTCCATGCATTGCCATCTGAAGGGGTAACAGAGTATCAACCCTGGGTTTTTGATAAGAAATCGATTTAATGTTTTCATTCATGCGTTCGGCAGCAGCGCTCACAAAAATGTGAGCACTGCACCGATCCGAGATCATTTCAACATTAAATCGATTTCTTATCAAAAACTCAGAGAAAGATAAGGCACATGTATGGGAAACTCGATAGCAATGCATGGACTTACCTAGTAGATGTCGAGCATCTATTGGGTTTGTTCTTGGGGCTGTAGTCCCTTTTTTTTGATCTTCTCTACAAGAGTTGTTCTATTGAGTTTTAGAAGTTGAGCTGCTCTATTGCGATTCCATCCTGTTTTTTCAAGCGCTTTCAGAATGAGTGCATTTTCGTAGGCATCCACAGCTGAGTTAAAATCAATACCTGATTTTGGAAAACTGATCTCTTCTGAATGGTTTGGTACAAATTGTCTTTCTCTGTATCGATCGGGAAGATCAATGATATCGATGATTCCATTTCCTTTAAGAATTGTAATTCTCTCTATGAGATTTTCAAGTTCTCGAACATTCCCAGGCCAAGGATAGTGGTACATCAAATCTGTTGCTTCAGGTGAAATTCCTGAGATTGCTCTTTTTTTGCTTGTATTGAATTTCTCAATAAAGTGATGAACAAGTAGTGGAATATCACTCCTTCGATTTCTTAGTGCTGGGATTTGTAAAGGAATGACATTTAATCTGTAGAAAAGATCCTCTCTGAATTTTCCCTCCCGAACAGCTTTTTCAAGATCAATATTTGTTGCGGCCACAATTCTGACATCAACATCAATAGACTTTGTTCCACCAACAGGCTCAAATCTTCGTTCTTGCAAAACACGAAGTAATTTGACTTGAAGGTTTGTACTCATTTCTCCAATTTCATCAAGAAATATGGTGCCTTCATGTGCCATTTCAAAACGACCAATTCGATTGTTCGTAGCACCTGTGAATGCGCCTTTGACATGACCAAATAGCTCACTTTCAAGAAGTTCAGCAGGAATAGCTCCACAGTTAACTGGAATCAAGGGTTTTGTTGCGCGGTCGGAATTGTAATGAATGGCACGAGCCACAACTTCTTTTCCTGTCCCACTTTCTCCAGTTACAAGAATTGTAGAATCACTATCAGCAACACGATCCACAAGCTCTAAGACTTTTGTCATCTCTTCGCTTTGGCCAACAATGTTATCAAATTTATATTTGTGATGTAATTGTGATTTGAGTTTTGTATTTTCAGTCTTCAGGTTTTGATTTTCAAATGCCTTCTCAACCAATGAATACAATTCATCAAGATTAAATGGCTTAGTTAAAAAATGAAATGCTCCTCTTTTAGTTGCATCTATTGCGGTTTGAATCGTTCCAAAGCCAGTCAATATAATGACTTCCATTTTTGAATTTATATTCTTTAGCTCTGTTAACAAATCTAGTCCATCGTAGTCTGGGAGTCTCAAGTCCACAAGTGCAAGATCAAAACTCTTGTCTGATTTTGCCAAGGCCAATGCTTCGTTGCCATCTGATGCAGTTACGACTTGATAGTTGGCCTTATTCAGAGCCCTCAGTAATGTTGTTCTTAGGCTAGACTCGTCATCTACCACAAGGACTCTTCTTGTCTGCATCTTTGGCTCCTTCCTGGAGTTCGCATTTTGTGTTTCAGTCGGAAATTATTGCTGGTACTTGTTTAGATTAAGTAGGCTTTTTGGCGGTGTCAATTTAGGCCGTCAAAGATTTGGACTTCCATTTAGTATTAAAGTTTGGGAAAGGTAAACTTTGCCTGTCCTTTGGACTCTGCCACTCGACTCAATTCTAGGCTGGTATTGTTTTTCCCTATCCTATTTTTCAAATTTAAAACTTTATCTTTTTTGCAATCTTCAATGCTGAATTTTGAATCCAGAGGAAAGTTAAATAGAACACTTATGGATTTTTTTTCTTCATGAATTGAAATATCAACCTTAGAAACTTTATGTGAATCGACTCGACTTTCCAGTATAAGGTCATGGATGGAGTTCATGAGTTCGAGAAAAATTTGTATCAAATAATCTGAGTGACCAGAGATCATCCACTTTTTTTTGGTATCATTGATTGAAAACTGTATACCTCGAGATCGAGACCTAAGGTCAGCTAGAGAAATCGCTCGAGAGAGAGAGTCCGAAATATTGACGTTTTGAGGGGTATCTTGATCTGATTTTCGAGAGGAAATCAACAGATTGGCAACGATATCTTTGCAGTTGAGGGCAGCTTTTTCCATTTCGTTTATGTCTTCAAAAAATTCACTCTCAGAGTTTAAATCTGATTTTATGAGCTGTATAAATGTAATAATTCCAGAGAGTGGATTGTTCAATTCATGGGCAATGCTTCCTCCTATTGTTCCAAGCTCTGCCTCTTTTGCTTTCTTTAAAATCCCTTTTTTAAACTCAATTTCAGATGTTACATCACGGTAGATATGAAGATAAGCTTGATTATCACTATCGTGTAGTTGGCTTATAACTTCATGATGGCTACTTTGTGCAGTGATTCGAAATGACTTTTCAAATTGGCAGTTCATGCAAGGTGTGTTGTGTCCAAATAAAACTTGATAACATTTCTGTCCTTCATTGAATTTTCGAAATGCTTTATTGGACTTGTGAATTGTATAATCTTTTTTGAGTATTGCAATGGGATGAGAGACAGCATCAAAAGTCATATCCCACTGTTTTTGTACAGTGGCCGTTTCTTGATCTTGTATGAGGCGATCAATGTTGAGTGTTGTTGCATCTGCTATTTGTGTAAGCGTTTTGGCTTTTTGGCGATCCAAAACTTGGGTGTCTGAGCTTTTGAACTCGATAGAACCTTGCACTTCAGGGCGCAGATTGAATGAAACAATATGGATTCCTTTTTCTTTTTTCTTTGTTTTTGAAGCTGGAGGGTGTAGAGAGATTTTGATTTCCTCTATACCAAGTGGAGTTTCAATTGCTTGAAATAGACGGGTTTCCATGTCTTGGATTGAAGTGGCTTCCATAGTTGTTACGAAAGCGCGAACAAGTAGATTGAGTTTTTCTGATGCTTCTATCGATTTTGATTTACTTTCAAGTAAACTCTTTTGACGTGCGAGCACTCGATCTTCAAGGTTGTCGCTGAGCTCTTTGAGCTTTTTGTTTTGTTCATTGTAAAGTTTGATGAGTTCGTCATTTTGTTTCAAAAGTGCATTTTCTTCTACAGCAGATAAAATTGTTGATTCGAGGCTTTGGAGCTCATCCGACGAAATGATATGAAAGATTTTGTGAGAGCTTACAATTTTTGTGAGCTCTTCAAGCTCTAGACCCATATCAATCAACACAAATTGAGTGAAATTAACTTCTAACTCCTTGCGACCTAGAGCCTTTTCAACTTCATGATAGTTGTATTTTGTGGTTTCTAAGACAATGACTCCGTACTGAGATGGTAGAACGGAGGCCAAATTATCGACATGATCAAATTCAATATTGAAATTTGGTTTGGTTTTTTCAGTGTAGATTAAAACATTGGAATTTGAATTCATCTGAAAATCTCTTCAAACGCAGGTTCAAATCTAGACCAAATGGTTTCGAGTTTGACACCTTCCTTTTCTTCCACACAGATGACAGGTATTTTAAGCTCTCGCCATGCCCAATCGCCCAAACTTCCGGGCGTGGAGTACCCAATGTCAGATTGAAGTGGGTAACCTGTCACTTGACTCAATATTTCGGCTTCTTTCGGGGCTTTGTCTGAAGTGAACACAATGCATGGGTTCCATGAATGAAAGTGGCAGATAAGTCTTGGGCTGTAGCGCGTGATAGTTTCAATGAGTGCTTTGGTCTCAATTTCACTTCCGGGATGTTTTCCTGGAAAATATCTTGGGGCTTTCATGGTGGGCGACCAGTTGTGAGGGAAATTTCGATTCAAATCGACTCCGTTGGCATTGACCCGAGATCCTGCCTTAAACCCATCAACGTTCAAACAGGGAATGAGGAGCCAGGAATTGTGGTTATTTTGCATCAACCATTGTAAGAGTTTGTTGGCAAGTTCAACGCCTTCAGGTTCATCACCGTGGACCCCTCCTATGAAAAGAATGGATTTCCCGTGATCTGAATTATTGGATTTATACAGACTTAAAGGATGCGCCTTTGGCGTTGTGGCAATTGTAGAGCTGGTGATTTGAGGAAGGTTGGACATGCTTTAAATCTATTGGAGTGGAGGGCCGATGTCGAGAGAGGCTGGTCCTCAGAGGCGAGTTTTTGGGCATGATGTTATCAGAGGAAAAATCTAGGATATCTTGGTAGGTTGGGTTTTGACCAAAAGGTGGCGTCTTGCGAGATTTTGACAATATGACAGTGATTTTACTTGCGGCCGGGCAAGGCACCCGTATGAAATCACCACTACCGAAAGTGTTACACCCTATTTCGGGTGAGCCTATGATTTATCGGATTATTCGAACCATTCAATCTTTGGGAGATGCTGAAATTCGAGTTGTCGTTGGTCATGGAAAAGAATTGGTAAGTCGAGTTGTGGACGGACTGGGGGTGACATGTCTAATCCAAGAAAAGCAATTGGGAACAGGGGATGCTGTTCGAGTTGCAATGGAACCACCGACAGACGGAGATGTTTTGGTTTTAAATGGAGATCATCCTCTCATTACGGCTGATGATCTTTCAAAAATTGTACGTGAGTTCAAATCATCAGATGTGGGAATGGGTGTTGTGACTTGTGAGTTAGGTGAGCCGGGTTCATTTGGAAGAATTGTACGAGATTCATACGGAACGGTTCAGGCAATTGTAGAAGCAAAAGATGCAACAGATGTTGCATTAAAAATAAAAGAAGTGAACACAGGTATATATGTGGCAAGCTCTGATATATTCAAAAAATACTTGCCTCAAATCCAATCTACAAATGCACAGAATGAATATTACTTAACAGATGTTGTTGAACTTATGCGTACAGATCAAAAAGAGATATTGGGTATTAAAGCCAATCGCAATGTGGCGTTTGGCGTAAATTCACAGATGGAGTTGGCCATGGCGAACAAAGAGATCTATAGAAAAAAAGTGGATACATTGCTTGAAAATGGAGTCATAGTACTGGACCCAGAGACAACTTATGTGGAAGATGAGGTTGAAGTGGGCTCTGGTGCTGTTTTGTACCCTGGTGTTTTTTTGAGAGGAAAAACCCAAATTGGTGCTTTGACGGTTATTGAGCCCAACTGCATGATTATTCAATCTACAATTGGTGACTCGTGTGAAATCAAAGCAGGAAGTTATATAGAAAAATCTGAGGTGGGCGAAAGATCTGTATTGGGTCCTTATGCGCGTTTGAGACCAGAAACAAAGATTGGAAAGGAATGTAAGATTGGAAATTTTGTAGAACTTAAGAAAGTGGACTTTGGAGATAAATCCAAAGCATCACATCTGACTTACCTGGGGGATGCCGAAGTCGGTGAAGACACAAACATTGGTTGTGGAACGATCACTTGTAATTACAGAGAAGACAAAAAGAAATATAAGACAAAAATTGGGAGTGGAGTATTTGTTGGAAGTGACACGCAGTTTATTGCTCCTGTAGAAATTGGAGATGGAGCTTTAATTGGGAGTGGGTCTACTATCACAAAGAACGTTCCCAAAGACGCGCTGGCCGTGGCTAGAGGAAGGCAAATTGTAAAAGAGGGTTGGGCGACGAGGTTTACTGGAAAGAAATGAGTCGACTGAAAGAGGCGCGATTATGTGTGGAATTATTGGTTATCAAGGTGAAAGAAATCCAAAAGAAGTGATTATCAATGGATTAAAATGCTTGGAATACCGTGGCTATGACAGTGCGGGAATTGCTATTCTCAATGATGGAAAACTCAAACGTGTGAGGGCTGAAGGAAAGCTTGAGAACCTCAATAAGAAAATTGAAAATATCGATTTCAATGGTCACCTAGGTATTGGGCATACAAGGTGGGCCACTCATGGAGCGCCATCTGAGATGAACGCGCATCCTCATTATGTGGATGGAGTGAGTCTTGTTCACAATGGCATCATTGAAAATTACATGGACTTGAGAGATGAGCTTCTAAGTTGTGGTGCTAAAATCACTTCTGAAACGGATTCCGAATTGGTTGCACATCTAGTGGCTCGTGAATTTCAAATATCTAAAGATTTGTTGAAATCTGTTCAGAAAGTTTTACCAAGACTTGAGGGTGCGTTTTCCATAGTAGTGGCATCTGAAGATCAGCCGGATCGACTTGTTGCATTTAAAAATGGTCCTCCACTTGTTATTGGCCAAGGGGATGGTGAGACTGTTGTTGCCAGCGACATTCAACCCATTGTTGCCTACACGAAGAAAGTTTTCTATCTCGAAGATTTTGAAATTGCCGAAGTGACTCGTGAAAAAGTTGAAATTTACAACCTGAAGGGCGAAAAAATTGACCGAATGCCGCTTGAGGTGAGTTGGAGTTCTGAAAAAGCGGAAAAGCATGGCTTTCCTCACTTTATGTTAAAAGAAATTTTTGAACAACCTGCAGCTGTGCAAAGAGCCATTGCCGAGTATCTTGATATTGAAAAAAAGGAAATTCAACTTGGAGACCTTGGTTTTTCAGACACTTTTGATCAATATATTGCTAAGGCAAACAAAAAAAATGCGATCGAAACAGATGAGATTTTAAAAAATGTAGAGCGTGTTTTTATTGTGGCGTGTGGAACAAGTTATTATGCAGGACTTGTGGGTGAATATCTTATTGAGAAGTGGGCACGAGTTCCTGTGGAAGTTGAGTTTGCAAGTGAATTTCGGTATCGGCACCCTGTTCTTCCTAAAAATTCACTTTTTATCACAATTTCACAGAGTGGAGAAACGGCAGATACACTTGCTGCTCTTCGATTGGCAAATGAATCTGATGTGACGTCACTTTCTATTTGTAATGTTCCAGGTTCAACAATTGACCGTGAGTCGACTGGCCATATTTATATGTCTGCTGGAGTGGAAGTTGGCGTAGCAAGCACTAAGGCTTTTACAAGCACCCTTGCATTACTGAATATTTTTGGACTTTATCTTGGAAAACTCAAAGGTGAAGTTGACCGAGATGAAGAAGTTCGGCTTGTTGAAGGTTTGATTCACCTTCCGAGTCAGATGGAGCAGGTTTTATCTTATGACAAATTTTTCTCTCAAGCGGCAGAAACTCTGAAAAACTTTAAAGGTTTTCTTTATATTGGACGAGGTGTGAATTTCCCTATTGCTCTTGAGGGTGCATTGAAATTGAAAGAACTTGCATACATGCATGCTGAAGGTTATGCGGCTGGTGAGATGAAGCATGGGCCGATTGCCCTTATTGATAATCGAATGGCTATTGTGGTTGTAGCCCCAGATGATGATCTGTATGAAAAAACAGTTAGCAATTTAGAAGAGGTACGCGCACGTGGTGGGCAAATTATTTCGATAGGAACTGAAGGAAATAAAAAACTCAAAGAACTCAGTCTTCATCTGCTATCTCTTCCAAAGAGTGAGTGGTCAATCAATGCCATTTTATCTGTAGTTCCTGTTCAACTTTTGGCTTACTATGTTGCAAATGCACTGGGGCATGATGTGGATCAGCCAAGAAATTTAGCAAAATCGGTGACTGTCGAATAAACTGTTTTCCAATGATTTTATAAATAGGATTTAAATTCTTGTTTCTTTTGCTCTTGAGACACTCTTGCTTTGTACAGGAAAAATACTTTGAGTTTCAACAAATTGAGAAAAACACAATTTTGCACGATCTAATATCATTTCGCGCTTTAGCTTTTTGTTCTTCTTTTTCATTTCAACAGGAGGGAATAGTCCAAAATTGATATTTGTTGGCTGAAAATTGTCTTTGTCTTCTTGAGTTATTGCATTCAGAAGCGCACCCATTGCTGATTCATTTGGTGGGTATTGGATCAACAAGTCTTGAAGCTTTTGATCCAAAAACCGAGAAACAAGTAAACCTATGCAAGTGGATTCAAAGTATCCTTCAACCCCAGTGATTTGGCCTGCAAAAAATAAAAGTGGATCTTTGACTGAAGAGAGGTCATGATTGAGCCTCTTTGGGGAATTGATGTATAGGTTTTTGTGAATACTTCCAAGTTTTAAAAAATCGGCATTTTCTAAACCGGGAATCATTTTAAAAATTCGTTTTTGCTCGGAGTATGCCATTTTGGTTTGAAATCCGACCATATTGAATGCTGTTCCAGATTTATTGTCTTGCCTCAACTGGACAACGGCGTGAGGCCATTTGTCAGTCCCAGGATACGGAAGACCTTTGGGAGTCATACATCCAAACCTTGGTGTTTCTGGCCCTCGTCGTATCATTTCTTCAATTGGCATACAGGATTCAAAATATGGAATATCTTTTTCAAAATCCTTAGGTTCAATTTTTCGAGCTCCATTAACCTCAGTAACAAAACGATCATACTCGTCTTTGTTCAAAGGACAGTTGATATAATCATTTGTACCCTTTCCCCATCGGTCTGCTTTCCAACATTTGGTCATATCTATAGAGTCAGCGTCTAAAATCGGGGCAATGGCATCAAAGAAATAAAGGAAATCATCTCCAAAATGTTCTGCCATAGATTGTGATAGACTCAGTGATGTCAGTGGTCCCGTTGCAACAACTGTTGGGCGCGGAATATCATTTAAACTCTTTACTTCATCGGCCTTGATTTGAATTCGAGGATGTTCTTTTACTTTCTTATCAATAATTTCAGAAAAGACGACTCTATCAACTCCAAGAGCTTGTCCAGCAGGAACAGCAGCTTCTTTTGCTGCTTTAAGAATAAATGAATTGAGTTTTTCAGCTTCCCACTTAAGTTGCCCTGGGGCAGAGGCGTCGCTCAAGTTTCCAAAGGAATTGGAGCAAACAAGTTCAGAGAGGTTGGAGGTTTTGTGTGCAGGAGTTGTGTGCGTGTTAGATTTACGCATTTCATATAAATCAATTTCATAGCCCATTTCAGCAAGTTGGAGCGCACATTCACTTCCAGCTAAGCCCCCTCCGATGATTGAAATTGTACTTTTTTTAGATTCCATATAGTTTACCTTCATGTCCCGAAAGCCGAAACGTAAGAGCGATTTAAACTCTGCATCAGATGTCCTACAGTCTCTGATTGGTGATGTCCAGTCACCATTGGGAAATAGCTTTCAGAGATATAAATTGTCTCGTAAGTGGCCTGAAATTGTAGGTGAAGCTATTTCTGAGAACAGCAAACCTGTTTCTTTTTACAAAGGGATTCTCTATGTTTGGGCCAAGAACTCTGCTTGGCTCCATCAGCTCAATTATATGAAAGATCATATACGCGACAAAGTAAATTCGCATGTTGGGCATGAGTGGACAAGTGAAGTGAGATTCAAGCTGGATCAGAGGCCATAAGCTAGATTTTGATTACAATGTGCATTCCATTTTTTGAGAAACAAAAATGGATTGGTCTTGGTGCTTTTCCAGATCACTTCCCAGTGAAGATGAGCAGCTTCAACTCGTCCAGTAGCTCCGGCTAGCCCAATGATTTCGCTTTTTTGAATTTTATCGCCAACAGCCACGCGGAACTCACTTAAATGTAAATAACGAGAAAGAATACCACTTCCGTGGTTTATGACGACAGTTTTTCCGGGAACCACCAATTCTTCTGCAAATATAACCTCTCCATCAGAAGGTGAATAAATAGGGCGACCTGTGCGAGCTCTCAAATCTACACCTGTATGAAAATAAGAGTGTCCATTTGGAAGAGTGCGAGGTGATGCGAAGGATGAAACTTTTTTGGATTCAACAGGCGCAGACCAGCACTGGCGTTTTGCGGCTCCTACATTGCGGTACTCTTTGTAAAGCCTTTTGAGTTTTTGAGTTTGTTGCTTGCTTAAAGTTTTATCTTTGACGAGTTTCTTCCACCTTGATGCTGGTATCCTCAAACTGACTTTCTTTTTCAGCTTTGGGATTTTGACATCTATTTTTGTTTCTTTGAAGCGAACGATATTGTGATGAAGTGAATCTGATCGAAGGGTGGGAAGGAATTGAACAAGCGACTGCTGATCCCTGCCGTAGAGATTGGTTACAAATATTCCTAAGCCATCGGGAAGTTGAGAAACAGGTTTTTTTTCAAATTCGGAATAATATGGCATTTGGAAAAGAATAGCTTCTCCGGCCTGTGTAGAGGTGGGTAGATTTTGATTTAAAATAATATTTTCTGTTTTTCCAATTTCAAAAGATGGTGGAAATTGAACGCAAAATAAAACAAGGACTTTGGAAATCAGTCCTTTCCAGTTTTTATTGTATTTCTTATTAGGCCCTTCATGTACTCGTTTCGTTCTGACCCCCCAATTATTGACTTGAGCCCGTCATGTATAGAAGGATCATTGATGAGAGCGCCAAGTGTGCCTTCTCCATTATCAATCTTTTCAAGCACACTTGCTAGGTGCGTGACGGCTTTCTCGATCTTTTTCTGTCCATTCAAGTCTCTGACTAATACATTGGTATTGCCTAAGAGTTTTTTCAACTCCAAACTACTATCTGTTAGGTTCTGCATAAAAAGAGCGCTGCGTCCATTTGCGTTGAGGTTCTTAACCAAGGTATTGAGTTCATCTAAAATTTGAAAAATCTTTGAGACTTTATCTCCACTGCCTGTGAGTGTGGATATCAAATCATTGTCTGCTCTTGAGATAAGGAAGTCTTTGTCGTTGAGTGGTGGGAGTCCCAGTTTTCCCGATTCAATAAGTACGAATTTATCTCCCAGTGCCCCTTGGGTTTTTAGTCCAGCACTAGACCCCTCTGTGATGAGGTGCTGAAATTTTTTATCTACGCGCATTGAGACTATAATTTTACCATTTTCAGGAATAATTTGAACATCACTTACATTTCCAACAGGAATACCCATCAATTGCACAACGCTTCCCGTGCCGATTCCTTCAATGGTGTCAAATTTAACTTTGAGTGTGTATTGGCTTCGAAAAATACTACTTCCTCCACCTAGAGATAAAACGGCGACTATAAATATAAAAATGGCAAATCCCACCATCAATCCCACTTTAATTTCGGTCGAATAATTTCGAATTCCCACTACAATTGCTCCCCATTTATAAATTTATGGATAATTCCACCTGGACTTGCATCCAACTCCGCTCTTGTTCCAACTGCTCCAATTTTACCTTTGGCAAGCATTGCGATTCTGTCGCAAACAGCAAAAGCACTTGGCATATCGTGAGTGACAAGTATGGATGTGACTCCAGTTGCTTTGAGTCTTGAGATCATTTCTTGAATTTTAACCGTATTAAATGGATCAAGTCCTGCTGTTGGTTCATCGTAAAGTATGACTTCGGGTTCCATAATGATAGCTCTGGCAAGTCCAACTCGCTTTTGCATTCCTCCTGAAAGTTCAGCCGGGTAAACTTTGTCATTTCCTTCAAGCCCCAGTTCTTTAAGTTTGGTGAGAACTTTTTCTGAAATTTCAGGTTCGCCTAATTTTGTATGCTCTCTTAATGGATATGCAAGGTTTTCATAAACATTCATAGAATCAAAGAGTGCCCCACCTTGAAAAACATAAGCGACTCGCTTTCTGATGTTTACCAATTCATCTTCGGTGTAATCCGTTATGTCTTTGCCATCAAAAACGACGCGTCCTTCATCGGGCTTCTCAAGTCCTATAAGACTTCGAAGGATGACGCTTTTTCCAGCACCAGAACCTCCAATGAGTCCAAGACATTCGCCTTTTTGTATTGAGAGGTTGACCCCACTATGGACCTGTTTGGTACCAAAACTCTTTTTAAAGCCTATGACTTTTATGAAATCCATTTTTCAATTATCCAAAAGAGTTTAGTTAAAAAGAAATCGCTTACAACAATAAGTATTGAAGATGCGACAACAGCTTTGGTTGTAGCAATTCCCACGCCTCGAGTACCCTCTTTTACGTTAAGTCCATAATAACAACTGGTAAATACAACAAATAGAGCAAAGAAAAATGTTTTGAGTAGACCGTTTATATAGTCACCAATTTTAACTGTTGTGATAACTTTTTGGATAAAAAAACCACTATCGAGACCAAGTTCGAACTGACCTACAGTTAGGGCTCCAAATGTTCCTACGGCATTTGCTATAACTGTCAGTAGTGGCAAGGCAATGGTGCACGCTATGACACGAGGGATGACAATGCGTTTTATAGGTGATGTTCCGAGCGCTCGAATAGCATCAATTTGTTGAGTTACGGTCATCGACCCTAACTCCGAAGCAATTCCTGCTCCAACTCGAGCTGCAAACATAAGGCTTGTAAAAACTGGTCCCAACTCTTTTGCAATTGAGAGTGAGACAATTTTAGGGACGTAGAGTTTTGCTCCAAACTTCTCAAGTCCTAATCCGAACTGCAATGACATTACCATTCCGGTACTCAGTGAGGCGGCAACAATCAAGGACATGGATCGTACACCCACTTGATTGATTTGTTCAACAATCAATTGCGGATAATAGGGTGGTTTCAGTGCCTCTTTAAGAGAGTGCAGAAATAGTACGGTTGAGCCGCCAACAAATTGAAGTTGACCTAGTACAAATCCACCAATAGAGCTTGCAAAAGTTTGAATCATTTTGCTTTAAACTTCCTTACAAATCGATCATAGATTCTTTTGTTTGTGTTGAAATGTTCGTCTAAGGCCACATAGGTCAAAATAAAATTACAATTGTTCTTTTTAAATACGACAACATCGAGTTTTATTGACACACCATCAACTTTTCCAAACACCAATGTTCGTATTGCCTTTCTTTGATTGAAAATGAAATTTCTTTTAAGCCTATACTCTTTGTTTCGAATGTCCTTTGTTGCGCTTTCTAGCATCGACTCTAGGGTCGGTTCAGATGCTTCTTCACAGGTGGACTGATAGGAAATGGTATTTCCGTTTTCTTTATTGATCCAAGACTTGTCAGCTCCCTCAATGCCAGTTGAATCAAATGGATCTTTGGGATTTTCAAAATTGAGATTTTTTGCTCTTTTGACCTTTGAGTCCGCAAGTTTAACGGAAATACATCCACTCAATAGCAGGACTAGAATGATACCAAGATGAAGTTTCATAGATGTGTTTACTCCTAGCCAATATATCGGTTAGAGGAAGTTCATAAATGAATGGCCAAAGGTCGGAAATATTAAGAGATTTGATATTCCTTTTGCCATTTAGTTGCAAGCCTCTTGAAAAGCTTGCAGGGGACCTAGTCATACATCTGTATAAAAAAGAATTCGTGTCAGAAGTTTGTCGCGGCGACAAAACCCTACGGTCGAGTCTTGTCTCACGGTGTTGTAGTTTCGATGTCACGGTCCAGTCTACCGTGGCACGGAACCTGCTTTTTATGACATTGGGAAACTATGATGAAGCTGAAACTAGACTGGGTAAAATTAACTAGAGCAAAGAAACTTCTGTTTATAGTGGTTTTTCTTGCAAGCCTTGCGGCCAGTGCGAGTGGAATTCATGGGACGGTTGAAAAGGTTGGAGAGGCTACGCACATTGTTTTTTCGGGAATGAGTGAATGGAACTACAAGGTGCGTCGTGATGGGAATTTACTATATATTGAGTTGCCAAAATTAAACACTAAGTCTCGTCAAAAATTTCAATCTTGGAAAGATGATCTCGTAAAATCGATGAGCCTTGTTGAGGGTGTGGATCGAGGTGATGAAATCATTATTGACCTTAAAAGAACAGATGCTGAAAGCTTTGATTACCTCACAGATCAACCTTCGAGATTGATTGTCGATATTTATCTTCCAGATCCAGAAGAAAAGAAAGCTGAGATAAAGAAAAAGGAGTCAAAAAAATCTGCCAAAGTTGCCTCCAAAAAATCCAATCGAAAACCAGCAGGCACTGAATTCATTCAATCTTCATCTAAAAAAGGAAAAAAAGAGGAAGAGATTGAACACATCGATAATACAAAGAGCTTTGGAATTTTTGATGGCAGTGATCCGACATACGAGAGATTTACGATACTAGATAGTGAGATTGATCCAAGTGCTATTATTGCAAGTCGTAGAAATATCTATATTCCTTTTCCTGCTCTTGAGCTAAGGGCAAAACATTTAGAAAAACTTTGGAAATCTCCACCTTTATATAAAATAAGCAAGACAGATGATGCTGAAAATCAAAAAGTCAGATTTTTAAACTCATTGTTTGAAAAGGGTCGCTATGCAGTTTTCTTAAGAACATTGAAGTTTTTTAGAGAATCTTATCCGGTTTCTTCACGATATGATGAACTTCTTAATTATATGGAGGCAGACACTTATTACAATCTTTGGAGACGTGACAATTCGTCCACAGATTTTGAAACGGCAATTTCAAAATATCAGCAGATTTTAGAAAAATATCCAAACTCTCGTTTGAGAGAGCGTATACATCTATTGATTGGTTTTAGTTATGTTTACAAAAAAGATCCAATGGGTGCAATTTCTTCATTTGAGAGATATTTGAGAGAGTTTCCAAATTCGAAATTCAAATACTTGGCTGAAATTTCAAATGCCAAAAGCCTTGCTCTTCTGAGGCAGTATGAAAACTCCATTCAAAGATATGAATCTGTTGCAAATGACAATGGTGCTGGAGTTTATAGAGTTGAAGCTAAGTATCGAATTGGAGATGTCAATTTTCAGAAGAAGAATTACAAAGGTGCAATTGAAGACTATAAATCAGCTAAAAATACATATCCGACAGATTGGAAGCGATATCCAAACGCTCTATATAATACTGCTGAGGCTCAGTTTTTTGAGAATGAGTACAAAGATAGCTTGAATTCCTATGTAGAGTTTTTAAAGGCTTTTCCTAAACATGAGCATGGTGGTTTTGCCATGACTCGAATTGGAGAACTTCTTCAAATACTGGGAGCTGACAAAAAGAAAATTTTAGGAGCTTTTTTTGAAAGCATGTTTCGATTTCATGGATCAGAGGGTGCAAGTTTATCCAAAATAAGGTTGCTTGCATTGAGAATGAAGAATTTAAAAGACAAGGATATTGAAGCGACAATTGAAGAGATCAATAAATTTGTTGAAAACTCAAAACTTCCAAAAATTAAAGCCTTCAGTACTCTTGCAATTTCAGATGGATACTACGATAGAGAGGAGTATGAGAAGGCCTTTGACCTTCTTGTGGGTTTTTACAAAAATAACCCTGTTGCAACAACGCTTCCTATATTCAGAACTCGAATTGAGCGCACGATTATTTCTCATATGAGAGATTTGATTGCAAAGGATGACTTTTTAGAAACACTCAGACTATATGGAAAACATGCCTCAGCTTGGTTAAAATCTTCAGATCGAATTGATATGATTTACTATCTTGGCCGTGCATTTGAAAAAGCAGGTGTTCCTGAGGAAGCAGATAAAATGTATCGCCAAGCTCTAAACAAGTTGTATGCAATTAGCGGTACACGGCTCGAAAAAGAGCGAGGAGTATTTGAGAAACTTCCAAGTAAGGATGCGGTGAACTTAAGACTTGCATCTGTTGAAGTCAAGCGTGGTCGCTTTGCGAGAGCTTTTAAATACCTCAAAGATATAGATCATAAAAATGCAAAACTTACGGAAACAGAAGATGTTGAGCGAGTGGAGATCACTTCTCAAATTGCAGAAGAGCGCGGTCAAACAGTTGCTGCAATGAAGTATCTTGAATCGCTAACAAAAACCTGGAAGGGTGAGCCACAAAAAGTTTCAAGACCACTTCTAAGGCTTGCTGAAATTCGATCCACTCGAAAAGAGTTTTCTAAAGCCCTTCTCGCCCTAGAAAAAATACTTATTCTTGAGGAAGACAGTCAGTTTATTCCAGATGATATTCATGCTGAGGCGCTGAAGTTACAGGGAGATGTCCATCTTAAAACAGGAAAAACAGATCTTGCAATCAAGTCGTATCAAAAACTGTTAGATAGTTTTGAATCCCAAAGACCTCTTGATTCGACAAGATATAAGGTTGGGCAACTTTACTTTAAAAATGGAAAAATGAAAAATGCAGAGCAAGTTTGGAGTAAGTTAAACCAAGAAAGTGTTTGGGCCAGGATGGCTCAAGAGCAACTAGGTCATGCGCAGTTCAAAGATGGGTATAAGAAGTATATCGATCGAATACCTGCGATGGCTGGAATGCGAAAAGATAAGGGGTCAAAGGAATGACAGAGTCAAATCGTGCACAAACAATAATCACAGTCGATCCACTATTTAAAAATCTACTGATTATGGCAAAAAATGTGGCGGCAAGTAAAGCAACAGTTTTGATTACTGGAGAAAGCGGAACTGGGAAAGAACTGGTTGCAAGGTACATTCATGGCAACAGCCCACGTGCACATAAGCGGATGGTTTCGATCAACTGTGCAGCTGTTCCAGAGGGCCTTTTAGAAAGTGAGCTTTTCGGCCATGAGAAGGGAGCGTTTACAGGTGCTATTGAAAGAAAGATTGGAAAATTTGAACTTGCTAACGAAAGCACCTTACTTCTTGATGAACTTGGTGAGTTGCCGTTTCATCTTCAGGCCAAGCTCTTAAGAGCTCTTCAAGAAGGTGAGGTTGAGCGTGTTGGTGGTGGAAGGCCAATCAAAGTGAATGTGAGAGTTGTTGCAACAACGAATCGAGATTTAAAAGAAATGATTCGTGAAAATAAATTTCGAGAAGATCTTTATTACAGGCTCAATGTCATTCCAGTTACAATTCCTCCATTGAGAGAAAGACCAGGAGATCTTGAGCTACTTACAAAGCATTTTATTGATATAGCAGTTCAGCAAAATGGTGTAACTCAGAAAACTCTAGGGCCTCAGGCCTTTCAGAAATTGAAGAAATGGACTTGGCCTGGAAACGTGAGGGAACTTCAAAATGTTCTCGAAAGAGCTGTTCTTACAAGCGAGTACTCCAATATCGGAGAAGCCGACATTCATATTCCTGAAGTTGAGGAAACAAATATTTTAAGAGGGTTGGCGCCAGGAATGACGGTGTCAGAGGTGGAGCGAATGTTGATACTTAAAACATTGGATTTTACAGATCAAAACAGAACTCATGCCGCAAGAATGTTGGGAATTAGCATTCGTACATTGAGAAATAAGATCAACGAATATCGATCAGGGGGTTTCCTTGAGTAGCCTTTTTGACAAAACAACAGGTGCGCTTGGGAGCGCAATGAACCATCGTTTGATGAGGCATAACCTGACTTCAGCAAATATTGCCAATGCCGAGACGCCCGGATACAAGGCTAAAAAAATAGATTTCGAACAACAGCTTTCTCGTGCCTTGGATCTTGAGGAGTTTCCACGTATGGATTCCACTTCTCCGGGGCATTTCCCTATAGCAAGGGGTGCAATTGAGAGAGTTACGCCAGATGTTTATGACAATCCTGACGTGAATCTTACAAATGACAAGAACTCTGTGGATCTGGAGCGAGAGATGGCAACACTTGCAGAAAATTCAATTCTTTACAAAGCCACAGTAGAGTTGATCAAAAAGAAATTGGGTGCAATGAAATACGCCGCCAGTGAAGGAGGTCGGTAATGGATTTCCTTACAGGTATGAGATTAAGTAGTAGCGGTATGACAGCGCAAAGAGTTCGAATGAACTCAATCTCCAGTAACATTGCAAATGTCAATACAACACGTACTCCTGAGGGTGGACCTTACAGAAGAAAAGATGTTCTTTTTGAGGCGATTCCTGAAGCACGAAACTTTGGTGAAGTGTTAACAGATCAAATTGATCGAAACACATATCGCGTGCAGGTGACGGATGTACTGCCTGACACAAAAGGTCCGCGGCTTGTGTATGACCCAGATCACCCAGATGCCAATAAAGAGGGATACGTGGCGTATCCAAACATTAATGTGACTGAAGAAATGACAAATATGATTCAAGCAACACGAGCATATGAAGCAAACGTGTCGGCGATGACGGCGACCAAAGATATGGCAATGAGTGCCATTGATATTGCACGATAATAGAGGAGTCCAAACATGGATAGTTTGGTAATTACAGGGTCCGAGTTTAGAGAAAGTCTTCAGGGTGAGGGTGTTTCGAGTCAACGTAACTCAAGGTCATCAAACATTGGATCTGGTGGTGTTGACAAGTCAGGGGATTTTTCAACCACTTTGAAAGATGCGATTCTTGATGTGAATCGTTTGCAACAAGAGTCAGACTTTCAGATGCAGAAACTGGCAACGGGCCAAACTCAAAACGTACATGAAACAATGATTAAAGCAGAGAAGGCAGATATTGCTCTAAGACTTATGATTCAAGTGAGGAATAAGTTAATTGATGCATATCAAGAGATAATGAAGATGCAGGTTTGACGTAGGGGGCGATCTTGCAAAAATATTTTCAAGGGCTAGCAGCTCAGTTTAAAGAATTTTATAAGAATTTGACTCCAACAAAACGGATGTCATTGATGCTATCTGGAGGGATTGTCGCAGTTGCTCTCATGATTATGGGTATGATGGCGACGGGTCGGTCTTATGTCCCGCTTTTTCGAGATGTGAGTCCTGACAAACTCTCTATGATTCTTGGGAAATTGAAGGAAAAAAACGTCCCCTTCAAGGTGGATGACGGAGGTAAAACAGTTCGAGTGCCCCCTGAACTTCTGCATTCTACGCAAATGGCGATTATGGCAGAATCTGGATTTGAAGATGTTGGAACTATTGGTCTTGAGTTATTTGAAAAACAAGATTTTGGAACGACATCCTATCAACAAAGGGTGAATTATCAAAGGGCTCTTCAAGGTGAGTTGATTCGATCTATTAATACACTAGATGTCGTGAAGCAAACGAAAGTCATTTTAGCAATGCCTCCAAAGAAAACATTCTTAGAAGAGTCAGCTAAGCCGTCAGCTTCGATTGTTGTAGATCTGTTTCCAGGTAAGCATCTTACAGAAGACCAAATTAAAGGAATCACACACTTGGTTTCAAGTGCTGTTGAAAATCTTGCTCCAGAAATGGTCACTGTTGTAGATGGAAGAGGAAAGGTTTTATCTCGGAAATCTGGTGCAACATCGGCCATGTCTTCGGACCTTTTGGAGTTAAAGGCAAAAACTGAGAAAGAACTAGAAGAGCAAATTGAATCTATTCTATCTCGGGTTGTGGGTGTTGGTAGAGTCATTGCAAGAGTCAATGCTAAGATCAATCTACAAGATATTAAATCTGTTGAAGAAATGGTGGATCCAGATCGTACAGCGATTCGAAGTGTGCAAAGTGAGGAAGAAAAACTCAATGGTTCTCGCAGTAATCCAACGGGAGTTCCCGGAGCACGAGCCAATTTGCCAGGGGCGGAAGACACAGGGCAGGTTGGGTTTCGACAAGATGTGAATAAAGAACTAAAAGTCACAAACTATGAAGTTCCCAAAACGATCAAGAACATTCGAGAGGTGCCTGGTGCGATTGAACAGTTGAGCATTGCAGTTCTTGTGGATGGGCAGTCGGTTTTTGAAAAAACTGAAGGCGGAGAAGGCGCTGAGAAGTGGGAACCTCGATCCAAGGAAGAGCTTGTTAAATACGAAGCTCTTGTTAAAAATGCGATTGGATTCAATCAGAAGAGAGGAGATTCGATTTCTGTTGAGAATATTCGCTTTGCTAAAGAGGATTTTTCAGAATCGGTAAGACTTCTTGATCAATTGGAAAGAAGAAAGATGATTCGTTATGTGGTGAAATGGTCAGCACTTGCTTTTGCGTTTGCACTTCTTTTCTATCTTGTGATCCGTCCATTTATGAAATGGGTGACAGATAGTTTTCAGGAATCTATTGACGATATGCTACCTAAAACAATTGAAGAACTTGAAGAGCTTCAGGCGATTGATAACACACTACCTGGCATGTCAAGCGCGCTTCCAATGTTAGAAGAGGCAATTGATCCAGATAAAGCTGAGAGTGAATTATTGAAAGAAAGAATTATGGGATTTATTGATAGAGATGACAAGAAGGCATCTGATGCGTTGTCTTTGTGGTTGATTAGGAGAGATCTATGAGTAACAAGGCCACTCTAAAAAAGATAGAAAACCTAAGATTTGAGAGTTTAAGGGGATTTGAAAAGGCTGCGGTTTTGATCAACTACCTTGGTGCTGATGCTTCCACTAAGCTTTTTAAATATCTCAATGACAATGATATTCGAAAACTCGTGCAGTTCATGGGGCGTCTGAGGATTGTTCCAGTCTCTCTTACAAAGAAAGTTTTAGAAGAGTTTTATGAAATGATTAGTGAATCTGAGGAGTATATCTTTAGTGACAATGTGACGAGCAAGGAAAATATTGTAACAGCTGTTGGTGAAGAAAGAGCAAGAGGGATTCTTGGTCACCTGAGTAGTTCAGCAAATCAAAGAACTTTGGAAAGTTTAGAAGTTGTGGATGCTAAATCTTTGGCTAACTTTCTAATCAATGAACATCCACAAACAATTTCTGTGATTCTTTCACATCTTGAGCCAGAGAAAAAAGGTGAAGTGCTGAAGCGTCTTCCTGAAACGCTACAAGCTGAAAGTGTTCTTCGTATGGCAAATCTAGAATATGTACCACCAGAATTGATCAATGAAATTGATAAGGTTTTAAAAGAGGAACTTTCCAATATGGGAACTGTGGAACAAGCGGCCCTTGGTGGGGTTCAGCCCGTTGCTGAAATGCTCAACGTTATGGACAAGAATACAGAAACGGCAATTATGTCTCGAATTGAAGAGAAAGATCCAATTTTGGCAGAAGAAATTCGCAAATTGATGTTTGTTTTTGAAGATATTATCAAGATTGATGATCGTGGAATTCAAGCGCTTCTTAAAGAGATTGCAAATGACAAGCTCTTACTTGCTCTTAAAACTGCAAATGAAGAAATACGAGATAAGATTCTTAAGAATATTTCTTCACGTGCAGCTCAGATGTTGCAAGAGGATCTTGAATCTATGGGGCCTGCAAGACTCTCAGATGTGGAGTCTGCACAACAAGAGATTGTGAATACAGCAAGACGCCTGGAAGGTGAGGGTAAGATACTCATTGCTCGAGGTGGGTCTGATGATGCGCTTGTATAATTTTTTGGGGGAAAAAGTTGGAATCAAAAATTATTGAGGATGGCGAAGAAGGGGTAAACTCTGTTTTAGAGTTCAAACCAAGGAAGCTTGAAAAATTTGTAACGCAAGAAGTGACAGAGTTTCTTTCAAATCAAAGAGAATCGAAAAACACGTTCAAAATGAGCGATGTTGTATCAGAGATCACAGGTGTAAAAGAAGTTGAACGTTCTGAAATTGAAAAAAGAATTGAAGAAGCGGCACTTATTAAACTGGAGACGATTCAAGAGGAAGCTTACCAAAAAGCATATGAACTTGGAAAAGAAGAGGGACATGCTCAATCTTTGAAAGAGAATCAAGAAAAAATTGATGCCCAATTGAAACAAGTCACAGAAGTTGTGGAAAGTATTGAACAAATGAAAATGGATCTACTTTCTCAAAATGAAGCTCAGTTTATTCGATTGATCTATCATATTGCAAAAGAAATTGCGATGGAAGAGATCAACAAAAATGATGAGAGGATCATAGGTGTTTTAAAAGAATGTATGAAATCTGCACAGTCAGATGAGAACATACTTATTCGAATATCAAATGAAGATTTGGAAAGCTTTAAAAATCTCAAAGACTCTCTTCCCAAAGAAATTGAATTCTTAAAAGACGCAAGCTTTGAAGGACAGGAAGATATAGAACGGGGCGGATGTATTATTGAAACAAACTACGGGGTAATTGATGCTTCACTTGAACAAAGAGTGAAAAAGGTTTGGGAAACTCTTGATGCAAAAAAACCGAAATCCTCTGGTGAGAAAAACTGATGGCATATGAATTGAATCTTTCAAAGTATCACAATGCTCTCAGATCTTCTCCATCAGTGAAAGAAATTGGAAAGCTCACAAAAGTGACAGGTTTCTTGCTTGAAGGTTATCTTCCGGGAGCAACTTTGGGAGGGATTTGCAAAATCACTCCACGTATGGAATCAAATTTTTTCTATGCTGAGATTGTTGGGTTTCGAGATAGAAACGTTTTATTTATGCCTTTAAGTGAAATGCAAAACGTTGGAATGGGTGCACAAATTATTCTGGAAAAACAAATGGCAACAGTTTCTGTTGGAAAAAACTTGTTGGGACGTGTGTTAGATGGACTAGGGCAAGTCATAGATGAAAAAGAAAGCCCAGACTTGGATGATGAAGTTTCCATATATTCAGAAGCTCCCAATGCTTTAACTCGACCTGTGATTCGTGAACCTTTGGATCTGGGTGTAAAAGCCGTCAATGGCCTTACAACCCTTGGTAAGGGACAGCGTATGGGTATTATGGCTGGTTCTGGTGTAGGAAAATCTGTGCTTTTGGGGATGATGGCACGGGAATCTAAATCTGATGTGAATGTGATTGCTCTTATAGGTGAGCGTGGCCGTGAGGTTAGGGAGTTTATTGAAGATATTCTAGGTGAAGAGGGAATGAAGAAATCTGTTGTTGTTGTTGTGACAAGTGACAAGAGTCCACTACTTAGAATGAGAGGGGCCTTTGTAGCGACTGCTATTGCTGAATACTTCTCGAGTCTTGGGAAAGATGTTCTTTTTATGATGGATTCTGTGACTCGATTTGCAATGGCCCAAAGGGAAATTGGCCTTAATATTGGAGAACCACCAACAACGAAAGGATACACACCAAGTGTGTTTTCACTGCTTCCAAAACTTTTGGAAAGAGCTGGAAATTTTGAGAACAAAGGAAGTATTACGGGAATCTATTCTGTGCTTGTCGAAGGGGACGACTTAGATGAACCTATTTCAGACGCAGTACGTTCTATTGTAGATGGTCATATTGTACTGGATCGTGGTTTAGCTCATCGTGGACACTTTCCAGCAATAGATGTTTTGAAAAGTACAAGTCGAGTTATGCGCAATGTTGTGTCTCCTGAGTTTTCTAGAAAAGCTCAATTTATTAGAGAGCAACTGGCCAATTACAAAGAAGCTGAAGATTTGATCAATATTGGTGCTTATAGAGAAGGCAGTAATCCTAAAATTGACATGGCGATTCAGAGTTATGAAGTTATCAATGATTTTTTGAAGCAAAGCTTGGGTGAGCATTATGAATTGAATCTGTGTGAATCAGAGATGGAGAGCATCATGAGTCGAGCTGGGGGCGAGCCGTGAAGTTTCAATTTACCCTAGAAAAGGTTTTGCATCACAAAAAGATTCAAGAGGATGTAGCAAAAAAAGATTTTACAGAAGCACAGGTGGCTGTCGATCTTGAATTGGAGAAGAAGCGCAAGATGGAGCGATCGATATACCTATCTCGTAAGAAAAGCTTTGATCTTCAAAGACAGGGGGGGGCAGAGGCTCACTCGCTTCAAAGTATTGAAGAGTATATTGTACTAGAAACAGAGAGAATCAAAGCTCAGGATCATCAAATAGAAATTGCGATAGAGCAACTTGAACAGAAAAGAGAGATTCTTGTACAAGCTGGGAAAGAGTTTAAAGCTTTAGAGAAACTCAAAGAGAAGAGATTTAAAGATTTTAAAAATAAAAAGAGAAAACACGAAGCAAAACAACTGGATGATATAGTGACTATGCGGAGCAAGGGAGTTGTGAGATATGGGCAATGAATATAAGGACTTTTTTAAAAAGAAGGTGGAGCAAAGGCGACCTCGGTCCAAATCCGTTCGTTTAAACCCTAAAAAGAAGAATAAAAAACAAAGTACAACCAGAAAATCCAAGTATGAATTTCCCGTCGCTGCAGTTTTGGTAACTTCACTTGGTGTGATTGTTGGACTTTGGGCCTCATATGATATCGAGAAAGTGGAAGAATGGATAGACGCAGTTGAGGTTGGGGTGTATTCGAAATCTCATGCACAAACTAAAGGTGGGGAAGAAAAGTCCAAGCCTAAAGGTAGTGATGAGGCAAATACTTCCTCAGTGAAGGACGTTGCAAAACAAGAAACTAAGGCAAAAAAAGATAGCTGGACACCAGAAGAAGTCGCTCTTTTCAAGAAGTTAGATGAAAGAAAAACAAAATTGGATCTGAGGGAAGCTGAACTCGTTAAGTTGGAAGAGGAATTGCAAAGACAAAAGGGAATGTTGGAAGAAAGAATGAAAGAACTCGATCAAGTAAGAAATGAGATTGCAGGTCAATTGCAAGATAGAGTTGAGGTGGACCAACAGCGAGTGACGAAACTTGTGGATGTGTATTCAAATATGAAACCATTGAATGCGGCAAAGGTTTTTGAAAAATTGGATGAAGATTTGGCTATAGAAGTTTTGGGGAACATGAAAAAGAAAAGTGCAGCAGATATTCTGAACTTATTGTCTTCAGATAAGGCGCAGCGTCTTTCTGAGAAATATGCAGGATATAAGAGGAGGTAAGAACCAATGGTCAACAGTAAGTTGGGTGGATTCGAACTAAACAAAAGAATCCTAGACAGAGCAAGTCCGAGAGAATCTTCGGATATTCAAGCTCAAAATCAATCAAGGAAAGATTCAAAGCCTATGAGTTCTGAGAGCTCAAAGAGTTTTGATGATTCGCTTAGAAAGGAAGCTGCTCAAGAGAGAAGAGATCTTCCTGGTGATGGGCGTGTTTCAAAAACTCTTGAGTCTCGAGAATTGGATAGACCCACTGAGAATTCAGGAAGAGTGGGAAGTAATATTGAAAACGAACAGTTGAATGAAGGTTCTCTGACTCGTAGCAAAGTGTCTCTTCCAGAGGAAGAGGAAGATCAGATTCAAAAGCCCGTTCTAGATTTCATGGACTCTATGGAGAGTGAATTTGGAATAGGCCCAGAGAGACTTCTTGGGGCAATGGCAAATATGACAGATGATGAACTTCTGAATCCTCCAAATGAAACAATTGATAGGTTTATGGAAAACTTAGAGCTTCCTCCTGAAGATCATCAAAAAGCCATTGGTCTTTATAAGAACATGCTTCAAGAAATTGACAAAGTTGATACAAAAAGTGGGAAATTTGAACAAGAAGTCAAAATGGAAGTTTTATCTCCTCAGGAACTGCGTGAGAAAAAACTTTTGAGATCTATAGAAAAACTCAATAAAAAGTTTTTCCTGAATGACACCCGCCCTTCTTATGGAAAAGGTCAAAAAATACAAAATGAAAAAGTAGAAGATCCTGTAGATCAAATCAATAAAGATTTTATAAATACAAAATTAAATTCAAAAACTCAAAATCAAACAAAACAGCAAGTTGTTCCGCAACAGAGCTATGCACCTCAGGTGAAAACTCAAAATCAAGAGAACTCGCAAAAGATACATCAGTCGAATGTGGATTCAAAGCTTGCGGCTATGGGGATTACAAGTGCAGCCTCTATTGAGGCAAGTCGTACAGCGGGAACTGGCGCCAATTCTATAGACCAGACTGGTAAGATGGATATATCCGGAATGCAAATGCAACCAATGAATGTTCAGGCTTCAGAGAGCAATGGCTTGAATTTACAGTCAGACTCACAGAGTGGATTTAATACATCAGACAATTCCGGACAAATGGCACAGTTCAATGAACTGAACAAAGCTGACGTTGAAGCAGATCCACAACTTGCTGAAGAAGGAGCTGTATTTAGTGTGGAAGGTGAAACTCAAGGAAATGAAACACAGGTGAAAAAGACTGAGCTTTTCACTAGAACGGAACCAACTCAATCTGAACGTGTTAGTAATTTACGAGAAATTGCTCAAGGAGCACGAGCTTTGGTACGTCAGGGCGGTGGGGAAATGACTGTGAATCTTAACCCTGAAGGCATGGGTGAGCTTCAACTCAAGGTGAATGTTGCTCAAGGCAAAGTAGATGTTCAAATGCTCACAAGCAACTCTGAAGTTAAAAAACATATTGAACAAAACTTAAATGATCTTCGTGTGGGAATGTCCGATCAAAAATTGAATCTTGATTCAGTAAAGGTTGAAGTTTCAGATCAAATTCGACAAGAAATGGATATGAACAATCAACAAGAACATGGTCGACAAAATGCACGTGAGTTCTTGCAACAGTTTCGAGATCAAAACCAATCTTTTCGAAATGCATTTTTTACGGGACCAGATCGAGGACCAACTGAACCGCGTGAACGACCTGAGGTCAAGCCAGAAGATGGAGCTTCAAGGAGCTCGGGGCGATCTAAACACATTGATGTGATTGCTTGAAGAGGGAGTGAATTGATATGATGAGTTTAAAGTCATCTACAAAGCATTATTCAGATGCTCCGCAGCCGAGTGGATTAAAGGGACCAACGAAGAAAAACCTAGATGCTCGAGCTGAGAAAGAGGTTCTTCAAGGTAAAGATGTTGGAACTTATCTCAATCAAATAGCAGATCCCAACTGGGTAGATCCGGCAAAGATGCGTAAAGTCGGTGGCGACAATCTTGATAAAGATGCGTTTATGAAACTGATGCTCGCTCAAATCAAACACCAAGACCCAATGAATCCAATGGAGTCTCATGATATGGCAGCTCAACTTGCACAATTTAGCCAACTTGAGCAACTCACAAACCTGAATGGAACTGTTACGGATATGGCAGCTGGACAAAAACCAGCGGCAGAGTTTCAGGCATTAAACTTTATTGGAAAATCCGTCAATGTGGATACGAGTCGTGTGATTCGTTCTAAAGGCGATATCAATCATGAAATTCGGTTTCGTCTTCCAGCTGATGCTAAGGAAATGAAGATTGTTGTAAAAGATCTTGCTGGTAAGATTATCAAAACTTTTGATAAAACAGATGTAAAGCAAGGTGATATGAAGTTCTCTTGGGTTGGAAATACTGACGATGGAGATATCGCTCCGGCAGGTGAATATAAATTCACTGTTGAGGCCAAATCTGAAACAGGACAGAAGCTTCATGTTGCGACAGCATTTAAGGGCAAAGTCACGGGTCTTAATTTTACCAAAGAAGGACCTGTACTTATGGTCGGGGACCAGTCGTTTAAAATCAATGACATACAGAAAATCGAAGATTCTCAGTTGAAAGATAGTGAACAGAAAGGAGACAATAAGAAAGTTGCACCTGGAAAAGCGGAAGTTGTGAAGGGTGGAGCTGAGGAAATAGAGAAGAAAAACCATCTGGAGAGCGTTGCAATGGCAAGTGGATTAAAGAACAAAATTGCAAAAGCAGAGGAGATGGCTAAAGGAGGTGGGGGAGATGGCTCAAATTAACTCAGGGTCTTCAAACTTATCACGAATCAATGGGGCAATTCCGAAGGAACTCGACACACAAAAGCGTGTTGATAAAAATGGTCCGGGCTTTGATGAGGTTCTAAAAGAGCAAATCAAAAAAGCGGATATATCCAAACCGGAAGTTGCAGATGTTAAATTTTCAAAACATGCGATTGAAAGAATGCAATCTAGGGGTATTTCATTAAAACCCGAAGAAATGACATCTCTTTCCAATGCAGTTAAGAAAGCAAACGAAAAGGGGGCAAAGGAAACGTTAGTGCTAACAGATAAGGCGGCTTTTGTGGTGAGTGCAAAAAATAACACTGTGATCACTGCAATAGATAAAGCGCTTATGAAAGAAAATGTGTTTACAAATATTGATAGTACAGTAGTGATTTAAATTTAAACGAGAAGCTGGACCTCTTTTGAGGGGGCTTCTCCCAGGCAGTCGCTGAGTGAACGAAGCGGCGGACACATGGAGGTGTCTTATGGGAGTACTTTCATCTATGTTTACTGGTGTGTCAGGTTTATCCGCACACGGAGAAGCATTAGGTGTGATTGGTGATAATATTGCCAACGCAAACAACACAGGATTTAAAGCCAGTCGGGCTGAATTCGGAGATATAATAGCAAAGAGTTTGAAGGGGATTTTGGGCGGTAACCAGATCGGACGTGGTACTAAAATTTCCGCTGTGAATCCAATCTTAGTACAAGGTAATGTGGATCAAACAGAAAAGGCCACGGATCTTGCGATTTCTGGTGATGGATACTTTGTTTTAAGGGGAACAGATGGTGCGTCTTTTACAAGAGATGGATCTCTTCACTTTGATAAAGATGGTTATCTTGTAACCAATGACAATCAAAGAGTTCAAGGTTATGAAGCCGATGAGCGAGGTGAAATCATTAACAAGATGTCGGATGTGAAGTTTCCACGCGCGCTTATTCCTGCAAAAGCAACATCAAGTGTAAGACTTGATATGAACTTGGATTCTAGAAACCCTATTGCGGTGCCTTGGGATCCGAAGGATCCATACAGTACGTCACAGTTTTCAACAGGGGTTGAAATTTATGACTCTCAAGGAAACAAGCATTTGATGACAACATTCTTTAGAAAGGTTGCTGATCGGACTTGGGAATACCATGGTATGGTTGATGGAAAAGAAGTTGTCGGTGGAAATGAAGAAGAGATGTCACAAGTTCTACACGGGAGACTAGGATTTACCGTGGATGGGAAACTCGATACTGAAGAAGTTTTGGCATCCACTTTTAACTTTGTTGGTGGCGCACTCCAAAACCAACAGATCAAGTTTGACTTTGGTGACTCGATCACAACAGACAAAGGTAAGGGCTTAGACGGAACAAAGCAATTTGGTTCAAAGTCGGATCTTATCACTTGGGGACAAGATGGAGCTTCTGCCGGAACTGTCGTGAATATGTCGTTCAATGAAGAGGGTGTTTTAACTGCGCTTTATAGTAATGGTCAGGCCAAGGACTTGGCTCAGGTTGTTCTAGCGAAGTTTGAAAACCCAGAAGGTCTTTTTAAAGTTGGTAACAACAGATTTAAAGAGTCCAGAAATTCAGGTGAAGCGGCTATTGGTCGACCACGTCACTCAGGAAGAGGACACTTCTATTCGAAGTCTCTTGAGCGCTCGACTGTGGATTTGGCTTTAGAATTTGTGAATATGATTCAAGCCCAAAGAAACTTCCAGGCAAACGCTAAGACGATCACAACAACAGATGAACTTCTGGCTGAAGTGATCAATCTGAAGCGATAATCAAATTTTTTTTAGGTGCCAGGCATATTCTGCGGATGCGGGTCAGCACTTTTGGTGCTGAGCATCCGCAGAATATGCCTGGCACCTAGTGCGAAAGTAGTTTTGCAAGTTCAATCAATTCCATGGACACGCGTTTTTGATTTTTGACGATTTCATCAAATGAAACTGCAACTATGCTGTTGTTTTGAAGGGCGACCATAATCCCTGTTTGCCCGGCTATCAGAGCCTCAGTTGCTTTTTGCCCCATACGGCTTGCTAGGATTCGGTCTTGAGCAGAGGGGGCCCCACCTCTTTGAATGTGCCCTAGTATACAGATTTTTGGTTCCCACCCAGTTTTTTTACGAATGGCTTCTGCAAGATCATAGGCGCGGCCGGGTTTTTTGCCCTCAGCTGTGATCAAAATATGACTTTTCTTCCCTGTTTTAATTCCATTTTGAATGTGTTCAATTGCGCTTTCGACTTTAACTGGGTTTTCTGGAATGAAGACTTGCTCAGCTCCCCCGGCAACTCCAACAGAAATGGCAAGGTATCCAGAGTCTCGTCCCATAACTTCTACGATAAAGATACGATCATGACTGGTAGCTGTGTCTCTGACACGATCTATGGCTTCTGTTGAGGTATTGAGTGCGGTGTCAAAACCAATGGTCATATCGGTCCCATAGATGTCATTGTCGATAGTGCCGGGTATCCCAACACAAGGCGTCCCACACTCTTTAGAGAGTGCGAGAGCTCCTGCCATGGTTCCATCTCCGCCAATGGACACTAGGGCATCAATTTTATGATTCTTGAGGTTTTGAAAGGCTTTTTCCCTTCCTTCTTTTGTTCGAAATTCTTTACATCTTTCACTCTTAAGAATAGTTCCACCACGATGGAGGATATTTCCAACAGAGCGCCTGTAGAGAGTCTTAAAATCGCTATTGATAAGCCCTAGGTAGCCCTGTTGTATGCCGATAACATCAATTCCTTGGGAAATTGCAGAGCGTGTGACTGCTCTAATAGCGGCGTTCATTCCAGGGGCATCGCCCCCACTTGTGAGAATTCCGATTCGACTTATACTACTCATAATAAAAAAGGGACCTTTAAGGTCCCTTTTATAATGGATCGAGTATTGAGATTAGTTCAACAGATTTTTGAATTCACTGCCTGCACGAAATTTGGGGTACCACGCGGCTGGAATTTTGATTTCTTTTCCAGTTTGTGGATTTCTACCAAGACGCGCTTTTCTCTTGGACTTGGTGAATGTTCCAAATCCAACAAGCTTAACTTCATCGCCCTTTTTAACAGATTTACGAACGACGTTGATCGTCGTATCTAAGATCCGTTCGACATGTGCTTTGGGAACGTCTGCTTCCTTGGCGACTCTCTCGATAAGCTCTGCTTTATTCATAACTTCTCCCTGTTGAAACAAAGTTGTACGTGTTGTCAGTAAGGGATTGAACCTAAAGACGATTTTCTCGTCAAACAGAATTTGAAAATTTATTTAAAAAAATCAATGCTTTCGATAAGATGCTCAATTCTCAAGCAAAAGTTATCCACAAATATGTGGATAACAATTCTTTTTTTGGTTTTCTAGAGGAGTTGTTGACTTTTAATTTTAAGCCAATGATTTAGGCTGGCGACACACGTTGAAAACTTTTTTCAAGTTACTCGGTTTCGGAGTCGTTGTAGTCCTCTAGATCAGGAGTGTGCTCCTCAGCTGGGATTGAGTGGTTGCCATCAGCCCAGTCGCCCAGATCAATAAGCTTGCATCTTTCTGAGCAAAATGGACGAAACGGGTTTGTCTCAGAATAGAGTGTTTCTTTCTTGCAGTTTGGACATTTGATCTTCATTAGAGAAAGGGATATCGTTTTTCGATTCCCTTTTGCAAGTGATTATTCGATTGGAGCTCCTGGCAACTAGAGGAAGTTACTAACAAATCCTAGTTGAGAAGAAAAACACGTCCTCTAGCCATTGGTTTGTTGGCGTACTCGATTGTGACTTGCGCACTTGGTGGTGCGTAGATGTTCCCGTTCTGTGACCCGTTATTGAGGAGATCTGTAAGATTTCCTTCAATTCGAATTTCAAGTTTGGGTTGTCCAGGTACATTGAGTAAGATGCGAAACATCTGGTTACCATTGTCATCTTCATATGGAGCAACATAAGGGGACACTCCCTGAGCTTGCCCAAGTGGGATTTGTGCCGCCCATTGGACGCCACCAGAGTTTTGGTACCCCCAGCCACCCTGGGCTGGAGATCCTAAGAAAAATTCAACACGAGCAGGGGAATTCAGTGGTGGTGTCCCGTCATTTGTTGGGGGTTCTGTATATATGTCCACCGCAAGAACATTGAGGCTTCTAGCTAAATTGCTACATTTTGTAAGCCCAAATGGAATAAAGAAGGCGATTCCCTTGTTAAACTTGTCGCCACATGCGTGAGCGATTTCTTTTAAAAACTGGCTATAAGCTTCTGTATTTTGAATTGTTAGTCCACCAGTTACTGATTGACCAAAGGGGTTGGCTGAAGATAGGTAAGGCCCACCAAGAGAGGCATTGTAAGCTCCATAGTCATAGTATGGACCATTCTTTTTGCTTGCCTTTTTTGAGTCCTTCTTTCCGCACCCAACAAAGGCGATAGCAACGATAAGGGCTGCTGCAAATATTGAGTTCCATGAAAGTTTCATATCTTTTGTCTCCAATGAAACACTCTGACTGGGGTTGGGGGTTAGGGGGATTGGTCCCCAGTCGAGCATTCAATTGTAATAAATACACATCTTGTGCCAACCTAAGGTGTGTTTTATTTTGAGATGAGGCAAAAGTGGGGGTGTCGAACTCTCAAATTAGAGCCCAAATTTGTCTCTCCTAGAGAGTTTTTATGACCCATACATAGATCACGCACCTCTAGACAGGTGCGGTAACAAAAACCCGAAACAGCAACAGATTCGATACGGAACGCTTATTCCACTAAAAATAATAAAGAATCCCTCTAGATAGTCTCTCCGTTTTTATTGTGGGAGTGTGTGGGGTATGTGCCTAAATAGGTTTGAGCAGTTGTTGTGTTGTTGCTTTCAGCCTTCTTTGGGGAGGCGGTAAGAGAGGAGGAGTCCTGAAAGAATTAAAACAATACTGATCCAGCTTGAAAGGCTCAATGAGAAGATATCCTCTCCACGCCAATCTGCACGGAATTGTTCGGTGATCAGTCGGTTGATTCCCATAAGAAGTATCCAGATTCCAAAGAGAAATCCTGTTCCTGAAAAGACCTTCTTTTTTTCTAGAAGTAAAAGTGCCAGTGTTGTGAAAAGAGCCAAAAGAAAAGAGTAGATTTGGGTTGGATGAAGACCCACTCCATGTGGCGCCTCTACTCCGGGTGGAAAGTGCATGGCCCAGGGAAGTGAGGTTTCTTTTCCGTAGCAGCACCCGGCAGCAAGGCAGCTCAATCGGCCAATAGCGTATCCAAGTGACCCAACTGGAGCAAATAAATCCAACCACGGGCCTGGTTTCAGTTTTCGTTTTACCAGTAAAAGAACTCCTGCTCCGAAAGCACAGATGAATCCACCATAGAAAACAAAGCCACCGTGCCAGAAATAGAGAATGCGGATTGGATCTTTGATATACATTTGAGGGTATTCAAATATGACGTGAAAAAGTCTTGCTCCAACAAACCCAGAGATCATAATCAAAAGGCAAAGATCCAAAGCTAAGTTTTTGGGGAGAGAGAGTTTCTCACACCTTTTTAGGACCCAAAGAATTCCAAAACAATATGTGAGGCTAATAATAAGTAAGTACGTAGGTATTTGAAAACCAATAGAGCCAATCACAGGAAGCATGTTTTTATTGTATATCACTTTCTAAGAATGCAAAGAGGTTGTTGATTCCCACGTATGAGCAAAACACAACAGCTCAACTATTGTCTAGGTGACTGGATAGCAAGCGAAGAAAGTGCATTAAGTCGTTTTTATTTTGTAGTTACACTTTTAAAGAAAAAAAGCGATTCAACGCTTTTCTAGTACGATTTCTTTAAGGCTGAGGAGTGACTTTGTAATTTTCTTCGATTGGATTTTTAAGTCGTAAGTATAAGAGTGTGGCACCAATTAAAATCATAATCGTGCAGAGAATTTGTCCCATACTGAAGTATTTAAAGTAAAACCCCATTTGTCTGTCAGGTTCCCTAAAAAATTCAACGATGAAACGTGCAATTCCGTAAAAAATCAAAAATGTTGAACCTATAATTCCCACATACGGCCAGTGCATCAATTGAGGTTTTGTTTTCTTTTTGTCATCTTCTTTGAGCGCATAGATCGGGGATGGAGCCATTCCTTTTCGTTGTAGAAATTTTTCAAGTAAAAGAAGGGCTATCAAAACAAAAAGTCCTTCACCAAATGCTTGATAGAGTTGTGAGGGGTGTCTAGGCATATTGCCAGCGTGATCACCAAAAATAATAGCCCAAGGAACGTCTGTTGGCCGACCCCAGAGTTCTCCATTAATAAAGTTGCCAAGGCGCCCCCAAAAAATACCGAGTGAAGAGCCCATAACAACGGTATCGGTGACATGATAAAATGTGAGTCCAAGTTTTTTAGCTGCAACATAGCTTGCTACACAAAAACCAATCAAAGCTCCATGAAAAGAAAGCCCGCCATGCCAAATTGCAATGATCTCAAGTGGATTTTTGGCATACTCAGACCATTCACCGTATACAAGCACATAAAGTATACGAGCGCCTAAGATCATCCCTACCATGAGATAAAAGATCAGCATTTGAATTTCTTCTGGGTTAAGGGCAAAGAGCCCTCTTTTCCAACGGTGCTTTAAAAAGAAGTATCCTGTTACATAACCAACAAGATACATAAGACCATACCATCTTACTTGAATAGGTCCCATATCAAGCAGGATGGGGTCGATGCTATGTGTCCAGTATTCCATTAGGCGGTTTTACCTTTTGAAGATTTCTTTGCAGCTCTTTGCCTTTTTGAGTCTCGAATCATAAGAAGTATGAGGACACCAATTCCAGAGACAATTGTCATATCAGCTACGTTAAATGCAGGATAAGTGTATGCATCTTTCACATGAAAATCTAAAAAATCGATGACATACCGAAATCGAATTCGGTCGATATAGTTTCCAATGGCTCCACCAAAAACAAGAGAGAGCCCTGTGATTTGAATTTTGTCGTCATCAGGCACAGTTCTTAAAACACTTAAAATTATAAGAAGAGCTATAGGCGGGATAACTAAAAAGAAAATATTTCGAAAGTCGGGGTGGCTTTGTGCCAAGAAGCCAAATGCAGCCCCTGGATTACGAACAGATGTGATATTGAAAAAGCCATCAATAACTGTAAGGGACTCGCCAACTCGAAATTGAGTGTGGATATACATTTTTGTGAGTTGATCTAAAGCAACGATCGCTCCAGACATAGACACTAAGATGAGATACTTTAGTTTCATTTCAAAGCCTCGACGCATTTTGGGCATATGCCAGGTAAATCTGCGTTTTCACCTATTCTAGTGCTAAAATGCCAGCAGCGTACACACTTTTCCCCATCCGCTTTACGCGCACTTACATTTTCTTTACCCTCGCTTAGCTCGATATTTGAAACAATGAAAAAGGCTCTTAAGTCAGGTTCTATGGACTTTAACGCGGTGAAATCCTCACCTTCGTAAGTCAAATCCACACTGGCTTCAAGACTTGAGCCGATTTCTTTTTTGACTCTCAATTCCTCTAAAGTTTTGGAAACTTTCTCGCGAATCTTTAAAAGTCTGTCATATTTTTCAGAAAGCGAGCTGTTCTCCCATTTTGAATTTACTTTCGGAAATTCTGTCAAAAACACACTTTCTTGAGACTTATTTGGCAAGTGTCCATAAACTTCTTCACTCAAAAATGACAATATGGGTGCCATCAATCCAACAAGAGCATTTAAGTTTTCAAGAATAACAGTTTGAGCGGACCGTCTTAGGTGGCCATCATTTTTTGCAGTGTAAAGGCGGTCTTTTAAAATATCCAAATACACAGCAGAAAGATCCACAGTGAAATAGTTATTTAAGAGATGATATATTTTAAAAAACTCATATCGTTCGTAACACTCGGTAACAGATCCAATCAAATTATTCAGTCGATGAAGGGCCCACTGATCCAGTTCATGCAACTTCTCATATTCAATTGCATCTTTTGTAACATCAAAGTCATTGAGATTTCCTAGTAAAAACCGCATTGTGTTTCGAACTCTACGATAGGTTTCCGTGAGTCTTGCAAAAGACTCAGGGCTACAACTCATATCTTGAGAGTAATCCTCGTGTGCAGCCCATACTCGAAGCAATTCTGCCCCATTTTTCTTGATGATTTCTTGTGGATCTACGACATTCCCTTGGCTTTTACTCATCTTCACGCCTTTAGAGAACATAACAAACCCATGTGTTAACACATTTTTGTATGGGGCTTTGCCTTCTGCTGCTACAGAGGCAAGTAGGCTTGTATGAAACCAACCCCGATGTTGATCACTTCCTTCAAGGTAAAGGTCTGCAGGATATTCAAGCCGAGGGTCTTTCTTTTGGACAGCAGACCAGCAAACACCACTATCAAACCAAACATCTAAGATATCTTTGCCTCTCTTGAATTCCTTGTGACCACACTCTTCGCATTCGGCGTCTCCAATGAAGTCTTTGATGTCGTATTTGAAATAGGCCTCAATACCACCATCTTGTTCCATTTTGTCAGCCACTTTTAGCATTGCTTCTTCTGAGATATGTTCTTTGTCACACGACTTGCAATAAAAAACAGGGATTGGAACGCCCCATGTTCTCTGTCGACTGAGACACCAATCGGGTCTGTTTTCAATCATCCCGGTAATACGTTTTTCACCCCAAGATGGAATCCAGTTCACATCCTTAATAGCTCTTAGGGATCTTTTTCTGATGGATTCATCACCCTTGTCCATTTCAAGAAACCACTGAGGTGTGGCTCGAAATATGATTGGTGTTTTGCTTCTCCAGCAGTGTGGGTAACTATGTCGGATTTCGCCGTGGTGAATCAGATGACCTGATTTTTGAAATCTCTCAATGAGAAGTGGATTGGCTTTAAATACATGAGTGCCTTCGTACTCAGGAACTTGTGCTGTGTACTTTCCGTACTCATTGACGGGACTAAATACTTCAAGTCCGTATTGTTTCCCAATAGCAAAGTCCTCTTGTCCGTGCCCAGGGGCTGTGTGCACAGCTCCTGTTCCAGCCTCAAGTGTGACGTGTTCACCAAAAATGATGGGAGACTCAAGTTCATTGTACATTGGGTGCTCTGCTACAACTCCATCAAGAGCTTTGCCTTTAAAAGGCCCTGTTACTCTCGTGAGAGTTTTTTCAGTGTCTTTTTCAAAGGCCTCTTTTAGGCCATCTGCAATGACAATTTGTTCACCCTCTAGGTCATACACACTGTAATCAAATTCTTCGTTTAAACAGATCGCTCGATTTGCTGGAATTGTCCAAGGAGTTGTTGTCCAAATCACAAATGCTGTTTTTTTGTCGGTTTCAAGTTTTTCTAATCCCGTTTTGACATAAAACTTGAGGTAGATAGTCGGGCTTGTGTGGTCGTGATACTCGATCTCTGCTTCTGCAAGAGCTGTTTGAAGTGCGTAGCACCAATAGACGGCCTTTTCCCCACGGTAGAGTGCGCCAGTCTTTAATGTCTTTGCAAGAACTCGAACTTCTTCAGCTTCGTACTCAGGGTTCAAGGTAAGGTAAGGGTTCTCCCAATCCCCCAAAACCCCATAGCGAATAAATTGATCTTTTTGTTTGCTGATCCATTTTCGTGCTTCACTTCGGCAGAGTTCACGAATGTCGGCATCTGTTTTTTCTGCACGCTCTTTTCCAAGAGCTTTTGTTACAGAGAGCTCAATTGGAAGCCCATGGCAGTCCCAGCCAGGCACAAAAGCGGCGTGAAAGCCTGTCATATTTTTGTATTTCACTACGATGTCTTTGAGGATTTTGTTGAGAGCGTGCCCCATGTGAAGGTTTCCGTTGGCATATGGTGGACCATCGGGGAGTGTGAATTTTTTTGCGTTTTTATTTTTCTCAAGTTGCTTTCTATGGAGATCCATCGTTGTCCACTTTTGGATAATTTCAGGCTCACGAACGGGTAGGTTTCCTTTCATTGGAAAGTCCGTTTTTGGTAGATTGATTGTGTCTTTGTATTCTTTCGCCTGACCCACGGTATTCACCTCTTTATTTATAAGGGATCACGTTATCACTATATGGTGCATTCTATCAATCTGCAGGAAGCAATATAGAGGAGAGTTTTTCTTTTCCCATTGTGATGAGAAGGCGGAGAACCTCGGTTTCAGAACTCAGATTCAGCCGCTCTTTGACCTCAAGGATTGTTTGGATGCTCCGGCTGTCTAGGAGTTGCATCAGATCTTTTGGAGAGACCCCAGATGATGGTGTGTTGTTGACTAAGGGGACTGAAGGAGGGGGCTGCTGTGCTGTTGTAGTGGGTTTTTGAAACTGAAAGCGGACTTCGTTGCCAACTTCTTGGGTGTATCCGTTTGGGCTTCCACTTTCAGGCCAGGCTTGTCGTGCAAATCCTGGGACTTGGGATGGAGCAGGTGGTGTGTTCGGTGTTGGGGGAGGAGATGTTGGTGGAGTCGTGTGGGAGGGAGGCTTTACGTTGTTCAGAGGAGGAGTGTCATTCTTGTCGGTGAACTGGTTGAGCTCCCCGGCGAGTTGTTTGAGGTCATTTCTAAAATTTTGACTACTCACGGGGTAGTCTTGCTCTGCACTCCCGGTGTTGCGTTTTGCTCTCATAAAGAGCGCAACAAGTGTGTCCGTGTTTTCAGCCTGTTGTTTGATATCCTCAGGCTGTTGTTGAAGCCAAGTATAGGCTTGAGCAACTGTTTCTTTTGTATACGCCTGAGGCGGGAGATTTTGATTTGCCATCGGAAGTGAAAGTCTTACCCAGTGTTGAAAGGGGTTTCAATGAGAAATGTGTGTCCAGAAAAAAAAGGATTTTTTTTAAAAAAACTTGTGTGAAAAGGTGTGGACAACCCGGTGGATGACGGTTTTTTTTGCCTCTAAAGTTTGACGAGCCAGGTTATTTGGGCTCGCAATATTCTCTTGGGTTGATTCCGTATTTCTCAATTTTTCTTAAGAGAGTTTTCTTCGGAATATTGGCATGAAGAGCTGTTTGATTGATTCGGCCCTTGAATGTCTTAAGAGCTTTAATAATAAACTCTTTTTCAAACATTTCTTTTTGTCGATTGAAGTCCAAATTATTTGGATCAAAGCTATCTACGATTTGTGCGACAGATGTTGCTCCAGTGATGTCACCACGATTTGACGGTTCAGCGTTGACATCGATGTTGGAACTTGAGGAGTTTCGCTCAACTGTTTGTACACCAGCAGCTCTTAGAATTTTTTCTGGCAAAGATGAAATTGTGAGGCGATTTGTTTCTTCCAAGACAAATGCATACTCCACAACATTCTCAAGCTCACGAATATTGCCTGGCCAGTCGTATTTCTTTAGACAAGCCATAGCTTCAGGGGCAATTCCAATCACTTTCTTGCCATGTTCATTATTGAATTTGTTGATAAAGGAATTCACCATATTTTCAATATCTTCAAGCCTCTCTCTGAGAGGTGGAAGGAAAATTGGAATCACGTTTAAGCGATAGAAGAGATCTTCTCTGAATTCTCCGCGTTTGATCATTTCGTCTAAGTTTCGATTGGTGGCCGCTACAATTCGAACATTGGACTCCAACTCACGATTGGCACCCACTGGAGAGAATTTCTTTTCTTGAAGAACACGTAGGAGTTTGGCCTGCATAAGCAGTGGCATATCTCCAATTTCATCTAAGAAGACTGTTCCACCTTCTGCGTACTGGAATTTCCCAATCTTTCGTTGGTCTGCTCCAGTAAAGGCTCCCTTTTCATGTCCAAAGAGTTCACTTTCAAAAAGTGTTTCCGGGATAGCAGAGCAGTTGAGTGCGACAAACTTATTTTCTTTTCTAGAAGAGTTAAAGTGAATCGCGCGGGCCACAAGTTCTTTACCAGTTCCAGATTCACCGCGGATTAATACGGCCGTGTCCACTTTAGAAAGTCTCAAGACAAGCTCAAAGACCTTCTTCATTTCAGCCGTGTTGCCAATAAACCTTCGGCCCTTTTCAACAAGTACTGGGGATGAAGCTGCAACACGTGAAACAAGTGCGTAAGCTTCAAGTGCGCGATCAACAAGCTCCACAAGTTGTTCGCCACGTACGGGTTTGGGGATGTAGTTGTAAGCCCCTTCTTTTACGGCCTGGATAGCATCGTCGACATTTGCATACGCTGTGAGGATGAGGACAATTGTACTTGGATCATGCTCTTTGATTTCACGAAGTGCTTGGAGGCCATTTTTACGAGGCATATCAACGTCAAGAATGACAAGATCAAAGCCAATTTCTTTGACTTTGTCTACAGCCATTTGACCGTCAATCGCTTCTTCAACATTAAAGCGACTGGAGTTTCTAAGCGTGGTGCTGACTGAGTACCGAAGCCCTGGATCGTCGTCTACGACGAGTACCTTAAGTTTCTTTTCCCCTAGTCCCACAAACGCCCCCTCGTTGTTGTGATCAGGTTAACAAAATAGCTTTTTTCTAAAAGCCGCCTCTCAAAGTGACTGTGAGGTTCTAAGGCCTTTTGTGGGAATCAGGTGTTGGCGTTATATCCTTAGAGATCCGTAGGCAGGTGAACTGTGAAGGTTGAGCCTTGCCCGAGGACGCTATCCACAGTCAGCCTACCTTTATGAAGCTCTACGAAGTATTTTGCAAGGTATAAACCCAGTCCTGAACCTTTTATAGGACTGCTTTTTGCATCTTTGCTCCTATAGAACTTCATAAAAATGTTTTTAATATCAGCACCTTTGATGCCAATTCCTTGATCTGAGACCTGAATAATCACCTGATTCTCACGTTCTTCAGAGATGACAAGGATTTTTGTGTTGTCAGGGCTATATTTGATCGCATTTTCAACAAGGTTGGACACAACTTGGCGGATAAGGTCAGAATCCATTTTAATCGAAAAAAGTGGTTCAAGTTCCGTGATGACTGAAATCCCTTTGACCTTAGCATGGGGTGAGCAGCGTTTGACAACATCTGTGACGATGGAGTTGGGATCTTTGGATTGAAGGTTGAGTTTTATATTTTGGCTTTCAATGCGGTTGAGATCCAAGATGGAGGTTACAAGTTCAGTCAATTCTTGGGTGGATGAGCGAATTGAAGCAATAGCACCTTCTTGCTGCTCGGAGAGGCGATCCGGATCTTCTAATGCAATTTCCGCCATCCCCTGAATCCTTGCAAGCGGTGTTTTCAAGTCATGCGACATCATCGATAGAAAATTACTTTTGAGTTCTTCAACTTGCTGAAGCAGTCTGTTCTTCTGCTGATACTCCCAACTGGAGCGTGCTTCTTTGATTAGGCGATAGGGGATAAAGAAATAATAACTTAAAAAGACAACGATCAATGGGTGGGCGGTTTCAATGTGTATTCGAAAGATTGCAAAAAAGAGGTAGGAGATAAAGAAAAATCCAAAGAATAACCCACCTAAAGCAAGAATTCCCTTTGTGGGCCTCATGTTTAAAACTATAAAAAGTGTGAGTATTGCAACTATCATTGTGAGAAGTAAATTGACCCATTTTGGAGAATGCAAAATTGCAGAGTCTGTAATAAGCGTATCTAAGCTATTGGCATGAACCTCTAGCTTAGAGGTGTCATAACGATTGCGAGTGTAAGGGGTTTTCAGATTGTCTTTGATTTCTGTTGTTATAACGTCCACCAACACAATCTTGTCTTTGAACAAATCTTTTTCAACTTTATCATTTATTACATCAACCATAGACCAAACTTTGTAAGTCCCTGGACGTCTAAAGTCTGTGTGTAGTTGCTTCGAAGTCAATTGATCAAAAATACCTCGATATTCATTCCATTTTTTTCCAGTCACTTTTTCTGCTAGATAGGGAAATGCGTACTGATAGTCTTGATACCATAAAAGCGTTCTTCTTGAGACGTCGTCTTCAGCCCAGGTTGTGGTGTCTATGGTGTAGTAGATTGGAAAGTAAGGAATCTTCTCAAATGGTGTTTTTGGGCGAAAATTTTCAATCTCACCCTTTAACGGTGTAATCTCTAGTCCAAGAATAAAATTTTCAAACTCAGCCACCTCCTTTGAAAACTTTTCTTTAAGTTTTTTGTTTGCTTTTAACTCTGTTACGTTTTTTAGATACAATATGGCCTGTGGGTTATGTTTTTTTAAAGATTTCAAGAGGCTTAAATGACTCTGAAGGTCAACGTTTCCGCCAAAGCTTGTAATGGTTTTCTTATCTATACCAATAATTTCGATTTTTCCAGAAGGAGAAGTTTGTGGACCAATTCGAAACTTCAAGTCCATCAGAGCAAAATCGATAAAGTAGAGATTGAATTGATGTATGAGGAATGAAATTAGTATTGCGATTGAGCAGACAATAAGAGTTCTCTTTTTTACCATATCGACTATCTACCAAGGGGACAGAAATAGCACAATCAAAAGGGGGTATATGGAACCCCCAAGATAATTTTACTTAATTATTAATAATTAAGAGATTCTAATCGGCTTTCAATCCAGAAAAGGCAATTTTTGATACTGGGGTTGATTTGCGAAGTTTCTTCTTAAGTGATTTCATACTGGTCTCCTTTTGCTCACAATTATGGCTCCACCCCTTATCCCTGCAAATCAGTGGCCACTAGCTGATTGATTAAAGTTAAGGCAGGATCGTCTGGATCTCCAGTCTTTTTAAGAGTTTATTGATCAAGAGAAGCTGCTAACACAATGCGTAAGCGGGTGCTCTTTTGCACCAGAGTGTAAAAATGTCACCACTACAAAGGTTGGAAAAGTGATTAAAAGAACATTTTTAAAATCAAGTTTGAGAGTTGTTTATGCAGCTTTGATTGCTTTTGGAATCTATTCTTTACTTCAGTTGATGGACATCGGTTTTATCGAGTTTAGGCTTTACGATACACTGTTTACGGTGACTCCTCAAAATAGGCCCGATCCTAGGTTGGTTGTTGTTGGCTATCAAATTCAATCATTAAAATCTGGGGAAGTGTCTAAAATGGTGGGTCTTAAAGATCATGACTTTGTTTTAGAAAAGATTCTTCGTGGTAATCCTAGTCAGGTTATATTTATGGGGGATCCTCCAGAATATTCGAAATCTCAAAAACAAGTTTCGCAGTTTATTCGAAAATACCTTAAAGAGAAAAACTTTTACTTTGCTGTAGGGGATGAGTTTTCAGCAAGAGGTTTGCCAAAGAATTGTGAGGAGTACAATTTATCCAGCTACGGAGTTCCTCCTGAAAAGGATTTGTGGGGTTGTATGGTCTGGGATGAATTTGTGGATGGTAAGGATAGTGTCGTAAGGAGATATACGACATTTTATTTGCGTCCTTGGGCATTTACAGAAATTGCGATCAATGCGTTTGAAGGTAAAAAAGCCAAGCCTTTAAGGGGAGAGTTTTGGGATATAGCGAAATCTTATAGTCAAATATATATAGATCATAGGAAACCTGGGGCATATCCACTATACAAGTACAGTGATTTTTTTGACTTAAAAATTTCTGATAAAGAGTTTCGTGATAAAATCGTTTTAGTTGGAGCTATTGACGATGGAGCTGTTGTAGGTCTTTCTAAGAAAACTCCGACGAATAAGGAAAGATTTGGTGAACTGAGAGTCAACATTGGTGCAAGTATAATCGATACAATAATCCATGACACATCCATCAAGAAATTTTCTAATGTTGAAAAATACTTTTATTCGATTCTAATGTTAACATTGATTTCGTTTTTCTCATTCTTTTCTAAACGAGGCATTTTATTTGATGGGCGTGCTTCAATTGTTGTTGTGATAGTGTACTCAATCTATGTTTGGTTGCAGTTTCATCTTTTTCGAAACTGGATGCCTTTAATGGAACCTCTTGTTGGGTCATTGTCGATAATTTATATCTCTCTCCCCTTTCGCCTTGTGGGTGAGGCTAGGAAAAGAGCTCGGATTGAAAAGGACGCTGAGTTTAAGATGCTTCAGGCGAGAGTTGCGACAAAGTCGGCTAAGGCAGATCTTGGATTTCGTTTGGCTGTACAGGTGGCACATGACATGAAGAGTCCGCTCTCTGCTATTGATACAGTGGCATCACTTGCTGAGTCGGGTTGGAAAGGTGAGTACAATAAAATGCTCAAGGATTCTTCCCGTCGCTTAAAAGGAATTGGAGAAGATCTTATTGGTCGATATCGACGAGGTTCTTTTCAAATGGAAAACATTCCACAGAGCACCGATGTTGTCGGTTGTCTTTCTTCACTTGTTGAGGAGTATTCAAAAGGCAAGTATCAAGAGATTGAGTTTCAATTTCATACCTCTGCGCAATCGTTATTTGTTTCAGTGGATCAAGTGAAACTTGAGCGTGCGGTAAGCAATATTATAAACAATGCCGTTGAAGCACTTTCCGGAAAAGGGAAGATTATCCTAACAATCGTGGATCATGAAACAGAGTTTGAAATTTTAATTTCTGACAATGGCCCTGGTATTCCTTCTCAAATTCAAGAGCAAATTTTTGAACGGGGAGCAACACTTGGAAAGAAAGAAGGTTCTGGACTTGGTCTGTTTCAGGCAAGAAAGGTGTTTCGTGATTCTGGTGGTGATCTTACTGTTTTTTCTACAAACAGAGAGGGAACTGTTTTTCAAGGAAAGTTAAGAAAAGATGGGCAAATCAAATCTGAGTTGAATGTACAAAAACATTTGGTTCTAATTGAAGATGTAAAAGAATCTCGAGATATTTGGTCAGAACTTCTTACAACTGCATTTATCAAATTTGAGATATACAACAACCCCAATGAATTTTATCGTCACTACCAAGACAGGAAGGGTGATTTATTTTCAGGAAAAGTTTTTACTCTTGTAACAGATCTTGTCTTTGATGGGTTTGATGATACGGGATTTGATGTTGTTGATTTTATAAAAAAGAATAAATCCAACTATCTTCGTGAGACAATTCTCTGTACAAGCCTTTCTTCAAATCCTGAAATTGCAAGAATTGCAAAAGATCTGGGTGTGAGGCTTATCGGAAAATCAGAGTTAAACAATCTAACTCTGATAGCTCAAGGGTAGGACAATATAAGCCATTTCCCTCATGATAAAAATGAAACGTTAACGGCCCTTAGTACACATTCTGTGCCAGGTTGGTGGACATCCACATCGATTGAAGAATTTTACCTTCATAGAAAGTAAAAAAGTGAAAGGTATGCTTTTTGGGGCAACTGCTGCGATTTCGACTGGCATCTGCATTGCTTTTCTTTGGCGCAAGTCAACTTTAAGGAGGATAAATGAAATCGTCACTTTTGGGTGCAGCACTCATTGGCTCATCCTTGGCATTTGTACCTGTGAATGAAGCAGGAGCCAATGATGAAGCATGGGCAAGAGCCTCAGTAGAGCGTGCTCTTGTTGAAGCAAGGCTAAAGAGTCAATTGCAGCAAGAACAAAAGGAGGGCAAAAAGCCAAGTCGAATTTCAATAGAGGGTGGAACTGGAGTTCTGTACAACTCAAACACAGAATCAATGCAAATTGAGGAATCAAAAATTGAGTTGCAGTTTCAGATTACGCCAAGGGTATTTGCACATTTGCGTTTGGATCCTCGAGGAGCGATTCCTAAAGTCAGAGATGAAGCCAATGAGGCTTTAAAAAACTCTGAAAAGCTGAAGAATTCAGTTCGCTTCCAATTGATCGATGCATTTGCGCAGTTGGGTTATCCAGCAGAGGCTGTTACGGATGAACTTGTTCAGCAGAAGGTGAACGAAGTTGTTGATGCAGCACTTCCGCTTGATGAAGATATGAGTGATTCTCAGGTTGAAACATTGTTTAGAGAGGTTCTTATCACAGTAGAGGTTATGAAAAATAAACTTTACGTATCTGTTGGTAAAATGAACCCTCTTTATTATCAAGAAGATGCTGTTGGGCATTTTGCAACGTCCAATCCATGTGCTCGGGTGACATATCAGTACAGTGAGTGGATGTTTACAGCTTCAGGTTGTAACAACAGATATGGTGAAAACTGGAATCCAGGCGGAGACATTGTTGGGCAACTTGCTGGCATCATGTCAAGAGCAGGTGATGAAGACTTACTAAGTCTTGATCCCAATTCTTATGAACTGACTGTTCAGAAAATTACTGAAAAGCTAGGTAATGTTTTATTTGCTCTAGGTGAACGTGAGCATAATGGAAACGTCAACGATGTTTCTCAATACGCTCTTGTTCAAATGGACAAGAAAACAGGGGCTTTTAACATTGTTTTAACAGGAAGTGTTGAAGACTTTGAAGAAGCTTCAGTGGAAGCTCCAGGAGAGAAGCGTTACAGACTGACTTTCCTGATTGCCAAGCAAATGAATGAGAAACTTCGCTTATGGGCGCAAACGTATCTTGGAAAGAACGACGGTGCTCGTGGTGGAGATGTGAAGCAATATGCGTTGATTTTGGGAGCTGACCGTAAGATTCAAACTTGGAAACGAGTTACGATCTTAGGGCGACTAAAAGCTTTCATAAGCCGTGAAGAAAGCGACATTTTGGATGAAGACAATCCTGGTGTTGCAGGAGGATTTATTTTTCGTTTTTAGGTAAAAAGGGTGCCAGGCATATTCTGCGGATGCAGGTCGGCACAAAAGATGACTTAGCGCCTTTTGTGCCGACCTGCATCCGCAGAATATGCCTGGCACCCTTTTTTGGGCTTAATCAACGTTATGATCTGTTTCGGATTTGAACTTGATGTGAATATGATTGTCGTGAGAGTTAAATTGCCTTGGGTTGATTTTGTATTGATAATCAATCCACTCAAAAACTCGTTTGCGCTCATCTTCTGAAATAAAGCAGCGTTTGGAGTTTTTAAGATAGTCGTAGTAGGAAACCCTTTGAGACTGCTGATCAGGCTCATCGTGTTTGAATTTCAATCCTTTGTAGTCGATTATCACAAAATCGACTGTCGGATCAGACCAAGTTCGACATATAAACTCTGCAGTCATAGCATGATTGATATCATTGATCGATTTTGGTGCAATCAACCCTTGTTTTGAAAATAATCGAATATCAATTGCATCTCCATATATATGTGTTTGATGGTTGTTCACGCCTTTGGATTTATTGCTCCCCACATGAGAAGCCCAGGCAATTGTGGGATGTGCAATATCACCAAGCTGAGGGACACACATTGTATCCACATCTGTGGTCTCTTCCATACATCTTGAGAGGTCACTTTCAGCAACTATTTTGCAATTGCTTGAAGCCTGTACGGCTTGTACAAATTCTTCTTTACCACTTTCTAGGTATTGCAATCGTGTCTTAGCCTTTTCTAACAGTTTCTGTACGCTTGATAGTTGCTCTGTTGCAAGACCTGCTAGGTGACTGATATGCGCATGACTCTTTTTACTGGTGGGGCTGTACCACTTGACTTCACTCTTTACTTCTTTGAGTTGATTGTTTATGTAATTAAAATTGCTTAAACGAGTCTTGTGTTCTTTCTCAAGTTTGGAGATTTTATCCTGCACATTCTGAATGCGAAGTTCTATATCTCCAAGTTCTGAAAATTCCCGGTATTTTTCATAATCAAATCCAGCAATCTCAACACACTTCTTTTCTCTTTGATAAAAATCATTTCGGCATTCAAGAACAGTTCGGCTGGTTTCATTTTTCTTATTGCAGTAAGATTTCCAATCACAGAGAAAGTGAATGGCTGTTGGGATGAGATCTCGATTCATCCAAAGTGCGGATGTGAGTCCTTTATCAAACTGCACAGGTCTATCGTTTGTGTAATGAATATAGCACATGGATTTGAGGGATGGGCCTATTCCAGCAACATCAGAGTTGTAGCCAAGAGGGGTTTTTTGATCCCATCCCACTTTTTTAAGAACATCTTGGTCAAGATGGATCGGTATTTGG
>JAUICD010000027.1 GCA_030427965.1 Bdellovibrionia bacterium
TAGGCGCATTCACTCGTACTCGAAAAATCCAAGCCAATTCACTTTGCTTAGGGCCGTTGTCAGCAAAAAGCACTGGCTCTCCATTGTCGACATCCATCTGTTCAACAGGATGCTCAAATTTTCCTTGAACAATTTGCCAGGCACGAGATTGATTGTATTTCAAATTGCGTTCGAAGTCTCCAATCTCCTTTAGCATGTTGTTTACCTGAAACACGCTTTTGTCGTCTTTTCTTACTGAGATTTGAAGACCTGAACCATACACACTGAACATCCCAACAGTTTGTGGCAGGTAGTAGTGCTCAGCAAGACCACTGTCAGAAATTTTATTCACGTTATTGATTTGTTCAATTTTCGCTCCAAAAAGTGGAGCAATTTGCTTACCCCATCGAAGCATCGCTCTTTTGTTTTTACCAATGTCTGGAACATTTCCACCTAGCACAGCTGTTATTTTCCCTTTGCGATCTTTAAAAGAGGACCACTTTCCACCATATTGTTCGGTAAAAAAGTCTACAGGTGATGGAACACTTTGGGGCTCTCGTTCTTGTTGAGTTTCAGCCATTGTATCTCCCTGATTATTTGTTTGCGTTTCTTCCATGGAACTTTCTTTAGATGGCGCTGGAGTAGACTTTCTCTTTGAAACTTTGGCGTCCATTCTCATGCCAGGAAACCAAAAAAGAAGTGCCGCTAATCCAAACACAAAAACTAAAATCAAAGTTTTCTTCATGTACTTTATTGTACGTAGTCTCAAGCCATGTGAGCACTGCCCCTACGTCTAGAATTATGTTTCAAACCCTCTTTACTCCCCCTCCAATTTCAAGAAAGAGAAGCAAACCCGTTTTCCACATAGTTCAAAACCCCGTAAGATTTTCACCCTATAAGGTCACCTGATTTAAGATGTAAAGCCTACAATCCCTCAAAAAGATTACATTTTTAGAAATTCTCAACACCCCATTCAAATTGACTTGAGTTCAGATTTTTATGGAAACCCATCCAAAATATTGAGCACACCCCTTGCATTTGTCTCCCTCAATCAAGCAACACTTATGTGAAGGAAGGGGCCCTTATGCATTTCATCCAATCTATCGTTTGTGCAATTTTTATATCTCTGCTGTCTTTCAACTCAAATGCCAATGATGCGGCGCTTGTTTTTGATAATACAGGATCTTCTGACAAGTTCTTCAATTACATGGAAGGCAAAGACGATAAAACCCAGAGCATCAAATCAGGCTCAAAAAAACTCACGCCAATAGTGCTCAAAGAAGACAGCTTAAAAGCAGTGCAGAACTTCACTGATGAAATCAACCGTGCCCTTCCTCCGGCTCTAAAAGAAAAAATATCTCAACACCCTGTTCGCCTTATCTTTGCCAAACTCATGAGACAGGAAACTATTTCTGGATCCGACTTTGAGCCCGGGCCACAAGAAAATAAATGCCTATATCCACAAACCGAAGATGAGGCCAAAGATATCTCAAATCGAATTGAGAAGAAAAACTTTTCGATTTTAGCTTCCACTCGTAGTAACGGCCTTCTAATTGATCAAACACGAAATGCAGTCATAATTCTCGACTCCGCATGGCTTCCTCATATTTTGAGAGCTGACAAAAACTCTGAAGATTTTGAATGTTTTCATAAGAACTTCTATCGAGCAGCTCAAGGAGAGATTTTTCGAAACCTTGGCCGTATTTTTGATGAAGAAATGAAGGTTTCAAAAGAAAAACCTTACAAGACACTTGCCGCATATTCCACTCCAGGATGGTTTCGAAGAATCTTCACAGGAAAAAGCAAACCTAAAGCAAAATTTAAAGTTCGCACTCCAGATGCAAGAGAGTTTCTTTCCTACCAACAACACTTTTGGATCAATGTAGAATACTTTCTTACAGACCCTCAATACCGATGTCGACGCCCAGCTCACTATGCCTATTTTGCTCGAAAACTTGGTCGCAACAAAGGAGAAGCTGGCTTCAGACGATCCGATCTTTTTCATCCCTTTAGTCACTCACTGAATCGTGGAGTTCAAGCGCAGTGTCGAGTGAATACCCAACTTCCAATTGTAGACACGGCAAGGTCCTCTGATGGCAAAGTGTATAAGGAAGTTTTTCGAACAGATATCGGCCCCAACTTTGTTCATCGTGTTGACTCAAACCTTGCAGGCTCAGGAGGCGGTTTGATGTCCAACTTTGGGCACTCCATGGTACGAATCGCTGTTTGCGAAACCAACACCGCCACTTATAGTGAGATTGCAGCTTTCCCTGAAATCTACGACAGCTTCGGGATAAAAATCCATGATCCAACTCTCTCTGAAGAAGAAATATTAAAAAGTGCTATTGTGGAAAGCCCTTTAAGTGATGGAAGTGGTTTTTCTGGTAAATATACAGTTCTTACAATGAGCAAGTACTACAACAAAGAGGGAAACTTAATCCCTTTTCAAAAACTTCCTCCAAAGCTGATTTGCAAACGAGCCCAAGCTGGCGAACGTGGCGACGGAACAACCCGAAGCCATCGAAGAAACGCTGTTCTTAGCTATCGCGCCAACGTCAACGATCTCATGATCAACAACATAAAGGGACTCGTTGGAGGAAACAAAGGATACACTTCTCAAGCCTTTATGTTTACAGAGCCTCATATAATGAATGAGTACAATGTCGATCAATTGCGAGACATATTCTTTATACCTATTGATTTTGATCGATTTGGAAGATCTGATGAATCACAGGAGTTCAACAAGGATATTTTTCTCTACAATACTCTAACGCGTTACTGGCAGTACTATGGAAGCTATGGTTTTATTTTCAACAACTGCGCTGGAGAACAATGGGATTTGATCCAAGCCTCTCTTCCATTTGGAGGAGAAGATCTTCATAAAGAAGAGTCTATTTTTCCAAAAGGCGTTGAAAAGAAAATGAGAGCTCTTGGACTTTTAGATCAAACTATTTCTCAAAAATTAGATTCAGCAAAAGAAGTTCGCAAACGACTACTTAAAGGCAAATTTCCAGTTTCAATCCACTCTCTACAAATGGACAAACTTGAAACTTTTGTTGGAAGAGCTTTAAGTAGAACTGAATTTAACAATATTGTGGATGTCGCCGAACTTGGTGACTACATGTCTCCTTCAAACTTAGGCTTCATACAACATCATGTCGATAAGCTCGTTGAAGGCAATGACTCTACAGTTCGACTCTCCCCATTTGGACAAGCCCTACAAGAAGTCACAAACCTCAACCCTCACACATTAACAGCTTCACAACTTGTGAAATCTGCAGCTGAAGAAGATGAAGATTTGAAAATTGATGGAAAATTAACGACGCGCGAAAGATACATAATTTTAGGTCGAACAATTGAAATTATGCAAGAACGAGAAATCAAACCTCGTTCCTTTAAAGCCACCATCGGTCGACTCTATCAAATTGAAAGTCAAATTTTCTCAAAAGCAAAAAGAGACGCATTTACTGCAATTTTCAAAGAGATCGAAGGCTTGCGAAAGAAAGTTCGAAAAGCTCAGCAACAAAGTCAATTTAGTGTTGCTCAGGGTTATGAGAGATACCTCGATGGAATAGAAAAACAAATTGCCCCACACCTAGAAATGTTTGATCAATTGAAGTGGGACATGATGCCTTGGCGATTTGTTAAAAATGGATACGGAATCCCATTGCCTGATGAAGTTGCCATTGAAGACGACAAACCTGTTCGAATTGACAAAATACTTCGAGAAGCCAACCAAAAAATGGACGATGTGATCAACTCTTTCATCAAATGGGGGGCACAAGAAGGAGTTCGTGAACAACTCAATTTAGATGAACTCTTTGAATTCACTCGAATTGATGTCCTAAAGAACTACATGCTTGCACTCTATTATGGAAATGACTTTCCTGAACAAACTTTAGTTCGTGCATTTGCAGAGAATCCTTCCACTGACTAGATAATCAGAAGAATAGAAAAAGCTCCAGTTGGAGCTTTTTCTATAAGCCTTAGAAACTTAAGCCTACAACAGTTGTTGATATAAAGTTTTACCTAAGTTCTCAAAGACTTAAAAACTTCCTAAAAACGAGTTCCTTAAAGTGCAGTGATCACAGGGTGAGCACTTTCTGTTGGCTTGAGGACAGTCTAAGCTTTTTAAGGAGTTTTTAAGTATTTAAGCCAAATCATGCATATATGCATTGAGTCATATCCCGTCAGGACCCAAATAAGACTTCGTGAGGGACTTAAACAGTGGTTTTTGAGAAATCTCTTATCAATAAGAGATTTTTCACTATCTAAGTACTTGTAACCTTCACCTAATTTCAAATGACGCATCTTAATTGATAAAAATAGTCCATACACATAGGGTCCTTTACGAACACACAAAGCGAGTTCAATTAAACGTTAAACGTTTGGAGGGAAAATGAAGCGCTCAACATTACTCCTCGCAGCTATAGTTTCACTATCTGCGGGAACGGCAGCTGCTCAGTCCGCGTCGATTTCGAATGTTCCTGAATCGGCAACTGAGTCTGTCTCACAATCACTTAATATTTCTGACGAAGCACTTGATGCTTCATCACAGTTTTCTGTTGGAAACTTTGATCAATCAGGAAAAGCCTTAGAAGCTCTTGGAAATGCACTTGTGGCATTAGGAGACCTTTCTAAAGCAGAACTTAGCTATATCAAAGACGATATAGTTGAAATTGCAAAATTCATCTCTTCGCCAGAAAGAGTGTTTGATGCAAGTACAGATTCTACTGAAGCAACGGGTGATATGGCTCGTAGCCTTGGACAGTATCTACTTGATCTATCTGCAGATCCATCAGCAAAAGTGGAACAATCACTAGAAGCCACTGGTTCTTCTTCTGAAGCTGTACTTGAAGGTGTTTCAGATCTAGCAATTAGTACTGGTCAGGCTGTAAGTGACACTAAGACTGCTGCAAAAGCTAAGGCTGCTGCAAAAGCAGTTGGTGATGCTGCTTCATCAAGCGCTGATGCAACAAGCGATGTTGCTTCTGCAACTTATGACGAAGTTTTAAAACCACTTGGTCAAGCTACTGCTAATGGCGTTAGCTGGACTGGCGACCAATCTGTAGCTGCTGCTAAGTTTGCTTACAAAGAGCTACTAAAGCCTACTGGCCAAGCCACTGGTGATGTTGCTAGCTGGAGCGGAAACCAAATTGTTCGTGCTTACAAAGCAACGAAAAAATTGGTAGCGCGTTCACTAGAGCTTTCAACTGCTGGAGTGGAGCAAGTTTCTGCTACTATTGAAACTTCGCCTGCTGCAACTTCTGCTGGTGTAGAGTCAACTGAGAACTCAGCAACCGGTGTTTCTGATGCTTCTGAAGCTGGTGTTTCAGCTACGAGCAATGCTCAAAACTGGAGCCAAGTAAGTGAAGCTGGAAGCAACTCTGTAAGTGCTTCTGGAACCGCTAGCTCGGATTCAACTGTTGCATCTTATGATGAGATCTCTGCAGTTAAGAGACAAAAACTTCAAGCAATCCGTGGTCAAAACGAATTGGTTGCAAGAAATCAACTTATTGGTGCTGAGACTCCTCAAGAAGTTCAAGCTATCCTAAGTTCTCCAATTGTTGTTGCCGCTATCGACAACATGGTTCAAACGGACAGAGAACTTGGAATACGGTCTTCTGTAGAAGCTATCGAAGTTGATCTAACTCTTGGAACTATCGGTCTTTAATTAGGTCATAAAATTATAAGCAAATTGAAGACGGGACTCTAGTGGTCCCGTTTTTATTTTTTCCCAAATTCAATTTCAGAATCCAGTCCCAGCTCTTGAAGACTTGGAATTTCAGCCTTATCTACAAATGTTTCTTTGATATCTTCAACTTCAACATCCTGGTTTTTTAAGTTTGGAATGGGTTGGGTCCAACCTGAAGGGCTTTTTCCTCGTCTTTCCCTTTGCTCCACCTGAGACTCCAGGAGCACTTTGAGTTTGGTTTGCATTTCTAAAATTTCATCCGGAGCCTCTCTCTCAATTGGCTTCTCAGTATCCTCACTCTCCTCTTCTGGAGCAAAAGACTTTTCCCTTGCTATATCAATAGTCGATTTACTTTGTTCACTTGAAAGCTCAGTTTCCATCGCATCCAAAACTGCTTCTGTTTGATTTGATGAAGCTAAATTCTTTGAAAAAAGAGCCACAACCTCTTCTTCTTTGTTTTCCTCAACAGTCACTGCATCCTGTGCCGTTAGCGCAGTCTCTTCTACTTCCGCAAGCTTCTTGTTCATAGCCTCTGACTTTAAAGCACGTTCTAGGTCATCAAATGAAACCTCTTCAACGTATTGATCTCGAAGCTCCTCTACAATTCGAATCCATTTGTCTAAAACCGTATAGTTTGAAACAAACTTACGCTCTTCAGTTCTATCGACCACTTCTTCCTCAATTTGAATTTGGTGTTGAAAATGAAGATCCTCTTGGTAAGCAAGTCGAATTGTTCCGGAGTATCTCTGTGGGCTTTTTTGTTCAAGTCTCAATAATTGATTTCGTCCATCTTGAAAAATAATTTTAGTAAAAAGAGATTCCTTTTCTCTGAGCTGAACCCCACGGACTTCGATTTCAGCAACAATTCTCTCTCCCCTAAACTTCGTTGAATCTACAAATAGTGGATTGTTTTTCATGATGACCAAATATCCTCTGATAGCTCATTGTAGGCAATGGCAGCTTTATTACTTGGTGAATACTCCATGATTGGAAGGTGTGCGTGATGAGCCTCCTCAACAGCAATGGCATCGGGAATAAAATCTTTGAATACTTTTAATCCATAGGTGATTTCAATCTGGTCAATCACTTTACGCGCAATCTTACGCTCCCTGAATCTCGTGATGACAATTCCTCGAACTCCGAGCTTGTGCCCTAATCCGACACGTAAGTTGTTTACTGTTTCCAAAATTAAATCTATCCCTTTTGCTGAAAAATACTCTGGGCATATTGGAATGATAATATCTCGAGAAGCCATCAGAGCATTGATTGTGATCAAACCAAGACTTGGAGGACAGTCCATAATAATAACTTGGTACTTCCTTCGAATGGAATCCAACTTTTTTTTCAAAATCCGCTCTCGCCCAAAGTGAGCTGCTATTTGAATATCTAACCCTGAAAGCATGATTTCAGATGGAATAACATCAATTCCAAATTCTTCGGATCTCACAATTGTATCTTCAACAGGAATTTTATTCACAAAAACATCGTAAATCGTTTTATCAAACTCTCGATCTCCAAACACAGATTTTGTGGCAGAAGCCTGTGGGTCCAAATCGATCATTAAAACATTTAAGCCTTTTCTTGCCCAAGCCGCGGCAACATTTACGGTTGTTGTCGTCTTAGCCACTCCACCTTTTTGATTGATAACAGAAAATACAGACATTCCCACCCCTTCATATTAGGAAAATTATATGAAAGAGGTGCACATAAAAGCAAGACAAAGAGCCAATACAGACCAAAGAAGAGTTATGTTACAATTCTGTTTTGACAAAACTTTCTCGAAAGAGAAGATTTTTTTATGTCGGAATGATCTCGGCTTGGTGCAAGTACTCACGTGAGTGAGCACTTCTGCCAAACGCATGAATGGAGATATGAAGAAGTTTTTTCTTTTGAGAAAGTTTTAAATTTTAAACTTACATTTGTCTTGCAAGATTATCTACAGCAAGAGCTGCCTCACGCATCACTTCACTCAACGTTGGGTGGCCATGAAAACTCTTACCAACATCTTCACTACTTGCTGAAAATTCCATCGCTATAACAGCCTCAGCCAAAACGTCAGAGGCACGTGGACCCACAATATGACATCCTAAAATTTTATCTGTTTTCTGATCTGCCAAAAATTTTACAAAACCACTGGTTTCACCAATTGCCTTAGCTCTTGCATTTGCAGAAAATGGAAATTGCCCTTTTTTATACGCAATCCCCTTTTCTTTGAGTTGCTCTTCCGTGTAGCCAACACTCGCCACCTCTGGCCAAGTGTAAATCACACTCGGAACAGTGTGATAGTTCACAAACGCCGAATGACCTGCAATAACCTCAGCAACGGCAACACCCTCTTCCTCAGCTTTGTGGGCAAGCATTGGACCATCTACAACATCACCAATGGCATACACACCATTGACATTTGTTTCGAATTTTTTATTGATTTTTACTCGACGTCGATCCGTTAGATCGACACCAATATCTTCTAGTCCAAGTCCATCCGTATAAGGACGTCGTCCCACAGCTACAAGGCAAACATCCCCTTTGATCGTAGATGTATCAGAACCTTCAAGGGTTAAAGTCACATCGTTCTTTCCAACTTTGGAACCCACAACCTTAGCTCCAATCAAAAACTCCATCCCCTGCTTTTTCAAAACCTTAAGAAGTTCCTTGCTCGTCTGAGCATCCATTGGTCCGCAAATCTTGTTGGCAGCTTCTATAACAGTTACCTTTGCCCCAAGACGTAGCCAAACTGAACCCATCTCAAGGCCAATAGCACCAGCACCAATAACAAGTAAATGCTTTGGAACTTTTTGAAGTGAAAGAGCTTCTGTCGAAGAAATCATCTTCTCTCCATCAAACTTCAAGTGGGGAAGCTCAATTGCATCACTTCCTGTTGCGATCACGATGTTTTTTGTCTCGAGAATATCTTTTTTACCCGACTGAGTCACTTCAACTGTATTTGGAGCTGTGATTTTTCCAATCCCCTCAAAATGAGTCACTTTGTTTTTTTTCATCAAAAAAGCCACACCACCTGTTAGCTCTTTTACGATCTGCTCTTTGCGCTTGAGCATTCCTGAAAGGTTTAGGGAAACCTCTTTGGCTTCAATTCCATGTTTTTCAGCATCATGTTTAAAAAAAGAAAAATGCTCACTGGAGTCTAGAAGCGCTTTTGAAGGAATACATCCCACATTTAAGCAAGTGCCTCCAAGAGTTGAGTCTTTTTCTACAATTGCCGTTTTCAATCCCAACTGTGCGCATCGAATTGCACACGTATAGCCGCCAGGACCTGCCCCAATAATCACTACATCAAATTGATTTGCCACTTTCTTTACCTCTATACATGAATCAACATTCGCTGCGGATCTTCCACACAGTTCTTCACTTTCAATAAGAAACTCACAGCTTCACGACCATCAACCACACGGTGATCGTAGGAAAGTGCGAGATACATCATCTTTCTAATTTTAATTTCACCATCTACAACAACTGCACGATCCTGCATGGAATGCATTCCCAAGATGCCACTTTGTGGTGGATTCAAAATAGGAGTGGAAAGCATAGATCCAAACACCCCACCATTTGTGACTGAAAATGTTCCTCCAGCAAGGTCATCCATAGAAATCTTACCTTCACGGGCCTTCCCAGCAAAGCCCTTAATGGCCAACTCAATTTCCGCAAGAGTCATTTTGTCGGCATCCTTAATAACAGGAACCATCAATCCTCTTTCTGTACTGACTGCAACTCCAACATTATAAAAATGATTGTAAATAAGATTCGTACCCTCAACAAATGCATTTACAGCAGGGAAATCTTGTAAGCCCTCAATGCACGCTTTGATAAAAATACTCATAAAACCAAGTTTCACGTCATATTTTTTAACAAAGTCGTCTTGATACTGCTTTCGCATTGCAATCGCTGCGGTTAAATCCACTTCATTAAAAGTTGTCAAAATAGCGGCTGTATTTTGAACCTCTTTGAGTCTTCGAGCAATCGTCTTTCGAATTGCCGACATAGGTTTAATCTCTTGGCGATCTTCTTGTATGCTAGGAGCTTTCACTGCCCCTGCTCCACTGCTAGAGGGAACAAGAGCTTGGGCTTTCTTTTCAGGTTCGTTTACAAATGCAAGAATATCTTCCTTCGTCAATCGACCACCTTTTCCTGTTCCCGAAATTTGAGAGGGATCAATTCCCTTTTCACTTACAAGATGCCGAACAGCTGGACTCAAACTTTCCATAACATCTGTGGACAACGCTCCTCCACCTGAAGATGGGTCTCTTCCGTTTCCATTGGAAGTAGAGCTTGCTTGTGCCTGGGGCTGAGAGGCGCCTTCTGGAGCTTCTCCAGGTTCAATTTCAGCAACCACTTTTCCAACCGCAATGGTTTCTCCTGAAGCCACTTGAATTTTCAAAATCCCACTTGCCTCGGCATTGACCTCCACAGATGCCTTATCTGTTTCTAATGTCATAAGAACATCATCTCTTTGAACGTAATCTCCATCACTCTTATGCCATTCCGCAATTGTCACTTCCGTAATGGACTCTCCAACAGATGGGATTTCAACACTCACACTTGGACCACCTGTAGAACCCTTAGAAGATGATGGTAAAGGAGCACTCGGCACCTCTGAGCTTTTGGAAGTGGAAGAACTTTGTTTGCTCACACCACTTGGGTCAATGCTACCGATGACTGCACCCACTTGAACTGTTTCACCTTCAGGTGTTGAAATCTTTAGAGTTCCACTTTCTTCTGCATTCAATTCAACAGAGGCTTTGTCTGTTTCTAGTGTCAAAAGAACATCACCCTTTTTGACAGAATCACCATCTTTCTTTAACCACTCCGCAATTGTCACTTCCGTAATGGACTCTCCAACAGATGGGATTTTAATTTCTACACTCACTTCACACCTCTACTTAATCTTTAATGCCGTTGTAATAATAGCTCTCTGCTCTTGGGAATGATGCTTCGGCGACCCTGTTGCCGGACTAGCGCTAGCCGCACGTCCAACATACTCATAACCCTTTTTGATATCGAAATCGCGCAGAATCTGCCAGATATAAGAACTCACAAATCGATAAGCTCCCATATTTCGTGGCTCTTCTTGAACCCACTTTATGACTTCTAAGTTTTTATAACTCTCAATAATTTGCCTTAAACTCTGATCAGGAAATGGATAAATCTGTTCAATGCGAACAATCGCAGCATCCCTCCCTCCAGATTCCTTCTCTTTTGCCTCAATCAAATCATAATAGACTTTTCCAGTGCAGAGAAGAAGCTCTTTGACCTTTTCACTTTTTGCCTCTTTGTCCCCTATCACTTCTTTAAAGCCAACTTTGGAATCTGTTATCTCAGAAATATTTGAAACCACTTTGGGATGTCTTAAAAGAGACTTAGGTGACATAATAACAAGTGGCTTCCGAAACTCCCTCTTCACCTGCCTTCTAAGTAGGTGAAAGATTTGTGCTGGAGTTGTTGGATAACACACTTGAATATTGAGATTTGTACAGAGATTCAAAAACCTTTCAAGTCGAGCACTTGAGTGCTCTGGTCCCTGTCCTTCATATCCATGGGGCAATAATAAAACAAGCCCACTCATACGATTCCACTTAGCTTCTGCTGCAACTAAAAACTGATCTATAATCACCTGCGCACCGTTTGTAAAGTCACCAAACTGCGCCTCCCAAATGGTCAACATCCAAGGGTTGGCCGTAGAAACTCCGTAGTCAAAACCCATGACTGCAGTTTCAGACAAGAAACTATTGTAAACATAAAGATCTGCATTTCCAGAATTCAATGTTGCAAGCGGTGAATAGATTTTTTCATTTTCCATGTCTGTATACATTGAATGTCTATGAGAAAAGGTTCCCCTAACAGCATCTTGCCCTGTGATTCGAACATCAGTGCCTTCTAGGACCAACCCTCCGTAGGCTGCCATTTCTGCTAAAGTCCAATTCAATATTCCGTTTTGGGAGTAGTTTTCAAATAACTTCTCATATTGGCGTTTCAATTTTGGATTCCAATTAAAATCCGGCGGAGGGTTGGTCATCGCGTGAAAAACCTTATCCACATCTGCTTTTTTCACTGAAGTGTTCACTGGTTTAAAGAAACTCTTTTCATCCTTAGCCCACTTGAGTCCCTTCCAGGCCCCACCAATTGTATTGTCCTCTTTTGGAGCTGCCTCTTTTTTCACCTCATCCAAAAAGCCCTGAAGCTGCTCAATCTTTGCTTTGTATTTCTCTTCCACCTCTTCAGAAGTTATAATTCCATCTGAGACAAGCTTTTTGCCATAAATTTCACGGACTGTGGGATGTTTTTTAATAACACTGTACATTTTAGGTTGAGTATAAGCTGGCTCATCTCCTTCATTGTGTCCATGACGACGATATCCATTCAATCGAATCAAAATATCTTTCTGAAAAAGCTCTCTATACTCACAAGCAATTTGCCCTGCACGTATACATGCCTCCACATCATCTGCATTGACATGAAGAATAGGAACAGAAAAAGCTTTTGCTAAATCCGAACTGTAATCTGTAGATCTTGATTCAAAGGGATTGGCTGTAAATCCAACTTGATTATCAAATATGATGTGTACTGTGCCACCAACGTCATGAGCCTTGAGTCTTGCCATCTGAAATGTTTCATATACAACACCTTGACCAGCAAAAGCTGCATCTCCATGAATTATCACAGGCATAACACGTTTTGTGTCTTGTTTTTTTATAAACTGTTTTGCCCAAGTCGTTCCGCAAACAACTGGACCAACAAACTCAAGATGTGAAGGATTAAAAGCCAAAGAGATATGAACATTTCCACGTGCCGTCTCTCTATCAGCTGAAAAGCCCATGTGATATTTTACATCCCCGCTTTCGCTTCCAACTCCCGGATCCACTATTCCCTCAAACTCAGCAAGAACTGTTTTTATAGCTTTCCCCATAAAATTGGTGAGAACGTTAATTCGACCACGATGTGCCATTCCAATCACAAGTTCGTCCATATTTGAATTTTGAATAAGCGTTTCTAAAAGAGTGACTCCTGTATCAGTTCCTTCAATTGAAAATCGTTTCATTCCAACAAAGCGTGTGTGAAGAAACTTTTCCATTGCCTCAACACTTGTCAATTCATGTAATGTTTGAATTTTTTGATCTTTTGCCAGTTTAGGAACAGGTCCTTGGATTTCAAACTTTTCAATAAAAAAGTTTTGCTCTTTCTCTGGAAGGTCGGGAGTCTGAACAGCTACCTTCCCGCAATATGTTCGCTTTAAAAACTCTAGAGCTTCTCCCGCCGTCTTAATTCCCATCTTGTTAAGCGCTTTATCTGTAACCGCTTCAGACTCATTGTAGCCCTCAATACCCAATTCTTTTGGAAGTGCTTTGAAATCTGGTTTCTCTAGGCCAAGGGGATCTAGATCTGCATATTTATATGCAATATTTCGCATACGCCCTATGAATTCATTTCCACCACTAGAAGCACCCACCTCTCGCTTAAGGCCCAGCTCCAACCCTTCAAAAAAACGTCGCCACTCAATATCAACACTATTGGGGTCTATAATATAATCTTGATAGTAGGACTCGATAATTTCTGAATTACCTCGGGCAAAATAACTCGATTTATCCAAAGCTGATACTCCCGTTGATATATAACCATGCCCTGGTTTATAAAAAATGTCCATCCAGAGCTCCCTATATTATGAAATTTAAAGGAGAATATCCCAATTTACCAAATCCATTTCTAGACCCCATTTTATATAAAAACATAACTTTTTTTAAAAAGCCTCTCCTCTCACCCAGACTAAGAATTGGAAAACGCCGCATTGCATACGGGAAATTTACTAGAGACTATTGATGCTTCCTTTTACTCATGAGGTAAACAGCTCATATTGGAGTTGGTGCATAAGCCTTCCCAATAACTTGAGCAATATTCTCTCGAACTCTTGGAAGATAGCTCTCTCCAAAAAGGTTGAGGTGAACAAGTAGAGGGTAAATTTGCCACAAATAGCGTCTTTCCTCCTCACCAACCCTTTTTGAGCGATGAGAATAATAGGTCTCAAAACACTCATCTGGAAAACCACCAAAAAGTTTCATAAAAGCGATTTCAACTTCATCCACTCCATAGTAAACGGCTGGGTCAATGAGCACTGGTATTCCACTTTCGTCATAAAAAGCATTTCCACTCCAAAGATCTCCATGCAGAAGACATGGTTCAAACTCACTCCAATCTGTCTCTTCAATTTGAGTTTGCAACACTTCCATGTTTTTTTGATCCTGACTAGTAAACAGGTTTTTGGAATTCGCCATCTCCCACTGAGGGCGAATTCTATTCTCTATCCAGAATTTCCCCCAACTCTTTTCTGCACTGTTTTTTTGATCCAAACTTCCAATCATGTTGTCGTAGTCTAAGCCAAATGCACTTGATGAACGTGCAATGTGCATCCTGGCAAGTTGAGTCCCCAAGAGTTCAGCACTTTTGGGTTTTCTTTCAAATGGCTCTATCCACTCCAACATCAAGTACCCAACACCCTCACACTCTCCAACAGCCACAACTCCCGGAACCCGGAACGAGCTTTCTTGCCGAATTAGCTCAAGTCCTTTTGCCTCCACTAAGAAGCTGCGGTAAGCCAGGTGTTCATTTTGTTTTAAGAAAAAAGTTTGGCTTGAAAACTCAAGACGATAAGCCTCATTGATATCCCCTCCTGATATTGGAGTCGACAACACAAAATTACTTTTGATTTGATCTTCTAACTCTTCAATAAGAGAGGAGCGAATCAAGTCTACTTAGCCTCTCGAATTTGCTCTATGAGAACCTCCGTAGCTTGATCAATCATATTATAGACAATTTCAAAGCCATCGTTGTCATAATACGGATCAGGCACAGAGTTCGTTCCAATTTCAGGGCACAGATTTAATAAAAATTCGATTTTCTCTCTCTCCTCTTCAGACTTAGCAAGTCCTTCAATATTGGCATAATTGCTTTCATCCATAACAAAAATACGATCAAACTCTTGAAAATCTATGTCTTCAAATTGGCGAGCACGTTGCCCTGAAATATCAATACCCTTTTGAAGCAAGCACGCCTGCCCTCGCCCATCAGGTTCTTGACCTACGTGCCAGCCACCAGTTCCTGCACTATCAACTGAAACTTTGTCTAACAAATTTTCTTTTTCCAACTTGTGGTATAAAATCCCCTCTGCCATAGGCGATCGACAAATATTCCCCATACACACAAAAAGGATTTTCAACTCTTACCCCAAATTCTGAGAAACAAAGTCCCAATTCACTAGATTCCAAAATGCTTCAATATATTTAGGTCGAGCATTTCTATAGTCCACGTAATAAGCATGTTCCCAAACATCGCATGTCAAAAGTGGTGTCACCCCATCCCGTATTGGGCAACCCGCATTGCTTGTTGAGATGATCTCAAGCTTTCCATCTTTGTTTTTCACAAGCCAAGCCCAACCCGACCCAAAAGTTGTAGCCGCTTTGTCTGTAAATTTTGATTTGAAATCATCAAATGAACCAAAGCTTGCTTGGATTGCACTTTCAAGAGCTCCAGTTGGAGCACCGCCGCCGTTTGGCGAAAGACAGTTCCAATAAAACGTATGGTTCCAAACTTGAGCCGCATTGTTAAAAAGTCCACCTTCAGGTGCTTTTTGAATAATATCTTCTAGTGATGCGTTTTCAAACTCAGTTCCACCAATCATACCATTGAGTTTTGTTACATACGCATTGTGATGCTTTCCGTAATGGTACTCAATTGTTTCAGCTGAAATATGTGGAGCCAATGCATCGTTGGAATACGGTAGTTCTGGTAATTCAAAAGCCATTTTTTATCCTTTCGTTTTAAAAACTAAAAACTATCTATTTGAATAGTCTTTTAGTTTTTCTTAGTCGCATATTCTGGGCCTTTTGGTCCCCAAGTGTTTTCAGCACCACTGTTCCAAACTGGTGGGGCTGAACCTAAAATAGCCCGAAACAGAAAACGAATGTCACTCCATGACCCACTTTCTATCAGATGCAGTGGAACATGAACCACTCTCCTATCTTGAATAAAATAGAGGACCTCTTCCTTAAAAAGCACTCGCATTCCATCTAGCTCAAGCTCCTCTAGCACTTTCAGTGCTAGAGATTTTTGGTCTTCAGTAAGATTCTGATCCAGAATATTCGACACGGTTAATTCTCCTCAAATTGACTCCAATTATCTCAAATCATTGATCAAAGTCACTCTCTAGACGGGCTCAAGAAAGGGGCGTCATTTGGTTTTCAGTTGAAATTATTATAGAAAAACACCTCAATGATGGCGGAATGCGTTAATTACAGGTATTTTTCATGGGTTTTGAGGGGCTGACAGGAAAGGACTGAAATGAAAAGAATACTCATTATATATTCATTGATACTGGCTTTGTATCTGATGATTCGTTCAGATCTTAACTCAACCACCACTCAAATCGAGATTCCGATTCCGAGCACTGTTACAAATTGATTTCACAATAAGCCACTGTTAGAGTCTATCTATGGGACTTATAAATCGCATCATAGGTATAAAACCAAAAATATTTTTTACAAAAGATGGGCGTGTTCGACATGAACACACCAAAAAGAAGTGGGAAGATTGGAAAAACCGATTCTCCCATAATTCCAACTACAACTGGAGAAACCATACTGGAATGAAGGGTCAGTCCAAATAGACACCCCTTCTAAAGTCATTTCTACCGTTACGAACCGTTTTCTTTTCAAAAATTTTTATCTGACTTTAAAAACTCTGACCTTTTGTTAGCCCTTGTCGACAGAGAAGGTTTTAGTTGGTACGGCACTTGAAACCTCCTCTTAAACACTCGACAACCTTCTAGATAACTCCGCATCTAGACGTTTGCTTTCGGATCTCTCTTTCATATTGAAATGACCTCAGCTCGGTGCACGCGCTCACTCAAGTGAGCGCTGCTGCCAAACGCATGAATGGAAATATGAAAGAGAGATCCGAAAGCAAACGTCGATCTACTATATATTATATTCGTTTTTTCAACCCCCAACTCAGGAGCACTTAGAAGATTGTCGAGTATTTCTAGAAATGAAAAGGCATTCCTAAGTTGATTCCATAAGAAAAGTAATTCGTGCTCCCACTGGAATACGTATTTGGAAGATTCATAAGAGAAACTTCAGCAGTGAACTCAAAGCCAATATGTTTGTTATGTGGGGAAAGGTTGACTCCAAAAAAGCCACCATAGCCATTGATGTCACGCTTTTCTTCAAAATCTTCATTTGAATCATCACGCTCATACTCAGCTTCAATTTTTCCTTGTAAGCCCTTACCCCCGCCATATATGCCAATCCATTTTTTAAACATATATCCAATAGACAGAGCCGCTTCATAGTACGAGCCTTTGACTTTCCCTAGATCAATTTCAACATCATTTCCATTTTCATCTTCAATATCAAATTTTATACTGCCACCGTTCCAAGACTGCGTGTAACGCCCCGAAATAGCCGCACTCAAACCACCTTCATTTTCAAAGTAACTGTCTCCCAAAAATTGAATCTTAACTCCCCATCTTGAAGCAGATCCAGAAGAAACTGTCCCTTCATAACTGACATCTAAAAATTCCAGAAGACCAAACGCCGCACCAAACCACATTGCAGGAAGAGTTCCCGAATAATCCGAATCTTGAATTTCTTCATCAGTCTCAAGGACATTCACCCCTAACATTGGCAAATATCCAAAACCTGTGCTTATGCGCCCACCTCCCATTCCATAAGTTTGAGGAGGATGACCCTCTTGAACGGGAACTGCAGTGGCACACCCAACGCAGAATAAAAGCGAAATTAATGCAATGACTTGCTTCACACAAAAGCTCCTTTTAAGAATAACATCAAAATGATAGTCCCTTTGATCAAAACGCACAACCCACAGGGCCGCCGATGATCTTTCGAACAACTGTGCGTCAATCCAGATTGGCAAATATTTGTACTCAGGGATTCGGAGGCAATGTTTTGTTAAAATAAGCGTGTGAACCGAACTGAGCTTATTCTCTCACAAAAAAAGCAGGAACATTCCATGTTCCTGCCTTGAAAAGACGGTGAGCCTTTTTAAAACTCTATTTCAAATAAATATCTAAACCATGAGTCTTAGCAGCCGACAAAATAGCTGCCCAATGACGAGTGCCGTTTGATAAATTCCCATCATCATCATCTCTTAAGGCAATCTCTTTCACTGCTTGTGGAATTGAACGCGCATTGCTTTTAATTGAAGGAAGAACAAGCTCTTCAAGTAACTTACGGCTTCCCTCTTCGCTTAGAGTTTTAGATAAGTTCACTTTTAGCTTCCAGACAAATCCAGAAAAGGCCTTCCCCACTTCATGTGGATCAAATCGAGAGTCTTGTGGTGAAAAGCATCGCCCACAATCAAATCGGGCATCATATTTGTAGAGATTTGTACCAGAACGAAGAGCCGTCCCTGGCCCCTCAAAATGTTGTCCAACTTTTGGTTGCTCAGTCAACATAACCGCAATGACATCTCCCCAAGCTTCACTCAGAGCTGAATTTACAATATCCCCATAAACATCATCTATAAAATGACCGTATTCATGGTAAACAACGGTGTCATAAGCTGTATTCACACACCCAGAACCAGCGGAATAAAATCTAAATCCACCACCACCGTAAGAAGCATTACAGGCAGTAGAGTTTAGATTCACTCGAAGTGGCGTGACTTCATTCATTTGACTTTTAGAAAACCCCTTTGAAACAAAATACTTTCTCACAAGACTTGCGTGAGCGTAGCCATTGATTTGTGCTGTCCTTGCTTCAGTTGGATCCTTCTTATTGAAGATAACACTAATTGGGCCATCCGAAGCCTCTATGGTTCCAGAAAGTGCCTGCCTTCGAACAGAACCATCAGAAACACGAAAGTATCGACCCGTTAAATCCAAACGAACACGGGCAGACTCTCTAGGTATAGAAAACTCCCCATCTTGATCTAAGTACATTCGATTGGCTTGCTCTCCTTCATAAACATGCATCAACAAATCTGGTAGTCTTAAAGGAGAAATCTCAATGTTTCCATCCTCATTGATTCCAAAAAACTGAGTTCCAAGTCCGTAAACAGTTCCCTCTATACCTCCTGCTGAGTAACTCCGATCTTCTACACGCACTCGACCAGTCTCAGCATCAATCACAGCAACTTGATTATTGCCCCTATACTGTATTTCACGAACTGTTCTATATTCCCCATCTATGTTTCGAATGATTTTTTTATTTTTCCATACACGCGGGCTTACTGACTCTTCATTTGTAGCTCTTCGAGCTTTTTCCAAAGACTCGTTCTGTGACAAAATTTCTTTTGTTGCAATTTGAGGGATTTCTTTAAGTTCCCCCTCAGCCATTACCAACTTATAGCCAGTCTTTGTGTTCATCACCATTGTGTGAATAACATGATCTTGAACAGGAACCCCCTCAACATGTTGTACGAAATCCAAGTACACCTGCTCTTGTGTAAATTCACCATTTTCATAAACACGAGATGCCATTTGAAAAGAAGCCATCCACTTCTCGACATCCACACCATTTGAAATTTGAGAAACAGCTTCTTTTAGAACAGTTTTTTCAAACTCTTTATGTTTTGGATTTAATCGAATTTTTTCTTTCATCAAAGCTGACTTGGATTTTAGAGCAGGCGTACGATTTGCTTTTTTATGAGCCTGCTTTTTTGAAATGTGTGGAGCTTGATTTACAAATTCCCCACTTTCTTGATTCACTACTACCAGTGCAACAACACCCAGCCCTATCAATGCCAAGGCATACAAAGATCGCTTTCCCCCACTCATAATGTGCTCCTTCACGGGGCAACTGCCACAAAAGCCCCCCACGGCTTCGGCGTCTTCCTTATCCTATACAAAGGAAGCATGTTGCCTCTTAGGTAAAAATTATAGCCCCCAAGACCTAGGTCCTAACAAATAGTATTAAATTCTTCTTACAATAAGGATCTATTATGGCAAAAAAGAGAGATAGATTCGATCTTGAGAGTTTTTGGGTACAGAGTTAAGTATTTAGTATATATAATTTTTTCTCAATTTGAGGTGTTGTAAGAAAGACTCATCACTTTTTTCTTACAGAAATTGTGTGCTGTTCTGGCAGAACAATTTCTTTTTGCGTCGCATTAATTGGGAGATTCCAATATCAATCCGGATGATGACAAGACACGAAACGGTTGTCCAAAAGACGCAACTCCGGCACCTCTTTCTTACAACGCTCATTTCCAAGAGGACATCTCAAGTGAAAAGCACAACCAGAAGGGGGATTAAGTGGAGAAGGAAGCTCACCCTCAAGAGGTCGTGTCCTCTGAAGTTTACCACTTTGAACATTAGGAGTACTTGCAAGCAATGCCTTCGTATAAGGATGCTTTGTTTTTTCAAAGATCTCCTCACGTCCACCAAGCTCTGCAATCTTACCTAGATACATAACAAGTGTTCGGTCTGAAATATGTTTCACTACAGAAAGGTCATGAGAAATAAAAATATAACTCAGACCCAATTGATCTTGAAGATCCATTAAGAGATTTAAAACTTGAGCCTGAACAGAAACATCAAGAGCCGAAACAGGTTCATCACAAATCAATATTTTGGGATTTAACACAAGTGCTCGAGCCACTCCAATACGTTGTCTTTGTCCACCACTGAACATATGTGGGAATCTGTCTGCAAGCTCTGGGCGTAGCCCCACTTTTTCCATAGCTTCAGTAGCCTTCTTACGGCACTCACTTCGACTAAAATTCGTATTAACAAAAAGAGGCTCTGCAACAATTTGCCATGCCTTTTTTCTTGGATTGATTGAACTATAGGGGTCTTGAAAAATCATCTGGATGGTTTTTCGAAATTCAGTCCCATCCATTTTATCTGCATCTCGTCCCAAAAGTTTGTACTCACCACTGGTTCGTCGCTCAATGTTCATCAAAGCTTTTGCTAAAGTGCTTTTCCCACAACCTGATTCGCCAACAACAGCAAGGGTTTCTCCCGCCTTTAAATCAAAGCTCACACCATCTAGTGCTTTTACACTTCCAATTTTAGAAAAAACACCTCGAACCTCATAGTGCTTCTTTAAGTCTTTCACCGAAAGTACGACATCACTCACCTCGCGCCCCCAACAGGTCTGATACAACGAGTTTCTCGATCTCGAACAGGAATCAAAGCAGGAACTTTCAACTTACATTCAGGCTCTACCTTTTCACACCGGGGCCCAAACTGACATCCTTTGGGTCGGCTTGTTAAGTCTGGCACAAGACCCGGAATGCTTTTAAGTCGTGATCGATGAGCAACATTGGCTTGAGCACCTGGAAGAGATGCCAGTAGGCCCAAAGTATAAGGGTGAGTTGGGTCTTGAATGACAGATTCACTTTTACCCGTCTCAACAATTTGACCTGCATACATCACTTGGATTTTATCTGCCATTTCAGCAACCACACCGATATCGTGTGTGATCAACATCAATCCCATATTTTTCTTTCGCTGTAACTCTTGAAGGAGTGCAAGTATCTGTGCCTGGATTGTGACATCAAGAGCTGTTGTGGGTTCATCGGCAATCAAAAGTTCTGGATCACATGCCATAGCAATAGCTATCATCACTCTTTGAGACATTCCTCCTGAAAGCTCATGTGGATAAGAATTCATTCTTGAAATAGGATCTGGTATCCCCACAAGTGAAAGGAGCTCAAGAGACCTTTTGTGTCGAGCCTCTTTGTCACCTTTTCCATGAACTCTCAAAACTTCATCGAGTTGAAATTGAACTGTGAAACTTGGATTTAAACTTGTCATAGGATCTTGAAAAATCATCGCCATATGCCCCCCACGAAGTTTTCGTAGAGCCCCATCACTGGCATTAAGTAAGTCTATCCCCTTGAATTTCAATTTATCAGCTGTCACACGTGCGGTATCTGGTAAAAGTCCCATAATCGCAAGACTTGTTAAACTTTTTCCACAGCCGGATTCCCCCACAACACCAAGAGTTTCACCTTCTTCTAATCGAAACGTGATACCTGTTACGGGCTGTATGAGCCCACGAAGCGTTTCAAATTCAATGGTGAGGTTTTCAACTTCAAGTAAACTCATTTCTTCAACCTCGGATCAAAGGCATCTCGTAGTCCGTCACCCAATAAGTTGAATCCCAACACAACGATCAAAATACAAAGACCAGGAAGAGTCACTAGCCAAGGGGAAGATTCAATAAAAGGTCTTGCATCAGCAAGCATCGTCCCCCACTCAGCCGTAGGAGGTTGCGCGCCCAATCCCAAAAAACCGAGGGCTGCAGCATTTAAAATCCCATCACTAAAGCCAAGAGCTCCCTGAACTATAAGTGGTGCCATACAGTTTGGCAGAATATTTTTTACCAAAACTCGAAAGTGGCTCGCTCCATAACTTTTTGAAGCAATGACATATTGTTTGGATTTCTCAGAACGCACCGAAGCTCTAACAAGACGTACAAAGCCTGGAATTGCAACAATACTCACAGCAACAATAGCATTGAAAAGATTGGGGCCAAGAATTGAAACCACAACAATGGCAAGCAAGATACTTGGAAGTGCCATCAAAATATCAACACCTCTCATGATAGCGCCATCAATAAACCCACCAGCATACCCGGCAATCAGCCCAATACTTGCTCCTATGGACATGGAAAACAACACAACCATAAATCCAATTCCAAGTGAAATGCGTGCACCATAAATCAAACGACTCAAGAGATCGCGTCCCACATCATCTGTACCAGCTATAAAATCAGCTGTCCCACCAGACCAAACAGGAGGAAGTTTCAATGCATCAGGAAACATTTGAGATTCTGTATAAGGAGCAAGAAATGGCGCAAAGATTGCGATCAACAAAAATAGACCAATCACCCAAAGTCCAATAACTGCACCACGATTTTGTCTAAAAAAGTACCAGAACTCTTTCAGTGGGGGAAGGGGCTTACTCATGACTTCCCTCGTATTTTTGGATCTACAATTGCATATACAACGTCAACGCCCATATTGATCATAACAATCATAGCGGCAATGATCATAATCCCGCCCTGAATAACAGGATAATCACGAGACGTAACACTATTAACAAGCCACTTACCAATCCCTGGCCATGAAAATATTGTTTCTGTAAGAATTGCGCCCGTCACAATTGTACCAAGCATAAGCCCAATAACTGTCACAACAGGGATCAAAGCATTTCGAAGTGCGTGTACAGCTACGACTTCAAACCGGGTCAACCCCTTTGCCTTAGCTGTACGGATGTAATCTTCTCCAAGAACCTCTAACATACTTGAACGAGTCATCCTTGCTATAACGGCAAGAGGAATTGTCCCCAAACAAATTGCAGGGAGTATCAAGTGTTTCAGTGCACTCCAAAACGCAGCAAACCCATCTTCACTAAAAAGAGAATCTATCAATAAAAAGCCCGTCATAGGTGGGATATCAAACATCACATCAATTCGCCCAGACACAGGCGTCCATCCCAAGCCAACACTGAAATAGATAATAAGTATCAGTCCCCACCAAAAAATAGGCATAGAGTACCCAATCAGCGCTCCCCCCATGACAACATAATCAAAAGCCGAATTTCTCTTCACAGCAGCAATAATACCAAATGGAACACCAAGAAGAATGGCCCATAAAAGTCCTGCAAGCCCAAGCTCAAGTGTTGCTGGAAAACGATTGAAAAATTCAGATAAAACAGAGCTCTTAGATACTGTAGAAATCCCCAAATCACCTTGAAGGGCTTGTCCAACAAACTTAAAATATTGAACCAAAATAGGCTGATCCAATCCTAAGTTTTTCTGCATTTTGGCATATACAACAGGATCTGCCCCGCGTTCACCAAGCAATACAAGAACAGGGTCACCCGGCACAAGCCGAATGAGACCAAAGGCAATGATTGAAACCCCAACAAATGTTGGGATTAATACGGAAAAGCGTTTGAGTAAATATTTTGCCATTACTTCAATTCAACAAATTCAAATATATTTCGTCCTAAAGGATCAATCTTGTATCCTTCAACATTGTTTAACATCGCACGAAAAACTTTTGAGTGAGCAACAGTCACCCAAGGCGCCTCTTCTTTAAAAACTTCTTGTGCTTTCTTATAGAGACTTGCTCGCTGACCTTGATCTGTGACTTCTTTTGCCTTCATGATCAGACTGTTGAACTCTTTGTCACACCAACGCGCCCTATTGGCTCCGCCTTTCACAGCTTCACAACCCAACAGAACATTTAAAAAGTTATCTGGGTCACCATTATCACCAGTCCAACCAAGTTGAAGCATTGTATGCTCACCTTTAGATGATTTATCCAAATAAGTTGGCCAATCATAACTCACCAATTTCGTCTTGATTCCCACTGCCGCCAAATCCGCTTGCATCATTTCACCTAGCTTCTTCCCTGCAGGAATATATGGTCTAGAAACTGGCAATACCCATAGGTCTGTTTGAAATCCACTTGGAAACCCTGCTGAGGCAAGAAGGGATTTTGCTTTTTCGGGATCGTAATTATAGTCCTTGATATCCTCGTTGTAGCTCCAGATTGTTGGAGGAAGTGGATTCTTAGCCACTTCTGCATTTCCTAGGTAAATCGCATTAATATAGGAAGCTCGGTTGAGCGCATGGTTCACAGCCTTACGAACCAATTTATTGTCAAAAGGCTTCTTCTCTGTATTCATCGCAAGGTAGCCGACATTAAAGCCTGGTTTTTCCATCAACTTAATTTCACTACTTGCCTTCATGCTCTCAAGGTCTGCAGGAGCAGGGTATGTGACAAGATGACACTCACCTGCTTTCAATTTTTGATATCTGACACTGGCATCTGGGGTGATGGCATAAACCATTTTGTCTATCTTCACTTTGCCTGAGAAATAGTCTGGATTTGCTTTGTACCTAATAAGAGTGTCTTTCTTATATCGAACAAAGATAAATGCTCCTGTACCAACTGGGATGTTGTCGAGGTTATCAAGCTTACCTTCAGCCTGAAGTTTGTCCGCATATTCCTTTGAAAGAATACTAGCAAAATCCATTGCCAAGTTTGCCACAAAAGGGGCTTCAGGTTTGCTCAACTGAAACTTCACTGTGTAGTCATCCACTTTCACAATATTTTTTATAATATTTCCCATGTCCATTGAAACAAAATACTCATATGTTCCGCCACTTACGTTGTGAAATGGGTTTTCTGCATTTCTCTGACGATCAAACGAAAAAATCACATCATCTGCATTAAAATCACGTGTTGGGGTGAAAAAATCTGTTTTATGAAACTTCACACCTCTTCGAAGTTTAAATGTGTATTCAAGACCGTTTTTTGACGCTTCCCAACTCTCAGCAAGTGATGGGATCACTTCTGTTGTTCCGTATTTGAATTCAACAAGCCTGTTGTAAACTGCATGAGTGGCATCAAAAGTTGTTCCGTCAGTTGCAACCTGGGGGTTAAAAGAACTAGGACTTCCTTCTGAGCAAAAAACGAAGGTGTCACCTTTATCTGAAGAATTCTTTGTGCACGAAACGGCAAATACAGCCAAAAATAAAAGCATCAGCTTTTTCATTCCTACTACTCCATTAAAATGTTGTCGTATCAATAACTTAAGATTGATCTTTTCCGGGTAGATCTACCTCGATTGGCAGCAATTTTCTATAAAAGAGAGGCCCTGATGCGCCGCGCCCATCGAATAGCTCCTATGATCTGCCAAGCCTCATTGAAAAAAATACCGTAATTAAGGGGGGAAATCTAAGCTCAATGATTTCAGATCAAATTTCTAATCAGAAAGTCACAGAAACGAGTGGACTCTTCACGACCTGCTAATCAAATTAGGCAGCTCGTATTTATAAAAAGAACAGTAACAGTATTGGTCACGTGCCCACCTTGTAATGTACCTCTTGTTCACTCTTCCATATTTCACATAGATACGGTCCACTTGATGGTTTCCTTACCTCTACACCTCTAGGAATAATACCAACTACAAAATCATTGTGGTCGATTTCACATGGAAAACAGTATGCCAAGTTTTCAGTTCTAACATCGATACCAATTGGCAAATTATCTAAAAAGGTTGTGTAAGTTGAGAACTTAAAAGAATAATCATTATCTACTTTAGGTAAATTGAGTTCCTCTAAAAGTAAATTCACACCAGTTACAATCTCCTCGGAGCTTAACTGTCCCTTCAAAACGTCTTCACTCTGAGCAAATTTTAGTAAATCAATCAACTGAGACCCAGAGACAATGGATTCCAAGGGCACTCTTTGTGACCTTATATGAAAACTAAAAGGGCACTGTACCTCTTCAGAGTCAATGTTTTGCCCCTGAGTTGCCTGAGTCGTAACAAGTATCAATAAAGCTAGCAAGAATTGCATATTAATCTCCCAGTGAATATAAACCTAATCAATGACTTTTATGTCAATATTGAAAAATCTTGCTGTAACATCTATCAATTGAGTTTTCGCTTAAAGACTTATTTCTCAATTTTGTATATCTTCAATTCTGCAAAAGCCAATTCGCTTTCAGGAACCCAGATATTGCCATATTCACAATCGAGCTCTTTTCTATACTGATGACAGGATTTGCCCCAACTGTTTCTAATTAAAATCTCAGGCTCGCTATTGATTTCACGATAACCGATGATCAATGAAGCGTGTCTCCCGCAAGAAATTGTCCCATCTAAAACGTTCGAACAGTAGCTGATAAATAGTGGCAAACTTTGTAAATCAGTCAAATGATCCTTAACTATGGATAGAAGTGAAATACCACTGTACTCTCTATCTTCCAGTGACATTTCTCTGTACCCTTCCTCATCACTAGCTATATACGACACATCTTCAAATGAAACTCTTGTCCCATATAAATAATAAGGACTTTTAATGCAGACCCCGGCCTGCTCTACAATTTTTTGATTGGCCCTTGCTAAGAGTTCGTTCGGAGACATCGCTCGAAATCTTTCCAGCTCCTCTCCCTCTAAGCTTTTCTTTCCCAAATATGGAGCAATTTCTTGTCCCCCATCCTGTTTGATCTCTAAAATCTTCTTTCTAATAAAATCTAAATTTTGTATAAGGCTAACTTCAGTATAAATGTTTTCAAATACATTCGTGGGACTCAGGCATTCACTTCGACTCGCAAGTGTAAGAGCACTTTCTTGATACCCAGAACTTAAAGTAAAATCTTTCTCCTCTAATGACTCTGCCTTTTCATATTCAGCACTATACAACAAGCCAATACCAATGTGAGAGGTTCTAAATTTTAAATCTTGACCGTCTTGAAGCCTAACAGCATCTATGATTTGAGCTATTGTTGCCGCATAACAGGTTCCGAAAAACTGATCCATCACAGGCACCTTTTCAAAGGACCCACCCGATGAGTCCAATCTCAGTTCCTCAGCCTTAACTGTCATTGAAATCAGCAAAAGAGCAAAAATCGTCACTCTTATTAAAGAATGTGTACCTAGGTTTCTAGGTATAATTCGATTATTCATACGGCGATAGCCATTGCAATCTATTTACCAAAATCGCCGTAGCGAGTTGCCTCCGCACTTACTCATAGCAGATCGTACCGAAAGGGGTACTTGAAAGCCTCAAGGCGCCAAAAAACACTGATCTTGTGACGATAAATGAGTTGTCCATTCACAGATATCACAACAAAACACTTCTGACATATCGTGTCCCCAAAGTGTGTCCGTACCTATTGTTTAATCTCTTAATACAAACTCAGGACGAGTTGAAATATCTAGAATAACTTCTTTCACATTAAAGCCATTTGCTGTTTCAAGGACTGGCTTTAAACCATTAAGAAGTGGATCTAGATTGGGCCGCCCCAACATAAAATTGGAAAATCTACGGACCAGGCATTCTTTAAACTGAGAACTCTCCGTCAATAGCTCAGCATAGGCTCGGACAGAGGGAATTTCCTTACCCTTGTATCTCGGCATTGGTACAACAGGATTGTCGACTGTTCCTGTATTTAAAAGCATATCTGGATATGCCACAACATCATTCAAATCCGTCACAACTCTTTCCTCAACAGGGACGGAATTGGGATATTCTCCATTTGGTTGAAATTGAAAAAAGAAACCATCACGCGCAAAATTTAGAAAAGTCACAGCTCTTGCATTCATCGAGCGATGACAAGAATAACAAACAGGAGACCCTGTTGTTGCATCAAAGTCATTTGTAGAGCCTTTGTCTACATTTGAAATCTCACTTACATCCATCCCAACATCCAAAGGGTCTGGATACTCTGAGCATGCAAATGCCGAAAATGCTTTTGCCACTCGCTTAAAATTATAAGCACTATTCCATTTATTTAAAAACGCTCGCGTTGTCATAGCTCCTGCTGCAAACTGAGGAGCCACCCCTTGATTCCCTTGAAAGGTGTCACAAGGCCCTGTAACCAAGTTGTCATTCACACAGTAATCAGCTAGCACAATCTCCCTATAATCCAAATCATTCACAATAATATGTGTGGCAAGATTGGCTGGTTCATTGTAATTGATAGTCGGATCACGAGTGTCATCTGTTGGTGGAAAAGTTCCAAAATAATCCAAATGATAATCTCTCATCGCATTACGAAATCGAGTGCTCTGCATATAACTTTGAATAACAGTTTTGTACCCTTCAATTCCGTTCAAATCTATTTCTCGAAGATCTTCCGTTGCAGGCACTCTGTTCACTAACAATTGAGAAGCACTTCTTAAAGCCTGCTTCAACTGCTCTGCTGTATAATCAGGGATTTCATTTTTTACTTCACCTGGCTTTTCATTAGATGGAGCAATATCATTGACGGCTGCGCGAAACCCTCCGCTACAACCTGTCGTCAGCATCAAGAGCAGGACAACCGTCAATCTCATTACTTCATCTCCTCAATACGAATTTTTGATACCGCCGCAATCACTAGCGGCAATAAAAGAAGAATAAAAAATAACCCTTCAAGTGCTGTTGTCGCCTCCATAGACTCCTCCTTTAGTTGATTCATCGAAGATTGCACCATTGCGCAACCACTCGACATTTTATTACCATTTAAGCTTGGGGTTTCACTTCCCGTTTGCTTCACAATATCTTGAGCTCCTTCATTTCCCCCGCCTCCCGGTGGTGGGACTGGAGTTGGATCAGGCGTTGGTGTCGGAGTTGGATTGGGCTGAGGAACTGAGTTTTGATCCCCAGGATCAGACTCTCCCAAGTATTCCGCCATATTGATGTGCGTGTCTCCATCAGAATCTAAGTTTTCAATATTTGCTAAAACTGTACGAAGCTGAGCAACAGACATCCCCCCACGCCCAGCACCCATATTGACAAAGTCATTTCCAAAACTCGAATTCATGACAGGAGGATTTGTCGACTGATGGCAACTTGCACAGCTACCAACAAATGAGCCACTGCCATACTGGGCATCAATTGCCTGAGACAATCTGTCTTGCGAAAGATAGACATTGGATGCTTCAGCATCAATGCCTATGACTGCAATCGCAAACAAAAGAATTCCCCACATAATATTCCCCACAAATTAAGCTCTATCGGATGATGGCATTAACAGTTGCCTGTCCTCCGACTTTCAAATCCTGCTGTCCAAGTAATTTGTTTACCGTATTGTATATTTCACCATTTGGGTTGTACTGTCCCACTCTTGGAGCACCAGTCTCTGGATCAAATCCATAAGCTCGCCCTCGACCATTACTCAGATCAAAGGCACCATAGTAACCACCCTTGACAGAGCCACCGATCATCATGAAACCATTGGAACCATTGTCATTGTTGTCTGCTCCAACAACTGAAATACCTCGAGTAAACTCACTATTTAGAACAATCAAAGTTGTATCAAACAAAGTGAGACTTGGGTCCCCTGGGTCAGGCGTTGCCTTTAAAAAGCGGATTGTTGCATCAAGAATCGAGTCCAAATGCATTGCACTTTGAGCTTGATAAGTGCTGTTTCCCACGTTTCGAAATCCATGCCAATCCCCTGTTCGAATTGTGATTGTTGCACTGGACATCAAATTGAATTCAAAAGCTTTCAAAGTCAGTGCTGTAAATTGCCCCACATCACCCCAACGTTTGTTTCCAAAAATAGTTCGATCGCCCATATTAAACCCTGAAGCCATCTGACTGATGTCTAGAAAAGAACTATAATCCGTTGTAAGTAGATCCAATCCTTTGTTGAGGTTTTCATTGGCTACTGAAATATTTCGTATTCTCTTATCTAACTTCAATTTTTGATAATCACTTAACGCTGAAATGGCGTTTTGAACTTCAATTACTTCATTGTCATTTAAGTTTAAAGAAGGTCTTCGGAATAGGTTTGAAAAATCATTTTGCGACCTCACATCTATTAAATCTGGAAGTCCATTTGTGTTATTTGTCATATTGCTACGATTCCAATTCACTCCAGGAACGCCAAGAACAGTTCCCTTTCTTCGATTGGCAAACTCAATAATCGGAGTGGTCATTCTTGCTCCAACATCACCTTCTCTTTGAGCAAAAAGAGTCTTATGCCCTAAACCATTTCCTCGATAACCTTGGGTGAGCGCAATGTTTTCAGCATGACCAATAAGTTGAGAGTCGTTTCTCATAAATAGTCCGTTTCCAGCGTCCACAAGTGTGTTGGGCGCCCATGGGCAGTTGGGATAATTTGCATTTGTAAGAGTAGCAAATTCTCGACCTGTCCCATGTTGCAACAATGGATACCCTGCTCGAAAACAAAACTCTAGGAAGTACTTTGTTTTTGGTAAAGCTTGTGCTCCTGCGGTTGGAACAATTTTACGTGCAAGTTTATTCACCATATCTGCACGGATCCAAGGGCTTACACCAGCAGCACCCAACAGCATAGATGCTTTGGTAATAAACGCCCTTCTGTCCAATTTCTTCTTACCCACAGTTCGCCTCCCAATAAATGAAAGTCCCTTTTTTAGGGTGAGAGGATACATACTTGAAACCCACAGACATTTGTCCTTATGACCCCTGTCTAGATTCCTATCGGTTTGTCTAGTTGAAACTTAATAAAATGACTCAGGTTTCAAGAATCTGCAAATTCATTGTACAGTTCAATTTTAGATGTCCAAGAAAAGTGATGATTTTTCTGACAGGTCTATGCGTGAAAAAAGATTTTAGTTATCCTTAGTAAGCATGATCAAAACTGCTTGGATTCTTCTTTTTTGTTTATCTTTTAGCCAAAATTCTTATGCTACGCAAAGGACTGCTAAAGAAACCGCTATAGATCGTTTGGTCGTCACTCGTTTTGCAGTAAATCTAAAGAACAAAAAAAACAAACAGGCTCTGACTCAATTCAATCCAAAATTTCAAAGCATGATCGCTCAAAAACTTGAAACAAAGAGTTATTTGAAAACAACACAATTTCCAAAAAGCATTTCTACTCAAAGACGATCCAAAGATTATAAAAAAATAGCCAAACTCTCTGGAGCAGATGGAATTTTAGCAGGTGCAATCGATGACAAAGCTGTTCGTATTGTTTTAAGAAGTGGATCAACTGGGCGAAGGATTGCAATATGGACTCACGCGTTACCTCAAAGCTTAAATAAAAAAACAATGACAAAGCTTGCACAAAAAATTGTAGACTCCGTTGTCGTTACATTCCCATATCGAGGATTTATTGTCGGAAGAAGGCGCGATGAAGTCAAAATCAATCTAGGAAAGAAGCAAGCCCTTAAAAAAGGAGCTCTCTTAAACGTTTTTGAGTTTCAAGGAAAAAAACCCACACTCACAAGTGAAAAGAGAAAGCTTGGGCAAGTCAAAATAGTAAAAATTGGAAAAGACGCGGCCGTTGCCAAAATAAAAAACAAGTCCAAAAAACTCCCTCTCTACTCTAAAATTGCCTTTAACAAAAACAGCACAGAACCTCCTACGGAAGTGAATCAAAGATACTTTGACGGAATGTGGGGCACACTAGGAACAGATTTTGTTTTTATCGACTCTTATCCTTCTGAAAGAAATGGAGATCTTGATCAAAGACTTTACCAACTCACCCTCTCTCCATTTCTTGTTGCAGGTTTTGGTTGGAATAAATTTGTCTCTGAAATAAAATTCGGTTCTGGTGAAAGCGACAACAACACAGTTCAGTTTATAATGTCTGAAATGAGTTATGAAGTATTCTCCTATAGCTGGAAAAATTTGGGATTTATAGCTTCTCCCGGGGTTTATTATAGCAACTATACCTCCTCACAAAAACCCGACACAGAACTCCCCCTAACCAATCAAACTACCACGACAGGAATGATTGAAGGACGCCTACAGTGGGATATCACTCCAAGAGCTAGAGTTTTTGGTAACTTCTCCATTCTTTACCCTGTTATATCCAGCGACCCCGTCAATGGCAGCAGTAGCATGCAGAGCAATGGCTCAAAAGGAGGGCTTGGACTTAGAATTGATCTTTCTAATCATGTCAGTGTTGAACAAGTCCTAGGCTCCCAGTTCATTCGATATTTTTTTGAAGACCTCACAACAGTGGAGGAATCACATTTTTCGCTTAACACTCGGCTTATGGTCAATTTTTAATTCCATCCCCATCCAATTGCATATATAAGTGATGAATGCTTCTTGCTTTTCTACTTTCAATTTGGATTGCCTCAGCCTCAACCTCAACCAATCAAGAACTTTATTGTAAAACTCAGAATGAAATGGGGACTCCCTTTAAAATATGCTTGTATTCCGATGTTGAACCCAAACAGGATTTCAAAGACGCCTTCTTACTTTTAAGAAAGATCGATCTTTGGATGAGTGATTGGAAAGAAAACACAGCTTTGAGCCAAGTGAATCAAAATGCAGGTATAAAGCCGATCAAAATACCAAAAGAACTCTTTCAATTGTTGAAATACACACTTCGTATCTCTGAAGTGTCAAACGGAGCTTTTGACCCCACCTTTAATGTCTTCTGGGGGCTTTACAACTTCAAAAAAGGGCAAGAGAAAAAACCCTCTCAAGAACAAATCAACAAACGCCTTCCTTTACTCAACTACAGGTATGTTCAACTCAGTAAAGAAAACTCAACAGCTTTTTTAAAACTCAAAGGCATGAAGCTTGGCCTTGGAGGTATTGGCCAAGGATATGGCGTTGATCAAATTGTTCAGCTTTTAAAAAAGAGAGGATATAAAGCCGGGTACGTTGACGGCAGCGGGGACACCTATTTTTGGGGCAAGAAGCCCAACGGCTCACTTTGGACAACTGGGGTTCGAGATCCATTTGATCATAGTAAAATTGTTGGACGAATTTACGGGACAGATTTTGCAATTACAACCTGCGGAGATGATGAAAAATACTTCATTGAAAACGGGATTCGATATCACCATATCCTTGATCCCAAGACAGGTCACCCAGCAAGAAAACTTCGCCAAGTCACAGTTATAGCAAAACATGCAGTGGATGCAGATGCATTTGATACAGCTGCATTTGTGTTGGGACTTCAAAAAGGAGTAGAATTGCTTCAGAAACAAAAGCTTCGAGGTATTTTTATTGAACCCAATAAGAAGGTCACATTGACCAAAGGGCTAAAGAAGATCTCAACAAAGTGGGGCGAAGCTTGGGTCATTGACTATGATCACTGAATCTTAGATGGAAGTTCAAAAGAAAACGCCCCAGTCCATCCGAAGACTAGGGCGCTTAGTAAAAGAACTAAAACAGATTCCGCAAACGTTCCACAAGTTGCTTAAAGAGCAATCTCTGAGCCTTTTTAAGAGAAATTTTGCAATAACTCTAACTATATGAAATAACAGCAGAACCCAAATCATCCAAAACTCTCAGTTCCACTTTGGGCTTATATCTCTTTCAAATCGAGCGACAACTTAGGGCACTTTTAGAGATTCTTTATTGTTTTTAGTGGAATAAACGTTCGGTATCGGAATCTGTTGGTGTTTCGAGTTTCAGTTACCGTCCCTCTGTCTAGAGGTGGTGACCTATGTATTGGGCACCAGTTTATCTGAGATAAGTTTGTTAGAAAGAGTCTATCCAGTCTAGAACAATTGTTTTGGCTGGATCGATAGCTCCGCTATGGCTTCCAATAGCGGAATTGTTCAGAGCATCCTTAACCCCAGTTAAAGGAAACTGCTCAAGAAAACATAGGAAATCCAAAGCCTCGTCCTCTGTTTGAAAAGTTCTTGGAATGGTGAAAACATTTGAAGCGAAATTTCCTTCATGATGACATCCTCCACAACGAGTCACCTCATCACTTGGAGCCTCCATTACTGAGGGAAAAACATCATCTACAAACACAGTTGCTTGCTCAGGAGAAGGGGAACACTCAGACGACGAACCAAATGTGTCAAAAGACTCTTCCACCGTACAGGCCTCTCCAAGAGTTAGGAAAACTCCTGCAAGTCCAAGCAAAACCAAAGTAATAAAAGTGTTTCGTTTCCACTTGGTATTCATTCTAGTGTGTCCACCCAATCAGATACCGTGTCTTTGATCCCCTGGTTAATACCTGAGTGTATATCTGAGTTTAGTTTTGCCTTAATGCTTGGAGCTGGAAAATTGTAATGATAACAGTAGTTGTCTTCCTTTTCATTTTCAGAAAAAGTTGAAGGGTCTTTAACTGGAACTACAAAACTCCCAGTCGGAGTTGTCTCACTGTGACAGTCAAAGCACTGAGGACTAGAGCCTGAATAGATTGCAACTGTATAAACATTGTCGTGAAACTCACTCACCTGCTCACCACTTGGCGCACATGTCGAGGCAGCCCCGACTGTGTCATCTGTCAAATCCACTGTACAAGAAACCGTCATCAAAAAGACAACTACCAAAAGATATTTAGTTACACCCACACCCACCTCCAGCACCTCCAAAGCCACCAACAGATCCCTCTCTTGCATTAAACATATGTTGCGCGGCCACTTCTTCAGTGGGGTTTTCTATAAATTCCATTCCATGTTGGCTTAAGTATTGTCTTTCAAAAGCACTCACTTTCTTCTTAAACATCCCACAAGAAGAAAGTAAAAACAGTGCTGACAACATCAAAAACCATCTCTTCATCTCACCTCTTACTTATTTACCAAGAAGTTTTGTGACAAGCTTTTCAATATTGGCTTCATCACCTTCACGAAACCCTTTGTGGATTTCATGAATCTTTCCCTTCTTGTCTACAATCAGCGCTGTGGGCATTGTTGTAACTCCAACTTTCTCAACCAATTTTTTCTCTTTATCAAAAACAATTGGAAACTTCACAGGAGTGGATTTTAGAAAAACTCGAGCTTCTTTCTTGCTCTCATCGACATTGACTCCAACAATAACAAATTGAAGCTTTCCCTTTTTCTTTGCATACTTCTTATAAAGCTCCTTATAAAAAGGAAATGATTTCTTACAAGGGCCACACCAACTCGCCCAAAAATCAAGTAGCACCACTTTCCCCTTTAAAACTGAGGACTTCAATTGCCCTTTCTTTGTCACGTACTCCAAAGCAAACGAAGGCATCTTTTGACCTTCTTTGACTTTGGAGTGTGCAAAATTCAAATGAAGCGTACTTCCTAAAACAAAAGACAAAAACAACAATCTCATTTTGAATCTTTTAAAACTTTGCATCTAACCCTACTCCTACAATAAATGCGCCAATCGACAGTTTTTCGTTGTCATCAGAGTCGTTTATATCACCTATATCGGTATGATTTTGGAAATTTTGTATGTAATACTCACCCTTTAAAAAGAATGAGAACTTATGTGAAAATTCAAACGTTGGTCTAAGTCCAAAGTGATAAGAGTCATATGTGCTCAAACTTTTATTCCCAGTATAAAACGGACCAATGTCTGTGGGGTAAATATCCTTATAAAAACTCGCCCCCTCTTGATGGGAGTACCTCAACGAGGTCGCAAGTATCAACTTCCCCCACTGCTTGGTCAAACGCTCCTCTAGAGTTCCAGAAAGAAGCCCCCAACTGTCGTGATAGATTCTCAGAGATTGCGCCCAAGCAGCTTTAAGACCCTTTAAAAAATAGTTGTACTTCACAGTGTAAGCATATCGATTGCGAGTTCTTGGTAGATTCTCTTGAAGACCTCGATAAACCCCACTTGTACCTGTCTCCTGCCGTGCTCGCCGATACGGACTATTTAGAACACCACTTTCAACTCGAATATCCACCAAAAACTGAATCACACTTAGTGCATTTAAGACTTGTGTCAGTGACAGTGTGTAAGTTTCATTGGTCATGTATTCTTGGTAGGACTCATCTCCAGAGGATTGAATATTGTCATCTCCATAGACAAAGGAAAGGCCAATTGTTGTGTTTTTTTCAAAGAAATTTCGACTAGCACTCATCGAATACAGTTTGGAATGATAGTCCACTTCATCACTTTGAAGATACCCGACTCCAAAACTCCCCTGATCCATATTAAATGCAACAGATGTTCCAATCTCTTTTCTCTCATCCGTGATCGTATCACTGGCGAAGGTTTTGACATCTGAAGAAGCGCTGGTCACAAAATCCATTGCATAGCCTGCGTTGATTGTGAGCTGTTCTTCAAAAACATTGGCCACAACGTCTATATGAGGAGACAAAACTTGAGTCTTTCCATCGTCATACATTCTCACCAATGTCGCACCTTCTACTGAAGCCAACGAATCATGTGAAAACAAAATAATAAAAATGAGCAACAAGGCGGTCATAGTCCCACCTCTACAGAAAAGCCCACTGTTGGACTCGTATAGCTATTGTTGTGATTGATAATTGCTGTTTGCCCAAACCCCAAACTCACCGAAGCATATTGATCTGCGTGGAATCGAAGCCCGCCTGTTCCAACAACAAGATAATTCAACTCCTTGCTATCAGGAAAAAGAACGTCCTCCTGTCCAACAACGACGACTCCAAAAGCAAAACTTGTAAAGAGTGAAAATTGACCGCTAAAACTTTGATCCATTCCCATTTCCACACCAGTGGTCAAACTACCAGAAACCTTATTGAAGAGTTGTCCGATAAAAGCTTTCGTATAAAACTCTGGAGCAAAGTATTTCTGATATCCTACCCCCCAAATATAAAGAGAGTCCTTTAAAAACCATGTCGACAATTGAAGAGAGGACTCCGCTTGAGCAAAGCTTCGTATCTCAGTGAGTTCTTCTTCTGTTTCCTTACTTTCCCCAATAATACTTACTGGCTCATCCACAAATATGTATCCAATCCGTTTTCTTTTGGATCTAGCTGAGACGACCAAAACTCTGTAAAAATCTCCATCTTTCCCCTGTACGATAGTTGAGGAGGCAGCAAACTTTCTTCCCTTTCGAACCCGCATAAGCGGACGGAATCTTCGACTTGGACCTGAGTAAACGAGAATTCCATCAGAGAGAGTTTCAATCTTCAAGGCCGCCTGTGAAGGTATACTGCTAAAGACAATTAAAAAAACAATCGGTGTAAGAATTCTCTGAGGCCGAAACATATACTTCTATTCTAATTCCCTTTCAGAATGAGACAAATAGTATTAATAATTCAGTTTTATTCATTTCTTTCAAAAAGTGTCGAATGTCTACCACTTAGCCAAAAGACCAGTTTGTTAAAATCCATAAACGAACCCAGACCTTAGGTTAGGCAGTGTCCAGTTTTGATTATTTCTTATGCAGTTTTGTTTAAATTCCTCAAAACTGCCGACTCAATCTCTAATGTGATTTCAAAGACTTGCACCCAACCCCTTAGGTATGTCTTTTGCTTTATTGAAGATGACTTACCAGGGGGAAAAAGTGAATCATCTAGTCAAACACATATTGGGATTAGCAACTCTGCTACTCATAACCTCAGGTTGCTATCAAATGGAGTCTCCAGACTTAGGAGGTACCGCATCAATTGGCGGCAATCAAGGTGGCGAAGTCGGTGACGACAATCCACAAAATCCTGAAAGTGATTATCTCTTCTTGGGAACAACAAATATGAGATACATCTTAAGACAAGAGTTGGGTCTTCCTGGTAGCAATACTGCCGTACAGAAACTCAACGACAAAGCAGAAAGCTTAGGAGAAGGGGATCCAAATGCAGGTCGCCCAAACGATTACAGCTTCTCTGCTTTAAAAGGAAAAATTGCGACAGAAGTTTACATAGATGCATGTGTTGATGGTCTTGCACAAGAAGTTGTTCGCGACCGACTTTTTCCAAATGGCGCAACCGACCCATCTGAAATTTATCAACGTTTTATCGGAAGACAACCTGATCCAGAGGAAGTCAACATGCTCAACCAACTCGTTGGTGCTGTCTCTACCAATTCACAAGAGGCGGCAGTGTGTGCAACAGTTCTTTCAAGCCTTGAAGGTCTCAACAAGTCATAAGGCTTTACACGTAACTATCCTCAAAAAGAACGATCTCTCTTGAATCGTCCTTTTTTTTACTCTTCCTTGTCAGACTTTAAAAGATATGACGATAATGCCATATGGAAAAAATTCTTTGGATAGATTTAGAAATGACAGGGCTTGATGTTCAAAAAGAGGTCATCATTGAAGCCGCAGCGATAATCACAGACATTCAATTCAACGAACTTGCGGAATACCATGCTGTCGTTCACCAGGATCCGAAATATCTCGAGAATATGGATGACTGGAACACAAAAACTCACACCAAATCTGGTTTAAAAGACCTTGTTAAAACAGGCAAAGCACCAAACCTTGTTGAGTCCGAATTGATCGAATTGATTGAAAAGTATATGGGAAAGGACCCTGCAATTATTGCTGGAAACTCTATTTCTCAAGACCGACTTTTTATAGACAAACACTTCCCAAAACTCTCCAACCGTCTTCACTACAGAATGCTCGATGTTTCAGCATTCAAAATGGTATTCAAATCTATTTATAAAGTCGAATTTGAAAAAAAAGGAAGCCATCGTGCTTTGGATGACATTCGAGAAAGCATTGCTGAACTAAAGCACTATCTTCAGTACATCAAAGTTTGAGAGTTTGGATATTGCTCATCCACCCAATTTCGAACAATTTTACCCACTTCAGATTCAAAACCTCGGAACTTGTCATTGGCCTCGGGCACTCGTTTTTGTTCAAATGCACCACCAGTAAGCAACAATCGCTTGTTTGCGGCTCTGAAGTCCTTGTGATGGGCATCTCCGCTCACATCTAAAACAGGGACGGCCACATTTTTTAAGAGATAGATACAGTTCAGCTCTTTTGGTCCGTTGTTTCTCATACCAAGACCAACAAAGCCATCTATCTCTTTATTCTTAGAAACATAACGACATCCATATCTAGCCCCCAGACTATGGCCCATGACAATAATTTTTGAAATTCCATTTTTACGAAAAAAGATAACACTTTTTGTAATTTGCTCCTCAACACTCTTCCAATTCACACTCGCACTCTTCCAACTTCTCTCTGTTTTTGGGGTTCGAAGTGCAAGAGTAGATAGTCCATACTCATGAAGTTGTTTTCTCAGTTTGCCAATCAATCTCCCGTTTGGAGTTCGGTTTTTCCCAGGTAAAAGTATAACTCCAACCTCACGGTATCCGTGAAGATACTCCCCTTCAATATCCTCAGACAACTTTGGGGTTGTTTGACATGAAAAAAGAAAAAGAGAAAGTATTACTGCTGTAAAAGTTTTCAAATCATCGCCTTAATTTTTGAATAAACTATTTTAAGATCATATTCTTCACATGCTTTTCTACGTGCCTCTTTCTTAAGATTATCAAACTCATCTTGGCGATTTAGCAAATCTTTTATTCCAAGAAAGAGACTCTCTCCACTTCTAGGCTCAACAAGTTGACCTAAGCTCGAACTGGATAGAATTTCAGGGGTTCCTCCACTTCCTGTGGCAACACACACACAGCCACATGCCATTGCCTCAAGCAGAATATTTGCAAAATTTTCTTCGTAAGAGGGCATTACAAAAATATCCAAAGCTCTCAAAACGTCTGGCATATCTTTTCTATGCCCAGCAAAAGTCACCCGATCTCTCAACCCAAGTTTTTCTATAAGTAGGTCCAACTCTTGTTCAAACCCAGATTCTCCATGGGTCAGTGCGCCAATAAGAGCAAGATGAATATTAGGTTGAACTTCAACAAGTTTTGCTAAAGCCTCCAAAGTTTCACGATGACCCTTTTGTTTATCTAATCTTCCTACAAGTCCAATTATAAACTTATCATCACCTCCCCCTAAACTCTCTCTGACTTCAACTCTTACAGGACCCGGGGAAAACTTAGAAACATCAATCCCATTGGGAATGACTTCAACCTGAGATTCATAAATAGGCAGTAGCTCTAACATCTTCTTCTTTTGAATAGAGCTTAGGGCAATAATTTTATTGAACTTGGAATAAAGCCACCTGTGAATAAAGTCATTTTTAGAATTGTTCTTCAAAAAAATACGAGCAAATCCAAAAACCTTCACATCAGTTGAAACAATAGGGGCCAACAGCCAAATATCTGTTAGACGATGAAGAAAAAGTGTTTCAATATTTTCAGTTTTTAGAATTTTTTTAAGCTTCAAACTTGCAAGAGGTGAAATATAATCTCTCAAATCAAGAGACAAAACTTTCAGCCCTCTTTCTCTGGCATGTTTTTCAACAAGTGTATTCTTTCTGCAAATAAGAATAGACTCAGTTTTATTTTCTTGGAAAATCTGAGTCCATTTTAAGGAAGACATTTCCAGTCCTCCCCATGATTTTGAAAAGCAGACCTGAGCGACTCGGCCCATTGGTCTTAGTATCTGTAGTGTTCTGGCTTAAACGGCCCAGTTGCACTCATGCCAAGATAGTCTGCCTGCTTAGACGATAGCTTCGTGAGCGAAACACCCAACTTCTTTAAGTGAAGAGCTGCAACCTTTTCATCCAATTCTTTTGGTAGCATATGAATGGCAGGCTTGCCTCTGTATTTTTCTTGGTTTTGAAAAAGCTCAATCTGAGCCATCACTTGATTTGTAAATGAATTGCTCATTACAAACGAAGGATGTCCAGTTGCACAACCAAGATTTACCAGTCGGCCTTTGGCAAGGACGATTATCTTTCGGCCGTCTTTAAATGTGTGATGATCCACTTGAGGCTTGATTTCATCCACTTCCGTGTTCTCATTGAGCCATTTCATATCAATTTCAATATCGAAATGTCCGATGTTACAGACAATTGCACCATCTTTCATTTTATTGAAGTGTTCTCCGGTAATGATATCGCAACACCCAGTTGTTGTAACAAAGATATCACCTTTATTTGAAACCTCTTCCATTGTTCGAACTTCAAAACCTTCCATAGAAGCTTGGAGGGCACAAATTGGGTCGATTTCAGTTACAATCACACGGCCACCATAAGATCTCATGCTATGCGCACAGCCCTTACCAACGTCTCCATATCCCGCAACAACAATTGTCTTACCAGCAAGCATAACATCTGTTGCACGCTTAATTCCATCGGCCAAAGATTCTCTACAGCCATAAAGGTTATCAAATTTAGATTTTGTAACAGAGTCGTTCACATTGATTGCTGGAAGCTTCAAATTGCCCTCTTCCAAACGCCTATAAAGGTGGTGAACTCCAGTTGTTGTTTCTTCAGAGATGCCAATGATTCCTTCAATCAAATTTGTAAATCGATCTTCATGAACCATATTTGTGAGATCTCCACCATCATCTAAGATCAGGTTAAATCCGCCATCTCCCCAACCTTCGATAGTCTGCTCAATACACCAGTTGTACTCTTCTTCAGTTTCGCCTTTCCAAGCAAAAACAGGAACGCCTGTTGCCGCAATTGCAACTGCCGCATGATCTTGAGTGGAAAAAATATTACAAGAAGACCATCGAATCTCAGCCCCCAAGTCTTTTAGAGTCTCAATCAGCACTGCAGTTTGAATAGTCATATGAAGACAACCTGTGATTCTTGCGCCCTTAAGTGGAGACTTTCCCTTGTACTCTTCTCTGAGAGCCATCAGTCCAGGCATTTCACCTTCTGCAATTTCAATTTCTTTTCGTCCCCATCTGGCAAGCTCTTCAAATCTTTTGGGATCTTCCATAGCTTCTTTACAAACACGAAAATCTCGATCATCTATCATCTTTACCGTCCCTGTTGAGGTCGTAGAATCAGTATTTAACAAGGGTTCCTCCTCTAAAAATTTAGAGTTTGAGCTTATGAAAGTGAGTCTTGAGTGTCAATCCGTGTCTTTTACTAAAACCCCTAAGGAAGGGTCAAAATCTCGTAGCCATCATCTGTGACCAGTACGGTATGTTCAAATTGAGCTGATAAGGTGTTATCTGCAGTCTTATAGTACATGATACTTGAGCCTGGAATAGCATACTCCACAATCTCAGCATCGGTTTGATTGATCATGGGCTCCACAGTGATGCAATGAAAAGGAACAAGCCGATCTCCCTTACCCTTTTTTCCATAAGAGGGCACAAACGGATCCTCGTGAAAAATACGTCCTATCCCATGACCACCTATTTCACGCACCACATAATAACCTTTGCGAGTCACAAACTTATTGATCGCAAAGCCAATATCTCCTGTAAAACCATTTGGAGTTATAGCTTCAATCCCTTTTTCCATTGCCTCTTTTGCAACATCTACCAATTTTTTTGCCTCAGGACTTACCGAGTCCCCAACAAAGAAGGTACGAGACGTAT
>JAUICD010000028.1 GCA_030427965.1 Bdellovibrionia bacterium
ATTTATCTGGACCAAGAAAAGTTCCCAGAGGCCATTAAGGAACTCAATGCGCTTGTGGAATTGAGCCCAGAAAATATTCTAGCTCATCGATTGCTCGCACGCACTTTACTCAAACTTCAAATGCCCAAAGAGGCTCTTCGTGCATTTAAGATGGTTTTATTCTTAAATCCAGATGACGCTGATTCACATAAAAATGTACAGCTACTGGAAAGCCTAACTGCCGACGAATTTGACGATGAAGTTTTTGATATGAAACCTGTTCAAGGAGCCGCTGAAGCACTGAACCCTGAGCCCATTTCTCCCCTTAAGGGAGATCTACGCCCACAGGGCACTGCAAAGCGCCAAAGAGTGCTTGAAAGGGTACTTTCTTTAACAGATGCATTTATTGTCCGAAATGACATCGACAAAGCGCTCCAAACACTAGAAGATGCAGAGAATCAATTGGGCCCACACCCAGAGTTTGAGAAAAGATTTTCATTTTTAAAATCCAGGTCTGATTCTGAATTCACCCCAGAATCAAGCTCTCCCCCACCTCCTCAGAAACCATCTGAGAAAGTACGGCAACTTGAACGGCTTTTAGATCGAATTGAACTGAGAAGAAAAAACTAAGAATACACCCGAATCCCTTTACCCCCATCCCACATAAATGATAGTAAATTCATTCAAATTCAAACGAGGTTGAGATGCACGAAACAAATGATTTTAGAAAAGGGTTAAAAATCTTATTGGACAACGATCCCTATATTGTTTTGGATTTTCAACATGTCAAACCAGGAAAGGGAAATCAATTCACTCGTTGCAAACTCAGAAATATGATCACAGGCTCAAACCTTGAAAGAACATTTAAGTCTGGAGAAAAATTTGGCGTTCCAGATGTTGACGCAAGAGAAGTTGCTTTTCTTTACAAAGACGACACTGGAAACCACTTCATGGACCAAACTTCGTATGATCAGTTCACACTGAGTGATGAAGAGGTCGGTGAAGCTTCAAACTTTTTGATCGAAAATCTCAAAGTCAGCATTCTCTTTTTCAACAATAAGGCCATCGGGATAGATGTCCCCAATCAAGTGGAATTGGCTGTGGCCAAAACTGATCCCGGCCTAAAGGGCAATACCGTCTCTGGTGGGAACAAGCCTGCCACTATGGAAACAGGCCTTGTCGTCCAAGTCCCACTTCACATCAACGAAGGGGAAACTCTAAAAATCGACACTCGTACAAACGAGTACTTAGAAAGAGTCAATAAGTAGACCTTTACTAGGCAAATCCTTCCCTACCGAAGATCGAGCTAGCCTCGCCGATTTGGAATATGTCATAGATAATGGACTATACCATTACCATAGGTAAGACATAGTCTATAGGGGCAACTTGGATATCAGCGTTGAATTGGAAATTCGAAATCGTTTACTCGGTGAGGAAGACCCGGCACTTATCACAGACGATCTCTTTAAACGATGGCTTAACGGAAGCTTAAGCATTCAAGATGTACGTACTACAGTTTCATTTGCAATTTTACTTGGCTTCCAGTCCTCACTCTTTTCACAATTTTCTCTTCTGATACGAAAAAACCGTCAACTCGAGTGGTCTCTTGTTTTGGATCTTTTATCAAAAGAAGAAAATGTTCCAGACGCAGAGTTTTATTCTGAAGTGCTTGCTGGAGTTGAGCATGAACCCCACTTTGAAACCATCGCATTTGCTCCATTTCCATCCAAAAAAGAAGTTCAAGTCGATGCTATTTTTAAGCGAGCAAAACAATTTCACAGAGAAAAATGGGAAACTGAAAAAAAGCACGATCTCAAAAGAATCATGGAATGGAAAGAGGTCGGAAAACGCCGAGAGGCTTCCAAACGTTTGAATCATCTGCTCTTACAATATCCAAACGACGATCTTCTTAAAAGGCTACAAAAAGAATTGCCTGAATTTGAATACCAAAGCCTTCCAACTCCTAGAAAAGAATTGGATCCCATACAAGTTTTAAATCAGCAAATTGAAAAAGAGGATCGTGAAGTTATTCTTGCAGCAAGAAAAGGAATCATTAAATCCATGCTCAAGATTGCAAAGCGTTCTAAAAAGCAAGCTTATGATATCGCGGTCAATTTACACATTATGAAAGATTTTGATTCAGCACTCATATGTCTAGAAAAATTAAAACCAAAACTCTCAGTTCTTTCTTTGAAACTTGAAATTTTGTTGGAAGCAAATCGAAATTTAGATGCACTCACTCTTTGTGATGAAATTGACGAAAAGTACGCCGATCAACCAGAGATTCATTTTTCAACAATGTACTCACGTGCACTTGCCCTCTGGGGGCTTAACGAAAAAACAGCAGCCATTGGACTTATGGCTGAAATCACCAAGCAACAACCAGACTTCAGGTCCGCTCACTCCATTGTACTTAGGTGGAGGGCTGACTCTTGAAGAAAAACCAATGGAAGATCATAGGAGCCTTTCTTCTTATAGCCGCATTCTCTTCCTTACTTGGTTTTTTCTATACCTATCATTGGCCACAAGCAAAAAGTTGGGCACGAATTCAAATTGCTGAAAAAACAAAAGACCAAGCTTTTCACGTTCTTCCAGGAAATATCAGTGTAAGCGCTATCCCTTTGGCACTTCATCTTCACAAAGTTCAATTCCGACCTCAACAGGGGAATGAAGAGTTTATGAAACCCTTTACCATTCAAAAACTTTCTTTTCGTATAGGCATTGAAAGCTTTTTAAGTGGACATTTCCGACTTGCCGAAATTGGAATACGAGGGGTCGACTTAGATCTTCGTCTCAAAAGAGAGAAAAAAACGCCTCCTCAAAAACTTCCAGAAAAGGATGAGCCTCTTGCAAAAAAACTTTTTCCTGATTTGAAATTATCACGCGAACTATTCTTACAGGCACTAGATATTCCTCTGCAAAGCGTTACCATCAAAAAAGCACAAATCAAAGTTCAATACGAAGCCACCCCAGACACTCTTGAAATTTATGGACTAAACCTCCTAATCGACAATCGCTCCTCTGCAGCCTACATAGAACTTGATATTCCAAAACTCTCGTATATTAAACAAATCAAAGACAACAAACCCGTCATCTCAACTGTGGCCTTAGAAACTCGAACCCTAATAGAGCCGGATCGGCTTTCCATACCTTCATTTAAGCTTCATCGCTCCAAATCTTTTGTCGTTGCATCAGGTACAACAGAACTTGATATCTCAAAGCTTGAAGCAAAAAATGCTCAACTGAATCTACGGACTCGAATTGGATTAAGTGAGGCACAACAATGGGCGTTGGCTCTTTACCCTGAACTGAAGTTACCAAATTTTTATGGAACTTTAAATTTTGAAACAGAGCTTCGCCACCGTGGGAAACTTGAAGCTGCTGCTTTTCAAGTCAATGGAAGCAATTTGAAAATCGACAACTACATCATAGGTAAAGTTCAAGGAGTTGGAACCGTCGATCAAAACAATCTTAGAATTCCTAGCATACAGATCAAGAATCGCCTCAACGACATTTTTTTACATGATTTAAATTTAGAACTTTCAAACAAATTCAAATTCAAAACAACTGCAGAGGCAAAATCTTTTGAACTCCATCAATTACTAAAAGACATCAATGTTGGTGACATCCCAGTGCATCTCAGGGCAAAAACAAAAATCCCTTGTGAAGGACAACTCAAAAAAGGTTTCTTCGTAAAGTGTGAAGGACGAGTCAAAGTCACAAATTTTTTAGCACACTCAGGAAATATAAATAAACCTGTAACAACCTTTGAAGAGGCTGACCTCCAAGGTCACGTTGTTGTAGATTCAAAAGAAGTTAGAATTGAAAGCGAAATTTTTATAGGTGATGATCGAGGGCGGGCTTATGGAAAAGTTGAATATGCAAATGGATTTCGGTTTGACTATGAAAGTCCTAATTTCTCATTTAAAAATTTGACAAATTTAGCAAATCTCAAATTTGAAGGTTCCACCTCCATTCGTGGCCACATCGAAGGCAATTCAAAGTATGCCACATTTGTCATAGATTTACTTACAGACAATTTTTGGTTTGAAGACTACGGAATAGGAAAAGCAAAAACAACGCTTCTCTACAAGAAAGGCTCCATCTACCTCAACAACATCCACTCCAACTTCAACAACTCAATCTTTAAGGGCAACACTCGTATCAATCTTCTTGATGAAACAATCTCTGCAAAAATCCATTCTCCCAAATTTGAACTCGGCGATCTTCAGCAGGCATTCAGTAGAAAAACGCAATTGCCATTTGAAGCCTATGGCTTGGGAAGTGCCAATGTAGAAGTTAGTGGACCATTTGAGTTTACAAAACTCACCTATAAGTTAAATGCAAGTGCAAGTCGACTTCTTGTTGCCAACGAAACATTTGATCAACTTTCTCTGAATATACAAGCTCAAAAAGGACAAGTGCGACTCAAAGACTTCTTGCTCACAAAAGGTGATGGAAGGGCTCAAGCTCGCGGAAAGGGATTTCCCAGTGGGCAGATTGATGTCAACGTAGAAGGAAGAGATTTCTACTTGGAACAAAGTCAATTTCTCAATTCCATTGGTTTAAAGGTGGCCGGACAAAACGATTATAGAATGACTATCAAAGGACATGTTTTTGAACCAACTGTAAAAGTGGATGGTGAACTCAGCGAGCTCTCAATTGCCTCAGCCCAGTTCCCTTCCTCAAAGTACAAACTTGAGCTTCACAAAACCTATATTGTAATCACAGGTAATTTCTTTGAAGAACAAATAAAAATTGATGCTCAAATCCCTTTCAGTAAAAACCTCCCCTTTCGATTCAACTCTACTGTAGAGGACTTTGACTTTTCCCCTCTTCTTGCCATCACTAGTGACGTTTCCCGCAATGGTGATTACTCAACAAAAGTTAGTTTTGTCACAAAACTCGAATCACCATCCAATTGGCTATGGAATGCTCGCGGTCAAATAGACCTTAAGAATCTTCGTATTCAAAGAGGATTGAACGAACTCTATCTCGAAAACCCTGCTTCAATACTCTTTGATAAAGGGCAAATGAATTTGAAAGAAATTGTTTTAAATGGAGATAACACTTTACTTAAAATCAATGCTAAAAACTCACGAAAAGACAATCTCAACATTGGGATCAATGGAAAGGTTGAGACTAGCCTTATCTCATTTCTAACTCCCTTTCTCTCTGAACTGAGAGGAGTTTTAAGTATCTCAGCAGACATACGAGGAAGTGCAAATAATGCTAAAATCATTGGATCTGCATTTATAGATGGGGCTTATGCACAGTTGGCTGATTTCCCCCATCCCTTTGAAGACATCAGATCTGATATCTTGTTTAATGAATCTCGAATCATCATCAACCATTTCCAAAGCCGATTCACTTCAGGTAAGATCTCAGGAGATGGTAGCGTCAATATTTTGGGACTACGTGAGTTTGATACACGACTTAATATTTCGATGAAGAATGGAAAGCTAAGGATTCCTGAAGGAGTTGTCAGTGAGGGGGATGCAGAGCTCTCGATCACAGGGAGATGGTTTCCATTTCTATTAAAAGGCGACTACTTTGTCAAAAGCGCGATGATTCGAAAAGAATTTGATGATGAAAACGGGGGGGCGGGTAAAATCAAGCGATCTATCTACCTTCCTGAATATATAATCAAAGGCGGAAAATCACAAACTCTCAATCTAGATATCAACACATTTGTGGATCGAAACGCATCAATAAAAAATAGCCTCATTGATGCCGAGATGTTTGGAAATATTCGAATACTCGGAACTCCTGAAGAACCTCGATTTCTAGGAGACATTCAACTTGGCAAAGGAGGGGAATTCTTCTTTCGAGATACACCATTTGAAATCAGCGCTGCTCAGTTTCGTTTTAAAAACACAGAAGATATCAATCCTGAAATGTATCTTACCGCAAGTTCAAGAGTCAAAGAGTACGATATTACATTGACTGTACAAGGAACTGCCAAAAATTATCAAATACAATTTCAAAGCACTCCTCCACTGAGTGAGCAAGACATTATTTCACTCCTTGCTCTTGGAGTAACAAATTCTGAGATGGAACAAATTTCCTCAGATGAACAATTGAACAAAAATAGTTATGAAATTGGATCTGCCATCATTTCTCAAAACCCTTTAGGTAAAGCCATCAAGGAGAAAACAGGTTTTGAGTTTAAATTTTCATCAGCTGTGGATGACACAGATGATGTTGATAGCCCAAAAGCAGTACCAAAAGTTATTATTTCCAGACAATGGACACCCAAAATCGGAACAAGCCTCAGCCGAACCCTTGGCGACACAGCTACCCAGGATTTTAAAGTGGAATATCAACTCAACGAGAAAATTTCTGTCATTGGAAGCTGGGAGGACAAAGAAAGTCAATCCAACACAGAAACTCAGGGAGCTCAGGAAGAATCTACGGATGTACTTGGAATCGACCTTCGTTATAGGATAGAGTTCAAATAATGATTCGACTCACTCTCCTCTTTTTTGTACTTCTGTTTTCCCTCGACACTCTCGCATCAAGAGCTAAGTTGATTGGTATTAAGAGCGAACATATTAAAACTTTACAAAACGAAAGAATTATAAAGTCTGATTACACACTTTCTGAAATCGACCACCTTATCCGACGAATTTATCTAATGCGAGGATACGAATCCGTTCGAGGCAAACAAACCTCCAATGGCAGTTGGGTAATCACAGCCTCCCCACTTCGAGAAATCGTTGGATTTGAAGTCATTGGAAACACCAATGTTTTAGAGGAAAACATCATAAGCCGTCTTCGAATGAAAAAGGGAGATCGAATAGATCGAGCAAAAATTCTTTCAGGTGCCTCTCGGGTCAAAGATCTATATGCCGAAAATGGATACCTCAACGCCGAAATTTCAATTTCATTTAAAGAAGAAAAAGCTGGGGCTGTCACAATTTTAATTCATGTTGATGAAAGCCACCCTTGCCTTATCAAAAGCGTGAGATTTTTAAGCTCCAATCTCTCCCTCTCTAACAAACTCAATGAAATCGGTGCTCAATTGATAGATTCCAAATACAATGAGTCCCAAATATTAAAAGTACAAGGCGAAATAAGCGAATACTTTCAAGAAAACAGATATATCACAACAAACTTACGTGGCCCTGAAATACGTTTTAACAAAAACCAAAGTCAAGCGACGCTCACATACACAGTTGAACGCCCCTATAAGTTCACTATTTTGTTTAACAACAATCAGTTTTTCTCAATCTCAGATCTAAGAAGAGCATTAAAGTTTGATGAGAACAAAAACTATGGATTAAATCCAGCTCCAACACTATTAACACGACTTGAGGAATTCTATGTCGAGAATGGCTTCTCCAAAGCCAAAATTAGTTTTGATGAAAAGCTTTCAGCAAAATCATTTGAACGAACTGTTATCTTTGACATAGACGAAGGCGAAAGAACAAGAATCAGTAGACTTGAAGTTGTAGGAAGAAATACAGATCGCCTCACTGAGTATCGAGACTTTGTGTACAAAAACAGCAGCTCCCTTATACAATCCAACTATTACTACCGCAAAGATCTTGAAATTGGAGCTCAAAACCTTATCACACAACTTCAAAACGAAGGTTACCTAAAAGCTCGCATACAATCCTTAAACGAAGTCTATATTCAAGAGAACAAATACGTACAATTGAAACTTATAATAGATGAGGGACCACTAACGCGAATTCGTGGAATACGTGTGAAAGGAAATACAGTATTCAAAGACAAGAAAATTATTGATCTCTTGGGATTAAAATCCGGGCGCCCACTTCAGCTTTATAAATTTGAGTCAGGGCTTTCAAAAATCGAAAATACTTACTTCGAACTTGGATATCTAGATGCACACATTAAAAACAAAAAAGCAGACATTATCCATTACAAAAACCAAAATGCTTTGGCTCAAATTAATATCGAAATTCACGAAGGACCACAAGTGAAAGTGGGGCGAATTATTTTAGATGGAAATATTCGAACAAAAGACTACGTACTTTTGAATGAATTGGAATTTGATATCGGTGACACTCTAACACCCGAGAGACTCAGGAACAGCCAGTACCAACTGCAAAACACAGGTCTATTCACTGAAGTTGAAATCTCCTTACTTGAACGTGGATCAGAAATTGCCTCACGTACAGTTGTTATAAAAGTGAACGAACGAGATCCAGGAGTGTTTTCATTTGGAACCGGAGTTAATAACGAATACAATTTTACAGTTCGGGGCTTCTTAGGTCTGAGCTATCGAAACCTGGGTGGCACTGCACGGGGGCTAAGCTCAAGAGTGGAATTGAGACGTGTCACTGATGTTAGCTTTCTTGAGCATGCCGTAAGTCTTGGTTATTACGAGCCCTTTATCTTCAATTCACGAACTCGAGGGCGCGCAAACATATCTAACTCAACAAATATTTATTCAAGAGACAATGAAGAGGATTTACTTATTGCTCAAGATATTACTGAACTGAATCTTCTTTTAGAAAGAGAGCTCACTCGAAAAATCAAAACCTCGTGGAGCCTATGGGGCCTTGAGGTCTCAAGACGTTACAATGAAGATTCCGGTGAAGTCGTTGAAGGACAAAACATTGGCTCAACAGGTCCTCGCTTTGAAATGGACTATAGAAACAATCCCTTTCAAGCCACAAAAGGGACTTACACCAACTTTTCAGCAGACTATGCAGACCCTGCACTTGGTTCAACTCGACAAATTCGTTTTATCCGTCTCACTGCAGGTTTTAATTTCTATATTCCAATTTACGGATCCAGCCTGGTCTTTGCAAATTCCTTTCGAGGGGGGTATGTATCAAACTTAAATCCAAATATAAGTGAAGTTCCTGAAACGAAAGGCTTTTTCCTAGGCGGACGGGCCACCATCCGTGGATTCGACCCCAATTCAATCCCTGACAAAGAAGACATCGGTATTGACACAGAAACACCTCTCACCGTTCCTGTCGACAGTCACTTTTATCTTGTGAAATCTGAAATTCGATTTCCAATTTATGGAGCACTGGGTGGCGTTGCATTTTACGATGGTGGTGCAGTAAAAATCACAGATCACAAACTCCCAGACGAATATCGAGATTCATGGGGTCTAGGAATCCGCATCAATACCCCAGTTGGTCCCCTAAGTGCGGAGTACGGTTTTAAACTCGATCGAGATCCTTCCAAAGAGTCTGAAGGTCGATTTCACTTTTCAATCGGTACCTTTTAAAAACAGATTGTGTTAATCTACTTCCACTATGAGCGATCGTCAAAAAACGGAAACAGAGGGCGGCGTTGCAGTTGCCGAGAAGACAAAGACTCAGCCTCCACCCATGTATAAGGTCTTACTTCTCAATGATGATTTTACTCCTATGGATTTTGTCATTCATGTTCTAAAAAAATTTTTCAATAAGACCAATGATGAATCCGTGGCAGTTATGCTTCAAGTCCATAATAATGGTTCAGGGATTGCCGGAGTTTTCCAATATGAAGTTGCCGAAATGAAGGTGCACCAAGTCAACAAATATGCAAGAGCAAACGATCATCCACTCAAGTGCGTTCTTGAAAAAGATGAATGAGGAGGCAAAAATGTTAAGTCGAGACACTCAAGCCGTATTAAGCCAAGCCGTTCAATTTGCAAGAGACTTTCTCCATGAGTTTGTCACAGCAGAACATCTTCTTCTTTCGCTCTCAAACGTCCCCGAAGTCCAGGATATGATCCATAGCTACGGAGGAGACCTCGATGTTCTTCAAGACGACCTTGAAGATCATCTTGAGCACTCCATTGAATCTTTATCCGAAAAAGACTACGAAGGATACAACCCTGATGTCACACTTGCTTTTCAAAGAATTGTCCAACGATCCGTATTACAAGTTCAAAGCTCTGGCCGAGATCTTGTTGAGCCCCTCAACTTAGTCGTTGCTCTCTTTGAGGAACAAGACTCATATGCTCTTTATTTTTTAAAAAAACAAGGTTTAAAGAAACTCAATGTGACTCAATTTATTAGTCACGACCTAAGATTACAAACCAAAGCCCTACAGGTGACCTCACCTGACGGAGAGCCTCTTGAGTCCAATCGACTTGAAGACTTCTGTGTGAATCTCAATAAAAAAGCTCTTTCTGGCAAAATCGACCCACTGATTGGACGACACGACATACTGGAGCGCATACAACAGACTCTTTGCCGCCGCACAAAAAACAACCCTCTTTTGATTGGAGACCCAGGAGTCGGTAAAACAGCTATTGTCGAGGGGCTTGCGCTCTCAATAGTGGAAGGTACAGTTCCTGAGCCCATCAAAAACGCAACTGTCTTTTCTCTAGATCTTGGAAAGATGTTAGCTGGCACTAAGTATCGAGGTGATTTTGAAGAACGCATCAAACTTGTCCTAGATGAGATATTGAAAGAAGAAAATGGAGTTCTATTTATTGATGAAATCCATACAATTGTTGGAGCCGGAGGCACACAAGGTGGAAGCATGGATGCCTCAAATTTACTAAAACCCGCACTCTCTGATGGTTCACTAAAATGCATTGGCTCCACAACTCACAAAGAGTATCGAAGTAACTTTGAAAAGGACAGGGCTCTCAGTCGAAGGTTTCAGAGAATTGATGTCGAAGAACCGACCATACAAGAAACCATTGAAATTTTAAAAGGACTTGCCTCTCGTTTCGAAAAACATCATAGCGTGAAATACAAAGAAGACTCACTTGAAGCAGCAGCGAAACTTTCAAGCCGCTATATGACGGGTCGTTTTTTACCAGACAAAGCCATTGATATCGTAGATGAAACTGGTGCCCGCTTTCAGATCAAACGTTCAAAAAATGAGAACAGAACCATTGAAGTTGCTGATATCGAAGAGACCATATCACTCATTAGTGGTGTACCCGTGCACACAGTCACTCTGGATGATCGCGAACGACTTGTGAACCTTGAAGATCAGTTGAAACTCTTTATCTATGGACAAGATAAGGCCGTCGACGCACTTTCAACAGCCATTAAAGTTTCAAGAGTTGGGCTCGGTAGAGACAACAACCCTATGGGATCTTTCTTATTTGCTGGTCCAACTGGTGTTGGAAAAACAGAGCTTGCCAAGCAACTTGCAAGCATTTTGGGTATTGAATTCATCCGTTTTGACATGTCTGAGTATATGGAAAAACACGCAGTCTCAAGGCTTGTTGGAGCGCCTCCAGGATATGTCGGTTACGAAGATGGTGGTCAACTCACAGAAGCTGTACACAAGAATCCTTATTCTGTCGTATTGCTAGATGAAATTGAAAAAGCGCATCCAGATATCTACAACATTATGTTGCAAGTGATGGACAACGGAGAACTGACAGATAGCAATGGCAAAAAGTCAGATTTTCGAAATACCATAATTATTATGACCTCAAATGCTGGAGCAAAAGAAATGTCTCAAACCCCAATTGGGTTTGGAACAACTCAGCTCAAGGGCATTTCGATGGAAGCCATCAAAAAGACCTTTGCTCCTGAATTTATCAATCGCCTAGATGGCATCATTGAGTTCAGTTCACTCAGTGAAGATGTACTTCTTCGAGTTGTAGGTAAGATGATGATGGAACTTCAAGAACAGGCCTCAGAAAAGGGCCTCAACCTTAAAGCAAATGATGAAGTCTTGAAATGGATCATGAAAACGGGCTATGACCCACTTTATGGTGCACGCCCAATGGCAAGAGTCATAAACGAACATGTGAAGAAACCACTTGTAGACGAAATGCTCTCTGGAAAATGGCCTGAAGGCTCAGAGATTTCTCTTTCAATAAAGAACTCAAAAGTTCACTTTTCGGGAAAAAAGAAATCACCCCCAAAAAAGAAAAGTAAAGTTAAAGCCTAGAACAAACGGCAGTTTATTTCAAAAAGGGGTGTTGCATGTTCGAGTCATACTCATTACAAAAGCGCCGCGTAGCCATAGATATTTCAAAAAATACGCTTACAAACTCTTAGTGAAACGCAAAGCGCCACCGACGGGGGTAGGCTCACTCAATTTAAGAGATCACAAGAGGCTTCAAACATAAGAAAGCTCAAAGGAGTTGAACTTGACAGAATTTCAAACGATCTCAGATTTGTAGGTATAGCGTTTTGGATCGCTGATGTGTTAAGCTGGGCGATCTTTGGAGGTTTATATGGCTATCGTGCGACGCGTCTTTTTCTTCTTTATGGTCAACCTGCTCGTTATGGGCTCGATCATGGCTGTGTACACAGCACTGCAATTTTTCTTTCCAGAAGTTTTCTCTCAATACTTTTCCAATATCTTTTTCTTTGCAGCTCTCTTGGGTTTTGGCGGATCATTCATTTCTCTTTTGATTTCCAAATTCATGGCTAAAAAAGTCATGGGTGTGCAAGTCATCCCCGAAAACACAACCGACTCCAATTTACGCTGGGTACTTGAAACCACCCACCGCCTCTCACGCCAAGCAGGTCTTAAGAAAATGCCTGAGGTTGGTGTCTACAACGGACAAGAGCTCAACGCTTTTGCAACTGGCCCTTCTAAAAACAACGCTCTTGTTGCTGTTTCAGTTGGTCTTTTAAATTCCATGGACAAAGATGAAGTAGAAGGTGTCTTAGGGCATGAAGTGGCTCACGTTGCAAACGGTGATATGGTTACCATGGCCCTTGTTCAAGGAATTGTGAACTCAATTGTCATTGTGGTAGCTCACGTCGTAACCCAGATCATCGACAATGCTTTAAGAAATGACAATGGCCGTGGCGGACTTGGTGGATTTGCAGGGTTCATGGTCTACAATCTTATTTACAACCTCATTGCGTTTTTAGCATACCCGCTTGTGGCATATATTTCTCGTTGGCGAGAGTTTCGTGCAGATCAAGGTGGAGCACAACTTGCTGGGCGTGAGAAAATGATTAGCGGATTGAGATCCCTTCAAAAACATGTGGATGAAATCAACACTGAACACAAATCACTTGCAACGATGAAGATCTCAAACAAACCTGGATTCCTAAATCTTTGGAGCACACACCCTCCACTTGAAAAGAGAATTCAAAGATTACAAATGGGAAATTGATTGAAATTTGACGTCGTAATTCCAGATTGTGACACTGTGATTGAAGGCAAAAGGCAAACTGCAACTTTAGCCATCTCAAATGGTAAAATTTCTGCAATCAATCCCGCTTCAGGTTGGGAGGCCAAACGAACCCTTAAAACCACAGGGCTCACATGCTTACCCGGGGTGATTGATAGCCAAGTTCATTTCCGTGACCCAGGCCTTACTGAAAAAGAAGACTTCGAGTCTGGCACGCGGGCTGCTCTAAAGGGCGGAGTCACTGCCATACTTGATATGCCAAACACTCTCCCTCCGACAACAACACCTCAGGCCTATTTAGAAAAACTTGAAACCGTAAGACCAAAAGCATGGACTCACTTTGGTCTCTTTGCAGGTGCGATCAAAGGGAATGCCGAGGATTTAACTCAAATTGAAAAACTCCCAGCATGTGTTGGCGTTAAAATCTTTATGGGAAAGTCCACGGGCGGACTTTTACTCTGTCACGAAGAAGAATTGAAAGAAGCTTTAAGCCGAGTTTCAAAGCGCGTAGCCGTCCACTGTGAGGATGAAGACCTACTTGAAGAACTGAAACTTAAAATTCCCGAAAACGCCACCTCCGCTCATCATCCTGTGTGGAGAAATGAAGAAACAGCGATTCGCGCAACCACCAGGCTTTTAAAGGTGGCAATTGAAACCAAGCAACCTGTTCATATTTTGCATATCACAACCAAACAAGAGATGGAGCTTTTGAGAAATCGCCCTTCTTTTGTTACAACAGAAGTGACCCCACAACACCTTTTCTTTGCCTCACCTGATTGTTATGAACAACTTGGGTCACGCGTTCAAATGAATCCACCAATTCGAAGCAAAGACCACAGGGAGGCTCTTTGGAAAGCACTCCTTGACGGAACAGTGGATGTGATTGGAAGCGATCACGCTCCACACCTCTTATCTGAGAAATCAAAACCATATCCCAATTGCCCTTCAGGAATGCCCGGCGTTCAGACTCTTTTACCAATACTTTTAAATTGGGTTTCAAAAGACAAACTCAGCCTCGAGCGAGTTGTTGAACTCATTTGCTCAAAACCTGCTGAAATTTATTCTTTTAAGAATAAAGGAACCATCAAGGTTGGGGCCGATGCCGATCTCACCTTTGTTGATCTCAATGAGTCTCGAACAATTGAAGATTCATGGATTGAAAGTCGATGCAAATGGACACCCTATGATGGAGTCCAAGTAAAAGGATGGCCAAAGGGAGTTCTTCTTTGCGGAGAAACTGCAATGTGGGATGAGGAAGTCTTAGAAGGACCTTTAGGGAAACCTTTGGAGTACATCTGATGTTCAAAATGACCTTCTATAGAAAATTTGAGGCGGCCCACAGATTGATCGAAGGCGAGAATGGCAACACGATTTGTGCCCAACCTCACGGTCACACCTGGCAAATCCGAGCTCACCTAAGCCCCACATCAGACGTCAGACTAAACAATCAAGAAAATACCATCGCATTATTTTCCAAAGTCAAAAAAGATTGGCACAACTTCATAGACAACCATATTGATCACTCATTCATCTTTAATCACCGTGACCCGCTCCTTGATTTTATGAGAGAGCAGCTACCAGGGGGACGACACGTCGTAGTCCCTGGGGATCCAACAACTGAGATTGTAAGCGTGGTTTTGAAATCAAAATTAGATGCCATCCTAAAAGTCTCGGGACTGGAATTGATGTGTGAATCCATGGAAGTTAATGAAACCCAAACCAATTGTGTCACGTTTTCTGGCAACCCATTTGAACAGCTTCCAAAAGGAAGCAACCCTGAAACCTATTGGTGGAATCGCCCCGATATGACCACCAACGACCTTAAGGTATAACACACACTTTTTGTCAGCGTGCATTCACTAAAGCTCGAAGCTTTTGAATCTTTTGAGTTTCAAAATATGGAACATGTGTGCCTGAACTACCTGAGTAACCAAAAATGATATTGTCTTCGTACTCTTGTAGGCATTTCTTAGCTATCTTAGACTTTGGAGCCTCATGGATACATGCCTCAAAGTAATGATTCGGAAGCCCCCAAAAAGAAATGGCGTGTAAGACATCGTAACTCATCCCCAAAACCAAAAAGCTTCTAGCTCTCTCTTCTTTGCTTTTTCCAGATTGAAGAAGTGAGTTGTGTAGAAGATTTGTTATCCTCAGATAATCGACATAACGATGTTCATCATACTTAAAGGCATCATTTTTCTTTGCTTGATCAAAAAGCATTAATGCTCTTTGAAAAGGTGGTTTTATTTCCTTGTCCTTAGCCATGTTGGACAAAGATTTTTCCCAAGATCGATAGAGATCTTTCTTATACTTTTGCTTTTCTTTGTAGCGCACTCTTTTTAAAACTCTAAGTGCAATCATTGGATCGTTTTTTACCCTTACAGAATAGGCCAAAAGATATTTGAGGGAAGTGTCTTTTTCAAAAGAATTCTTTTCGTTCTTTGATCCCTCAAGATATTTTGTCAAAGTTTTATAAAAAGCATCGTAGTCTCGAAGAGCAAAGGCCAATTCTGCCTTTTCAGATGCTTGAAGATGAAATGAGGTGAGATCTATATTCAAGTTCAACTGACGTCCCTGAATATTTCTTGAGTGACAATTAAAGCAGTAGGAGAAGGTGGATTTTAGAATCATCTTAGAATAAGTCAAATTTCCTTCCTTGAAAGATTTCAAGGCCCCTTTTAAATTCTGCTCCATATTTAAAACAGCATAGCTTGCAAGTGGATCTCGGCCTGTGATTCTTGATATATCTTCTCTTGAAAAGGTATGTACTGTCTCCGACATTGCTTTGATTTCATCTGCAATAATGTGTTCATTTCGAGGTTTCGAAAACTCGTTCTTTGTATAAAGAAGAGGGATCAGTCGTTCAGTTGATTCAGCAAGTTGATTCATGCTTTTATGCCAAGAAACCTTATGTGGCTGTGCACACGAAAAGAACAAAAGGGATATAAAAATAGAAATTATTAGTTTGTTTGTCATAATACCTAGTAGAGCAACAAAAGTGCCATCAATTGTCTATATAAAACCTAGAAGAACTCTAGTGCACGTGTCATTCCGTCCCAAGCGAGACATTTTGGCGCTTAAGAATACTTTAAAAGTTTTTTGGAAGACGTACGACAAATTGCGTATTTGGTGAAGCGGAGTTTATTTCAATAAACCCTTTATGAGAATCAATAATTCTTTTTAAAATACCCAATCCCAATCCAGTTCCCCTTCCAGCAGGCTTTGTTGTATAAAAGGGGTGAAAGATTTTAGAACGAATTTCTTCTGGTATTCCCGGACCACTGTCTGTCACTAAAATTTCAATATCTTCAGAGTAGTTCTTCAACTCCACCTCTATCCACTTCTCATCCAATCCCTCAATGGCATCAATAGAATTACTTATGAGGTTGACTACAATTTGTCCAATTTCAGCCTCACGACAATTGAGTTTAACTTCATTTTCAAATCCCTTTTTCCGAATTTGGATACCATCTTTTTCTAACCGATCAGATGTGTATTCCAAAATATCTTCTATGAGCTGATTTAAAGTAACAGAAGACAAAGGGTCTTTGCTTCCATCTCTTGCATAAGACTTTAAGCCTCGAATGATCTTAGTCATTCTATCAGAGATGCCAATAATCCTTACAACCGCGTCTTTCACCGTTTTTCCAAATGAAGAACTCTCTCTTTCTGCAAGGTTTTCAAGCATCTCCAAGCGTCCCCTCAGAGCCCCAAGAGGATTTCCCAATTCATGACCAATTCCAGCCGCCATTATACCCAAGCTTGCCATTTTTTCCGAGTAAAACAGTGCGGCTCGCTCTTTTTCAAGTTTCTCTTCTGTTAGTTTTTGATCTGTCAAATCAAAGCGAATCGCCACATATTGATAGGGTTTGTTCTCTTCATCCAAAAATGGAACAATAGTTGTGTGAACCCAGTAAAGAGAAGAGTCTTTTGCTCTATTACAAATTTCTCCATTCCAAATTTTTCCAGCAGATATGGTTTCCCACATATCTACAAAAAATTGACCCGGGTGATAACCTGAATTGACAATTCGATGGTTTTGCCCAAGAAGTTCTTCTCTTGAAAATTTTGAAATATCACAGAATTTGTCATTCACATAAACAATCTTCCCTCTTGCATCAGTGATTGCCACAATAGCAGATTGATCTAGAGCGTATTTTTGAGCTGATAATTCCTTTTGAGATTTCTCCAACTCTCCCTGAAGTTCAACTTCATGAGAAACATCATGTCGAATAGCAACATACTGGTAAGGAAAACCCTCATCATTTACAAAGGGAATAATAGAGGTATCTAACCAGAAATCCTCTTTCTGTTTTGTTTTATTCTTGATTCGCCCTGTCCAAACTTTTCCAGAACTGATCGTATCCCACAAGTTTGCAAAGAAACTTTTGGAATGATATCCCGAATTTATAACCTTATGAGTTTTTCCAATCAGCTCTGTAGCGCTAAAGCCCGAAACTTCGCAAAATAACTTGCTCACGTAAGTGATGACGCCATTCGAATCTGTCACCACCCAAATTGCAGCTTGGTCAAAAGCAAGCTTTAAGTCATTTTCAGTCACTTCACGCTTCTAGTGTTGTTGGTAGTTTTCATTATTTGCACTTAGCTCTTTCCGGTAAAGAGTTCTTCTATTTATTCCTAATATCTGTGCAGCTTTTTCTTTTTTGCCACCAACTTTCTTTAAGACTTTCTCTATATAACGGTTGACCAATTGATCAATTGTTGGCCAATCGGCTGAAGCTTGGTTATAAAAGGACTCAACATTGTTTTCTTTTAAAAATGGAATATCCTCAACTTGAATGGTTTCATTTTTGGTCAAAACAACTATTCTCTCAATCAAATTTTCAAGCTCTCGAACATTCCCCTCCCAACGAGCCGACATAAGAACCTGCAGAGCCTCACTTGAAAATCCCTCTACTTTGGAATTGTTTAGAGACGTATATTTTTTCAAGAAGTAATCCGCTAAAACAGGTATATCTTCTTTGCGCTCTCTAAGAGAAGGGACTTCAATTGGAATCACCGAAAGTCTGTAAAAAAGATCTTCTCTAAAACCCTCTTCTTGAATAGATTTTTTCAAATCTTTGTGGGTAGCAGAAATTATTCTAACATCAATTTCTTTATACTTTGTCGTACCAACTGGCTTTATTTTTCTCTCTTGTAAAACCCTAAGGAGTTTTGCCTGCAAAGCCATATCAAGGTCACCAATCTCATCCAAAAACAGAGTCCCACCCTGTGCCTCTTCAAAGAGGCCTTTCTTATCACCAATGGCGCCAGTAAAAGAACCTTTCACATGTCCAAACAATTCAGACTCCAATAGGTTGTAAGGTATCGCAGTACAGTTAATAGCCACGAAAGGTCTACCCGCCCGGGGGCCATTCTCATGAATCGCTCGTGCAATCATTTCTTTTCCAGTCCCACTCTCACCAGATATAAAAACATTTGCTGAAGCTTTTGAAACCCTTGTTATAAGATCAAACACTTCATTCATAGCCCTACTTTTGCCTATGATTTCTCCACGAGACCAATTTCTTTTGATTTCTTTCTTAAGTAAGGAATTCTCTGAACGAAGACGACGAAGCTCAATGGCTTTACGAAGGCTAACTTCAAACTCATTTAGCTTAAGAGGTTTTACGATATAAGTTTGAGCTCCATGCTTAGTTGCCTCTATGGCAGATTCTATAGTACCAAAAGCGGTGATTAGAATAACGGGTATATCCGGTGCAAAACGCCCCAAACGCTGAGTAAATTCAAGGCCATCCATTTCAGGCATCTTCAGATCTGTCACAACAGCGTCCACCGTTGAAACCCCACCTCCAGGAAGAGTATTTTCCTGGAAAGCCGTAAAAGCTTGAGCAGCTCGATCAAATTCACTCACCTGATATTTCAACTCAAGCAGGAAGTCTCTGAGCATTTCCCTCATTTCTTTATCATCATCGACTAAGACAACATGGCCTATCTTTTGAAATTGCGACATTTTAACTCCAAATCCATGCTTAATGTGACTATTTGTCACATTTTTTATTTCCAAGCACAACGCTTTTTTAAACAAACAAAAAATTACAGGGAGAGCCGTTTTTTCTCGCCCCGTTTGTCCATACAAAGCTCTCTCTCAATTATCCCATGCACCTTTTCATTTGAGAGAACAACAGCCGCCTTGAAGAGAGAGCCTTCAAACTGAACCAAAACCGACTCCACTTCCATATTTTCATCAACAACAAGTGGCTTTCGATCCACGATGTCTTCAAGCTTTAATAGGTTTAAATTACCCTGATTGGATGTTTCCTTAAAACGACTCAATTCTACTAAACCAAGCTCTCCACCTTCCCAGGTTATCGGCAACCACTTCGCTTTGTATTTTTTAAAAAGATTTGCCAACTTCCAAATTGGAGTTTCAATAGAAATACTTGGGATTTTTATCGCAACATCCCTTACTCTCATTGAGCCACCTCTTCTCTAAGAATCTCAATCAGAGCATTCAACGCATCTGTTAATGTGAAGATACCCAAGAAATCCTCTTCTCCACTTTTGACCACAGCACTGCCATACTTATTCTTTGACATCTCAAATACAACTTCATCAAGTGGAACTTCTGGCGAAACAACATATGGGTTTGTCGTCATAATATCTTTAGCCAAAATATCCATGCCTTCCCAAACTTTCTCAAGAACCTTTAGATCTCGATCGCTAATAATACCAACCACCTCATTTTCCTCTAAAATTGGTATGTGACGAAAACCTCCTTCATCCATCATCTGTTTCACTTTTTGAACAGAAGTGTCTGATTTTGCGCTTACAGCACAAGGTGTTGTATATTCTTCTACTAAAAGTTTGCCAAAATCCATTACTCATTCCCCCTCATTCAATTGGATGAAATTGAAGTCTAAAAATCCAAAGCCCCAAGCTCTCCAACGCCTGTGGATCACTTTTGAGCCAATTGATTTGATCGTGATCTGGATCTCCTCCTTCTACATTTAAATAAATCCGACTTGCCCTTGGATCACCAATGACTACACTTTCTAAAACCCAAGCCAACGCAAATTCTAAATCACCATCACTGACTTCCGTATGACAGTGACGACACTCCTTAAGCTGAATCATAGGCCACAGCCTTTCATTGAACTCAACAAGTGAGTCATACTCCAAAGTCTCTTCTTCAGAATCTGGCTCTTGATGATTCTCTTCTGATTTTTGACCGAGCTTGATGATCCAAGTTTTTAATTTTTCTAACTCCAAACTTCCATCAGACCAAATCTCTCCCCCCATGTGCCCCATCTCACCTTTTGCTTTTAGATAAAATGAGCTTTTCTCAGGCTCACCAGCCTCCACAAGGGATAGGGCGCTTTCATAGGTGGCTGCAGGAACGCCACTTGAGTGACAACCATCACAATCTCTATTTTGTAATGGTAAAATTGTATCATTAAACTCTCCCCTACCATCCCAATTCACTCTACTTACTGATGGGCCAGAGCCATCACCATCTTGAGTTTCCCCTCTCTGAAGCGGATGTTTTGCTCCACAGGCGGTTAAGCACAAAAAGAGGATTACGAAAACTGAGTTTTTCATTATTTACTCCCGTATTTATTAAATATAAGAGAAGCCTTATGAACAGCATCAGCAACAGCTTCAGCTGAATGTGTTGCACCCGTCACCACATCTATATCTTCTCCAATTTTGTATTTATTTTTTGATGACTTCCCGATAAATTGTTTTAAAAAACCGGATTCTCTTACCTTTTGCCCTCGCTCTTCGTTAAAGACCAAATAGTCTACAGCTGTCACAGATCCCTTAGAGGAAAAACACACGCCCACATCCATAGGGCCCTCCTTTCCCTCTTGAGGAACAACCGTGCAGCTTTTTTGAGTCTCACCACTTGGGGATTTTCCAAAATAAAGAACTGCTTGATTGGGAACACTTGTTTTCAATTCCTTCGACCATTCCACTTGAAGGTCTTTGGGTATTTTAACACTTTCCCGTGTCAGCTTTTTGTAAGCCCCCAATTGTTCTGTTAAAAAAGATTTCAACGTTTTCAACGTTTCAGATTGAGCTCCTTCAAAAGAAAAAAATATCCCTATCACAATAATCCAGCGCATTCTCATTTCTTCCACCCTATATATAGTTCTTTAAAAATCAAAATCCATAAAATAGAAAAAACCACAGCCATCGCCGAACCAGCAATCATAGAAAGAAAAGCAAAACTAGGTCCAAAATACCGAGTTGCCAAGAAACTCAGATTATCAATAACAACAGTTACAAAAGGAATAAAAACCAAAAATGCCTTCCACTTTACAGGCACTTTCACAAATAAACCCAATAAGCAAAGGCCAAAAAAGAACGAGCTCATTCCAAAAAGATGATAGTGCCCCTCTGCAACCAAAGACTTGATACTCAACTGATGAACAGGCTCTGAGTCTGTTAAGTCATCCAAACTAAAATCACCACTTGTTACAGCTTCTGTCTCTTTAATTAAAACAGGAGCACCATAATAGTGTTCTGCAACTTTAGAAGGGGTGAGCCCTACCACTAAAGCAATGTTTATAAAGGCATAAACATACGCAAACGCAAGAGCAAACAAATACCCAAGAGCTAGGGTTCGGAAATGAATTGGAAAGTCTCTTAAATTTATATCAAAATTCATAAATCTCCTAAAAATCCAGAGCAGCCATTATGCGAAAAAGATCATTCTCAACTTCGTTTATTGCTTCGTAATTGAATTCGTACTGAGCTGAAACTCGAATGACATCTATGGCTGTCGACAAACTCACAACCAAACCCTGCGTGTCTTTTTCTGTCTCAACTTCATTGTCATCAATGTAAGTTCCATACCTCAACTTCAATTCCACTGGGTTCAATAGGTTTGTCGCTATGTAAATATAATCTCCTGATTTACGATAACTCCCATCCGGATGCCCATCAACAAAGGCAAACGCAGAACCCATTCCAAACCTCAATTGATGCATTCCCAAAAAACCGTAATCCGATTTCAGGTCTCCTCCAACGATATTTAGAGACTGCCCCATCTGCCACTCTGTAAAGTAATAAGAGCCTAAAATTTCAAATTTTGAAATAGAAGTATTTGTTAAACGGAAGCCCACAGCTTGGCTCTCCTTGGTTGAACTTTCATTCAAATCCAACTTCTGAGTTGTCGAATCCACTGCGGTTGCACCATTGACGGTATACACATCTATTTTGTTATTTGTAAAACTCCATCCAACATTCAAGCCGTTTTCAGCCCAAACATCAGGAAATAAAACTCCTTTTCCACCCAATGTTCGAACTCCACCATAAAAATGATGAAAGTGTTCATTGTTTCCAAAAGGCACCAAAATTTTACCAAAAGTGATCGATGTGGTAGCAGAAGGGCTATACACGACATAATAAAACCTTTGACTAATGATTTCTCCAAAAAAGGAAGTCTTTTTAGATGCTTTCATTTTTAGAAATATAAAATAATGAAATGTTTCAAACTCATGGTTTTGATCGGCATTCTTCTCTGTAAAGGGATAGATCTCACTTGTGAGATCCAATCGTCCCATAAGCCGAAATTGACTCGAGTCTATCATAGGGTGATGTGAAGATTTGTTTTCCTGAACTTCATCCAATTGAAATTCCTCTTCCTCTGCTAAGGCCACAGAACTCAGAAAGAGGAATGAAACGAAAAGGGACATCCAAAAAATCGCCTTACTCACCTTTTAAGTACTCCAACCCCCTAGGGTAAAAGGAAGCATCACCAATGGCTTTCCATGTGCCGGGAGGAGAGCTGGTATCCACCCAACTTTCTATCGTTGCTTTGATGTTTTCTTCTGAGTCATCAATTCGAAAAAATGTTCCTTCAGCATATCCCTTACCTGGGTGAAATACAGAAACAAAAGAGAAGAAAAATCTGTGAGGAGTTTTATCAAATTTTAAAACACCAACAATCTGAACACTTTCACCTTGAGTGTGTTCGTGACCAAAAATTTCACTGATTTCAAAAAATTTTCTTCCAAACAAAGGTTGGTCAAGAAGAGCATTTGTGGGCTTCAGATCTCCAGCCTCATCAAATAGAATATCCATAGAACCACTTATGGGCTGACTATGTCCACTTCCTGGGTTCAGGCCAAACTGCCCAATATAATAAGACTCACCCGATCCATGGAGTGCACCTGAGAATAGAACTGCGGCGATCAAAACAACTTTGCTCATAAACTCCCCTCTCTGTGTATTGCTCGCCCAACAATGCACAGAAGGTGCCTATGGAAACAGGCTTAAGTCGAGTTTCAAACGATTGAGCGTGTTATTTTGCCTCACTTTGAGACATTTTAACCCATATCAACAATTCTTTATGATTTTGAAACTGGCCTACAGGCAGTGTTGGCCAGTTTGTATGATTTTCAGTGGAACGAGCGTTCAGTATCGGAATCTGTTGCTGCTTCGATTTCTGTTACCCAGCACTGTGAGAAACTCACACTGGGGCATGCGCTCATTTACCTAGGCAGCATTTAAAACCTCTTGATCTGAGTTAGATCTCCGAACCTCTTGGATAATTTGCTTTAACACGCAAGTTGGAAAAGGCTTTTCCACGCAGTCATGAACCAGCGTCAAAATCCCTTTTGGAATCTCGCTCAGATAAATTGTACTCATCAAAATAACAGCAACTCCTGGGTACTGGGTCACCACATTTTTTATTAGGTTTTCATTTCTCTTTTTGTTTAAAACCAAATCTGTTAGAAAAATATCCACAGAGTGTTCCGAGAGTTGATGAAAAACTTCTTCATGAGAACTTACAAAGACAAGCTTTGCCTCTCTTGAGGAAAACATTTCTGATATTTCACCTCGTAATTGAACATCATCCTCAAGGACAAGAATAAATTTTGACATTTCTTCCCTCCAACGTGCAACACTTCAATTATCCTCTGATTCCAGACGTTTGACCAGTATATATTCAATATCAGAACTCTTTCGTCTCAGTGTGAGTCAGTTTTTTGCAAGGGGTTGGAGATTGAGTCTAAGAATGGGCCAGTATAGAGTGATTCTTTAAGGAGACTTAACATGAGTAAAAACCCTTTGTTAGAAGAGTTCACTGGATTTGATAACTGCGTTCCACTGGATCAAATTCAGCCGGGACACTTCCTCCCCGCAGCCAAACTTGCTATTGATGAAGCCAAAAGAAATATTGAAACCATTAAAAACAACCCTGACACCCCAACCTTTGAAAATACAATTGAGGCGCTTGAGTTTTCTTCAGAAAAACTGTCTCCAATTATGGAAACTTTCGGAAATCTTCTACACGCCAATGCTACAGATGAAATCCAAAGCCTCGCTCCAGAGCTCTTTGGTCTTCATGCCTCATTTGCCTCTGATATTTCTTTGGATTCAAAACTTTTTGAAAGGGTCAAAGCTGTCTACGACTCTAAACCAAAGCTTGGAATTGAAGAGTCACGCCTACTAAAGAATAGCTACAAGAGCTTCACCCGCAATGGAGCCTTACTCAGTGAAAATAAAAAAGAAAAAATCCGAACTATCGATCAAAGACTTTCCCAGCTCTCACCTGAGTTTTCAGAAAAGGTCATCAAAGCCACATCTGAATTTGAATTGATCGTGGAAAACAAAAGAGATGTCGAAGGAATTCCAGAATCCGCAGTTGAATCGGCAAAAGAACTTGCCACAGCTAAGAAAGCGCCAGACAAATGGATCTTCAATCTAGAAATGCCAAGCTATATCCCTTTTCTCACCTATTCACCTAGCAGAGAGTTACGAGAAAAAATGTGGATGGCCTATGCTTCTCGTTGTCTAGGCGGCAAATACGACACAACTCAAATCATTCAAGAAATTGTTTCCTTAAAACATGAGCGCGCAGAAATATTAGGATACGAAACCCACGCGCATTATGTCCTTGAAGAACGAATGGCCAAAACCCCAGAGAAAGTCGAGAGCTTTCTCAATGAACTCATTGAAGTCAGTCGACCCGCAGCTGAGCGTGATTTAAAGAAAGTCACCGAAGTAATGAAGGAAGAAACCTCTTCAGACGACATGAAGCCATGGGACTTTGCCTATTACCAAGAAAAACTGAAGAAAAAGACGTTTGATTTTGATTCCGAGGAACTACGTCCCTATTTCTCACTTGATAAAGTGGTCAGTGGAGCATTTGAACTCGCAGAAAAACTCTATGGACTATCGTTTTCAGAAATGTCCGATATCCCAACCTACCATCCAGATGTCAAAGTTTACAAGGTGACTCAAAAAAACTCTGGTGAGTATGTTTCGCTTTTTTACACGGATTTCTTCCCTCGTGCGACGAAGAAAACTGGAGCTTGGATGACTCAATTTCGCGAACAAGGCACACGAGGCGGAAAAAAACTTCGTCCTCATGTCAGTATTGTCTGCAATTTCACAAAACCCACACAGTCCAAGCCATCACTTCTAAGTTTTATGGAAGTGCGCACTCTCTTTCATGAATTTGGCCACGCTCTTCATGGTATGCTTTCAGACTGTAAATATCCAAGCTTAGCAAGTCCGAATGTGTATTGGGATTTTGTAGAACTTCCCTCTCAATTTATGGAAAATTGGATCAAAGAAAGAGAAGTCCTTGATACATTTGCTCACCACTATGAAACAGGAGAAACAATTCCTGAAGACCTCTTCAAAAAACTACGTGCATCAGACCAATTTTTAACTGGATACTCAAGCCTAAGACAGCTCAACTTTGGAGTGCTCGATATGGCCTGGCATGGAAAGAAGAATGTGAATATTTCTAGTGTTGAAGATTTTGAAAAAGAGGCCACAAAAAGAACTTCTCTTCTTCCAAAAACTCCCGGAACAGCAAACTCTCCTGCTTTTTCTCATATTTTTGGTGGAGGGTATTCTGCTGGTTATTACTCATACAAATGGGCAGAGGTTCTTGAAGCAGACGCCTTTGAGTATTTTAAAGAAAACGGATTATTTAACGACAAAGTCGCTCAGGATTTTAAGAATCATGTGCTTTCCCGGGGTGGAACAGAAGAACCAATGGATCTCTACACAAGATTCAGAGGGCGCGAGCCAGACCCAAAAGCTTTGCTAAGAAGAGATGGCTTAATCTAGACCTGCTGCGTTATTTTATTTCTCTGTGGACAGTGTGCTTGTTGAGAAATGGATTGTACTTTTTCTTCTCAAGCCGCTCAGGATGAGCCTGGGCGTTTTTGCGAGTTGTATAGCGTGAGGGCGGCTTTCCGATTTTACGGGCCTCTGTACACTCGAGAGTAATAATGCGTACTTTACCTTTTTTCTTCGCCATAATTTCACCTCTTAGAGGTGAGCAATGTGCCACTATCACCCCCTGGAATCAAGCTCGAATATTGAGGACTGTTGATAATTCAGCCTTTACCAGGAGAATCGCACCTATACTTAAAGGCTCAAGAAGTGATAGTTTTTAAAAGAATATGAAAAAAGCGAAATTTTTGCTTGTCCGACATGGCGAAACCCAGTGGAATGCTCAACGAAAGCTGCAGGGCCATGCAGACATCCCCCTAAATTTAGCAGGACACAAACAGGCCAGCTCCCTCACCCCTCTTTTTGAAAAACTCCCTCACACCCACGTGTTTTCAAGTGATCTCAAGCGTGCAAGAGAAACTGCAAAATACATCGCAGATATCAATGGAATTCCTATTCAAACAGACCCCAGATTACGTGAAACCTTTATGGGAGAAGCTGAAGGACTGACCTATGAAGAAGTGACTCAAAAATTTGGCGAAGAACTTGTTAAAAACTGGAGAAGTGCAGAACCAAATACAATGGATTTTGGCTTTCCAGGTGGAGAAACCAAAACCCAAGTTGTAACACGGGCAAAAGAGGCCCTTATTGATATTGCCAATCTCACAAATGGACCAACTGTCATTTCATCTCATGGCGGACTTATCCGCCTACTCATCACAACCTCTCGACCCGATTTGGGCCGTCATATTTTTGTAAAAAACTGCACCGTCTATGAATTGGAATACGATCTTTCAAAAAACTCATGGTGGTCCCCTCTTAAAAATCTAAATGCATAGAATGGGCATGTCCACCTCCATGCCGTCTACAAATTAAATTCAACCTACCATGGACCATGAGAAATCCCTGTCCTTCATAGCCAGGACCGGGTTCAGCCCCCGTTCCCCGCTTGGCCAGAATTAAAACGACTTACTCGTATTTCCACTAAAAATCACAAAGAATCCACAGAATAGACACTTTTCGTCACTTCGTTTGCCCTTCATACGATCTCTTAGCCTCAGCTCAGAATTAAAGCACTCTAAGATGGTCCTATCTTTGCTCTTTATTGGGACGAAAAGAAAAAGAATTTCGGAGGAAATAATGCGAACGTCTATCCAAGTTTTGATACTAACTCTTGCACTCGGACTCACCCTTCCAGCCTGTAGCGAGAAGGACGACGGTGGTGGCTCTTCTAAGAAAGTGCGCACTGACAAAAAGAAACCCGCTCCAGTTGTCACAGTCGACGAGAATGGTGAAACTCTAGATAGCGGCAATATAAATACCGAAAAAAACCTTAGACCCACACGACTTAGTGATTTATCAAATTCATCTTCATCAAGAACAAATGATGAATCCGAGTATGAAGTCATTTACGATAGTGAAAAAGAAACTTCAAATACGGCAAATGCAAATACGGAGCAAGGCGAGGCAATTCAAGATGACGTTGAGTATTTTGACGACTATCTCTACCCCCGTCACCAAGTCGAACAGTTCTTCATGCAGCTTCCAAAGCGCAAACGAAATATCTGGCTTTCTGTTAGTGAGGGACATTGTGAAGAAGTGGTCAATGATGACCAAAGTCTCAGACACTTCCGATGTGACCGCTACTTCACAGCTGAAAGAGCATCACGTTTGACCAAAAAATACATAGAAACACGTCAACTCGATCAGTACGATTTTAATGAATTTCAAGAAATTGCATTCTATCTCTTAGAGGTTCGCGAGCACTACAACTCAGATCACTTTGTATTTGAGATCTTTGATAAAAACCCTGAGAATTTTCTACAAGATTTTTTTGGACGTGAGGAATTGCTTGGAGCTGTCAATTTGGCAGCAAAATTCACACACGACCCAAATGATCATTGGGATTTTGAGCTTTTCCGAAATATCTTTGAGTGCTTAGACAGCCACTTCTATCAGAAATACGGCCTTAAGAATGCCGATATAAAGGACAGAAAAGAAGCTGCTGGAAAGGCCATCAACCTTATGAAGAAGGTTCGAAATGGAAGCCGAGTTAAAAAGAAGTACAGAATGTGTGCAGGCTACGCGCGGCGCTAATATTTACTAAAAACATAGATTTTCTCAAGGCTTCAATGACAGAATATACCATATAACTTATGGGGAATGTCATTGAAGATGTCCCCACATGGGGGATCAAGGATGAGATCTACTTTTCTAGTATTGATTGTTCTATCATTTTATCTAACTACAAGCCACGCGGATCATACAAAGACGCCAACTCGAAAAGCTACACCCAATGAAATTCCATTTTTCATCGATGACTTAGATTTCAAAGAAATGAGCCTTGCAATCTCTCGACAACTCAAAAGGTTTGGGGCAGAAGCCCCTCAGGGGAGCATTCAATTTGGTGACGACATTTACCTAAAATCAGATCTCATCAAATCTCTTAAAACCTTCCGCCGTATTTATAAAATATATCTCGACTGTCAGAAGTCCTCAAAATCATGGTGTCAATTGCAGTTTCATAAAAGTATTCTCAAAACTTTCAATATCTATGTGCCCGACCTCAAACCCGGTGATGACAGGTATGGTGAAGAGAAATCGACTTTTTTCACTGGGTATTACACCCCAGAAATTTCAGCAAGCTCGGTAAAAACCCAAACTCATAAATACGAAGTTTACTCACGTCCCAAAGAAGATCACCTCTCTACGCTGACTCGTTTGCAAATTGATTTTTTAAAACTCCTTGTTGGATTTGGCTATGAACTCTTCTATAGCAACGACCTATACGACCTCTACCTGCTACATATTGAGGGTGGTGGGAAAACAAAATTCCTCAACTCTTTCAAATCTCCTCAAAACTATTTTCTCAGCTACAAAGGTTCCAATGGACAAAAGTTTCGATTTATTGCCTCCTACATGAAAGAAAAAGGCATGCTCACAGATGATCTTTCCATTCGCGCTCAACGCAAATATTTGGAGAAACACCCTGAAGTCTGGCAAGACGTCTATTCAAGCTGTGAGAATTACATTTTCTTTGAACCTAGCCATCAACCCCCAATTGGGAGCGACGACGTTTCACTTACAGACAACCGATCCATAGCGACAGATCGAACTCTTTATTCTCAAAAAGGAGTTCTTACATTTGTTGAAGCACGCAGACCTGTTGAAGGACAACCCACCAATGCTCCAAATTTGGAGTTCAAAGATTTCTCTCGATTTTTTCTTGATCAAGACACAGGTGGAGCGATTAAAGGTAAGGCTCGTGCGGATCTCTATTTTGGAGTCGGAACCTATGCTGAATTGGCCTCACACAACATCACAGAAAAGGGCAAAATCTTTTTTCTGATGTCCAAAAAATGATGTGTCCACTTTGTAGGTCCAATGACAATTTTCTCAAAAAGCACGGGCCCCGCCACTTGAAGTGCCAAAACTGTGACTTGATTTTCTTGCCTCCAAATCTTCAACTCTCATCCATAGAAGAAAAAAAGAGATATCTAACTCACAACAACGATACTCAAGATCCAAAATACCTCAAGTATCTCTCTCAACTCATCAAAGACGACGTGACCACAGAAAACAAAGATATTCTAGATTACGGTTGTGGCCCAACTCAAGGATACAAAGCACTTCTTGAGCCTCATGCACGAGTCACAAGTTATGATCCCTACTTCTACCCAATAGATCTATCAAATCAAGATTTTGATCTTATACTTTGCTCAGAGGCTCTCGAACATTTCTGCCACCCTGATGCCGAATTTCAAAATCTATGCAACTTACTTCGCTCGCTAGGTCAGATTTTAATACGAACAGAGCTTGTAAATGAAAGCATTTCATTTGAATCTTGGTACTATCAAAAAGACCCAACTCATGTCGCTTTTTATTCGAAATCCACAATGAAATGGATTGGAAAAACATACCACCTTAATGGACCATATTTTTTAACAGATACAAATCAAATTAAATTTGAAAAGCCTGCAAAATCTCAGCATACGAATTGAACGTATAATCTGCTTCTAAATGAAAATCAGGAATATCATTTGGAATATAGAGTGCTGAATAGGCACCTGCATTCTTAGCCATATCTATATCAAACTTAAAATCCCCAACATACAAGCTTCTTTCGGGACAAACCTTCCAAGACGCCAACATTCCCAAATAGACAGTTGGGTTTGGTTTAGCCGGGCCATCTTCACGACTTTTGAGAATGTCAAATTCCAATTGAAATTTTTCAACAATGCGGTCAACAACTTCACGACAGTTTCGAGTCAACAACCCTAAAGGCAGATTCTTACTTTTCAAAAAAGTCATAAAGTCCAACACCCCATCAATAAGAGTTGCGCTTTTTGCAGCTTCCACCTCATGGCGTACAATAATTTCATGAGCATGAGCCTGTTCATCCAAAGAAAGAGTTTCTATATACTCAAGAATAAATTCACCACTTGGAATTCCAATGTCAAAGCGAATCTGATCAAACGAAAGTGGGGAGTCAATCAATGTACCGTCCAAGTCAAAGACAACGGCTTGGATATTTCCCAAAAACTCACTCATTGAACTTTACGTCCCATAAAAAGAATCTGTGCGCCTTCTAAAGTTCGGTTGATTTCTCTCTTAAATTCAAGTTTTCTATAAAAATTCACATTCTCTTCTTCTGGAGAAGTCACAATAAATACACCACCTATTCCACAACTCTGAACTTCACTGATAAGATGACCCACCAACTGGCGTCCCACTCCCTGTCTTTGAAAGCTTGGACTGCAATTGATATGAAAATGACAGGGGTACTCTTCTACTAAATCTTCAAAAAGCAAAAGACTCTTAGGGGGATCCCCCCTTTTCAGAAAGAGGGCTGTATCAAAACAGGCTGTTAAATATCCTGTTATATTATTTTGAGAGTCAATAGCAATATAGAGGTTCGAGGCACTCTGATCCAAATATGGAGAAAGCCAGCGGTCTTGAAAAGATTTTCTTTCAAGTGAGTTTTCAAAAGATTGTTTTTTTGCAGTTTGAAAAAAAATCTCTTCCACTTGTGAAACATGGAATGTTTTATCGTTGGAATTTTGAATCGAAATCACTTGAATCGACACGCTCTGACCTCTCAGCCTTAAACAGTACAAGTGTATATCCGCTCAATGCAAGCTCTCGTAAAATGAGAGGCATTGCACGAACTGTCTGCTCTTGAACATCGTGAAAAAGGATGATCCCCCTATGACCCGCCTTCTCAATTTGTTTTCTCGTGTATTTCACAAGTTCGACAGGGTCCTTAATTTTCCAATCTAGAGTGTCTATATTCCAAAAAAAATTAGCCATTGGAAGTTCACTCACATCTTGTTTTTGCTCTCTTGACATAGATCCATATGGAAAGCGAAAAAACGGCAATACCCCTTGAGATGCAATGTTCACTAAAGTATGTCCTTTGATAATATTCACCATTGCATCTTCACGGCTTTTTCTCCTCAAATCCGAATGATCCAAAGAGTGGCTTCCCACACTATGTCCAGCTAGCCTCACCTCTCTAGCAATCTCTGGATAAGTGTAAGCCTTTTGTCCCACCATAAAGAAAGTGGCTTTGGCTTGAAACTCTTCAAAAATGTCCAACAATCTTTGAGTGCGTGTGGGATGTGGTCCATCGTCCACAGTAATTGCGATGTAACCTCTCTCAAGACCTGCGTGTACGTAAAAAGGACCTTCATTAACAGGAACTTCAAAGTCCACAACTGGTAACTTGAAGTCTTCTTCTAAGGCCGATCGCCCGTACTCAATACCAAATAACTTACTGGCGTAAACCTCACGACTTTCAAAATAAGAGTCGACTTCTTTTTGAATCTGAACCTTACACGGCAACTCTTGTGTGGCTTCCAAAATGGTTGTCAAAGTGACCTTTTCTTCAATCTTAAGCCCCTGAAAGTTTCTACAAATAGATCTCTTAAGTGATGTGTCCATTTGTTCAAGATCTTCAAATTGACGTTTTAGAGATTCAACCTCTTCTCCCCACTGGTGATAATCCTCAGCAAAGTCCAAAGCTTCAAAACCTCTTGTAAAGGCGTTGATTTTTTCTATCTCAAATCTTGTAAATGATGCACCTTTGAGTGTTCGTGCTTCACTTTGAATAGAAATCAAGACAATTGCACTTGTAATGGAAATAATAAGTTTTTTCATCCTACAGCCTCTTGAAAAAAATCGTTCACAAAGAAGGGTCTTACACCTCCCTTTTGCCTCTCCTTTTTATTGAAAGCTAAGCCTTGTTACCAAGGAAGCCTTTCCCCATTGGTATGCCAAAAACCACCTGAGTTTTTCAAGTCCAATTGATCCATAACCTGAATCAACCCTTTGGCGGATTCATCAGCTTCTATCAAGCCACTACCGCCAGTCATATCTGTCTTCACATAGCCCGGGTGCAAAAGAGCAACTGAAATTCCCTTTTCTTTCAAATCAATCGAAAAACACTTTCCTGCTGCATTTAATGCCGATTTTGAAATTCGATATCCATAGTTATTGCTACTGGAATTGTCTTCAATTGAACCAACACGGCTAGAGACCAACCCCACCTTTGAATTCGCATTCATTTTATCAACAAGAGCTAGCACTGTCCGAATCGGCCCAAGAGTATTCACTTCAAACTGCTCTCGGAGACTGGAAATATCGATATCTGGAAATCTATCCCCTCGTAAGATTCCAGCATTATGAATCAATATATCAATATTAAGATCCAACTTAGAAAGTTGAGACTCCAAACCCGGTGAAGCCACATCAATCCCTTCAATAGCCTCAACACCCAGTTTCTCTAAGTCAGGAGCTGGTTTTCTACTCAGTGCAAAAACTTTCTCTCCACGCTCGACATACTGCTTGGCTAGCTCCAGACCTATTCCCCGGTTTGCACCAACGACAACAACATTCACATGTCCTCCTTGAGACAAAAACTCAATAGCAGTAAATTCACCCAACGGCTTATACCCCATAGATTCAGAAAAACTATGGGGCTATTGAGAATTCTATTCTTCAGATATCATTCTGTTCTTAATATAAGATGATAGCCAAACTGAGTTCCAACGGGTCCTGACATTTGACCCACTTCTAAGCCAAATACAGCCTCTTCAAACGGAGCAACCATTTGACCTTTTCCAAACGAACCCAACTCTCCCCCGTCTTTTCCAGACGGACACTTAGAAAACTTCTGAGCAAGATCTTCAAAAGTATTCTCTCCTGATTCGATTTTTTTTACCAAATCTTCAGCTTCATGTTGGGTCTCAACCAAAATGTGTTTTGCAGAAATCTTCATATTTCCTCACCTTTTTAAAAATTTCTCTCTGAACTATCCTCAAGTGCTACAACACTTGGACGTGAAGTTCTAGCCTTTATGAAAGTTGGGCTGACCTCGTAATAACGACTATTAGATATTCCATTTGTGCTGCACCCCATAATGTATTAGGTCATAGGCCATGAATATTAATAAATGGGCTGAGTCTATTCTTTCAGGACACGATCTGAGGGATAAAATACTCAACGCCCCCAATCTCAGAAATGATAAAAGAGGGCCATCTCAAAAAGAGTTCAGAACTCCTGCTCGTTCCAAAGAAATTCAATTCAACGAGAAACGGCACCCCTTTCCAAATGAGAGCCAACTTGAGTCAGACCACGGACATGCGGTTGCACTTCATCATTTTGCAAACCATGAGCTTCTTGCAATTGAGATTATGGCACTCATGCTCTTACGATTTCAGAATGCACCCACTTCCTTTCGAGGAGGGCTTGTAAAAACAATCCATGAGGAGCAAAGACACCTTTCAATGTACGTCAAAAGAATGAAAGACTTTGGTTATGAGTTTGGAGACTTTCCTCTCAACGGCTTTTTTTGGAATGCCGCTCAAGAAATTCAAAGTATTGATCAGTACAATGCTCTAATGGGCTTAACTTTTGAGCAAGCCAACTTGGACTTTGCCATCCATTACCGAAATCTATTCACACGTATGAAGGACACCAAGACTGCAAGTATCATGGATCAGGTTTTAAAAGATGAAATTGGACATGTTCAGTTTGCACTCCATTGGTTTCAAAAAGACTGCAATGATCTGTGGGCAAAGTATTTGAAAAACTTAATTCCCCCAATGAGCCCAACACGCGCTAAGGGTAAACACTTTCATATAGATCTTCGTAAAAAAATTGGTTTTCCTTCAAAGTATATTGAGGAGCTACAACTCTACTCCAAATCAAAGGGGCGAGCACCAGATCTCTATTTCTTCAACCCTGGAGTTGAGTCCGAACTTCATCATCAATCCAGCCTCTATACCAGTCAATGGCTCAAAGACTTCAAACATGACCTTGAAGACACCCTTTTTTTTCTTTCTAGACGTGACGACATCGTCTTACTTGAAGAACGACCATCACAGGATTTTTTAAAGAACACACAGGCTATATTGGGATATCTACCAGAAGTTTTGGTGGGGGATTTGAATTCACCTGAAGTTCAGGAGCGACTCTTACGGAATATTTGCCCTTGGGGTTGGACTCCGCAATTGTTACAGACGTCCAAAACACTTCATCTGTCTAACGCCGCAGTCATCCCAATAAACGAAAGAGCACTCACCAAGTCTCACTCCAAGTGCAATGCCATCTCTGTTTTGCATCGTCTTGTAGATGAGCTTCCACATGACTTATTCCCCAACACTTTTGAGTGCGGGCATGTTGTTTCATCCTATGGGGAGTGCATGAGGTCGATTGAGAATTTAAGACAAAATGGACATGAAACACTCATTTTAAAATCCCCCTATGGAACCTCAGCAGGCAACACTCTTTTGATTGAAAAAAAAGACGATCTAAATGAGAAATGGATTGAAAATATACTGAACAAGCATAGTGAAATCATTGTCGAACCTTGGCTCAACCGTATCAATGATCTCTCTATTCAAATATATGTTGATAAAAAAATACGATACCTCGGCATTAGTCAGTTTCTCACTAACGCACGGGGAGTATATCAAGGAGCTATTGTCTCCCCTCCTCTTAAAGGGATATCCAAAGATGTCATCTCATATTTTCTAAAGTCAAAAGAGAAGGACTCGATGGTTTCAAGAATTGCTCAATTTGTTGGTGGAGAGCTTTACAAATTGGGATACCGAGGCCCCGCCGGGATTGATGGTTATATTTACAAAAATAACTCCAACGAAATTCGATACAAACCCATTTCTGAAATCAACTCTCGATTCAATTTTGGAAATATCAATTTGAAGCTTCGCAGCCTCATTTCACCGGGAAGCCATGCAACCTGGCGAATAGAAAAAAAGTCTCAAAAACCCATCTCAAAATTTGAAGTCCACAACGGACTTATAAGATCTGGTTTGATTCCAACAAATGACTTCAATAAAGCTACCAAATTTATGAGTTTCTTAGAGGTCACCAGGTCTCAAGATATTTGATTTCAATTTTCTCATCACTCACAGGCTTTGCCTGACAGCAGAGAACTTCTCCTTTTTCGACCTCATCATCTGTAAGAGCGTCATTGATCTCCATCTCGACTTTTCCTGAAGAAAGCTTTCCTTTACACGTCGTACAAGAACCCGCCATACAAGAATACGGCGCATCCATCCCCTCTCTCAAGCATGCCTCTAAGAGAGTTTCACCAGGTCGACACTCAATTTCCTTTACCTCACCATCAATGTCTACGATCATCGCTACAGGTTCAGCTACAGGCTCAGACATTCTCTTCTCCCTTTTTTAATGAAATAAAAAATACCTCTTACTCTTTGAAAATCAAGTCAGCTGTGCTTTCCATCTCAACTGCGTCATAAACTAGAAATAACTTCATCACACCCAACAAACTCTCCTTTTTGATAATACATGGCACAATTGCACCAGCCCCGCCTTTGGTCTAGCTCGCCCCCTCTATCTTGTGGGCGAGAGAAAACATGTTAAGATTTTTTACATCAAATCACCGGGGAGAATTCGAATGAAGGCGCTTTTATTTCTATCGGCACTTTTACTAAGTGCCACAAATGCTTTTGGCTTTAATGAGGATGACATGACAGGCTTTCGTGGTCCCTATGTCAGAGATCAAATAATGAATTACGCAGTTGGAGAGAATCAAGCAATCGGATTTTACACAGATGGAAGTCTCTTAAACGGAGTCGATCTCCCCCAAAAAGCCGTTGGTTTTGTTAAGATATTTCGTCCTCGTAACAGGGGATGGGTTACTACGCTTTTAAATGATGTCATCTTGTATGCCTCTCGCGAAATGAGAAAAAAATATCCCGAAAGTGAGAGACTTCAAGTTGGCGATACTTCAGCTCAATTTGGTGGTCCAATATCTATGCACAACTCACATCAAAATGGATTGGATCTGGATGGAATCTACTATCGTTATGACAAACGAGAAATGAACCCCAATATCAACACAACATTTGACGAATTTTTTGTTCGTGATGGAGTCATTTCAGAGAACTTTGATGTACAACGAAATTGGTATTTTATGAAAACGCTGGTAAGCACTGGTGAGGTGAATCGTATTCTTGTTGATAAGGTCATTAAGAAAAGACTGTGCCGATACACCCAGAGAGTGCAAAGTGACCCACTTGTTATAGAGACACTACGGCGACTTAGACCATATCGAAACCACCACCACCACTTCCACTTGCGACTTATCTGCCCTTCCGACAGCCCTGATTGTCAAAACCAACTCCCTCCCCCTGAAGGCACTGGCTGCTAGGTGCTTATGTTTTTTGGGACTCAGTGAGTCTGAAGTCGATTTCGTACTTTAGACTCACCGAGTCCCAAAAGTGGATCAGCACCCATAAAAAAATTACACTCCGACATTCCCTTTGACTGGAACACTTCTTGTAATTCATTGTCTTACCGGGGCAAGGTGGGGTCAGTTTGATCCCAAGCATCTATCATTTCCCGGGGGGGATTTGTGGAAGAACATGTTGTTGTTAAAGATTTGGTAACGACGTTTCAAACGAAACACGGCCCAGTCAATGCTGTCGATGGAGTTAGCTACTCTATTCCAAAAGGAAAAACCCTAGGGATTGTTGGTGAAAGTGGATGCGGGAAAACCGTAACCTCTTTTTCACTTATGGGGCTTATCGACCCTCCAGGGCAAGTCACAAAAGGTAGTGCCAAACTGTCTGGTCGAGACCTTTTGAGCCTTGATGAATCCGAACTTGAAGATATTCGTGGAAAAAAAATCGCAATGATTTTTCAAGAACCAATGACAGCATTTAACCCTGTATTAACTGTTGGCGAACAAATCATTGAACAAATGTTACGACATTTAGATATCGACAAAGATGAAGCGAGTAAACGTGCAATTGAACTTCTTTCACTTGTGGGAATCCCTGAGCCAGAGTCACGTTTTTCCAATTATCCACATCAACTCTCAGGTGGAATGAGACAAAGAGCAATGATTGCAATGGCTCTTTCGTGTGAACCTGAGTTTTTGATTGCAGATGAGCCAACAACAGCTCTTGATGTAACAATTCAAGCGCAAATTCTAGATCTGATACAAGACATACAAAAGAAATTTGGAATGACTGTTCAATTTATCACTCATGATCTTGGTGTGATCTCTGAACTTGCTGATGAAGTTTTGGTAATGTACATGGGACGTGTTTGTGAACAAGCCTCTGGTGAGGATCTGTTTTCAAAACCACGACACCCCTACACACACGCATTACTCAATTCTTTACCCAAACTTGGCCAACGTGTTGAAAAACTACCAACCATTGAGGGACAGGTCCCCGCACTTATCAATCGACCTGAAGGGTGTGCCTTTCAAGGTCGCTGCCCTCATGCAATAGATCCGTGTTTTAGATCTCAACCTCCAATTGTTGAGTTAAGCCCAAATCACAAAGTCGCATGTTTCAACCCGGTGGAGGCATAAGTTGAGTATTTTGGAAGTTCGTGACTTGAAGATGTATTTTCCAATTAAGAAAGGGTTCTTTTTAAGAGAAGTGGGAAGTGTAAAGGCCGTCGATGGTGTCAGCTTTGATCTCAAAAAAGGTCAGACATTAGGGCTTGTCGGCGAAAGTGGATGTGGAAAGTCAACTCTTGGACGTGCCATATGCCGACTTTATAACCCCACAGCAGGGTCTATTTCCTTTGAAGGAAAAGACATCACGCACATTCACGGTGAAGAACTCCGCACAATGAGACGTGAAATTCAAATGATCTTTCAAGACCCCTACGCCTCACTTGATCCAAGGCAAACCGTCAGTCGCATTGTAGGTGAGCCACTTCGAGTTCACAAAATGGGATCAAAATCAGAAATTGAAAAGCGAGTAGCCAAACTTCTTGATATCGTAGGTCTCAAGTCCACTGATTTAAATAAATATCCACATGAATTTTCGGGCGGGCAAAGACAAAGAATCGGCATTGCTCGAGCCATTGCCTTAAATCCAGAAGTGATCATTTGCGATGAGCCTGTGAGCGCCCTTGACGTCTCTATACAAGCTCAAGTTCTCAACCTTCTCAAAGACCTTCAAAAAGAATTCAATCTTACATATCTCTTTATTTCACATGATCTCAGTGTTGTTGAACATCTTTGCGATGAAATTGCAGTCATGTACTTAGGACAAATCGTAGAGAAGGCAGACCGTGACACTTTGTTTTCCCATCCAACACACCCTTATACGCAGGCCTTGCTCAAAGCCATCCCACGAGTTGGGAAAGGACGAGTCGAAAAACGTGTTTCACTCAAAGGTGATGTCCCAAGCCCAATTCACCCTCCTAAAGGATGTGCGTTTCATACACGTTGTGAATTTAAAACAGATAAATGTTTAAACGAAAGACCAAATTTAGAGCAAATCAATAACAACCATCACGTATCCTGCTGGCATCGTGATCAATTCCTTATTCAGGAGGTAAAAAATGAATCTGAAGAGAATTCTCCTCAGTTGGATCACCCTCGGACTCCTAGTCAGTCCAGAGATTCAGGCAAAAGATCTATCGAACAAAGAGCTTAACATTGGAATCACTCAAGAATTTGAGAATCTAAACCCAATTATTAAGCAAATGTTGGCAACGACCTATATCTCAAGCCTTGTAAACAGAAGACTTACAATCATTGATCTGGACGGCAAGTGGGTTCCTCAACTGGTCAAATCACTTCCAACTGTAGAAAATGGACAAGCTAAAGTTTTTACCGAAAACGGCAAAAAGAAAATCAAAGCCGATTGGGAAATTTTGGAAAATGCAGTTTGGGGTGACGGCACTCCTGTGACAGCTCATGATGTTGAATTCTCATGGGAGCTTGCAACTTCAAAGAATGTCTCCGTTGGAGAAAAGGAGGTCTACGATCAGGTCGAGAAGATAGTGATCGACAAGAAAAATCCAAAGAAATTCACTTTTGTCTACAAAGAAGCAAAGTGGGATTTCAATCAATTGGGAACTTTTGACATCGTTCCTCGTCACCTTGAGGGACCTGTATTTAAAAAGTATGGTGCTCAAAAAGAGGGATACGGAAAAAACTCTCTCTACACCACTCAACCTACCAACAAAGGACTTTACAACGGTCCTTACAGAGTGAGCGAAATCAAGCTCGGTTCTCACGTTGTGGTTGTACGTAATGAAAAGTTTTATGGAACTCCAGCAAAGATTGAGAAGCTTGTTTTAAAATTGATTCCGAATACAGGGACGCTTGAGGCCAACCTTCGATCTGGAACAATTGATATGATCAGTGTTCTCGGACTTTCTTTTGACCAAGCTCTTTCTTTTGAAAAGAAAGTCAAATCTCAAAAATTACCATTTATTGTCAATTTCAAAGACAGTTTGGTCTACGAACATATTGACGTGAACTTAGAAAACCCAATCCTAAAGGATGTCCAAGTTCGAAAAGCTCTTGTTCATGCCATTGACAGAAAAAAACTCACTCAAGCTCTTTTTGAAGGTCGACAAAAACCCGCTATTCACAACATTGCACCCATTGATCGATGGTACACAGAAGATGTTGTGAAATACCCGACGAGCAAACGAAAAGCCAAAAAGCTTCTTGAGGCTGCTGGATGGAAGACTGGCAAAGATGGCTTCCGGTACAAAGATGGCAAAAAGCTTTCATTGAGCTTTATGACAACATCAGGAAACAAAGTGCGTGAACTTGTGCAAGTTTTCTTAAAAGATGAGTGGAAGAAAGTCGGTGTCGATGTCTCTATTAAGAATGAACCACCACGTGTGTACTTTGGCGAAACTGTAAGAAAAGGGAAATACCCAGGGCTTGCTATGTACGCCTGGATTTCAAGCCCAGAAAACTCTCCAAAATCACAGTTTCATTCTAAAAATATTCCGACTAAAGAGAACGGGTTCTCTGGTCAAAACTCTGCCAAGTGGAGTAACAAAAAAGTCGACTCTCTTCTTGAGAAGCTCGATGTTGAAATGACTCACAAAGGCCGCAAGAAATTGATGACTGAGATTCTTCACCACTACACAGACGACGTTCCTGTTATTCCGCTCTACTACAGAGCTGATGTGAGCGTGACTCCAAAATCTCTTAAAGGATATCGAATGCCTGGACATCAATTTGTATCTACGAATCATGCTGAGCATTGGGACTTAGGGGTCGAATCAGCAAAACGTTAGTATGTAAGGGTTGAAGAGCTTAGTTCTTCAACCCAAATTCCTTGGGAGGGTTTTAAGATGACAGCTTACATTCTCAGACGAATTGTCCAAACAATTGCAACAATCTTTGTGCTCTCGTTTGCGTGCTATTACCTTATGACCCTTATGCCAGGTGACCCTATCGACCTTATGGCGAGTGCTAACCCCAAAATCACAACCGAGGATATCGCTCGACTCAAAGCTCTATATGGGCTCGACCAGCCCGTCCATGTTCGATACTTCAATTGGGTCAAATCGGTTGTAACGGGAGATCTTGGATACTCTAGGCAATACAAAATTCCAGTAACAGATATCTTAGGCCCCCGACTTCTCAATACTTTTTATCTTTCGTTTGCGGCACTTTTCTTATCTTTGATTATCGCAATCCCACTTGGTATTTTTGCAGGCGTTAAAAAAGGCTCGAAACTGGATTACATAGCAAACCTCGGAGC
>JAUICD010000029.1 GCA_030427965.1 Bdellovibrionia bacterium
ACCATTGTTGATGGGAGGTCGACAATCGAACTGAAAGTGTTGCCCATAAAATCGCGGCTGACGAGTGGAGCAGACTCACAAGTCATAATCCCTTTCATCTGGTTTTTTGAAGCTTCAAGAAGAGTTTCGTTAATGGATTGGATAGAAACCGGCTTTCCTGTATTTGCGACAAAATCCACAACGCTTACGTTTGGTGTTGGGACACGTATTGAAATTCCATCAATCTTTCCATTGAGGGTTGGAATGACTTTTCCAACTGCAATTGCAGCTCCTGTTGTTGTGGGAATCATGGACTCTGCAGCAGAACGTGCGCGTCTGAGATCTTTGTGTCCACCATCAAGTAGTCGTTGATCGTTTGTATAGCTATGTATGGTTGTCATGAAGCCATTTTTGATTTCAAAATTCTCATGAAGAACCTTGGCAAGTGGAGCAAGGCAATTTGTGGTGCAAGAGGCATTGCTAATAATTTTGTGACTGTCGGGGTTATAGTCTGTATGATTGACGCCGTAAACTGCCGTAAAGTCGGCTCCTTCTGCTGGTGCGGAAACAAGAACTCGTTTTACACTTCCACGCAAATGCTTTTGAAAATCCTCTTTCTTTTTAAAGGCGCCAGTACAGTCCAATACAACATCGACTTCCCATTTGTCCCAAGGGACTTCTTCTGGATTTTTTGTTTGTGAAACAGGAATTTCCTTGCCATCTACAACAAGGCTCGTTTCTGTTGAGCTGATATCATTCTCAAGAGTTCCATGAGATGAATCATATTTTAGTAAGTGAGCCATTGTAGAGTTTGGTGCCATATCATTTACGCCAACGATATCTAAATGTTTAAAGCCTGCTCGAAATGCAATTCTACCAATTCTTCCAAAACCATTGATACCCACTCTGATACGACTCAAATCAATCTCTCCTGTTAGGAATTCCAGATGGCAGAAAATTAGGACTAAGTGACTTAAAATGCAACTCGAGGGTGTAGAACTTCAGAGGAGTAACGCTCCTTGCCAACTATCTCATTCTCAACAACCCCTATTATCCGAGGTGATAGGCTTTTGGTTGAAGGAAGGTTTGAATTCCGATTTCAGAGAGAGTCGACCCAATTCCGCTATTTCCTCTTCCACTCCAAGGAAGCTTGGGATTAACACGATCACAGCAGTTCCAAAAAACAGAGCCACTTTGGAACTCTTTCATAAGTTTGAGAGCGCGGCGTTGGTTTTTTGTGTAAACAGAGGAGGTGAGTCCGTAGGTTGTGTCATTCATTTTTTCAATGGCTTCGCTGTCGCTCTTTACGGACTGTATTCCGATGATGGGGCCAAAGCTTTCATCTCGCATGATTTTCATTCCATGATTTGTTTGAGACAAAACTGTGGGTTGAAAATAATTTCCAGTACCTGTTTGAGGCTTACCTCCGGTTTCAAGTCGCGCGCCTTTCTCAAGTGCATCATTGACTTGATCCATGAGAACTCCGATTTGAGCACGTCTGGTGAGTGGCCCAATGTATGTATTGGGATTTGTAGGGTCTCCAATCCGGAAACCTTTCACGACGTCAACAAATTCACGAACGAACTCCCTGTGAATGTTTTTGTGCACATAAATTCTTTCAACAGAACAACAGCTTTGTCCTGTGTTGTAAAAAGTTCCATCGGCAACAGCCTCTGCTACCTTCTGTACATCGACATCCTCTGTGACATAGACAGGGTCTTTTCCCCCAAGTTCCATTTGGACTTTGATCATACGATGTGAAAGTGCTTGGTTGATCTTTGCGCCAGTGGGATAGGAGCCTGTAAAAAACAATCCATCAATAGGTTCTTCAAGTAAAGAGGCTCCGACTTCACCTGTACCAATCAAAAGTTGAAAAATAGAACTTGGTATTCCAGACTTCCTGAGGAGGCGAGAGATGTGTTGCCCTGTGAGTGTTGCAAACTCAGAGGGTTTGTAAAGGACGGCGTTTCCAGTTAAAAGGGCTGGTATAAAAACATTGCTCCCAACAAAGTAAGGGTAGTTCCAGGCTGATATATTTCCAACAACTCCAAGTGGCTCCCATTCAAGAATTTCACTTTTTGAATACACGGTTTTTTTCATAACATCTTCAAAGTGATTCAAAAAATAATTAATACGGTGAACAGTGCCTTTGATTTCATTCAAAGACTGGGAGATGGGTTTGCCAACTTCTTTTGTTAGGGTTTTTGCAAGCTTTGCTTTTTCTAAGTCTAAGTTTTTGTTGAAAGCTTTTATGATGCGTTTTCTCTCTGAAAGTTTGGTTTCTTTCCAATGTCGTTGAGATTTTTTGGCCTTACTAAAGGCGCGAGCAATGTCACTTTGACTTGTTTGTTGAAGTGTTTTTATAACTTGTCCATTTGCGGGGTTTGCAATTGTGAGTTCATTCATTGTGTGACCTCGAGTTGTCGTTGGTGGTTCGGCACCAATCTAAAAAATACCGAATGAGTGTTTTTGCACTTAAAAGATCTTTTTCATCATTTTGGAACTCAGGGTGCCATTGAATAGCAAAAAGTTTCTCATTGTCTATATTGGAAGAGGAGATGGCTTCAATGATACCATCTGGAGCTCTTGCATCAACGACCAGTCCCGGAGCAAGGTCTTTAACACTCTGATGATGGATGGAGTTGACTCTTCCTTGATTGATATCAAAAATCTTCTCTATCAATGATCCGTTTTCAATAGAGATATCGTGAAAGTTTTGATCATAAATATCCCAATTGCGATGATTGAGTTTGTCTTTCAATTGAGTTTCAATATCTTGATAAAGTGTTCCGCCCAGTGCAACGTTGAGAATCTGAAGGCCTCGACATATTCCAAGAATGGGCTTCCTGTTCTTTATAAACTCATGGATAAGCTCAATTTCATATTGATCTCTTTCAAAGTCCCCAACCCACTTGGGATCAATGGGCTCTTCATTGTAAGATTCTGGAGAAACATCTGAGCCGCCTTGAAGAAGAAGGCCATCTAGGTCGTTTGTGAGATCTGAAACATGGATTTTGCCAAATGCTCTTGGGAGAATAACTGGAATCGCTCCTTCTTTCATCAAGTATTGAAGCATGCTCTCTTCTGAATAGAGAAGGGTTTTTCCTTTAAATATAGGGCGAGTTGGATCTGAATGAAAGAAGCAGCCTGAAACTCCAATTTTAAGGAACATCAGAGTTTTCCATTCAAAGCTTTTTTAAACAAACTCTCAAAATCCTTTTGGGTCACTTTTCTGGGATTGAGCGGGTGACAGACATCTAACCATGCATAGTGAACCAAATCCTTGAGCTGAGAGTCTTTGACTCCAATCTCTCTTAAGTTTTTGGGAACATCCATCTTCTTTTTGAGTTTTGAAAGCCAATCAACAAACCCTTTGGAATTGCATTCTTTTAGTTCAGCCGCTTGTGCCATTCGTTTAAAAGCTTTTGTATTTCCTTTGGCATTGAACTTCATGCAATATGGAAGAAGTATACCATTGGCTAAGCCATGGTGAGTGTCGCAGACAGTGGAGAGAGCATGAGCACAACTGTGGTTGACTCCAAGTCCCTTTTGAAAAGCAACAGCTCCCATCATGGAAGCTTCAAGCATCATTTGACGGGCGTAGATGTGTTCCTTGTTCTTTCCAACGTTTGCTTTTGCAAACTTATAAGCAGAAAATAGATTTTGAGAGACAAGATGAATCCCTTCTAATGCAATTCCTGAACACATCGGTTGATGCCCTTTTGCAAGAAAAGCTTCGACTAAGTGGGTAAGAGCATCAAGTCCTGTAAAGGCTGTAATATGAGAAGGCAGTCCCAACGTGAGTTCGGCATCTAATATAACATATTGTGGAAGAAGTTTTGGAGAAAAAATGATTCTCTTTCTATGTGTTTCATCCTCTGAAATTACAGCACTTCGTCCGACTTCACTTCCAGTTCCTGCAGTTGTTGGGATTGCAACAATCGGAGGAACTTCGAAATCAAGAGTCTTTGCTCCCTCCACATCTTCGTAAGCAAAGAGGTCTTCGTGATGGTGAATGACTGCGGCAATGGCTTTGGCAACGTCCATGGGAGCTCCGCCGCCAAAGGCAATAATGCCGTCACAACTTCCTTTAAGGAAGGCCAACTTTCCTTTCTCAACATGTGACTTTATTGGATTTCCCTTAAAGTCACTGTATGTGAAACTTGGGATATTGCTCTTTTTTAATAATCTTTCTAAAGCTTTGTAAGGCTTGAGTTGAGCTAAACTTGAATCAGTCACAATCAATGGTCTTTTGATATCACTACTCAACAGGTGCTGGGAAAGGCTCTGAAGAGAGCCGGGTGCTGACTGGATTGGTGTTGGGAAATTGAATTGGCTCATTTAAATATGTATCTCCAGTTGCTTGATCAATTGTTTTGTTCCCCCTTCCTTAAACCATAAAGAAGCTCGCGAAGCGGGGGTTGTTTTAGAATTTATATCCTTTTGGACGGGAGAGATCAAAACTTCTTCACCAAAGGATCGTGATTTTAGACCTTTATAAGAAATTTCATAAAGATCTTCCCAAAAGTGTTTGGGTACAATTTCGATTTGAAATGGTGTTTGAATGATTTGATCCGAGTTGAGGTAAATGCTCTTATAATTGCCAACGGAATTGAGAAGTTTGGTGAGTTCTTGGTGGTTTTCAGATAGTCCTACGTAAAAAGAAGTCGCACACATCTGTCTGTTCCAGGGTTGTTGGCAAATCGGGCGAAATTCAAGTGTTCCGTGCACTGATCTGGGACGGGTGCTATTCCAAACATAGTGTTCATGTTTCAAAAAATCTTGAAAATCTGTGTTTTGAATTGAAGAAAAGGTTTTGTTGACAACAGTGGGAGAGCCTTTCTTGTTCACAAAAATGCAAGTCATATTTGAAAGATGGTTGAGATAGTCATCAAGGCTACTAAATTCTCGATTTGCCATTCCATGACGGTTTTCTGACATCAAAATTTTCTTTTTGAACTCTTCTCTTGAACTGGTAAATCCAGTGTCTTGACTCTCTCGGCAAGGAGAGTTTGCAAAAAGCCCAACTAAAAAAGGTGTTGCTTTGTGAAAGAGGTTGGTCAGTGGAATAATTTCTTTTCTTAAAACACTGATATGTGTTTGATCACTTGCGGAAACCGCAAATTCATTCCAAAGAGGTCCCAGTACTTGACGTAAAACTTTATAGCGCTGTTTAGGTGTCATCAGTTTGTCTTCTATTGGAGACACAGGTTGCGTCCCATAGCCGAGAACTTTTGCACCAAGTTGATTTGTCGACCGGAGTATGGATGTCATTGCGGTTTCAAAGATTTCCTTGATCTCAAAGAGACTTTCTGTGGGGCGTGAGACAATTTCAATTGTTCCAATGCCGACTTCTCGTAAAATCATAAAATCGCGACACTCAACTCCTACAAGTAATTCATTTTTTTCTCCCTCAAAGCTTGGTGCAAAATCCTCCTTGAGGTTTTCAAAAACAGGGGAGACATCAAAAGCATTTCCCTCAGTGTCAACAACGGGGTATTCTCCTTCGCGTCCAACTGTTCGATGGCCTTTTTGCTCTAAAGGAAATCCATGTTCAAATTTTTTTTTCCAAGGTGAAAGGATCATATGTTTTTCTCTAAGAGGTGGATAAACTGGGAATAGTTATCAAAGTGAAAGTTGGCTTGGGATTTTCTTGGATCGATTCGTTTTTGGCTGGCAAGACAAAGAGCGCTTTTTGAGCCAAATCTTTGAGCTCCAAAGATGTCCTTTTCTTCACGATCTCCGACATGTAAAAGTGTGTTTGGTTCTATTTCAAAATCTTCGATGGTTTTTTGAAAAACCACTTGGGAGGGCTTTGACGCGCCAATTTCATCTGAAAATACAAGTGAGTCAAAGAGTTCAAGTGCACCCCAGGCATCTAAGATTTTTCTTAAACCGCGACCTGGAGTGTAAATCGTGTCAGAGATAATTCCCAATTTGTATTGTGATTTGAGGTCATGAAGAACTTCTAAAACTCCAGGGATAGGATCTGGAGGGGTGTCGACTTCTAGGGACTCAAACTCTTCAATCAATTCTATTGAAGGTGAAGAGGGGACACCTAGAATTTGAAATGTGCGCGACAATCGCTCTTTAACTGTCCAGGTCTTCATTTCACTGGTCCAAATGTTTTTGAATTCCAAATCACATTTTTGTATGGCTGTTTGGATGTCTGTTAAAGAAATATGAGGTTGCTTCTTTTGAAGAGAGAGGAAAAGTCGGCTCTCTCGAAACTTTCTTTTGGAGGGAAGTCCGTATTCTTTTCGTTTTTCTTCGTCTGAGTCATCAATTGCAATTGTATCCCAAAAATCAAATGAGATAGCTTGTATCATTGCCACTCAATCTTTGTGAAGGTATTGAGGGCGTTTTCTTTCATTTGTTTTTGAAACTCTAAAAGATCAATTCCCAAAAAAGAGGCCATGAACTCTCCGACATGACGTACGTACCCTGGGGTGTTTTTTTGACCTCGAAGTGGAACAGGTGTGAGAAAGGGAGAGTCTGTTTCGACATGCATCCGGTCTAGAGGTACGGCTTTGGCAGTTTCTCTGAGATCTTCGGCATTTTTAAAGGTGACAATGCCGCTTAAAGAAATATTGAGTCCTAAGTTCAATGCATTTTCAGCAAGCCAAGGAGAGCCTGTGAAACAATGGATGTTGCCTTTTATCTGGCCTCCGAATTCTTTCAGTATATCGACAGTGTCTTTTTCTGCATCTCGGGTATGTATTTGGACGGGAAGTTGTAGATCTTGGGCCAATTGAAGTTGACGTCGAAAGACATTCTTTTGGATATCTTTTGGAGAGTGTTCATAAAAATAATCCAGCCCAATTTCGGCTACAGCAATAACTTCTTTTTTTGTTACGTTTTCTCGAATAAAAGCTTCAACATCATCGCTGTATGTTTTGGCCTCATGTGGATGAACGCCAAGTGTGCAGTGAACAATGGGGTGGTATTTGAGAGCAAAGTCCAAAACTTTTGGATGATCTTCAGGACAAGTCCCAATTGTAACAAGTCGCTCAACATCATTTTCTTTTGCAATCTTAAGAGTTTCTGTAATGTCAGCTTCAAGCATAGGTAAGTGACAGTGAAGGTCTATCCAGGACATACGGTCTCTTTTGAAAGTTCTTTTCTTCCTGAAAGCCAGAACTCTTCCATGGAGAGGGTGCGATCAACGTGGCGTTCAATATCACGCTCCAGTTCTTTGAGGTGTAGGAACAATAAATCCAAAGAGGAATGTGAGAGTTTTTGCATCTGTTCAAAATGTGGGCGGAGATCTTTATGAATCATCTTAGTTGCATCATACTTCATGACAGCAAGATCTCGAACAAATTGTTGCAAAAGTCGAGTGATCTGAATGGCTTCGGTTTTGTCTTTGCAGACTTCTTTGATGGTTTCAAATGGGCGAGAAAGGTTTGAGTCTGTAAGTGACATGAAAAGAGCAAGTGCCCGTTTCCTAATTTCAAGGGATTCTGGTTCTGAAAGGAAGCCGAGGCGATCCAGTCGGCCCCCAGATGCTTCGATCACCCACTGTGGAATCTGTTCATTTGGACTCAAATCAGATTGGTCCAGAGGTCCAAAGCGAGTGACTTGAGCTCGGCTTCGAATTGTCATAAGAACAGACTGGTGACTTGGAGCTATAAGGAAAAAATATGTTTTTTCAGGAGGCTCTTCAAGAGTTTTAAGTAGTGCATTTGCAGCTTGGTGGTTCAGTTTATTTGCATCATTAATGATGACACACCTTGCCTGCCCCTGTGTTTTAAGCGAAGTGAAGTGAATAACATCTCGAGCTTGATCCACTTTGATTCCAGTTCCTGTGGGTTTGATAAGAAGTAGAGATTCGCTTTGCTCCTTTTCAATTCGGGTGCATGCTCCGCAGCTTCCACATGCATTTTGAGATATTTCACAAACAAGAGACTGAGCTATGGCTTTTGCAACAAGGCGTTTCCCGATTCCCTCGGGTCCAACAAAAAGTAGAGTTTGTCCAAGTTTTTCATCTTGAACGCGTTCTGAAAATCTTTTGAGTTGAACTTTGTGTCCACGAATTTTTTCTATGATTTTAGCCACTGTCTCTTTACCAATTCCTGAATAAGAGTTTGAAGAAGTGAGTCGGATTGCTCCATGGCATCGAGTATTAACCACTTCTCTTTGTTGTCGTTTGCTTGTTTGAGATAAGATTTTCTAACAGCTTCGTGAAACTCTTTTGCTTCTCGTTCAAACCTATCGGTGTCTTGTCCTGTAGAGTCTTGTCGCTTTTGAATTCGACTTAAGCTTTCCTCGGTGGGGAGATCCAAAAGAATTTGAAGGTCGGGTTTTGTGCTATCTGTTGCAAAGTCATTTAACCAGTGGACGGATTCTGTCGGAATGTCCCTGCCTCCACCCTGAAATGCAACAGAGCTTGCAGTAAAACGGTCACATAAAACCCAATGACCTTTGTCTAGAGCGGGGCGTATCACTCTATCGACATGTTGGGCGCGAGAGGCTTCATAAAGCAAAAGTTCGGTCCGAGGTGTCGGTGCTTCAAGTTTGGTTCGAGTCACAATTTCTCGAAGTTCATCTCCAAGAATAGTTCCACCAGGCTCTCGTGTTACAATACTCTCTAAGTCTCTAGACTTAAGATGTGAGCTTACGCCCTGAATGAGGGTTGATTTTCCTGCTCCATCTAGTCCTTCAAATACCAAAAATGCCATCGAGCCAATCTACTTTGTCAGGGATCTGGGTGTCACGGTCTGTGACGGCGCGAGAGATCAAAATGAAGTGATTTTCTTCAGTTCTTACAGTGATTTGACCGATATGCCTGTATGAGTTCTGATGTCCAAAAGACAAGTTTTAAAGTTCTGGTTGCAGATGATGATGGTCAAATGCGACGGCGAATGACTGATTTCCTAAAGGAGAAGGGGTTTGAAGTCGTTGATGTGACAAATGGAAAAGAGGCCAGAGAGAAACTGATCGATTTTACTCCACACTTTATAATTATTGACCTTATGCTTCCAGATGGAAATGCCATTGATATAATGAATCACGTCAAGTCTCAGCCTCATCTTAAAGATCGAGAGATCAAAGTGATTGTCACTTCAGGGCATAACAACACACAAAACGTCAAAGAGTGTCTGAAAAATGGAGCTGCGGATTATGTTATTAAGCCATTCAAATTTGAAGATATGCTTTCTCGTATCGTGTTCCACATTCAAAAGAAGCGGCCTGTTCTAGACACTGAGAATGCTTCAGAAAAGAAAACAGGTGCAGAATTCTATCTCCATCTTATTGATATGGTTTTAAGAGAGGCGAGTTCGGGGAAGAGGCCTCAGGAGATTTATTTCAATCTGACAAAGATGCTCGCACTGACATTAAAGGCAGTGAGGTGTAATATTCTTGAGTGCAAAGAAGATCGTCAAACAGGATTTGTTCAAGCCTCAAGTGACGATCGAACAGTGACAAGCATTCAGGTGGATCTCAATAGATATCCAGAAGTCTTGCATGTAATGAATACGGAAAAGGTGGTTGTGATTGAAGACCTAGATTATGACCCAAATCTTGCAAAAATTCGAGAGATGGTGAAGACGATTCGTTTTGACTCTATGATTGTCTGTCCAATCAAAAAGGATGGAGAGTTTTATGGGGTTTTGTCAGCTCGGATGGCAAAATCCGATGCTGGGATTTCAGACCATGATATTCGGTTTGGGCAAGTGGTGGCCTATGTTGCTGGTCTCGTTTTGAGTGCTCAGCGACCGCTTCCCTTAGAGCTCAAGCGCCCGGCTTAAAGAATAGAAACTTGTTTTTAGAGAGTTTTTAAGTATTTAGAAGCTAGTGACTGTTAAATAATCAACACTGTTGCAAGATCAGTTTCGAGAAAGTTAGGTTTGGTCACTTTTTGTCCTGCAGAGCACCACTTCGTAGCGCTCTGCAGGACAAAAAGTACCACAGTCTCTCCCTCACGCTTGTCTTATTCTAACGACTCAATTAGTTTCCAGATACTTGAGAGCATCTGTGTTTAGAAAGAGGTGAGGTATTCACTATTTGGCACAAACAGCTCTTTTATTTGGAGGAAAGTTGAATGACACCAAGAGTTCGTGAAATTCTAAGTTGGTATGGATCTGATAATCCTGGAACATTGAGCAATTTGGCTAGAATGTTAAATCACGGGCGACTTGCTGGGACTGGAAAGATGGTGATCCTGCCAGTAGATCAGGGGTTTGAGCATGGCCCTGCACGAAGCTTTGCGAAGAACCCTGCTGGATATGACCCTTCTTATCACTTTGAGTTGGCTATTGAGTCTGGATGCAATGCTTATGCTGCGCCTCTTGGTTTTGTCGAAGCTTGTGCCCGCGATTATGCAGGAGAGATTCCACTTATTTTGAAGGTCAATAACTCAGACTCCTTATTTAAAAATGAGGCACCGATTTCAGCTCTGAGCTCGGGTATTGATGCGGCTCTTCGGCTTGGTTGTGCTGCAATTGGATTTACAATTTATCCAGGAAGTTCCAATCGAAAACAAATGTATGAGGAAATTGCAAGCCTCACTGAAGATGCAAAGAGTGCAGGTCTTGCCGTTGTTATCTGGAGTTATCCTCGGGGTGAGAATCTTTCAAAAGATGGTGAAACAGCAATTGATGTTGTGGCTTATGCTGCGCAAATTGCAGCTCAGCTTGGTGCACATATCATTAAAGTAAAGCCTCCGACGTCACACATTGAACAATCTGATGCCAAAAAAGTTTATGAATCTGAAGGGATAAAAGTTGGTAAACTTTCTGAACGTATAGCTCATGTTGTTCAGTCAGCGTTTGGTGGACGAAGAATTGTGATTTTCAGTGGTGGTGCTGCAAAGGGAGCCGATGAGGTGATGGAGGAAGTTCAGGGACTTGCTCAGGGCGGAAGTTTTGGAAGTATTATGGGACGAAACGCATTTCAAAGAGAAAAATCTGAGGCGATTGATCTTCTCACAAAGGTCATGGACACATACGTAGGAAAGCATTGAGTATGTCAGATGAAGACAATGCTTTAAGAGCTGAAAAACGTAAAAAACTTCATGATCTAAAGGAAAAAGGTATCAATCCTTTCCCGTACTCTTTTGATCGCACAACAAATATTTTAGAGATTCAAGAAAAGTGGAAAAAACTTGAAACTGGAGAGAAGGATCTTGAAAGTCATGTGAAGATTGCAGGTCGTTTGATGACCAAAAGACTTATGGGGAAAGCCGCATTTTTCAATATTCAAGATGAAGGCGGAATCTTTCAATGCTACATCAAAAAACAAGAACTGAGTGATGAGGATCTTGTGTCGTTCGAGCATCTTGACATTGGAGACTTTGTTGGGGTTGAGGGATTTGTCTTTCGTACTCAAAAAGGCGAGCTTTCTGTGCACTGCAAGAGATTCACAATGCTCTGTAAAACCCTAGAGCCTCTTCCTGAGAAGTTTCATGGACTGACAGATGTTGAACTGAAGTATCGATTGAGGCATTTGGATCTTGTGATGGGCCCCGCGCATCGTGCTGTTTTTAAAACTCGTTCACATGTGATTCGAGAGGTTCGTAACTTTCTAGATGACAGAGGGTTTTTGGAAGTTGAAACTCCGATGTTGCAACCGATATACGGAGGTGCGGCTGCACATCCGTTTGTTACGAATCATAGAGCGCTGGACATGGAGCTCTTTTTGAAAATATCTCCAGAGCTTTATTTGAAAAGATTAATTGTTGGTGGATTTGAAAAGGTTTATGACCTGAATAAAAATTTTAGGAACGAAGGGATTGATCGATCTCATAATCCTGAATTTACAATGCTTGAGTGGTATGAAGCCTACACGGATTATGAATACCAAATGACTCAATTTGAAGATCTTGTCACTCATGTTGTGAAAACGGTGACTGGAAAAACGAAGATTGAGTATCAAGGTAAGGAATTGGATTTTTCAACTCCTTGGAGACGACTTTCTGTCGATGATGGGTTGAAGGAGTACGGTGGTTTTGATGTGAATCAAATGTCAGAAGAAGAGCTTTTTCAAGCTTGTAAGGAGAAAGGTTCTTCACTTGAAAAACCAAAAAGTCATGGTGAGATGGTGGCTGAGCTTTTTGAACTTGTTGTTGAAGAACATCTCTGGCAACCCACATTTGTTATGGATCATCCTGTTGAGATTTCTCCTCTTACAAAAGTGCATCGCACAAAACCAGGGAGAGTTGAGAGGTTTGAGCCTATGATTGCTTGTATGGAACTCGGAAATGCGTACTCTGAGCTCAATGATCCTGAAGATCAACGAGCTCGATTAAAAGAACAAGAGGCAAAGCGTGAGTTTGACGGTGAAGCTCACCCTATGGATGATGATTTCTTACATGCCATTGATGTCGGACTTCCGCCAACAGGTGGTGTGGGATTGGGTATTGACAGACTTGTTATGCTTGTCACCAATCAGTCTAGTATCCGAGATGTGATTTTCTTTCCTACGATGAAGATCAAATAAGAGATTTTTTTGTAAAACTTGAATTATTGGGTTCACTCTGGCACACATTTTTCACTCTATTATTGAGATTTTAAAATCTCAAGTAGGGGAGAGAGTTGTGAGGGATAGAGCTTGGTTGAAGAGCTATTGGTCTATAAAAAGTAAAAAAGAGAGGGGGAATTTTTATAAATTTTTGTTGCTAGCACTAATGACAGTGATAACGCTGAGTTATTCTGACTTAAGAAGTGATGATATTAATTTCTTTGAGTCACAAAAATTCCTTATGTCAGAGAACTATGATCCAATGGATCTTCCAATTGCACAGCTTGCTAGAAAAGCTCTACTTTTGAGACTAGACTCTGTTTCTCCAAACAATAACAATTCTTTTTTTAGTATGGGGACATGCACAGGTTTTCTTATTGAGCATCCTAGTTTTGATCCAGATGAAAAAATCGCACTTGTGACAGCACAGCATTGTTTTGTTTCTCCTGCTCAAGGGGGGCGTCTTACTCTAACTGTACCTTCTCATTTTGTAAAAACAAAAAATATAGAAATGATTCCAAGCCATGCAAATCAAATTTTTGCAAATCAATTTGCAAGCTTTGTTGGGTCTGATAGTGCATTGATTGTTGTGGATAGATCGAATTTTCCAGATAACCATATCTACAAAGTGGCAAAAAGTCTTCCGGAACTCGGCGAAGAGGTTAAGTTGTTAGGGTATCCAGGAGGGTATGGCCCAATAGAATACAGGTGTCAGTATTTAGGCATGGATATCAGTGAGAATGAAGATGAAAGTGGAGATACAATATTTCCTTTTCTCAATTGCCCAGAAGTTGTGAGCTTAACACCAATCAAAGGGGTTTCTGGGGGCCCTGTGGTAAATGCAGACGGAGAAATCATAGGTATAATAAGTTCCATCGATGCGGAACTCTTTCAAGCAGAACTTTCAACAGGAAACACGATTGAAGGCATTGGGTTTAATGGACTCACTTATTTTCAAAGAATCCAACCGAAGCAATTGATTGATCAAAATCCTTTTTATTCGGCGAGTGCTCCTGAGGACGGAAGATATCGATTGCCTTTTATGGACCCTTTGACAAAGGAGAGGTTTGCTATTGCTCTGAACATTGAAGACGGAGTTGTTGAGGGGGAAGTTTCAATCACAGATCAAAATGGAATTGAAGTTCAAAGACGAAGTTTTAAAGACGGAGTTGAAGTCAGAAAAGAGACGGTATCTTTAAACTAAATGTCTTAGTTATCGTAAGGCTTTGTCGCAGATTTTTATGTCGAGACACTTTGGACGATATTTCTTTGCCTGTGTTTCTCGGTCACAAGTGTTTTTGCTAAAGGTCTTTGAAGAGTTGTGCCAATTGAAATACTCTGTCAAAAATAAAATGTTGATAGACTCAAGACATGAAGAACCTTTAACAAATGTGCAGTCGCTATCTTTTTGGCAGGTGTGCCAGGCATCTGGGCCTGTGGCTGGGCGAAACTTTGCAAGCTGTTCGAATTCAAAAGCCAGAGAGGCTTGGCGGTAAGGAAATCCCCACTTGCCGCATGAATCCTTGGAGTTGTGCTTTAGGTTTTTATCAAGTGCAATAACAATCCGTTCACCTTCTTGTATATTGGCATTGAAATGTGAAAAATGAATACGTGTGGGCCAATTCTTCTCTCTTCCCTTGAACAAGTAAATGGGGCTCAATATTAGGCTTGTACCATTTTTGAGTTTGGCAATGTTTTCGATTCGAGCAAACAGAAATCGTGGAGTTTTGTCAAAATAGGATTTGAATTCTGAGATTGTTTTTGAGTTGAGTTTTTCGTCAAAATCTCCTGTTGCCCAATTGGGACCGTCGCAAGGAAATGCAGAAATTGATAAAAAGAAAATTGCTAAAACAGTGAGATATCTCATGGGGGGGACCCTAGCAGAAACAGAGCGTGGGAGGGATAGCGGGTGAGTTGCGTCATTAGTGGAGTTGTCTTGACCTCCATGTGTTGGATTTGAGGTACTTAGAAGGAGCTGAAATTCTCAAAGAATGGGGGAGATATGTTTGTAACTCTAGTACTCTTGATGAGCATTCAAAGTGAGGCCAACGTTGAGGTGACGTGTTGGTTCAATGATTGTTTGAAGTCTGGGGCTCGGGTTTATGACAGTGAAGTAAGGAAACGCTACGACATCAAGTGCGTGGATAATTCATGTGAAAATTCCGGTTGGGAAGTGAGGTCTTCACGGTTTGGAGAGGCAGACTTTAGTGTTCAGTGTGTAGATGGAAATTGCTTAAAAAATGGTTATAGGAAACAAAATGCCTCAGGCGAGGTTTTGGAAATTGTGAAATGTAGAGAGAGGGGATGCTTGACAGATGGTTGGTTCACATATCTTTATACGGGTGAGGAAAGAGAAACCCGGTGTAGGGAAAGTGATTGTGCCGTCTGGGGTTGGGAGACCTTTGATCTCAATGGAAAACCTTTGAACTACACTCATTGCAAATTCAATAAATGTTTTAGATACGGATGGACAAAATTCCCCTCAAACCTTTAGAAAGAAAGCTGGCTGATAGCATTCGAGTCAGTCAGTTAAAAGAGAAGAAAATTCTTCTTTCTGTGTCTGGTGGTTTGGACTCTGTTGCTCTTTTGGAAGCTATGAAGCGTGTTGCCCCCAATTGGGGAATTCAGTTTTTGGTAGCCCATGTTCATCATGGTGAAAGTTCTGAGAGTGCAATCAATGACTATCGAAATCGTGCCCAGGCTTTTGTTGAAGATCTATCTAAAGGGTATGAATTCCATTTATTGAAGGGTTCAGGTAAAAATGAAGAGGAGTGGAGAAACTCAAGACGCACACTTCTTTTTCAGTTGAAGGAGGAAAAGGGGCTGGATTGTATCGCGATGGCCCATCACATGGATGATCTTTTAGAAACTCGGCTTATTGTATTGATACGTGGAGTTGGGGAGCTGGGGCTTTCAGCCATGCAAATGTACACAGATGGAATTTTTAGACCTTTTTTAGAAACTCCACAAAGAGAGATTCAAGAGTATTTGAAAGATCAAGGGGTGGGGTACGTTGAAGATCCATCCAATAAAGATCCCCATCATTTGAGAAATTGGCTTAGAAACTCCTGGCTCAAAGATTTAGAAAATTATCGTCCTGGGAGTTTGAAAAGTCTGAACCGATCTCTTGAAAATCTTGCTTCAGGGGTCAATTTGGAGTGGGTCAATGACTGTATTGATCAAAATCGGATTTTGAGAAATGAATTTGGTTCACTTGAAAAAAGCACTAAAATGGCACTGATTGCCTATTACTTAAGGAAAAACGATGTCAGAGGCTATGGTGCCACACACCTAAATGAGATCGTCAAACGTCTAGAATCAAATCAGAAGGAATTTAGATTTCAGATACTTAAAAGGGACTGGATAGTTGATGCATCGCACATCTGTCTAGGTCAAATGAACTAGGTTTGTCCCTTACTACGACTCCATGCTAGATTGTAATCTAGGCTAAGTTTTTGAAAGGACTAAAAAAATATGAGATCTCCTCAAAAAACAATGGCTCTTTGGGCTTTTTTAATTTTATTGGCTGTATTGATGTTTCAATTTTATGGTGGCCAATATCAAAACCCCCAAGCCACATATGATTATCCCAAGTTTTTAAAAAGCTTGGAAGCTGGTGAAATTGAATCTGTGACTTTCAACCGACACTTAGGTGAAATCACAGCAGAACTCAAAGATGAATTCAAAGATAAATACAAAGGAAAAACTTTTACGTTTGCTGGTAATACAGACGACACAGGCTTCACTCTTGTACGTGAAAAAGGAATTACGCCAAAGTTTATGAAGGCAGAAACAAATTCCTTTTGGCAAACTCTCTTTGTTTCAGGACTGCCACTGATTGTGTTGATTGTGTTGTTCATGGTTTTTATGCGTCAGCTTCAGGTGGGCGGTGGAAAGGCAATGAGCTTTGGAAAGTCCCGTGCACGCTTGCTCACAGAAAACAAAAACAAAGTGACCTTCAATGACGTTGCAGGTGTAGATGAGGCAAAAGAGGAACTCGAAGAGATTATCGCGTTTTTAAAAGAGCCAAAGAAGTTCACCTCTCTTGGTGGTAAAATTCCCAAAGGTGTTCTTCTTGTTGGCCCTCCAGGGACTGGTAAAACTCTGCTTGCACGTGCGATTGCTGGTGAAGCTGGAGTTCCATTTTTCTCTATTAGTGGTTCGGACTTTGTTGAAATGTTTGTTGGAGTGGGTGCAAGTCGAGTTCGAGATCTTTTTGAACAGGGTAAGAAAAACGCTCCGTGTTTGATTTTTATTGATGAGATAGATGCAGTTGGACGTCATAGAGGAGCAGGTATGGGGGGTGGACACGATGAGCGTGAGCAAACGCTCAACCAACTCCTTGTTGAGATGGATGGTTTTGAAAGCAATGAAGGCGTGATTCTTATTGCGGCAACAAACCGTCCAGATGTTTTAGACCCAGCACTTCTTCGTCCCGGTCGTTTTGATCGTCGTGTGGTTGTTGGTAAGCCAGATGTGAAGGGTCGTAAAATGATTTTGGAAGTCCACACTCGAAAAGTTCCAATGGCTAAAGAAGTGAACTTGGAAACTATTGCCCGAGGAACTCCAGGGTTTTCTGGTGCAGACCTACAGAACTTAGTAAATGAGTCCGCGCTTCTTGCTGCAAGAATAAATAAAAAAGTTGTTGATATGGATGATCTTGAACAAGCCAAAGACAAGGTCATGATGGGAGCTGAAAGAAGATCCATGGTGATCAGTGATGAAGATAAAAAAATTACGGCCTATCATGAAGCAGGACATACTTTAGTTGGAAAGATGATTCCAGGAACGGATCCAATTCATAAGGTGACGATTATTCCTCGTGGTATGGCCCTAGGGGTGACCCAAGTTTTACCAGAGGAAGAGCGTTTGAATATGACAAAGCAAAAAGCTCACAATATGATTGCTTTTCTTTTTGGTGGACGTGCGGCTGAAGAGCTCATTTTTGATGATTATACAACTGGTGCTGGAAATGACATTGAACGTGCTACTGAAATCGCCAGACGTATGGTTTGTGAATGGGGAATGAGTGAGAAGTTGGGACCTTTGGCTTTTGAAAAGAGGGAGGGACCTGTTTTTCTTGGTATGCAAAGTTCCCATGAAAAGGATTACTCTCAGGCAACGGCTCAAGAGATTGATGCTGAAGTCAGAAAGTTTGTGATGGACGGACATGAGAAAGCACTTCAGATCTTAAAAGACAATGTTGATATCCTTCACAACTTAGCAAAAGCCCTTCTTGAACTTGAGACCATTGATGGAGATGAGGTAAAGAAAATTTTAGAGGGTGAAACATTAAAAGATATCGAAGGCAATCGTGGACAGAGAGCTCAGGGCTTGAAGAAAGAAAACAAAGCGCGCGAAGATGAGCTCAAAGCTCAAGAAGAAGCTGAGAAGAAGAAAAAAGAAGAGGAAGAGGGAAACAAGGGGCCTGTGGGAAATCGCGGTCCTGTGACAGCGTAGAGAGAAAATGATCGACAACTTGATTACCAACTTGACGAGTATTGTGTCCCACTTTCGAATTCAAGATCTAATCGACCTCTTTATTGTTTGGGTCATTATATACCGAGTTCTATTGTTGATACGTCAAACGCGAGCAATTCAAATGCTTGCAGGGCTTGGTCTTCTTGCAATTGGTTATGTCACAAGTATTTGGCTTGAGCTATTCACTCTTAACTGGTTGCTAGATAAGTTTTTCTCCAACTTGTTTGTTATTGTAGTTATTCTCTTTCAATCTGAAATCCGAAGAGCACTTGCTCACTTTGGACGAAATCCCTTTTTTACTGGTGTTACAGCCTTTGAAGAAACTCAAGTGGTTGAGGAGATTGCCAAAGGTTCGGTGGGATTGGCCCAAAAAGGGCTTGGAGCACTGATTGTTGTAGAAAGAGAAATTGGCCTAGAGGACTTTGTAGAGGTAGGAACTCAACTAGAAGCTAAGGTGACATCGGAACTTCTATTTTCTATATTTTCATTGGGAAGTCCACTTCATGACGGAGCATTGATTGTCCGAGGTGGGAAAGCCCATGCGGCGGGATGTTTTTTGCCTTTGACAAAAAACCCAATGATAGACAAAAACCTGGGAACGCGCCATCGAGCTGCAATTGGGCTAACTGAAGAGACGGATGCTGTCGTTTTAGTTGTTAGTGAAGAGAGTCGGCAGGTGAGTATTGTGACAGGTGGGCAGATGACTCCAGATTTGGATCACAAAGCAATAAGAAAGAATTTATATGAGCTGTTTAATTTGGAACACCCCAATCCCGTGAGCGTGTCGTCGTGAAAATTGAAACACCAACGATCAAGAGTTTGTTTTTTGAAAACGGCACCTATAAGCTTGTTGCACTTTTTATCACACTTGTTTTATGGATCACCTTTTTGGGAAGACGTGAGGGTGTTTATACAAATACTTTGAATCTAGAGTATCTACCAAGTGATGGATTGGTTATTGCCAATGAAGTAGCAGATGAGGTGGAGGTGCGTGTTTCAGGTCCTCAGATGAGACTTAAAAAAGCGCGTGAAACACTTCAAGGTGCCTTGACTGTAGACTTGACGGGTTACTCACGAGGGCAGTTTCCTGTAAAAGTGCCAATTGAAAGACTTCAACTTCCGTTTGGGACAAAGATTGTTTCTGTTTCACCAGAAAGAGTGAATATCAAATTGGATGTCCTAGAGAGTCGGTTTTTTGACATTGAGCCAGTTTGGACCAAAAAGCCTGGTTGGGACTGGGAAGTGATGGCAATTTCTCCAACTCAAATTCGATTGAAGGGCGCATCGAGCAGCTTACAGAAGATTGTAAAAATAAAAACACGGCCTATTGATACGGTAGATTTAAAAAAACGACATGGTGAGAAGAATGTTGAGTTGAACGCTGTGCTTGAGAAAGTTGATCAACCTGGTGTACTTCCCTTTTCAGAACAAAGTGTTGTCGTATATTTGAGATCAAAGAGGAAAGTTAAGTGAAAAAAATTTTTGGAACAGATGGTATTCGAGGGCGGTCCAATAGTTTTCCGATGACCTCTGAAACAATTGTAAGAGTAGGACAAGCTCTCGGTGTTTTGCTTCAAGAGCAAGAATGCAAGAATTACCATGAGACAAGAAAAGTCGTAATTGGTAAAGATACAAGACTCTCTGGTTATATGATTGAAATGGCTCTTTCAAGTGGTTTGAATTCCATGGGAGTTCATGTCTTGTTAGTGGGACCACTTCCTACACCAGGGATTGGGTTTTTAGCTCGCAATATGAGAGCTGATGCGGGAATTGTTATTTCAGCTTCGCACAACCAGTATGTCGACAATGGGATAAAAATTTTTGGAGCCGATGGTTTTAAAATTTCAGATGATTGGGAGAAAAGAATATCGGAGATGGTTCTTTCGGGTTCTATAGAGGATCGACTTGTTGTGGCGGAAAAAGTAGGGCGTAGCAAACGTATTGACGATGCTGCTGGAAGATACATTGTAGATGTCAAAAACAAATTTCCAATGGATCAAACTCTTGAAGGCAAGCGAATTATTTTAGACTGTGCAAATGGCTCTGGTTATCAAGTTGGCCCTCGAATTTTAGAGGAACTGGGGGCTGAAGTTGTGGTCATTGGCAATAAACCCAATGGTATAAATATCAATGACAAGTGTGGGGCACTTTTTCCAGACCGAGTTTCAGAGTATGTCAGGCAGTATCGCGCAGATGTTGGTATTAGTTTAGATGGTGATGCGGACCGTGTGATCATGGTGGATGAAAAGGGTCAGATTGTGAATGGAGATCATATCTTAGCTATTTGTGCGCTTCATGCAAAAGAAGAGGGGACTTTAAGAGGGGATACTGTTGTTGCCACTCAAATGAGTAACTTTGGACTTGAAAAGCTTTTGAATAAAAATGGTATCCAGCTAATTAAAACCAATGTTGGAGATCGCTATGTTGTTGAGGAAATGAAAAAAGGAAATTACTTACTTGGGGGTGAGCAATCGGGACATATTGTTTTTCTGGATCACTCCACAACAGGTGACGGGCTTATTGCGGCTCTTAATGTGCTCAATGTGATGTGTTCCAAGGGAAAGCTTCTCAGCGAGTTACGTGGTGTTTTTGAAGACGTTCCTCAAGTGCTTAGGAATGTGCGTGTCAATTCACGTCAAGATTTGGATTTGGTTGATGGTTATCAAGCCCTTTACAAAAAGATTGAAAAAGAATTGGGTGATGAAGGACGAGTCTTTGTTCGGTTTTCTGGTACAGAACCTCTGATTCGAATTCTTGTAGAGGGACCGAATCGAAATCAAATTGACTCTATGGCAGAGGAAATGGCTCAGTTCTTCCAGAGGAAATTGGGTTGATGGTAAAAAAAATTCGTTTAGGTGTAAATATCGACCATGTTGCAACATTGAGGCAAGTTCGAGGCGCAACGACAGCTTATCCAGATATTTTGAAAATGACAAAAGAAGCGGTCAAAGGCGGGGCGGATCAAATTACAATTCATCTTAGGGAAGATCGACGACATATTCAAGATTACGATCTAAGCCTTCTTTCAAAGAGATGTCCAGTGTCTTTGAATCTGGAAATGGCAGGGTCTTCTGAAATGCTTCGACTTGCTTTAAAAACTCGTCCAGACTGGGTGTGTTTTGTACCTGAAAAACGCCAGGAACTCACAACTGAAGGGGGTTTAGATGTTCATCGCTCACGAAGAAAGTTCAAGTCTTATTGTGAAAAACTTCATGCAAAGAAAATAAAAGTTTCAATGTTTATTGAAGGAAGTGAAAAACAAGTTCGTGCTTCAAGAGAGGTTGGTGCAGATGCCGTAGAATTACATACTGGGCATTATTGCTTGTATAGCGGTGAGAAAAGAAAGCGTGAGAAGAAAAAGCTTTTTCAAGCAGCAAGGCTTGCACATAGTCTGGGTTTAAACGTTCATGCAGGGCATGGCTTAGACTATAAAACAGCAAAATCTATGAAGAGCCTACCTTTTTTAGAAGAATTGAACATTGGTCACTTTCTTATCTGTCAGGCTTTGGAAAGTGGTCTTCAAAAGTCTGTTCGTGAAATGGTTCGAGTTCTTAGATAGATGAAACTTCAAAGAAAACGTCTTGCCACCTCAGAGCAAGCTTTAGAGATGGACAAACAAACACAGAAAAAACTTGGTGTTCCAGCTATGGAATTGATGAACCGCGCCGGGTGTGAAGTTTATGAGTTTTTAGAGTCTGAGATACTCCCTTGTCTGCCTATTGAGCCCATTTTGATTCTTGTGGGTCCTGGAAACAACGGAGGCGATGCTGTTGTTGTGGCTCGCGAGCTTGTTAAAAGAGGAAGAACTGAAGTTCATGTTTGGACTGTGGGTGAGCCTCAAAGTGAGAGTTTGAAAGAGCAAATTGAAAGTGTTCCTGCTTTTGAAATTGGATTAGAGGAATTTACGGGTTCTGACTCTCAAAGACGTTTTATGGATCGTTGTTGTTTGATTGTGGATGGGATCTTTGGCGTAGGGTTGAATCGGAGTTTAGATGGACTACCTAAGAAGGCGATTGAATTTGCAAATGAATCTTTGATTCCAATTTTAAGTGTTGATATTTCATCTGGTCTGAACGCAAACACAGGGCGCAAGATGGGAGAGGCGATTTTAGCTGAATGGACTGTAACTTTTGAGATTGAAAAGCCTGGGCACTTTATTTGGGATGGCCCTAAGTGTACGGGTCGTTTGGTGACAAAGTCTATTGGCTTTGACCTAGATGTAATGAATGAAATTGCAAACACTCATTTTATTTTTACCAAAAAGTTAGCTAGAGAGCTTATTCCAAATCGCAGTGATACGGCCAATAAATCTACGAGTGGGCGTGTGAGCCTATATGCTGGGCGTGATGGTATGTGGGGAGCAGCAGTCTTGGCGGCAAAAGGGGCCTATCGAAGTGGTGCAGGTTATGTGACGCTTCGAAGTTTTGATAATCCAAGTGTGGCTGTAAGTGAGTTGCCTGATATGTTGACCTCAAAGATGGATGAAATTCCAAAGGAGTTTGATCACGTCAATATTGTGGGCCCTGGGTTTGGAGTAAATAAAAATACGGAAAATCTGATTGAGAGCATGATTGAAAAACAAACTTCACATGTGTTGTTAGATGCAGATGCCATTACAACTCTTGGAAGTATGGAAGTGGATTCACTTCCTGAGAGTTGGGTGTTGACACCCCATTCAGGTGAAATGGCAAGACTTCTCAATTGTCCGGTAGAGGATGTGGATCAAGATCGATTTGCAGCATGTAAAGAATTTGTTGAACGTTACAAATGTCATGTGTTGCTAAAGGGATATAAAACTATTGTTGCTGGCCCCGGCTTTTATGACATTATCAACTCCGGAAACTCAGCTCTTGCAACTGCAGGAACTGGAGATATTTTATCTGGAATGATTGGCGCATTTATGGCTGGGGGGCTTGGTATCAGAGATGCAGCAGGCTTGGGTGCCTATTTGCATGGTGCTACAGCGGATCTCTGGATCAAAGAAGGAAACGCAAAAAACTCTCTGATGGCCTCGGATATTTTGAATCTATTGCCACGAGCTTTTCAATCACTGGTGATTTCTGATGAAGATTGAAATTAAAAATCTCAAAGATCTTTCAAGTTGGGCGAAGAGTTTTTGCAAAACTCTTTCTGAACGAGATCTTATTTTACTCAAAGGAGAAATGGGGGCTGGGAAAACAAAAATTGCAAGTGAGATAATTTCTATTCTTGGCGGAGAATTTGCTGCAAGTCCTACATTTGCAATTCATAATTCCTATCAAATGAGATCAAAAGAAGTGGATCACTTTGATCTCTATCGTCTAGAGAGCGATGAAGAGCTTGTTTCCTGTGGTTTTTGGGATGTGTTTGAAAAGAAATCGGGACTTATTTTAGTCGAATGGGCTCAAAGGTTAGAGGGTTTAGGCTGGGTCCCACAAGGTTGGAATTGCATAGAAATCACAATTGAAAACACAGGCTCAGACAAATCCTCAGAAAAACGCACGCTAATCATCCAAAGGCGCTAAGTCACTTTTGATTTTACGTACGTCGCGCCGACTAATTTCCAGAAAACATATCTAGCGGTGACTCTTATTTACTTCGAAGTCATATCCACGGACAAAGTGTATAAAGGCACGATCAGGAACACTAGGACTTTTCTTAGCAACATAAATGAATTTATCTGCTCTCATAAGTGCAAAGTTAAGATCTTTCTTTTTTGAAAGCTTTTTGTATGCTTTTTTCGAATCATAAGAAGAGGGAAACTGAAAGCCAACGACTTCAACTTGTAGTGAGTTGTTTTTCATAACTTTAAGATAAGTTCCTGAGGTCACTTTTTGAGTTAGTGAGTTCTCAAGAGATTTTTTTAAGTACGTCTCTTTAAATTTTTTGAGCTTTGCTACATCTTCAGATTTGCAAAGACATTTATCGAAAATGTTTTTTCCAAATCCACTCCAATCATTAGGATAAGGGGACTGAATCAACGTAACATCCCCTGTCACCTCAATTTTATTAAGAGAGCCTTCAAAGCCTTGGTAATGCCAAACGGAGAGAGCTGTACTAGAAAAAGCAAATGCAACCATGAACAATAGAGTTGTGAATGAATTTTTCATAAAACAATTGTAGCAAAATTTCTAAAAATTGGAAGAGATTATGAGGATTTTCTTCGATCAAACCCCGGTACTTGATGGAGATAGATCCATTTATCAAGACCCTTTTTCCAGACGTAAGTGTCTCTTGTGATTTCAGAACGGTCCAACTGTGCTTGAAGTTCACTTAACGTGTATGGCCCAATAGGAACTTTGTTGGCGCCTGCGATGTACCACAGCTGATCCCCTGAATCAGGGATAGGTACTTCAATAGGGGATGTTGGAGAGCGTCTGTCAACCCCAGGAATTGTGTTGAGAGGAATCATCGAAGTGTCGCCTTTTGTAAATGCCCATGCATTTCGAATATCAATCTCGCCACTCTCAACAAGAGTTGTAAGGTCCTTTACAGAGTAGGGTCCGTTGTATTCTCTAGTTGATGGATCATTTACGACATACCAGCGTTTGTCGTCACCACTCATTGAAGGTTCATCGCTCATCTGAAATTACCTCTGACTTGTTTTCGGGATTTTTATTTGATGAATTGAATCATTTCATTATAAATTTCGCGGCAGCCAAGACCAAAGCCCTGAACCTGCTCGACTTTCAGATATGGGATCCTCTGCAGTTTCATGCCCATTCATCCGATAATGTCTTGTATGGGGTCTCAGTACAAATGGCAGAAAGACTTTGGAATCACGGATGAGCAAATTCGTGAATGGAAGAGTTACATCTCAGAAAGAGAGAGTGTACTCATTTGGGCTATTAAAAACCACCATATTGATGAAGAAAAGTATTTGAACTGGGCTCAAGAACAATATGGTCTTTTAAGAATCAAAGAAGAGTTTTTTGACTCTAAGAAACCCAACCAAGAGCTGATGAGTCGATATTCAAATCTTTGGCCGAAACATGTTGCGCTTTTGATGGAGTGGGAAGGCACATTGTATCTTGCCTGTCTTGAACCAGACTCTAGTATAGTTCCGCCTCAGTCCTATATTTGGGTACTTGCTCCAAGTGAGAAAATTTTAAAATGGAATGAGTGTCACTCAACTGAGAATTCTGTCCCAAGTAATGCTCCTCCTGGAATCGATTTAAACGTGGAAGTTTTAGTTCCAGACTTTGAACTCAGTGATGAGTCTGCAACACAAATCGTATCAAGTGAGAAGCTCTCTCCTCCAGTGGATCATCCCGACGAGATCGTGCCTGAGGGACTAAATTTTGAATCATTGGACCTTCCAAATGATTTGAGTGACAAAACTAAAGTTGGAGGGGTAGTTAAGGATGATTCACCTGCAGGGTTAAACCTTGAAAATATGAAACCTCCGAGCCTGACTTCTGAAACCATTGCTCCTGAAAATTTAAACCTTCCGCCTCTTCCCGTTGATACCATAAGAGAGATCGAGCTTTCCAGTGATACTTCAACTCCACCTGAGGGAATCCTTCAGGTATCTTCAGCAATAGATGAAGCTCTTCCAATAAAACCAACTCAAACGGAAGATCTATCTAAAGTTTCAAAAGAAGCAGAAAGAAAAACTTCAGGTCAATTGGATGAATATCTTTTTTCTGAATTACCAAGTGAATTCTCTCAAAAAATGATATTGCTCTTCAATGGGGAAAACCTTGAACCCTGGAAGTGGGATGAAACTTGGGTTCAGGATGTTTCGCGACAAACGGCGATTGATCTTTCTTCTCCAAGTGTTTTTCGAATTGTACAAAAAAGCTGTGCTCCATTTCATGGACCAGTGGTACCAAACTCCATCAACGACACATTTTTTCAAACTTGGAATTCCGGAAGAACACCAGAGTGGCTTACAATTCTTCCTCTCTATATTGAAAATTCGATTGTCGGAATGGTATTGGGAACAGCAAATAAAGAAGATGCTGAAAAATTAAAAATTGAGCGTCTTGAGCATCTTGCTAATATGGCTTCAAGAAAACTTTTGGCAAACCCAAGCGCTGCCTAATAAGACGCTCAAATCATTTTTCGTGTTTAATGCTCTTCTTCAGATTAAAAGTAGTTCTCGTTTCTATTCTAAGTTTTCTTTTAATATGAGTTGTAATTTTGAATTTTTAACGTCTTTGCAGTGCTTTTGCAAAATCCTGAACATCTTTTGAGGTTGTGCTCCAACTTGTCACCCACCGCACTTCATTTGTTTTTTCATTCCAAATATAGAAAAAGTACTTCTCTCTTAAGTAATGAATCAAATCACGAGGGATTTTGGCAAAAACCATATTGGTGTCAGGGTTTTGAGTGATCTCCACATTTGGATGACTTTTGACAAGTTCGTGAATTTCTCTTGCTCGTTCAATTGAGTTTTGAGAGTATCTGCGCCAAGTTTCATCTTTTAAAAACGTTTGAAATTGTGCAGCAATAAATCGGCTTTTCCCTGGAAGTTGCAAGAGTTGTTTTTGATAAAAGGGGACATGTTTTGCAATCTGTTTGTCAAAGAAGACACAAGCCTCTGCAAGCAGAAGTCCATTCTTAGTACCTCCAAAAGAAACAGCATCTGCTCCGATGTCTGAAGTGATTTCTTTTAAGCTCACTCCTAGAGCCGTTGCTGCATTGACAAGTCGAGATCCATCGATATGAAGTTTAAGTCCATATTTCACGCATTCGGCTTTGATGTCTTTCATTTCTTGAATACTGTAGATCGTACCGTACTCAGTGGGTTGAGTGATTGAAACGACTCGGGGCTGAATACAGTGAGGATCTCCAAGACGCACCATTTTTGTGGAAATGTCTTTGGCTTGAAGTTTTCCGTTTGGAGAAGGGAGTGTGAGTAGTTTGGTTCCAATAATATGCTCTGGAGCACCACATTCATCATGGTTAAGATGAGAGCTCTCTGCGCAAATCACACCTTCATAAGACTTGAGAAGTGCTTTTAGACAAAGAATATTTGCAGCTGTTCCATTGAAAACTAGAAAAGTAGTAGCAGAGTCACCAAATGCTCTCTTGAAGGAGCTTCGCACTTCATCAGTGAAGCTGTCGTTTCCATAGGCTGCAACCTGTCCGGTGTTGACGCTTTCAATGGCTTCAAGGACTTCAGGTATAACTTCAGAATTGTTGTCGCTTGCAAATGAGATTGGTTTCATAAAAGAGGTCATATCACAGGGTTGGGGTTGAAATGACTGAATGAGAAAAATTTTCAGTGATTTTAAAGGCTTGGATTGATTCCCTCATGATTGTGCTGAAGCGTCAGTTGTGATAGATCTCCTGAGGTATGAAGCGTGTCTACTTTGATCACAATGCCACCACTCCAATTGAGCCTTCGATTTTAAATCGATTGAACCATTGGGCTGAGGCTTGGGGAAACCCAAGCTCAATTCATGAGGAAGGTCGCAAACCAAAACTTATGCTAAGGGAGGCGCGCGCTCAACTTGCCAAAGTTTTTGGTGCAAAGCCCTTAGAGCTTGTTTTCACTTCTGGGGGAAGTGAGGCCAATAGCTTTATTATTGAGGGTGTGTTTCATCGGCTTCAAAAGGTTGGTAAAAATCATTACCTTGTAGGGGCAACAGAGCACCCAAGTGTTATCAAGTCTTTTGAGTTTATTAAATCTTTAGGGGCTGAAATTGAAACAGTTCCAGTTGGGTGTAATGGGGAAGTGGACCTTGAAAAGTTCGAAAATCAAATTCGTCCCAACACGGGCTTGATTTCAATGATGGTAGCCAATAATGAAACAGGTGTTGTTTATCCAATCAAAAAGATGGCAAAAATAGCGCATAAGAAAGGTGTTTTGTTTCACTCAGACTGTGTTCAAGCGGTTGGGAAGATGAAGTTTAAGATAAATGATCTCGGTGTTGATTTTGCAACTCTTTCGGCTCATAAATTCTATTCCTTAAAAGGGTGTGGAGTTGCTTTTGTTAAAACAGGAGTTGGACTTGAAAGCCTTATTCATGGTGGTGGGCAAGAACGCGGTCGAAGGGCTGGAACTGAGAATCTACTTGCTATAAGTGCGTTTTCTGAAGTGAGTAAGAATTTAGATGAAATAGATGATGCACTAAAGAGAATGTCTTCACTGAGAGACACGCTTGAAAATTGGATACAAGAGAACATATCAGACGTCCGTATCAACGGAAGAAATTCAAAGCGAGTTGTGAATACCTCAAATATGGTAATTGAAGGGGTTGATGGAGAAACCCTTCTTATGAATCTTGATATGAAAGGCTTTGCTGTGAGTACGGGAGCAGCTTGTAGCTCGGGAAGCCAAGAGCCAAGTCCAGCTCTTCTTGCAATGGGACTGACCCGTGAAGAAGCTCAAAGCTCACTTAGAGTGAGTTTGGGGTGGGGAAATACTCAAGAAGAAGTGAATGCCTTTTGCGAAGTTCTCAAATCAGTGGTAACTCGTATCAGAAATATAAATCTAAAAGAAATGAGATCTAGTGGAGTTGCTGGTGGAGAATAAAAAAAAGCGCGTCTTAGTTGCTATGAGTGGTGGAGTGGACAGTTCTGTTGCCGCAGCCCTTTTGGTGGAGCAAGGTTATGATGTTGTAGGCGTCACTATGCAGGTTTGGGACTATAGCTCATGTGAGATTGAAGAAGGAAATGGAACATGTTGTTCAAGTGTTGATGTGGATGATGCAAGAAGTGTTGCCGATAAGCTCAGTATCCCATTTTATGTCATGAATTGTGAGGCTAAGTTTAAGGCTTATGTGATTGATCCATTTATTGACAACTATTTGGCCGGGCGAACACCACTTCCATGTGTGAACTGCAATACATTTTTGAAGTTTGATCATCTTTTTCAAAAAATGAAAGAGTTGGAATGCGACTATTTGGCGACAGGACATTACGCACAAATTTTACGAGACTCAGAAAGCGGACCTCGAATTGTAACGAGTGAGGATAGTTGGAAAGATCAGACTTATTTTCTTTTTACACTTCGTCCTGAACTTATAGATCGATTGCTTTTTCCAGTGGGTGATATGGAAAAAATAGATGTTAGAAAGTATGCTGAGAGAAAAGATCTTATCAACGCACGAAAGAAAGACTCCACTGGAATTTGTTTCATTGGAAAACAAGGGTATTCCAACTTTATAAAAGAACATGTGGCACCAGATCTCTTAAAACCAGGGGAGTTGAAACGATATCCAAATGGTGAGGTTTTAGGAAAACATGAAGGAATTCACAATTTTACTTTTGGTCAAAGAAAAGGCGTTGGGATTTCAGGTTCGGAAGAACCTCTTTATGTTATTAAAGTCGATGCAAAAGACAATAGTGTCTGGGTTGGAAATGAAAAATATCTTTACTCAAATTCATTGAGAGTGAAAGACACAAATTGGATTCAGGAGATCGAAGATGGGGATACTGTTCGAGTGAAAATTCGGTATCAACATGGTGGAGCTCTTGCAAAAGCCAAACGAGTAGGGGCCAATGAGTTGGAATTTGAATTTTCAGAACCTCAAAGAGCAGTAACGCCTGGTCAGGCCGCTGTTGTATATCGTGACCGTGAGCTTATGGGTGGGGGATGGATCGTTCAATAACGACACATACCTTTGGATGCAAGGTCAACACCTACGACACGGGTCTTATAGAGCGTGACTTAGGTGGATTGAAGTCAGAGGAACGACGAATTCATATTTTAAATACATGTGCTGTTACGGCTGAAGCGACAAAAGAGGCTGTTCGTCTCACAAAAAAACTTAAGAAAAATAATCCGGATGATCTTATCGTAGTGACGGGTTGTGCATCTCAAGTGGATACACAAAAATTTGAAGATTTGAATGAAGTGGATTTGATTGTGGCAAATTCTCACAAGTCAGAACTTCGTAATCTTATTGAGAAACGCTTGAGAGGGGAAGCCACAAAGGTTCATAAGTCTAATATCTTTCGAAATGAAAAGCTGGGCCTGGGAGGGGGGCTGGAAAGTCATCATTCTCGTATTTTTTTAAAAATACAAGATGGGTGCAATAGCTTTTGTTCTTACTGTGTGATTCCTTTTGCAAGGGGAAAATCTCGTAGTCTTCCTCGTGAGGCACTAGCTGAAAAAATCAGTGAGCTTTATATTCAAGGACGTCGAGAAGTTGTGTTAACAGGAATCCATATTGGTGATTACTGTGGAAAAGATGAAGCTGGGAAAGAATACCTTCTAGAGGATTTGGTTTCTTATCTTCTTAAGAAAACAAAAATGCCAAGATTTCGCCTTACAAGTTTAGAGCCTCCTGAGTTGACCCCTGGCCTTCTGGAGCTTTTTAAAGAAGATCGGCTTTGTTCCCACTTTCATATGAGTATCCAAAGTGCTACGACGAAGACACTAAAGAGTATGAAGAGAAATTATACAGCCCAAGATGTGGAGGATGTGCTCGATAAGATTCATCTAAATGTCCCCAACGCCTATGTTGGGATGGATGTGATTGTGGGGTTTTGTGGTGAAACAAACTTGGACTTTGAAGACACTTACACTCGCTTAGAGAGACTTCCTTGGACTCGGATACATGTGTTTCCATATAGTGAGAGATCAGGAACAAGTGCGACTCGAATGAACGACAATGTTTTAAGACATGTGAAAGTCGAGCGTTCTCGAAGGCTTCGGGCTTTGAGTACGGAGCGACTTCAGAAAAAAGCGTATGATCAGGTCGGGACGAGGAAAAAAGCCCTTGTATTAAAAGGGCAGAGGGGAAGCCGCGCTTTGAGCCGAGATTACTGGGATATTCAACTCTTAGCGGGCAACCACCCGGAGATAAACACTGAAGTGGATCTTAAAATCACAGGGTTTCATCCAAATACGTCCTTAAACGGCGGACAACTTGTTGGACAGTTGATTTAAGATCTCTTGACCCCGTCAACATAACGCGTTAGAACGTCTTGAATTTGAATTGGGCCTTTTGGAGGACCCTTGATGACCTTGAAGATTGATGGCTATGCCTTTCAAAATGTTTCTCTTTTGTTAGAAGCACTGACTCACAAGAGCTTTAGTAACGATATCAGAGATCGTGTGATTCCACACAATGAGCGCCTTGAGTTTTTGGGTGATGCTGTATTGGAACTTGCGATCACAGACATTCTTCATAAAAGTTTTCCTAGTGACAGTGAAGGGGACTTGTCTAAAAAGCGAGCAAGTCTTGTGAACGAAACATCTCTTTGTGAACTTGCAATTGAAATGAATATTCCAAGTCAAATCCAATTGGGAAGAGGGGAAATTGCAACAAAGGGAACTGAAAAACCACGTCTTTTGGCATCTGCTTTAGAAGCCGTTATTGGTGCTATTTATATGGACTCCAATTTTGATAAATCCCTTCTCTTTGTTGAGAACTTATTTAAAAGAAGCATTGAAAATCTTCCTGAGCTCAATAACTTTGAGAGGGATTATAAAACTCGATTTCAAGAAATATCTCAAAAAAGGCACAAAGTCTTTCCAAGATATCATCTGATCGGAACGGAAGGTCCAGATCATCAAAAGTCATTTCTTGTATCTGTTCTTATAGATGATCAAGAGATTGCAAAGGGTGAGGGAAAAAACAAAAAAGAAGCTGAACAGATGGCTGCAAAAGCAGCAATGGAGAAGTTGGAATGGGAGTAGTGGCAGGATATGTGGCGTTGGTAGGTTGGCCTAATGCTGGTAAAAGCACGTTGGTGAATACACTTGTTGGCGAGAAAATTTCGATTGTTTCAGACAAGCCTCAGACAACTCGTCGTCGAGTGACAGGCATTATGACATCCGATGAGTTTCAAGCTGTGCTAGTTGATGCTCCTGGGATTGTTCGAGATCAGAAAGGCTTGAATCAGTTTTTAGCAAAAGAATATGAAGCCATTATTTCAGAGTGTGATGCAATTCTAGTTCTATTAAATGTAGATGAAAGAAATCCACATCGTTTATTTGACCTTTTGGATCAATATAAAGAAGTTAACAAACCAAAATTTGCACTAATCACAAAGTCAGATCTCAATCCCAATCGCGTGAGTTCGCTGTCGGCAAAGCTTCATATTGAAGGCTGGCAGTTTGAATCGATTTCCTCTAAAGATAAGTTTGGAGTGACTAGAGAGAAGGTGAAAAACCTTTTGAAAGATGCACTCCCAATGTCTCAAGGGTATCTTTTTGAAAAAAATGTTTTTACACTTGAAACACTGAAATCTCTGTCTTCTGAAATTATTCGTGAAAAATGCTTTGAGTACCTTTTTCAAGAAGTGCCTTACGGACTTGCAGTTCAAGTCCGTAAGTTTGATGAATCGGATCGCCTTACTAAAATCTACGCAGATGTGATTGTCGAGAAAGAGAATCACAAAGAGATGGTGATTGGCAGAAAAGCTTCGATGATTCGTTCCATTGGTATTGCAGCAAGAAAAGAACTTGAGGAATTGACTCAAACCAAAGTGTTTTTAGATTTGCATGTGAGTGTGAAAAAGGCCTGGGTTAAAAACAAGACAATGATGGAGGAGTTAGGCTATGTCATCCCTTCATAACAAAGTTGCAATAATAGGTCGTCCAAATGTAGGAAAATCAACATTGTTCAACCGAATGACAGGAACCCGAAGAGCTCTTGTCAAAAACGAAGCAGGCGTGACTCGTGATATTCGTGTTGGAACAGGTGTGTGGTTGGATCGGAAATTTGAGGTTCTAGACACAGGTGGGCTTACAGATGCTTCTGACATTTTTTCTCAAATGATTAAACAACAAGTTTTAAACGTTCTTTCAACTGTGGATTGTGTTGTGATTGTAACAGATGGGCGTGTTGGAGTTTGTCCAGAAGATAAGGACGTAGTTCGCCTTGTTCAAAGATCTGGGAAACCTTATATTGTAGCTGTTAATAAAATTGATAAGCCTGAAAACCTCGACATTCAATCTTTGGAATTTTACTCTTTGAGTGACAATATTATAGGATGTGCATTTGAGAAACGAATGGGACTGAGTGAAATTTCAGAGTGGGTTGTGTCACAATTGAACGAAACAGAAGTTGAAGTTCCTCATGCTGATATCAATTTGGCTATTATTGGAAAGCCCAATGCCGGAAAGAGTTCTCTTTGCAACCAAATCTTAGGTGAAGAGAAGATGCTGGTAACTGAAATTGCAGGGACTACGACAGATAGTGTGGATTCTTATTTCCAATACAATGACAACAATTATCGTCTTATAGACACGGCAGGTATTCGAAGACGCGCCATTCGGAAGAAAAACGGTCTTGAAATGCTTTCTGCCATTCAGTCTGAAAAATCAATATCGCGAGCTGATATTGTACTACTTGTGGTGGATGCTCTTGAAGGACCTGCTGAGCAAGATGCAAGGCTTTTGGATAAAATCATTGAAAGCCATAAAGGTGTAATTCTTGTTGTAAATAAATCGGATCTTGGGGAAAGTGAAATGGAAGCATTTCGAAAAAAACTTCGCTCAGATGTGAAGAATAAATTTCACTTCTTTACGGATATACCAGTTTGTTTCACAAGTGCCAAAACAGGGTCTGGGATAAAAAAACTATTTGAAACAATTGAAGATCTTTGGAAGAAACTCAATTTCCGAGTCTCTACATCTGAACTCAATGATTTCTTTATTAAGGTGATCAGACAAGCCCCTTCGCCTGTGGCTGGAACAAAAAACGTCAAATTTTACTACGCAACTCAAACAAAGCAAAAACCTCCAAGCTTTATTGCTTTTGCCAATCGCCCCGAAGGGGTCAATAATGCCTATCGACGTTTTTTGGTCAATCGTATCAAGAGTCAGTGGGATCTCGATGGTGTTCCTGTGCGTGTTTTTGCAATGAAAAATAATGGAGCTCCACTTTGATGAATCGAGTTCGTAGCGGATGGGCGACTCGATCTGGTTTTTACATGGCTGCAATCGGATCAGCTTTTGGATTGGGGAACCTTTGGCGATTTCCATTTGTTGTAGGTTCAAATGAGGGAGGTGCTTTTGTACTTCTCTTTGTTTTATGTGTTTTAGGTGTGGGACTACCTGTGCTTGTTGGTGAGTTGATGTTAGGAAAACTCACTGGGCAAAGTGCTGTAAATGCGATACAGAAAACATCCAAAGATAGGAAGTCTCATTGGCTGTGGGTGGGACGTCTCTCTTTATTAGCAAGTGTTCTTATTTTTGCTTATTATTCTGTGATTAGCGGATGGGTTTTGTATTTTCTTATGCAATTTCTGGTGGCTCCGATCAAGGGTGAAAGTTTTGACACTGCAGTCTTGTTTAAAAGATTGATGGAAAATGGTCACTTACAACTTGGTTTAACAAGTGTTCATATTGTTTTGGTTATGACAATTGTAGCAAAAGGAGTAAGAGAGGGCATTGAAAAATGGGTTAAAGTCACTATGCCGATATTTTTTGTACTTCTTCTTTTTCTAATGACAAAGTCTCTGAGTTTACCTGGCTCTGAAAGAGCCATAAGGTTTTTGTTCTATCCGGATTTTGAAAAATTGACTTTGACCTCTTTTGTTCAGGTGTTAGGTCATACATTTTTTACTTTGAGTGTTGGTATGGGGGCTATGGTTGCATTTGGCTCTTACCTTCAAAAAGAAACTCCAACTCCAAGAGCTGGTTTTATGGTCTCAGGCCTTGATATTTTGATTTCTCTTCTTGCAGGTCTTGTGATTTTTCCAATCGTTTTTTCAGGAACTGTAGAAGCTGAAGTTGGGCCAAGTTTACTTTTTGAAACTGTGCCTCTTCTTTTTTCTCAAATGGGACTTGGAAACTATTTTGGTTTTACTTTTTTTCTTTGTCTTTATACAACAGCCTTGGTTGCAAGCTTTGGCTTACTTGAGGCGAGTGTTTCAAATCTTGTGGATCGTTACAACTTTCAAAGAGGTCGAGCTTCTCAGATAATGGGAGTGGTCGTTTTTATATTTGCTATTTTACCCTCACTTTCTAGTTCGGTTCTCCAAAATGTGACGTTTCAGGGCTTGAGTTTACTTAAAATGTTTGATGCACTTTTGATCAATTGGATTTTGCCAATTTCAGCTGCTGGGATTTGCCTTCTTGTTGGGTACAAGCTTCCTGAAAAAACGGTGCGTGATGAATTTGTCGATGAACGACTTGTGGACTCTCATCAGCTCTATGGACTTTGGAGGTTCACTTTGAGGTGGCTTGCGCCTTTTCTTATATTTGGAGCTTTGGTGGCGGAGTTATTTGATATTAAAAGTTGATGCCAATACTTCCAATAAATTTGACGATATCTCCTTTTGGAAAAACTCCTGTGTCCTCACCATCAATTCGGAGTTCATTGGATTCATCTTCAAATTGAACAAATTGATACTGCCCTTCTAGTCCAAAAAACATCTTGTTTCTCATCAATGGAAATTCTATTCCGATTCCGCCGTGAAAGCTCGTGGCTGAATCCCTTGAAAAACCTTCTGCCCCATCAAAACGAGAGGTGCGATTGACAGAGGCAAGGCCAAAAATCAAATAGGGATTTACAGATGCAAGTCCTCGAGTCACATTTTGAGTATTGAGAAAGTATTTGATGTCAAATGCAGTTTGAGCAACTGAGATTGTCCCTGTGAATTCAGAACCATTTTCATTGATCTTAAAAGTATGATCTCCGGTGAAATAACTGATTTGAATTGCAAATCTTAAGTCAAAAAAGTAGCTTAAGAAAATTCCTCCACCAAAACCACCATCATAAATTTCTCCGAGTATATTGGTGAAGAAACGATACCCAAGAAGAGCACCTAAGGATAAAAAACGACCATTTCTAAAAAAATTGATGTCGGCCTCTTCTTCAGTCACTTGTTCAAATTCACTATAATCCACAAATGGGTCGTAATTGTCTTCTTCAAACTGTGCGATGTGCACAGATGTGTCTTCTTGCGCAAAAACAGGAGAGACAATTAGGGATGTAAGTAAGAAGGTGATGCATACGAGTTTCTTCAATATTTTCTCCGTATGAAAAGTATAGCAGGCATAAACCTACCAAATCATTAAGACCAAGGTCCTGATTCTTCATCGGTGTTTCAGAGTGAAACGTTGAGTTTAAAATTTTGTTTTTGTCGTCTCTAACCCTTTAGCACCGTTTAAAACTGTGTTTTAATATTCTCGAATCGGGGTTTGAAACAAGAGGTGAGTAAAATCAAGTGTTTATAGAAGCATTCTTGAGATTTCTTTCAATGGCACTTGGCAAGTAAGAATGGAACCAGCGTGGATTCTAAGCTTCAAAAAGGGAAAACGGGGGTGGTTAAAATGAATATTCTTATCGCTCCAGGAAATCCATCAGTTCGACATTATTATAGGGTGTGGGCTAGTGAATTGAAACATAGGGCTCCTCAGTTGAGTGTTCAGTTTCATGGTTATCCTGAGATTCAATATATTTCAGACTCAGCAATGTATATCAAAGCCTTGGTTTCCCTTTTTGAAGAATCAGTTTTGTCTTTTGAAACAGAGAGTCCTCTTTATTTGGTAGGGCATTCATTTGGTGGGAACATAGCCTTGGAGTTGTTAAAGAAATTTCCTATGCATATTGAAAAGTGTTTTTTGGTGTCTCCATTTTTGATGCGGCCATCATTTCGTGGTCAATCTGTTCTAAGAGGGATTCGGTTTTTGTCTGAGTCCAGGCATGCAGTTCAGTTTTTAGCAAAAAATAGAAGAAAACTTTCTTCACTTGTGGCAGAGGTAGATTTTTTGACTCAAGAAGAGGTTTTGAGTGCAGTGCGATTGGCGCGCCATGAGTACTTTACGATTTCAAAGAGGCGTGATTTAAAGGAAGTCGATGGTGTGGATGAATCAAAAGTGAAAGTGTTTTATTCACAAGGAGATACTTGGTGCCCGTTAAATACCATCGAGAGAATGCAAAAACGATTTGAGATGGTGGAAACAAGTTTGAGTCATGATTTTATTGTTTCAAATCATGAGAGAGGTATTATGACTGATCTTTTGCTGAAGGATATATTGATCTAAAAATAGAAGATCATACCTGCTTGAAGTGGGTGATGGCCTATTGTTCGAAATTCAACTCCGTCAGAAAGAGATACGACTCCAACCCCTGCTTCAAAAGAAAAGCCAAGGCTGTCTAAGCCTGGAATAAAAAACTCACCTCCAACAAATCCAGAGAGTTCAAACCCAGATTCGTTGTCATCATCCACTTTGGTACTTAAGAGACCTGCGCCAACTCCCATGTAGAAATTCATATTGTCTTCAGGGAAAACAATTCGGTAGAGCTTGATCATAAGTCCAAAGTTGTTGTTATCATCCCCTGTCTGTACTCCAAGAGAGGCTGAAAGACCAAGGTCAGGAGAGGGATAGTATTGAGCGGCGACACTTGGTAAGTCGACTGAGAATTCATTTGTATAACCAACTCCGAGTCGATTTGAGAGATCTTTTGCATTTGACTCAAGTGTTGAAAACTGAAGGATTGCAAAGAGGATGAGCGCCCAAGTCTTTATCTTCATAGATGTCTCCTGTTACCAATAGGACACTCGCAAGTGCTCGAAATTTCAAGTAAAACTGATCAAGGACCAGACATTGGTCTTGAGCATGAGTTGCATAGCAATCTGATGTGCCCCCCTGAGGTGACCTTGTCACTTGAAAATTAAGAGTTGGGTGAGTCTAGAGGAGATTTATTTTTTGATTTTCTTGGGCTTTGCTTTCTTTTTCCTAGATTTTTCTTTGGGAAAGATTCCAAAACGAGGATCATTTCCCGCTATTTGCTCACTTATGCTTTCGGCTATGGATTCAAAGTTTTTATCACTCATGGGAAGGTAGAGCCATTTTCTGAGTATTGGATGAGATTTTAAACTTGGATAGTCTTTTAAGATTTTGTCATGAAACTCTCGACTTGTTGGAAAGAGTATCCCGTTCCAAATGTCATAGCTGAATTTTAAGTTTTTCCACTCACGATCTCCGGGGTTTTCGGCAAGAAGCATGACCATTTTTCCATGACAGTAGGCCGCAAAGCCTCCAAACATATTGCGTGCCCAGAATGAAGGGTCTTCTTCAAATGGGGCAAATGCCCATACAAGTGAAAACACTTTTTTCTTCCTGGCCTTTGTTTGTTTCTTTTTCTTCTTTGCCATATTAAATATTAGAGTGGATTTTTAGACCTAGATCAAAGAAAAAAACAGAGAGTTTGTGAAGAATCACTTTTGCTGTTTTTGGTTTAAACCTTGCTTTCAACTTCTTGAAATTAAACCAAATGAGTTCAAAGTTTTGTGTATAACAACGAGAGGATGGATTGCTGAACAGTCTGATGAATTTGTTTTTCATGTTAAACAAGGTCGCAGAGGATATTCAGATGGAGAGCCTACTAGGTATTTTTTCAGAGAATGAGCCAACACCATTGGTGCAATATTTTGAAATTGAACGTATACGATAGTTTTATGGCCGAAGGTCAGCCCCCCTTAGTTCCTTATGACTTAATAAAAATTGATTTAAGAGGGTAAATATTCCCGACCCTACGATTTACCAGAATTCACTCAATTTCTGTCCAACCCTTGAGTTGATTATGCTCTCTACAGAGAAGTTGGAGGTTTCTTGAATGATCTAGTCCCCCTTTAGACTTAGGAACAATATGATCAATTTGCAATTGAAAGCGTGAAGAACACCGTCGGTTGGTTTTTGAATCGATATACTGACATTGCCCCTTGGCTTGGTTCCATACGCTTCTTTTCATCTGAGCTTTTGAAGTTCTCTCTGTCGGTTGCGCCTTGCGTTCTTTTGAAGTTCTCGTTGTTTTAATAGCGGGGTCTAACTTTTTGAGAACCACATCACTCATAACATCCATAAGCTCGGAATAACCAATACAGGGATGCTTATGAGACAGCAATGACTTTATCTTTTCAAGCTTACTCATAGTGCTCTGATCTAAAGTAAGTCTGAGCTCAGATTTAACCTCACTGAGGATACGAACCTTATCTTTTGGAAGAGCTGAAGTGGGTGATTTTCTAATCAGAATTTTCTGTGACTCTCTTGAAGACTTGTTTTCAAGTTGCTGTAAAAGGAAAGCTTTAGATTCCGAAGACATTGGTTGGCCTTTTGATTTCTCTTCGTTTCGAATAAATGTTTGAGCCTGTGAGAGAACAGAGAGAGACAATCCTCCGGTCTTAATTTTGTCTTCAATTTTTGGAATAGATCTCACAACTCTCATAGCAGAGATGCGGCGATAGGCAGACGATTCTGAATACTTGAGTTCTTTGATACAGAATTCAATGAGACTTCCATAACCACGTTTCAAATATAATTTTCGTCGATCCACCTCTTCAAGGTGCCGGATGACAAGTGCGGTGAGTTTTCTCTCCTCTTGAACGGATATGTGAGTGCTTTTTAGAAGAGACGGATTGTCGAGAGTTTTTAAGTTTTCCATCGTTGCCTTTCGTTTCAAAGAACATAACATGGGTTTTAAAATGTTCTTTTGGACTGTCCGGCTCAGTGGTAGTGGTAAAATAAAAAGTCTTTCTCAATAGTCACAAAAGATCCTCAGCCCCTCATGAGGTGTGTCCGGATAGATAGGAAGGGTAAGTAGAGAATTGGAAAAACTTTGTTGGTTATGGGACAACTTCGCAATACCGAAAACCCGTCAAGAAAATTAAAAAGAAGATGTGCTTTTCTCTGTCGGTTGCGCAATGTTTAATGTCGCCGGAAGAAGGATGATTTGCTCATTGAGTTTAAGAAAGCTCTGATAAATTCTCATGGCTTTGTCAGAAGTATCAGAGATCAGAACCTTAAGGAAAACCATCATGAGTTGGAGAGAGAAAATTTTAAATTACTTTGACGGCAGACTAACAAACGCAAGAACTGAAGGTTTTAACAATGTCTCAAAGCTTGTGCAGAAGAGGGGTTACAGGTATAAGAACTTTGAAAATTACAGACTTCGCAACCTAAATGTCTGTTATTAGTTATGTTTTGAACGTTATCCACCATTAAGCGAGAAGAACCCAATGACCTTAGTTTTTTAGATTATGATTTGGGATATTTTGACGATAAGGGAAAGAGAGTCGAACCTGCGGAGGATCCTTTTGGCTTGTTAAAAGTGTAAAGGATGTCTCCGGTATAAACTGTAAACTATGTGTCCGGTTTGGACCAGAAACAAATGGTGGAGCCGAACGGGATCGAACCGTCGACCTCTACACTGCCAGTGTAGCGCTCTCCCAGCTGAGCTACGGCCCCCTGTTAACAGAAGACAAGGTGTATTGGACCTTGTTGAGTGAATCAAGGTTTTTGTAAATGCATGAAATTTAACCCCTTTTTTGTTCACGCAATGCATTGAAACTGAGTATCTGTCTTGTCGGGCCTGACTCGCTCTCCTATGATATGGATAGTTCATGTTCAAGAAGAGGCTGGAGGAAGAATGACGAGTTGGGTGTCTGTGGTAGTGTTGACTGTTCTTCTCTCAATCCAAACACTTGCAGCAGATGTTTTTGAGCCAAATGATCACTGTGTTGCTTGGAGGACTCGCAAAGTTATGTTCGTCCTAAGCACAGTCTACCCTGTGGGTAAGAACTGCAAGATCTCCTCAAAGCTTGTTAGCAACAAGGGAAGTTGGGTTTTTCATCTCTCTTTATCTCATGAAAATTTTGATTCCGATGAAGAGGATCGTGATGAAGAAGTCTCTAAACTGCTTGGTGGAAATCGTTGGCGCAGTCTTGAATTTCAGTCTGAGGCTATTTCGCAGGCACAGATCAATGAGCTCAATCAGGGGCGGAAAATTATTATCAATGGGGTTATGAAAATTGCGGGGAAAGAATATCAAGTGCGAGCCTTGCCATTGAAGTTTGATGGCACAAAATTCTATGGAAAATACGAAACCAACTACACACAATTTGAACTTAAGCCACCTACGATCGCAGGTGGTCTTGTGGCAAAGGTGTCCAATTACCTTGCTTTACACTATCAGTTTCAATTGTCTCAAATTGATGGGAATCAAAAAATTCGAAGATTACTTTCTCAATAACTTTGATTCATTTTGGCAATGTCTTAGCTTCTACTTTTTCTCGAAGAGTTTTCTTGTACTCAATGATCTTATTGAAGAGATTCTGATCTTCGTTTTGGCTAGAGGCTGCTAAGATTTGAGCAGCAAGTATTCCAGCATTGAACGCACCTCCAATTGCCACTGTTGCAACAGGAACCCCTTTTGGCATTTGAGCAATAGAGAGAAGCGCATCTTCACCTTCAAGAGGTCCGACAGGGACTGGAACTCCAATCACAGGAAGCTCAGTTAAAGATGCGACCATTCCAGGGAGATGAGCGGCTCCCCCTGCTCCTGCAATAATCACTTGATAGCCTTTTTGGCGAGCACCTTTGGCAAATTCAATCATTCGATCAGGTGT
>JAUICD010000030.1 GCA_030427965.1 Bdellovibrionia bacterium
CTCGAAAAACAATATAGTTTTTCGGAGCGATTTTGAGTGCGCGCCTTAATACCCCTGCAGCAGATTCAAAATAAAACCTTTGTGAAAAATAGTCCGCAAGAGTGATGTAGGCTTCAATAAGTTTTGGATCGGATTGAACTGATTTTTTTACCCACTCAATAGCTTCTTTGGATTGATTTAACTCCCAAAGACATCTTCCTGCCTTCAGTGCAGCAAGGCCATTTTTCTTATTGATTTCATACGCCGCCTTGTACTCAGCTTGAGCCGCCAAATAGTTTCCATTCCGAAAGTATTGATCACCAATAGCGACAAGTCGTGAATCTGATGTTTGAATATCTTTTAAAACATCTTCTCCACCAATCTCAACAAGAAGTTTTTTAGCTTTCTGATTGGAGGGATCAGACACATAGGCCTCTTTGACAAACTTCAACGCCTTACCTTTGTTTTGGGTCTTCAAATAGACACCTGCAACAGCAACTCGTGCCGTTGAATCAAGCTTGGGGGGCACATCATCCATTTTTAACCCTTCAAGAATAAACTCCACTCCTTTTTGATAATTTCCAAAAATTGAAATTTCAAGATGTCCCAGTCCTACCAAAGAAAGTGCATGTTTGGGATATTCTTTAAGAACGTTTCGATAAATGCGAGAAGCTTCAGAAAATTGCCCTGCTAATGTTCGCAATTGAGCTTCTTTTCTTTGAAATTTAAGCCAGCTTGCCCAAAGATTGTACCCTGTCTTTAAATAAGCAATCGCCGTTTGGTAGTCTTTTTTTTCTGCCATAAGTTCCGATTTAAAATCATAAAATGCAGGCTCTTCTGGAGACTCTTGTAGAACTTTGTTTACCACTGGAGTGGCTACTACAAACTGCCCCGCCAATAAGTGTTGGACAACGCGGCAGGTGTCACTACTCGTCCCCATGGTTTCAATCTGCCCAACCCTTTGAGTCACTTTTGATACAACTGAAATATCCTCAGCCGTTTGACTCGAATAAGGCCACAACTCCCGATATGTCAAACAAAGTAGCGCAAGAACTTTGGCGTTCTTTGAATCTCCCTCTGCCAAATTAACAAGTTCATTTTGAGTTCTAATATAATTGTTCTTTGTATCTCTTTGGAAAAGCTGAAGAGCTCGAGCAAATTTTTGCTCCGATTTGTTTTTTGAAAGCTTGGACGTAAACTCTTTGGGAGCAATCAAAATACCTTCCTCTTTATCTTCAAGAGTTGGCGAATCATCTAACAAAAGGTAAATGACTAAAACGATAAGTATTGCAAAATAAAAAACTATTTTCGGATTCTTTTTCTTTTGAGTGGTTGGGTTTTCTATCTTCTTTAAGTCTATTGTTTGGCTTTGTGGAACTGTAACACGTAAAGCTCTTCCTGGTTTTTTAGAGGAGCTCGGTTCTTTCAAATTTGAATTCTCCACACCTTCTGATCGATCTGAATTCTTTGAAACATCTGTTGTCTCTTCTTCAGAACTTTGACCCATCAACTGAACTACATCCGTTTGACTATCAATAGTGCTTGGGTTTTCTATTTTCGAAATCACATCTGTATCTGTAAGTTCCTCATTTTCTGAAGAGACTCCTCGTTCAATAACAGAAAGCACCTCATCATAGAAATCCGAATAGTTTGAAAGTGGTTGCCAGTTCCCACTCTCTCCTTCAGATAGTTTTTCATCACCACAAAGCAAACCCTTTCGGATATGGGTAATAACTTCATCTTGAGTGAGTGGGCCCCAAATTCGCCCATCTTTTGATTTAATTCGCCACATTTTTCCCATTAAAACTTTCCACAGAAGCACCATTTTGGCACTTTTCACTAACCATTTAACTCTTTGATTTTAATAAAGAAATTTGAGTTTGTCCTCGTTGTTAGAAATCCTAGACCCAAACTGGGCTTAATGCGGCGATTCAATCTCTTTCACATCAACTTAAGGGGTATTTCACGATGGCATCTTGTTTGCTTTTTGCTCTAACAGATGACAACTACAATTATGCAAAAGGTTCTCATTTCCATATATGTCATACTGGTATTGATCGCTGCCGGACTTTATTGAGGTGTGCATCAGTCACGTCTGACATTCGCCCCAAGGTTTGCAAGTTTCTCTTCTAATTTTTCATACCCACGGTCTAGATGATAAACCCGGCTAATTGTTGTTTCACCATCAGCAAACAAACCTGCAAGTATCAACGAAGCGCTCGCACGCAAATCTGTAGCCATAACAGGTGCCCCCTGAAGTGCACAAGGCCCGCGCACAATTGCAACCCTAGATTTAGGAGTGATATCTGCATTTAAGCGCCTGAGCTCTTGAACATGCATAAAACGGTTTTCAAAAATACTTTCTGTAATAATGCTGCTTCCCTTGGCCTGAGTCATCAATGCCATAAACTGTGCTTGGAAATCTGTTGCAAACCCTGGATGGGGTGCCGTTGTCACATCCACACCTTGAAAAGAACTTGTCGGCAAAACGCGAATACTATTTTCAGACTCTACAAATTCAAAACCAGCTTCACGCATTTTATTTGTCAAAGCTTCAAAATGTTTTGGAACACAATGAGTGACTTTCACATCACCACCCGTAATGGCTCCTGCAATAAGCAGCGTTCCAGCCTCAATTCGATCTGGGATTACAGTGTGCTCACTTGGCGAAAGAGACTTCACTCCTTCAATTTTTAAAACAGATGATCCGACATTTGAAATCTTGGCACCCATTTTATTGAGGTATTCACAAAGATCCACTATCTCAGGTTCCTTTGCGGCGTTTTCAATAACCGTTTCCCCATCAGCAAGAACTGCTGCCATCAAAATATTTTCAGTACCCCCAACCGTCACTCCATCAAAAACAATGTTTCCGCCAGTAAGTTTTTTCACTCTTCCGTGAACATTTCCACCCTTTATTTCAAACTCAGCTCCCAATTGTTTGAGTGCATCTAAATGCTGATTGATTGGGCGTGTACCAATTGCGCAGCCGCCTGGAAGAGAAACCACAGCTTCACCATATCTTGCTAGAAGAGGCCCTAAACAAAGAATACTTGCTCTCATCTTGCGAACGATATCGTACTCCGCCTCTCGTTGTTTGCTTTCGCTTACAGTCACGATAGCAGTGTGACCTTCACGTTGAGTTTTACAATTCAAAAGTTCAAGTAAACGGAATGTGGAATCAATGTCTTTTAAAATTGGCACATTGTGAAGTTTATGTTCTCCATCAGCAAGCAACGTTGAAAAAAGAAGAGGCAAGCTTGAGTTTTTAGCTCCACTTGCAGCAACCTCTCCATCTAATTTCGCTCCTTTTTGAACAACAATTTTATCCACTATGTTTTTCCTTTCACAATTCGATCTTTTCCAGAGAGGTCTTTTAAAATTTCAACCTGGGTAAACCCATTGCTCTCAAATATCTCACGTGCACTTGGGCCCTGACAATGTCCAATTTCAAACAACACCACACCGTTCTTGTTAAGAGAGTTACGTGCCATTTCACTCCAGGATCGGATATGAGCATTTCCATTTTCTTCAGAAAATAAAGCCAAATGTGGTTCATACATCTTAACACTTTCCTCAAGATCAATATCCGTTAAAGAAATATAGGGGGGGTTTGCAACAATCACATCAAGTTTTGATTCATTCTTTAAAAAATTCTCTGCCGACTCACAAATCAATTCAAAATTTTCGCCTGGCTGGAGTTTCTCTCTGTTTTTACGAGCAATTTGTATAGCTTCTTTGGAGACATCAATCGCTTTTATGTATGCATCTGGCCGTTCCAAAGAAATCGTCAACCCTATACATCCCGAGCCTGTTCCTAAGTCCGCCACAATAGCTTTTTCTTCTTTGGGTATCTCTTTAAGAGCCTCTTCAACAAGTGATTCTGTTTCCGACCTTGGGGTTAACACATCCTTTGTAACAACAAAAGAACGTCCATAAAACTCTTGAGAACCCAGTATTTGAGACATCGGCTCTCCCTTCAATCGACGCTCAACAAGCTTAAAAATTTTTCCTTTATCAAGCTCACCCATCTCTTTAAGTGAAAGAAGAACAAGACTGGATCTTGGAACATTTAAAACATGGGAAATCAAAAGATCTGCTTCAAGGCGAGCAGATTCAATTTTTCCATTTTTTAATATATTTGCCAGCTCACGAGCAAACTGTATCACTCATTACTCCTGTTGAGCTTTCAACTGTTCTGCTTGAAACTGAGACACCACGGGTTCAATAACAATTTCAAAATCCCCATTCATAACCTCACCAAGTGCGTGAGTTGTAAATCCGATTCTATGATCTGTGATTCTAGACTGTGGAAAGTTGTAGGTTCGAATTCTTTCAGATCTGTCTCCTGATCCAATTTGGGCAAGCCTCTGACTGGAAGCCTCTTGGATCGCCCTTTCTTCTTCTTCTGCAAGAAGTCTCGCTCTTAAAACTTTCATTGCCTTACTCTTATTTTTGATTTGAGATTTTTCATCTTGGCAAGAAACAACAATCCCTGTTGGGATATGAGTGATACGCACAGCAGAGTCTGTCGTGTTTACGTGCTGTCCACCAGCCCCACTGGATCGATAAACATCAATTCTCAGATCACCTTGATCAATTTCAACATCGACATCTTCTGCTTCAGGTAGTACTGCAACCGTAACTGTTGATGTGTGTATACGCCCCTGACTTTCTGTCTTTGGAACACGTTGCACGCGGTGAACTCCACTTTCATATTTAAGTTTACTAAAAACCTTATCTCCAGTGATGATAGCAATAACTTCTTTATAGCCGCCTGCATTTCCCTCTGATATCGAAAGAACTTCTGTCTTCCATTTTTGAGTGGAGGAGAAAAGACTGTATGCCCGAAAAAGCTCTTCTGTAAAAAGACTGGCTTCATCACCACCAGCTCCTGCACGAATTTCAAGAATGATGTTCTTATCGTCATTTGGGTCTTTTGGAAGCAACAAGAGTTTCAGGTGACCTTCCAAACTTTCTTTTGATGATTCAAGCTCAGTAAGCTCTTCTTTTGCCATTTGACGAAGTTCCTCGTCTGACTCATCAGACAAGAGCTCTTTATTTGATTTTATGCTTTGGATTGTTTTCTTGTATTCACGGTAACTCTTAACGATTTCTTCGAGGTCCGCATATTCCTTCATTAAGGAGGTGTATCTTTTTTGATCGCCAGCAACTTCAGGGTCCTGCAATTCTAGATTGATGGTCTCGAATCGCGACTCGACCCCGTCCAGTTCCTTGAACATGATTCAATTTTACTCGGAGTCGTTCTTAGAAGAATTCTCTGCTTTGTCTTTGGCTTTTAGATTGAAATTCGCATAACGCTTCTTAAATCTCTCAACGCGACCTTCAGCATCGACAAGTTTTTGTTTCCCCGTATAAAACGGATGACATGCACTACAAATATCCAATTTCATCTCTGGTAAAGTCGATCCTGTTGTAAAGGTATTTCCGCAAACACATGTAACCTTTGCTTCCGCATACCAATTTGGATGAATTTCAGCTTTCATCTTTCTACCTCTTTTATCAATTGAGACACCAGGATCTAACAAATTTGTCGCCTGATGTCGAGCACTCTCACGTCACTGACGATTTTTACTTAAGACGTCGAAATCACAGAAGATTTGCAAATATGGACCTCACAAAGAAATTTGTCAACTCCCCCTTTAAAATCAATTTACCAAGAGATTCCAAAGGGTTAACTGATGTTCAGCCATTCATATTGTTCACAAATTCTGTGTTGGTTTTGGATTTTTGAAGCTTATCTAGCAAAAATTCCATACTGTCGATGACATTCATCGGAGCAAGAACTTTTCTTAAAATCCAAAGACGCTGAAGAGTTGCTGCATCAAGTAGTAAATCCTCTTTTCGTGTTCCAGATTTGTTGATGTCCATACAAGGAAAAATTCGCTTTTCCATAAGCTTACGATCCAAGTGAATCTCGGAGTTGCCAGTTCCCTTAAACTCCTCAAAAATCACTTCATCCATTCTCGAGCCAGTATCAATCAACGCTGTTGCTATAATTGTTAAGCTACCACCTTCTTCAATGTTTCTTGCTGCTCCAAAAAATCTTTTCGGTTTATGTAGGGCATTGGAATCCACACCACCTGATAGAATTTTACCAGAAGGAGGAACAACCGTGTTGTAGGCACGTGCAAGACGCGTAATAGAATCTAGCAGAATCACAACATCGTGTTTGTGTTCAACTAACCGTTTGGCTTTTTCTAAAACCATCTCAGCAACTTGAACGTGACGAGTTGGTGGCTCATCAAAAGTGGAGCTAATCACCTCACCTTTCACGTTTCTCAACATATCTGTGACTTCCTCAGGACGTTCATCAATCAAGAGGACAATCAAAAAACACTCTGGATGACTTGTCGTAATTGCATTTGCAATATCTTGCATCAAAACAGTTTTACCAGTTCGAGGTGGAGCAACAATCAGCGCTCTTTGCCCCTTACCAAGAGGAGCCATCATATCTACAACTCGAGTCGTATAATTGGATGGTTCATGCTCTAGTCTTAAACGCTCTTGTGGATAAAGAGGTGTTAAGTTATCAAAAAGAATTTTATCTTTGGATTTCTCAAGAGGTTCTTTATTTAAAGACTCCACTTTTAAGAGGGCAAAATACCGTTCTCCATCTTTAGGAGGACGAACTGTTCCACTAATTGTATCGCCCGTTCTTAATCCAAATCGTCTTACCTGAGATGGGCTTACGTAAATATCATCTGGCCCTGGAAGATAGTTGTAATCTGGAGATCGCAGAAATCCATATCCATCAGGTAGTATTTCTAAAACACCATTTCCATAGATATCGCCAAATCTGGCACCCCGTTTTAAAATTTCAAACACCATGTCTTGACGACGCAAACCCGCGGCATGCTCGATACCAAGCTTTGTAGCAAGAGCCGTGAGGTCGTTGATGTTTTTGGATTTCAAATCTTTTGAATTGAGGTTGCTTTTTTCTTCTTCAGTCAATGCCGCTTTGATTTGCTCAATTTGCTCTTCAGTCAAATCCGCTTCTGTGGTGTCCACCGGGTAAGCGCCATTGTCATCGTTGTTATAATCACGGTTTCTATTATGATTGGGATTTTGATTTCCGCGTCTATTATTATTGTTTGTACGTTTGCCTCTGTGGTGACGCCCGCCCCCACCCTGTGAACGTCGACTTTCCCTACGAGGAGCTGACTCTTCGTTTTGTTTTTCTGATTTTTCGACTTTTCCTTTTTTCTCTACAACTTCTTCATTTGAAGTGTCAGACACGATAGGCCCCTTTTAAAATTTTGATTTTTATATAGAACTTATTTAGCTTTCGATTGAGTTTCCTATTAATTAGCTTTGTCAGGAATGTTTGAGATATCACAAATCTGCACTTTTTCTACCCTTTTTGTCAATGGTAATTCCTAGACCTGATTCATTTTGAAACAAAATAGGGCTATTTTTGGTAAAAATACTCACCTTAACGTTCCGAAATGAGAACTCTTTTTAAAAAAACAGAGCAAAGCCCGATAAAGATACATAGTAGAACCTATCTGATTTTGCCGGAGGATATATGTCAGATCTAGCACCAGAAAACCCCGCTTCTCGCATCCCACTAAAAATGGATGTGGAATACAGAAAAAGCTACGCCAGACAGTTTGAGCTTGGAACACTAAAGAACCTAAGTGTGACTGGGGCTTTTATCACTGGGGATGAGGCTGCAAGATGCCACCGTAGAGACAAAATCTGCCTAGTTTTCAACGTCGGAGGACGAACTCGAAAGCTACACGCAGCTGTTATTTGGACAAATGCAAATGGAGCTGGAATCAAATTTCATCACTACAACAACAGAGATATTCAAATCGTCGATGATCTTATGTATTTTGTTGAAGAATCTCGTCAAACACGCAGAACTGTACTAGATACAATTTTCAAAAAAGTTAGTTAATAGATTTTATTTATGTGTAAGAGAAACAAAAAAGACGCCTTCAAAGCGTCTTTTTTTACGCCTTAAATTTAGTGAGAGCTATATCTGCGTCTCGCCTGCATTCATTCTCATTTTCTTTGCACGCGCTTTTCTACGAATCGCAATCAACAATCCAATCATAAGAAACAATACACCACCTGCTGCAATCATAAGTGTCGTATCTTTATCAAGACCTGCAATCGAACCAGATCCACTGTTATTGTTCCTCGTTCGTGCCTGCCTTTTTGGCGGAGGCGGAGGTGGCGGCGGAGCAAGTGTCTTTGGAGGTGGAGGCGGAGGTGGTGGCTCAACACTTCCCATTGCCGCACCACCATCGAGCTCATCTGGTGGAGGTGGTGGTGGAGGCGGTGGCGGAATATCATTCATTGCCACATCTGGTGGTGGAGGCGGAGGTGGAATATCATTCATTGGCTCTTCTTCTGGTGGTGGAGGTGGTTCGTTTGCGGCTACAGGTGGCGCGCCCCCATCACTCGGCCAATATCTTAGAACTGTTCCCTCGGGAAGTTCCATTTTACTTTGAACATCTAGATTTGTTGCCCAAAGCTCTTTCCAAGAGTTTCGTTCACCCAAAAGATTTGCAGCTATATCCCGAATATTCTCACCTGGCTGCGAAGTGTAGGTTTGTGAAGGAATTCCCACATCTTCATAGTATGTAATCAACTGGCCCCGATCTTCAGGTCGGATAGAAGAGTTGTAATAAACTTTGTCTCCGACATCGATACCTCGACGCAAATTTGGATTCATATCAAGAATATCTTTATCTTGTGCACTTCCATAAATTTTTTCTTGTATTGAAGCGGCCGTGTCTCCAGCCCTTGCTATGTAGATCGTATTTAACAAATGACCATTTCTATCAAATGGAACTGTTGCCATTTTCTTAACAGGAATCCAAGTTTTCTCCGCCTGTTCAAATGATTCACCACCATCACTTGGCACAAAAGGCCCCGGTGATGCAGAATCATCTACATTTCCAAAAACATCTTCTTCAGAGTCAGAGGGTCCTGGAGCAACTTCTGCAGATTCATCTAGATTTGATTCATTCTCAGCAACCTCTTCACCCATAGGGTCTTCAGGCAGAGCCTCCTCTTCTAGAATTGGCTCATTCTCACCGTCTGCAAGTTCAGGATCTTCATACTCCTCATCCGTCAGTGGTTCTTCTGGCAATTCATCCGTTTCTTCAGCAATCTCTGCATCACTGGATTCAGAAAGCTCAACATCTTCAGAGTAGTCGTCTTCATCCAACTCAACATCATCACCTGCAAGTTCTTCTGTTGCGCCTGAAGAGTCATCACTCTCACTATCAGAAGACGAGCATCCGCTGAGGCTTAGACCAAACATCATTAAGAGAAGTAAAAGAATTTTTGTACCGTTCATGGTGCTATCCTTCGAAGATTTAGCTACTGGAACTCTTTTGAATTATTAGACCATAGTTGCCAAGTGTCGAAAACCACTTTCTTTTCAACGAAAGGCCTTTGTCCAGTGAAAGCAATTCAACACAAACCCCGACCTTGGTCTTGAAAAGGAGTACACGAAAGCACTTAAGCAAGTGCTTTATTTCTACAGAAACCTCTCTCAATAGGGCATGCATTTACCTCAATTTATGCAAGGAGGTTCAACTTAAAGCCCCCTAAAGTGCAAGAAGAAGTCATGACCCACTTGCCACGACGACAAATGATAGGAGCTTTAAATTGGCTCTCCTTAGTAGTCTAGGTAAATGAATACACGCCCTAGTGTTTACAAGCTATTTTTTTGGAAGAAAGTCGAGGCGAGATCCAACTCTTACTCCATATTTTTCAAACCAACCTTGATTGACCTCAAGGGCATACTTTGCAGGTTTTTTGCTTTTATAGACCTTCAACTCTTTAACCATAACACTTTCAGGATTCATTTTTTGTATATCAACAAGAACTTTAGCCTCATTGATAAAACCAATACTTAGTGGAATTCGAGTTTCTTTCATCCAAAAGCTTAGCGTTTGATCACGATCAAAAATAAAAAGCATTCCTGTGTTCTTTTTAAGCCTCTCTCTGTGCATCAACCCCTTAGCTCTCTCAGCCTCAGTTTTTGCCACTTCTACAGTTAGAGTTTTTTCTCCAATTTTTATTTTTCTTTTTTCAATTCCTAATGCATTTATAGAAATCAACAAAATCCATATCACTAAGACTCGCACAGCATCTCCTTTGCCAATCCATGACGAACGCCTTTTGTTGTAACCTCATAACCATCAAATCCAAATTGATTCAATATTTCTTCTAGGAGAATCGCCCCCACAGGAAGAGTCGCAGCTCGCTTAGGATCCAAGCCAACAATGCCCTTCCTCTGTTCCACACTCAAGTTAACAAATGTCTCAATCATTTTAGAAATCATATCCTTTTCTAGAAAAAAACCTTCAACTTTGGTTTCATCAAATTCTATGTGTTGGTACACACATGCAAGTGTTGTTGGCGTTCCACCAACGGCAAGTAAGCCATCAATTTCTGGATTTTGTATCCCCAACAAATTCCCCTGAATATCCTTTCTCAAGGCATCTATTTCATTTTCACTTGGAGGGTCATTTATCAAATGTCTTTCAAGTAACCTTACACCACCAATATTTAAACTCTCGGAAAAAGATCTGCCATCATGGTCATTAAAATAAAGTTCTGTTGACCCGCCCCCAACATCAACAAGGCCAATTCCCAATGAATCACGACCTACTGTCGCCCCAACAAATGACATCTCTGCCTCTTCAGCCCCGCTTAAAACCTTTAATTTGATTTTTAATTCATCTAAAATTTTAACAAACTTCTCTATATTTTGTGCATCTCTCACTGCACTTGTAGCGACAGCTTGAAATTCTGTTGCACCACTTTGATTGGCACGATCTTTAAATTTTTCTAAACAGGATCTCGCACGCAACAGGGCCTCAATGTGTAGTTCTCCAGTTTTATCTACACCTTGCCCAAGTTGAACAATCTCCACCATATCATCTATTGGAAAAACTTGAGCTTCTCTCATTTCAGCAACAAGGCAAAGAAAAGAATTTGATCCAAGGTCAAACGCCGCCACTCGTTTCATGACAGTTTCTCTTTCAAAAGATCATTGACCTTAGCTGGATTTGCCTGCCCTTTTGTCAACTTCATCACTTGACCAACAAAAAAGCCAAAGACCTTTTCTTTACCCGATTTATATTGTGCAACCTGATCTGGGTTTGTTTCTATTACTTCCTCAATAATTTGAATCAGAGCAGAGTCATCTGAAATTTGTTTCAAGCCCTGAGACTCCACTATCTCAAGTGCTGACCCACCTTTTTCATACATCGTTGAAAAAACAGTTTTGGCAATTTTTCCAGAAATTGTTCCATCTTTTATAAGTGAAAGCAGATCCCCCAAAGCAGATGCACCAACAGGTGATTCAGAAATCTCAAGTTTTGAGTCGTTGAGCTTTCCCAAAAGCTCAACGATCACCCAACTCACCGCAAGACGTGGCTCTTCACACCGAGACACCACGTCCTCAAAGTATTGAGCCATCTCTCTTGATTGAGTCAGAACAAATGCATCATCTGATGTCACTTGATAGCTTTTACAAAACCTCTCTGCCTTCTCAACTGGAAGCTCTGGCATCTTTGACTCAATTTCCTTCACCAAATTTGACGGAGCTGGGATTGCCAATAAATCTGGGTCAGGAAAATATCTATAATCATGAGCCTCTTCTTTAGAGCGCATTGAAAGTGTTTTGTTTTTGGCTGAGTCATAAAGACGGGTTTCCTGTACAACTTTATCCCCACTTTCCAATAAATCAATTTGACGTTCAATTTCATATTGAATCGCTTTTTCAATAAATCGAAATGAATTGATATTCTTTAACTCTGTTCGAGTTCCAAGCTCTGCTTCGTTTTTTTTCCTAACGCTCACATTACAATCACACCTCATTGAGCCCTCTTCTAGATTTCCATCGCAAACACCAAGGTAGAGCAAAATAGATCGAACTGTACGAGCATACTCAGCAGCTTCTTGAGGTGAAGTCATCACTGGGTCTGATACAATTTCAACAAGAGGAACAGAGCTTCTATTGTAATTCACAAGAGTTGAATCACCTTGATGAATGGATTTTCCAGCATCCTCTTCTATGTGAGCACGAGTGATTCCAACTTTGCGTCTTTCACCATTTAAATAAAACTGAACCTCACCCTTTTCAGCAATTGGTTTTTCAAACTGAGAAATTTGATATCCCTTGGACAAATCAGGATAAAAGTAGTTCTTACGTGCAAACACGGAGTTATGGTTTACTGTGCAATTTAAGCTCAACCCAATTTTTATTGCATATTCGATAGCTAAAGCATTTACAACCGGAAGCGTACCTGGCATTCCAAGACAAATCGGACATGTGTTTTCATTGTCTGCCCCCCCAAACTCCGTCGAACACGAACAAAACAGCTTTGACTTCGTTGAGAGTTGAGCATGAATCTCCAGTCCTATAACAGATTCGTAGTCACTATACGACATCAGGACACCTTTGATTCCAACCCGTAAGAACTTCAATTTTTTTACCAATATCAAATAGCGTTTGCTCCATGAAGTGAGGAGCAATGAGTTGCACCCCAATAGGTAAACCCTTATCGCTAACTGAAACAGGAACACTTATCCCTGGAAGGCCAGCAAGGTTTGCCGAAAGTGTGTATATGTCATTCAAATACATCTTTACGGGGTCATCGATTCTTTCGCCAATTTGAAAAGCAGGCGTTGTTGCAACGGGGCCTAAAATTGCATCACATTTTTTGAAAGCCCCAATAAAATCCTCTTGTATGAGTCGCCTCACACGACAAGCCTTTAAATAGTAAGCATCATAGTATCCACTTGAAAGCGCAAATGTTCCAAGCATGATTCTTCTTTTGACCTCGTCTCCAAAACCCTCTGAACGCGTATTCATATACAATGCATCCAAATCTGTTGAAGAAGAACTTCTTTTGCCAAATCGAACACCATCATATCGAGCCAAGTTACTTGAAGCCTCACTTGTACAGATAATGTAATAACTTGAAACTGCATATTTCGTATGAGGAAGGTCTATTTCAATAAACTTTGCGCCACCTCTTTCAAGAGAGCCAATAAGTGATTCAAGTGACCCTCTTACCTCATCTGACAAACCATCATCAAAATATTCTTTTGGTAGTCCAATAACCTTTCCATGAACATCTTCTTGAATTTGATTCGACCATTCTTCAATCGGTTGCTTGGAACAGGTGGAATCAAGTGGATCATGTCCCGCCATAGCCTCCAGCATGAGAGCTGCATCTCTCACGTTTAAAGTCATTGGGCCCGCCTGATCAAGGCTTGAAGCAAAAGCCACAATTCCGTACCGAGAGACTCGCCCATAAGTCGGCTTCAACCCAACAACTCCTGTAAAACTTGCGGGCTGGCGTATCGACCCACCTGTGTCAGTTCCAAATGAAGCCGAAACCATTCGCGATGCCACACACGCCGCTGAGCCTCCGCTAGACCCTCCTGGCACATGTTTAAAATCCCAAGGATTTCTCACAATACCATTTGTACTTGATTCATTACTTGAGCCCATTGCAAATTCATCGCAATTGGTTTTTCCAATAATGATTGCTCCCTCAGCCTCAACCTTATTCACAACACTTGCAGAATAGGGGGGAACAAACCCTTTTAAAATTTTTGAGCACGCCGTTGTTTCCATATTCTTCACACAGAACATCTCTTTTACAGCAATTGGAATCCCGGCAAGTATTCCAACATCTTCCCCTTGAGCCAATTTCTGATCAACTTTATCTGCCGCTTCTTCTGCTTTCTCATTTAAAAGAACAAAGGACTGAATATCTGAATCCAGTCTCTCAATTTGATTGAAAGACTCACGAACCAAATCAAGAGACTTTAGCTCCCCTAGTTTTAACTTTTTTACAAGTTGATGAATTGGAGTGTCGAGTTTCATGAGCTACACCACCGGGGGAACTCGAAATGCATTCCCTGTCCGATCAGGTGCATTTTCTAGATTTTCTGATACCGTCGTTTTTCTTTCAACAACATCGATGCGCAAGGGGCTTTCAAGAGGAGTTGGAGTCAATAGAGGCTCAACAGAATCTGTATTCAATTTGTCCAACTCTTTGAAGTGGATCAAAATTTGAGACAGTTGATCTGTGAAACGTTTTTTCTCCTCAGTAGAAAGAGTTAGCCGTGCTAGCTTTGAAATGTCTTCGACGGTCTTCGCATCAATCATTTACTCACCTTTTATCTCTTTGGCGCCGCGTTGGAGTTGACCCCCACTATGGCTCGAAATATCTTTCTCGCTATGGCATCAAAGTCTGCTCTTACCAAACTTAAAACGCTCACCGAATCGATTCGAGAGCACGACTACAATTACTACGTTTTGGATCAACCAACAATATCTGATCGCGAATATGATCGTCTTTACTCAGAACTCTTAAAACTTGAAGAAGATCATCCTGAATTGAAATCAGAATCCTCACCCACTATGAGAATTGGGTGGACACCACTTGATAAGTTTATAAAAACCCCTCATCGCGAACCTATGCTGTCCCTTCAAAACAGCTACTCTCCTGAGGACATTCTGTCTTTTGATGAAAAGCTCAAGCGCTTTTTAAAAAGTGAGGACCCCATTGAGTACTTTGCTCAAGTCAAACTCGACGGCCTTGCTGTGGAACTCGTCTACGAAGATGGGACACTAACAAAGGCTATCACACGGGGAGATGGCAACATCGGAGAAGATGTCACGCAAAATATTAAAACAATCCGATCCATCCCGCTCACTCTGCGAGGAAAGGTGCTTCCAAAGCTCTTAGAAATTCGAGGAGAAATTGTGATGTTGAAATCGGATTTTAAAAACTTGAACATCCAACAACAGGAGCGCGGACAAGTTCCTTTTGCCAACCCTAGAAACGCAGCCGCAGGGTCTATTCGACAACTCGACCCAAAAGTGACAGCCTCAAGACCACTTCGTTTTTTTGCTTATGCAAAAGGAAAGGTCGAAGGACTCAATTTCAACACACAAAGTGAGTTTGAAAAAATAATTTCAGAATTTGGGCTTCCAACACTGAAAGTTGCAAATCAAATGAAGGAGCTCGGAAAAAAAAATAAACTTTCTCTCATTACAACCTTGCCTGAAGAGCTCATCAAGTACTACAGGCAGGTAGACAAACTCCGTCATTCACTTGAATTTGATATCGATGGAATCGTCATCAAGACAAACTCATTTGGTATTCAAACAAAACTTGGCAATATCGCACGAAGCCCTCGGTGGGCGACGGCTGCTAAGTTTGAACCCGAGCAAGGTGAAACCACTGTAGAGGACATCATCATTCAAGTGGGCCGCACCGGAGCGCTTACACCTGTTGCAGTTATGGCTCCTGTAAACGTTGGCGGGGTAAACATAACAAATGCAACACTTCATAACCAAGATGAACTTGACAGAAAAGATGTGCGGATTGGTGACACAGTTATTGTCCAGCGTGCTGGTGATGTTATTCCTGAAATTGTTCAGGTCATAAAAAAGAAACGAAAAAAAGGGGCGAAAAGGTTTACAATTCCAGCTCAATGTCCTGTTTGTAAGTCAATAGCAATTAAGCCTGAAGATGAGGTGGTTTTAAGGTGTGTAAACCCAATTTGCGATGCCAGGCTTAAAGAATCACTAAAACATTTTGTATCTCGACGAGCAATGAACATTGATAAGGTTGGGGAGAGAATTATTGAAACACTTGTCGATGAAAAAATGGTGACCTCCTTTTCTGATTTGTACAAACTTGAAAAAGAATCGCTGATGGCCCTTGATCGGCAGGGTGAGAAATCCACACAGAACATTTTAGACAGCATTGAAGCTTCAAAAAATCCAACTCTCGGGCGATTTATTTTTTCTCTTGGTATTCGTTTTGTTGGCGAACAAACTGCTAGCTTGATTGCCGATCAATTTGGATCTATCGAAAAAGTCCTTGAAGCAAGTGAAGAATCTCTTTTGGAAATTGATGGAATTGGCCCAAAGGTGGCAAGTGCTTTCGTAAGTGAAATCAGCCGCCCACAAATGAAGACTGAAATTCAAAACCTGATAAAGTCTGGAATCACATTTCAATCTGAGAACACAAAAGAAAGTAACTCTCTTCAAGACCAAGTTTTTGTAATAACTGGTACACATCCCTACCCTAGAGACCATGTAAAAGACTTCATTCTCACTCATGGTGGAAAAGTCGTAGGAAGTGTGAGTAAAAATACCAATTATCTGGTTGCAGGAGAAGCTGCCGGATCAAAGCTTGAAAAAGCCCAGAAGCTGGGTGTTGATATCATTGATTGGGACAGTTTAAACAAACTCATTATGAAATGAAAAAGGGGAATATATGAAATTTTTTGTAGTAGCGCTTGTGTTGCTTCTATCAAGCACAGTATTTGCTCAAGATATGATTTCTGAGTCTGTTGCATCTGATGCCTTTGATGAGATTATGACTCGCCCAGGGTATCAAGGAGACTTAGGCGTTCACATCACTTTTGGAAATGGCTTTTATGCCAATAAAGCCGAAAACCACCCCGCAGGGTCTATTGGCCTAGAGTACTTCTACCTAAATTCGATGAGCCTGTTGGTCGATCTATCAAACGCTCACCACTTTAACACCCAACAGACGGGAATTTTTTTGGGTGGAGCATATCAGTTTTTTGACGAAGGAAAATCGACACCTTTTGTTGTTCTTCAATTGGGACGGAAACATATCGTAGGAGACTCAGTTCGTTTAAACGCAAGCCTTATAAGAGCGGGCTTTGGAGGAAGGTATTTCCCTGGAGAACACTGGTCTTTAGGAATGAAGTACTCACTTGATCACACATTTGATGAAAACTATTCCAATGGCGATAGTTCAAACTTCAAAGATAATGCCCGAGTAGGTCAACTTGATTTTGAAGTCAGTTACTTCTTTTAGGATTTATCTTAAACCCTCTGACAGTTCATTGAGGCTACGAAACACACATCTTAAAATTAGGGGTTCTCTTCTTCTGTTGACCTTAAAAAGAAAAAAGGCCGCAGTACGGCCTTTTTATAGTTCAATTTCAATCGTACCTAAAAAACTTATAGATGATCGATAGTGATGTCGCGATCAAGAACAGTCTTTCGACCGTCGGCCTTAGCGTTTTCTACTCCGCGAAGGCAAAGTGCCTCAACTGCGCGAGAAAGCTGCTCAATGGTTTTAGAAGAAGTGTTTAAGTCGGCTTTTTCTTTAACGAACTTCTTAACCTTACTTGTTACAACCAATACATCTGCCATTTGCTAACCTCCAAGATTCTCGTAAGGTGAGATAAAACCCTATTACGGCGGCGCTCGCAACAAGAATCAAGGCTCAAGTCGAATATATTCGAGAATATGCTTGGCGTTAAACGTATTTTAGCTAGTTAGAGACCGATTTTTTTTGACGCGGGCGCTTTCTTTCGGATCGAGCATACTTAATCCGAGGCCGACTCCGCTTGATTTCCTTAGCTGCACCTATTTCATCAAAATAAAGCGAAATGCGCGTTTGTCGACCTGCTGGAAGGTGAAGACTGTATCCACGCGGAAGCGTCAGGTTTTTTCTTAAATAACGCTCCTTCAAATCTTGATTGTAGAGCTTGAGCTCCTCAAGTGTAAGACCTGTAATGCGCGCCACTGTTTTTGCTTTAAGTGGAGCTTTCAATCGAATCACTTCAGCAAGAAGCAGGTCTTTGCGCTCAATATCTCCAAAGATTTCCTGCTGATATCTTTCAGCATGAAGAGCTGCTAAAAATTCTGTGTAAAAATTCTTAGATGCAAAGCCAAATGTACGCGAAGAGTATCTCTTTATCATGATACTCAAATCTCGCGAACGAGCCTTACGAGCTGCTCGCTTCACACCACCTGGGCCATGATTGTAGGCAGTCAAAGCAAGAGGCCAAGACTTCAAAAGCCTAAAGTTTTCAAGTAAGAGCTTTGCCGCAGCATTTGTTGCCTTAAGTGGGCTGTTTCTCTCATCAATCCGAGAACCCACCTTCATAAACTTGCTTCCAATAGAAGGCATGAATTGCCAAATTCCACTTGCTCCAACCTTACTCACTGCCTTTTCATTGAAACTACTTTCAACTAGCGGAAGACGAGTGAGTTCAATCGGTAAATCATATTTTGCAAATATTTGCTCCATTTGTGAAAGATAACGCGAGCTATTGGCTAAACCCTTTTTATAGAAATCTTTCTGACCAAGCTGACTTCTTAAGTTTTGCGAGGCATTTCTGAACTTCCATGAAAGTTTCTTTCCTGGTATTTGCTCCACAAGTTCTTTGTATCGCAAAAGATCTCCTGTCAGGTTTTTAAAACTCCGACGTCTTGAAAGTTTATACAACAATCTACGAATTCTCTTCTTCTCACGTGAAACATGTTTTCTAGCTCGGTGATATTTCGTCCATTTATGCCCTTTTCCTTCATAAAATTCCCGTAGATCTAGAACTTCAAATACAATCCATGGATAATCCACATGATGGAGAACTTCATATTTAGATGAATATTTTGTATAGATATCAAACCAAAACCCAACACGATGATAAAGTGAATCTGGCACTTTAAACACATCTGCAACTCGATCAAATTTATCTGTTAAAAAATCATCCCGGGTAAAATCTGGGGAAGCGTAACTATGCTTCACTATGTGAAACTCTTCTTCATCGACCTCTTCTTTTAGCCCCTGAACTTTTTGATAAGCTTTTTCACTGGCTTTAACAAACTTTCGCTTCAACGGTTTAACGAGGCTTTCATCAATTTTTTCTTTGGCTCTCTCTTTATCTGCCTCAAACCCAACCAAACCTTCAAGCTGATCCAATGTTTCACTGACTTTTTGAAAACCACCCTCAAAAGCCTCACCAATCTCAGCCCTGTATGGAATTGCCAGCGACACACCTGCAATGAAACAGGCCATCAGCCCAATTCGAAAGAAAAGCTTGGAAAATCCGCTTCCAGACGGATGGACTGCCGTTTGGTTTGCAACATATTTTGCTCTTTGCTTGGTAGAGCCTGAGGAGTAGGGCATGTTCTTCATGCCTATTAGTAAAGCAAGCTCAGTGCCAAAACTTTTCTTTTTTAAGATGCAATTTCAGCTACTTACGCCTCACCCCATTCAGTCAAGTGTCTGGGATCTAAACACTATGAAACAATTCTCGCCCCCTGTATAAGATGCTTACGCCAGACTTCTGGGACTCAGTGAGTCTAAGGTCACACCTCAAATCATATAGACCTTAACTCACTGAGTCCCAGAAGTGAGGAAGTGCCCTAGGAAAAGTCGCCTCTGCCATTTATACTGAGGATCTATGTCAAAAAATGAGAATCCTTTTAAATCCTCACACTACACAGCTGTCGTAAGTGACTTCCACCTCTGTGAAGGGCAGGGAGAAGACAAAAGATCTCCTTATTGGAAGCGATATAAAACACCTGAATTCTTTTTTGATAGTGAGTTTCGAAACTTTTTAAGCCATATCACAGAAGAAGCAAACGGAAAGCCTGTTGAGTTGGTCTTAAATGGAGACATTTTTGATTTTGATAGTTGTATGGTTTTGCCAGAAGATGCCCCATACGGCATTTCATGGTTGGAGAAAAAACGCGGGCTTTATCCACAGGAGCCAAAATCAAGCTTTAAAATCCGAGCCATTCTTCGGGATCATGGAGAGTGGGTTACAGCTTTACGAGAGTTTATCTTAAACGGAAACAAAGTGGTTTTCATTATTGGAAACCATGACCTTGAACTTCACTTTCCACTTGTCCAAAAAGACATCGTTGAATTTCTAGAACTGCCTGAAGATCTAAAAAGTCACATCCGTTTTTGTGCCTGGTTTTATATCAGCAATGGCGACACCCTCATTGAACACGGAAATCAATATGACCCTTACTGTTTGGCTCATACACCCATCACACCTTTAATTAAAAAATTCAATCGTGTTGAAGTGCGCGTCCCCTTTGGAAACTTAGCCACACGCTATATGATCAACGGAATGGGCTTTTTTAACCCCCATGTAGATTCCAACTATATTATGTCCGCCAAGCAATATATCCAATTCTTTTTAAAGTATGTTTGGAAAGCTCAACCTTTACTTTTACTAACATGGTTTTGGGGAGCTGCAGTGACACTCTTTCAAGCCTTTGTAGATCTATTAAGACCTGCCTTAAAAGATCCACTTACAATTGAAGACCGAATTGAAGATATCGCATACAAATCCAATGCAACCCCCAGAATGGTGCGCGAAATGAAGGAGCTCGCAGTACACCCTGCGGCCTTTAATCCAATATTGATTGCACAAGAGCTTTGGCTTGATCGAGCTATTATCGTCGGTGTTGTTTTCTTTTTAATTTTTCAAGTGTTTGCCTATATTAATTTGGTGTTTAATCTTTCACTTTTTTATATGTTTATACCTCTTGCTTTTTTTATACCGTTTTTTATCTTCTATTCAAAAGCATTCAAATCTATGGTTCACAAATACAAAGAACCTGATGAGCGGATTTTGACTGTTACAAGTCAAATCACGAGAGTAAAAAGAATTGTATATGGTCATACTCATGTCTATCGCCATGAATACATTGGATCTGTAGAACATCTGAACTCCGGAACATGGTCCCCTGCTTTTTTAGATGTGGAATGCACCCAAGCATTTGGTGAAAAAACCTATGTTTGGCTCAAACCAGGAGAAAACAAAGAACGTACTGCTGAGTTAAGAGCTTTTGAAGAAGGCACATCAAAAATGTTGCATGGAAAAAGACGAAGTGTTGAGCGCGAAATGGAAGATGCAAGAGCCAGATACGAAGCCCTCTAGGTGCCAGGCATATTCTGCGGATGCATGATGGCAAAAATGCCAAGTTGTTTTTTGCCATCATGCATCCGCAGAATATGCCTGGCACCTAGAAGTGATGGGTGAAGACTGTTGGGCTATCGGACTCTACAACCAAAACTCGTGTTGCAAACTTATGCCCAAACTCTGTTTCAATAATCACGTTGTGAACACCAGGGTTGATGTTAAATGCAACAAACCCACCTCCAGAAACACCCCAGCTTGCACTTCGCATCACACGGCCTGACTCATCAAAGTAAACAATTCGTGACTCTTCAGTCATTGCGTTTTCTGGCAAGTGGACTCTAAAATTTGAATTGTATATTTGTCCCACCACAAAACTTGCTGTTGCACGGTTATTGATTTTTTCTTTACCTCGAAGTGCACTCACCCAACTCACTGAAACAAAAGGAATTGATATACTCTTTGTGTTTCTTGTTGCAATAACTCTTGCCGGATAATATCCAACCTGATGCGACCTTGCCTCAATACTAAGCGGATCATTTCCTCGAAAATACTTAATTCCCAAATACCCGCTTTCAGATGACACCACTTGATCTCCACCCATAAAACGAATATCAGCTTCAAGAGGCTGCCCAGTCATAGCATCAAATACATAAACTTCAGCTTTTTTCTTTTTGGCTCTTTCAATTTCAATGTGTGACACAAACCCTCTTCTGGTTTGAATCACTTTGGCCTGAAGATGACGCCCATTGATTCGCGCGCGAATCAGGTGAGTGCCCTGAGGAACATTCACAAAAACAAACCGTCCATTAGAAAACGTTCCACTACTAGAGCGTTTTATATTGCCTTCATCATCTATATAGTAAGGCCTTGAAACCCCTCGAGTTGCAATTTCAATCTCTGCACCCTCAAGAGACTTTCCTTCAGATGTAATCTCGCCCCAAATAATTCCTGTATCATGATCCAATTGTGAACCACTTGCTGCTTCAATTTTTTCTATATATCTCGCACTTGGGATTTGTACCTTTGTACGCTCTTCTGAGCTTGAATAAAATAGCCCTTTCCAAAACGATCGACTTTTAATTTTAGCTAAAAAATTTGAACCCCGTAATAGATTCTCAATTGAGTAACGCCCTTTTTCATTAATTGTAGCGCCAATATTGAACTCATCTATTTCAATAGAGGCATCAAGTTCTGCTGAACCTGCTCCAGTCACACCTTCATCATATAAAGCAATTTCTCTAGAGTATCTGTCTTCAACTGGTGAGACATAAATGGAATAAAGTGCATTATCAGGATCTTTTAAAATACTTTCTTTCAAATCAAAAAAAAGTGTTTCATGTAGACCAATCAGTTTTCCAGAGTGATCTCTTAGCTCCGCCACCAATAAACCGCGTTCCGGAGATTCGACATCCATTTCATAAGTTCCATTTTGATGATCTATTGTCGCCTCTTCAGTTGGAGCTCCTGCTATATATCTAAAGATTCGTAAGTTCTCCGCCCCTCCAAGATGAGCCAACCCATCTGTTAAATTCACATAGCCATGAATTCGTGCCGAGCTTGGCCACGAATCTGTAAAACCAAGAACGGCATCTGAGTCCCCCGAGCCCCTTCCCTTTGATGTATTCTCAGCAGTTCTCAAACGTTCATAAGACATATCACTTGGCTTACGTTTTGTTCTTTCGTTTTTTGCTTGGACAGGAACTGAGGCTTTAGGTCTTTTATTTTGAACCTCACTTGGAAGACCAACCCAAATATTACCAACCCATTTTTGTTTGGGCTTTTCTCGTGTGCCTGTTAGCATGGCCCCATGATCTGTACTTTTATCACCTAAGAATAATTCTCTTGCATCTCTGTCTGTTGAAGCCACTTCCATTTTATTTTGTGTTTGATACTGAACCCACCTCTCAATAAAAGATGAATTCACTGGGGTACGAGTTAAACTTGAAACTTTTGCTGTGATTTTTTTAGGTTCATGAAGCATCACTGCTGGTTGGTTTTTTGAAGCAGCCTGGTCCGTCTTAAATAACGTCATCCCATTAAGTTGGCGAGTTTGAGGTCTCAGAGCTTTTAGTTCTTGAGAAACTATGATCTGCCTTTCAAGCTCTTTGAACTCACGTGCTTGGTGAAGAGCATAAACATAAGCACCTGTGTTGAGCTCTTCAGTTCCAATCCAAAGCACACCCTTTGGCTTCTCAACAACTTGCTCTATCAAAGGCAAAATCCTCTCGTCCTGTAAAACTGCAAATGGTGGTGAGGACTCGGGAAGATTGATTTTCAAAGGTTCTATTTGAACTCGGAGCTGAAGTTCTTCGATGTCAGTCGGGAAAAAGAAAACAAAAAGATATAAAAGGACAAAAGCACAATCTGAAAGGATTATCCAAACTGAGGATTTATCAAGATGTGTCGCCCTAGCTGCCATGAACATCCTTGTGGTCGGCTTGGTAAGATTTGACTACTCTTTATTATGATTAGAAGGGACGGAAGTCGTCAATTAGGTTACGATTTCGACTCGTCTTTAGAAGGTATTCATAAATTGAATCACCAATTCTTTTGGCTAGTTCAATATCTTCACCAAAATCCTCCCAGACACCCGGTTTAAGATCTCCGGGACCAAAGATTTTCCTCTTCGGTTTGCCACCAGAAACTCGCTTTTCAATATAAACATGGATCTTTAAATCATATGGCCTACGATCACCCAAAATTAACACATGCACGCTTGCACGATAGACATCTCGGCCACCTCGATACGTCTTGGACATAACAGACGGATCAATGATACCAGAGAATATTTCTCGACGGTTCTGACTGACTTTGTTGATTCCACCAGGGATTTTATTTTTAACAGCTTTTTGGATACGCCCAAGTGTATGCTTCACTTCAGGCACAACGTATCCAGACGCACATCCAATCAATAAGAATGGGAGTAAAAATGTGACTACTTTCATCTACTGAGTTTTTTGAGAAGCCTCATAGTCGCGCACAAAGGCTTCTATTCCACGATCTGTAAGCGGGTGCTTAGCCAGGTTTTGCATAACCTTAAACGGGATAGTCACAATATCTGCTCCAATTAGAGCTGAGTCCAAAATGTGAATAGGGTGACGGATGCTTGCAACTAAAGTTTCAGTTTTAAGCCCATAATTTGAATAGATCTGCTGTATCTGACCAACCATCTCTAGGCCTGGGGAAGAAATATCATCTAATCGTCCAACAAATGGAGAGACATATGAGGCCCCAGCTTTTGCAACCATCAAAGCCTGAATAGGATTAAAGACAAGTGTTACATTTGTCCGAATACCCTCAGCAGCCAGTTGACGCACAGCGATTAATCCATCTTCAGTCATAGGGATCTTAACAATTATGTTGTCATGAAGTTTGGCAAACTCCTTACCTTCAGCGACCATTTTTTCAGCTTCAAGGCTCATGACCTCGGCATTTACTGGACCATTTACTTCCGCACAAATGTCTTTCAACACCTCAACATGATCTCGCCCTGTTTTTGCGACAAGACTTGGGTTGGTTGTAACGCCATCTACCCAACCTCTTCGATTGGCCATTCGGATCTCTTCAATATCTGCCGTGTCGATAAAGAACTTCATTCTATTCTCCTTTAAGGTGAACAATAGGTATGACTCTTAGTGTGAAAAATCAAGTAAGGTTTTCCCCTGAGCAACAAACTCGCCCCAAGGCCTCTGATCGAGCTGAGAGACGATCTCTGTAAGACTCTTCTTCAAAACAGGATGAATTGCGTCAGGCCAAAGCTCGCTTGAGGGTATTATCCAATGAGGCCATAAATGAAAATTCGGATTGGGTAATGGCAATGAGGGCCGTAGCTCCACTATATCATCCACCAATAACAAAACACCTTCGACATCTAAAGTTTGAGAAAGTTCCGAAAAAAGAGTTCTCAACTCATCATAGGGCCGCCTTAGCTCTACAAGAATCACGATATTTAAACCCCGAGCCTCACTCAAAACACGAAATACAGATGAAACCTTTTTTATTTCACCGTACTCCTTGATAAGTACAAGTGATTCTTCTAGCCCACCCTTTAAGTCTTTTCCAACCGAGTGAAAACCAATCAATGCTTTATGAGTCACTTCGTGAGATTTTGCGATAAAATATCTCCCATTTTATAGAGCCCTGGTTTCTGTTGACCTATCCATAATGCCGCAAAAAGTGCACCTCGTGCAAACACACTTCTATTCAATGCTGTGTGTTCAATTTTGATTGTCTCTTCATCTCCCATAGCCCACACCTCATGAATGCCAAAAATCCCTCCACCACGAATTGCAAGTGGTTCAGGAGCTTTTTTTCCAATACTTGCATTCAAGGCTTCTTGTAGAAATTTAGCTGTCCCACTTGGCGAGTCGATTTTTTTATTGTGATGAGCTTCAACAACTTGAAAGTCGTAGTCACGAATAGCGCTCAAACCCTCTAAAAGTTTTGCCATCACATTCACCCCTAAACTCATATTTGGTGCCCACAAACACGGAATTTTTCCACTTGCTCTTTCAAGTGCAAAAAAATCTGCCTCTGTTAAACCTGTTGTGCCACTAACAAAACCAATTTCGTTTTTTACACAAATTTCCAAGTTTTTTTGAAATGCCGCTTGGGCCGTAAAATCTATTGCAACCTGAACACCGCTCAATTGTTCTGACTTTAATTCATCACTTTTGTCACAGAACACATCAATTGAAACACCCTTATTTTCTTTAGAAAGACGAGAGATCTCTTGTCCCATCTTCCCTTTGTGTCCAAAAAGAAGTGTTTTCATTTTATCACTCCTAATTTCTTGAGTGTTTGTGAAAATTTTTGTTTTCTCTCTCCATCAAGCGACACCATTGGAAGACGGAACTCGTCTGCTTCAAAAACTCCCGCTAAGCTCAATGCTGTTTTCACTGGTATTGGATTGGTCTCAATGTTTAAGGCGTGAATTGTTTTCTCCAAGGTGTCCCAAAGGCTACGTGCCTTATGAACATCTCCTTGTTTATACGTTTCAAAAAACTCCACCGTTTCTTTAGGAGCAATATTTGATACAACCGAAATCACTCCATCTCCCCCAGCTTCTAAAAATAACTTGAGGGTATTATCATCGCCAGTCAGATAAGTTAAATTGTCTCCGCATTTGTCCATCAACCTTCTGCCATGCTCAATATCCCCAGTTGCATCTTTGATCGAAACAATGTTCTTTACTTCGCTTAGCTCATAGATTGTTTCAGGACTGAGTCGCGTGATTGTTCTTGCTGGGACATCATACAAAATAATTGGTAAATCTGAAGCCGAAAGAGCAATACTTTTAAAGTGCTCCAACAATCCACTTTGAGGAGGCTTATTGTAATAGGGAACAACAACCAATGCTCCATCTGCACCCCACTCAAACGCTGCACGTGTTGCTGAAATAGATTTGTTTGTTGAATTTGATCCCGTTCCAATAACAATCGGAACTTGCCCTGAAACCTCAGACTTTACAATTTCAAACGCCTCATGAATCTCTTTGTCTGTCATCGTAGGGCTTTCACCTGTTGTCCCCGCAACCACCAAACCATGCACTCCACCTTCTAGTTGAGTGCGAACCAGTGTTTTAAGTGATGCCTGATCCACGCCCTTATCTTTAAAAGGGGTACATAGTGCCGTCCAAACTCCTTTAAACCCTTCCACCTTAAACCTCTTTTCCAAATTCAAATTCACCCAAGTACGTTGCATCCCCAATAAGATCGGCAAAACTGTACCCTTTCCCTATTCGTACAGAAAGAAGACCTCCAGGGAAATTCAAATCAATTATTTCTTCATAATTTTTTTCACCTTGGTCCGTCAAAAAAACCCCAGCAGCAACCGCACCAGTTCCACACGCAAGAGTGATGTCTTCAACACCTCTTTCATAAGATTTAGCATCCCCATTTTTCCAAACAAATGTGACATTTGTTCCCCTTGGAAAAAAAGCGGCCTGATTGCGAATCTCCTTGCCAATTTCAACCAGTTTTTCTTCTTTACCCTCGCCCCAAACAACAAAATGAGGAACTCCCGTATCCACCGACAATCCCTGATACATTTCTTCACCAATCTGAATACTCTTTTTTTGAATTTGGGTTGGCGTCGTTAGACGAACTGTAACCCGATCCTCGACTTCTCCAAAAACAATACCTGCATCTGTCTTCAGTGAAACTCTTTTCCCTGCAAGTTTATTGTCAAAGGCAAAGCGAGCCGCACATCTAGAGGCATTTCCACACATTTCTGGACGACTCCCGTCTGAGTTATAAAATTCCCACTCGATATCTGCTTCAGTTCCTTTTTTTAAAAATAACACTCCATCAGCGCCTGGTCCGAATTCACTTGAAGCCATGTATTTGGCAATTTTTGACCTCTCTTGCTTACCAAAAACAGCTTCGATCTGCTGATTTGTCTCTGAAGATTCATTCACAATTAGAAAACTGTTTCCAGCCCCAGACATTTTGGTCGCCTTAATCGTCATCGTCATCGTCTTCTTTTTTTTGTTTTCTATTGTATTTTCGTTTGCTTTTGGGAAGCTCAAGTTCTTCGACAGCTCTTCTATAAGAGGGTTTTCCTCTTCCAATTTCAGAAGGTGTCCCTGGAGGAATTGGATCTCCTTTCACGCCGCACCCAACAACAAAAAGCAAAATAAGCCAACGCGCTTTCAACTAAGATTCTCCTTTTGAGTTTTCTTCTTTCACTAATGCCTCAATTTTTGATTCTTGCGAACAGATCCTTGGCTCAAGTCGGTATCTTCTAAAGCCATCTGCTCTTAACTTTCGACAAGATCTCAAGTAGGCCTCACCAGCAGATTTAGAACTTCGCCCTTGAGCTTTGCTAACCTCTGCATTCCAAAGCCAACCTTCAGGACAAGATGGGTCCAGTGCAACAATTTTGTCAATTTCAGCTCTTCCTTTCTCAAGCTGCCCTCGAAACAACAAAGACTGTACATAAAGAATGTCTTTAAGAAGTTTTGTTTCTTTTTTCTGAAAAACCGCCTCTTTCAATAACAACTCAAACTCATCAAATTCACCCAAACAAACCAACGACTGAAGTCTTAAAAGCTTCGCCTCTTCACTATAGGGCTGGATTGTTATGGCTTCGATCGCAAGCTTGTCTGATTGTCCACAAGCACCAACCTTGAGTTTGGCTCTTCCCAAGCTCAATAAGACGGTCAAGTTGAGTGGTTCAATTTTATGAGCTTCACTGAGCCTTTTTGTCGCAAGCTCAATATCAGTGTAAAACTTAGAATCTGCTGACTGATAAAGTCTTTGTGCAGATTCTTTGATAAACATCTTGGTCACACGGTCTAAAAAATTTATCGCTTGGCTGCGTTTTTTTCCCTTAACGATCACAATGTGCGCTTTAAGCTGATCAATTGCCAACCCACGATTTCCCTCGAGGACAGATTTTCTAGCTTCTTCTATAGCCGAGCTTGCAAATATTAAATTGGGCACAAAAAGCAAAAAGGCAATCAGAAATTTCATGCTGGGAAGTCTATGCTGTTTTAGATGGATTGTCCAATATCAGAGACGGCCCACAAGCACCTGACGAGGCTTACTTCCTTGTGCAGGGCCCACAACACCCTCTTGCTCAAAAATCTCGATCATACGAGCTGCTCGAGGATATCCAAGACGAAACTTTCTTTGAAGAAGTGAAGCACTGACTTCTTTTTGAGTTGAAACATATTCAAGTATTTCATCATATCGCTCGTCATACTCTTCTGAAGAGTCTGTTAACCCACCAGAGAGATCAAAACCGCCTCCAGTCCCTTCAAGCATCTTCATGGCAAGAGGATCAAAGTCTGCTTCATCTTGTTCTGACCAAAATGATGTGATTCTAGTAATTTCATCTTCTGGGGCCCAGGGCCCATGATGACGCTCTGGTTTAGAAACTCCTGGTGCAAGGAAAAGCATATCCCCTCTTGCAAGAAGTCGTTCAGCACCTGATTCATCCAAAATAATCCGTGAGTCCATTTTACTGGCAACCTTGAAACTGATTCGCCCTGGAATATTTGTTTTAATCAGGCCTGTGACAACATCTTTTCTTGGACTCTGCATTGCTAAGATCAAATGAATCCCGCATGCGCGCGCCATCTGTGCAAGACGTACAACTGTTTGCTCCACATTGGATTTATCAACAGCCATAAGATCACCAAACTCCTCCACAACAATGACGATGTAAGGAATATGTTCATAGTAGTAGGATTCATTTGGCTTTCCTTCTTCTTCAAATCCCGCATTGACTTGAAGGTGTTCTTCGATCTCTTTTTTACTAAACTCCGAAACAATTTCGTTAAAGCCTTCTATATTTCGAGCACCAAACCGAGACATCGAACGATATCTCTTTTCCATTTCTTTAATCGCCCACTTAAGTGCAGACACAGCCTTTTTGGGTTCTTTAATTGGTGGCATAATAAGGTGCGGAACTTTATGAAAAACAGCCAAATCGACCTGCTTTGGATCAATCAAAATCAGCTTCATCGATTTTGGAGAGTGTTTGAAAAGAAGCCCCGTCAAAGCCCCTACAACAAAAACAGACTTACCAGAGCCCGTTGTTCCAGCAACCAACAAGTGAGGCATGCGCCTCAAGTCTACAACCTTAGGAAGTCCATCGGCTTGTTTACCCAATGTCAGAGGAAGCTGTTTTTCTTCATCCCAAAAAGATTCATCTTCTAAATTTTCACGTAGATAAACTGTGTCTCGGTTGGGATTTGATGTCTCTATCCCCACAACATCTCTTCCTGGAAGTGGAGCAATGATCCGTACAGACTCCGCACTCATTGCAAGAGACAAGTCATCGGCAAGATCTGTGATTTTACTAATTTTAACATCTGCATTGGGTTTAAACTCATACATTGTAACAGCAGGCCCTGGTTTTACGGAAACCACTTTTCCTTTAACCGAAAACTGATGGAGCTTATCCTCAAGAACTCGAATATTTGCCTTGATTGTCTTGTCATCAATTTTGATACGTCTTTCAGGAGTGTCTTCTAAAAGATCAAGCTTTGGCATTTCCCAGTTTGCCACTCGTGTTCTTTTAATAAGTCTTTTTTTCTTTTTTCTTTTAAAACTCAATCGATCAATCAGACTTTGCTGAAAGTCCGTGGCTTCACCCTCTTCCAGCTCTTCGCTTTCATCAACATAAAATTTGGCCTCAATATCTGAATTTGGCTTTGGAAGATGATTCATAATAGGAACAGGTTTTTTGGATTTTTTATCTTCAATATAGTCAAGCAGACGATAGTAAGTTCTTTTGAGTAACTCATACAAAATAAGAGCCCCCTTACCCACATCTGTAATTCTTCTTTCTGTATAAAAAACAACAAAGACAATTGTGACACTCCAGAGAATAATTGCCACACCCACTGGTTTAAATATTGTAATCAATCCATGGGATATGATTTGTCCTAAAACCCCACCAACCAAAATCTCACCTGCATAGATCCGAATTTCTGAAAAATAGAGACTTGAAAGGCTTGAAAGCACAATAATCAGAACGCTTGCTAAAAAAACCCTTGTCTTATCCCAAGGCCGTTCGAAACCTCGAAAAGCAAAATAGGCCGCTCGAAAGCAGATTAGAGGAAAAATCCAAGCCATGGCTCCAAAGCCCTGGAGGAGGATATCTGCTAGAAAGCTCCCCGCTATTCCACACACATTTCGCACAAGGCCTGTTGTCTGAAAGGAGTTGATAGAAGGATCAAGGCTTGAGTAACTCCAAAGCGATAGGCTTAAGAACAGGCCTACGCCAGCCCAAAGAATTCCGTATATGTCTTGCTTAAATCTCTTGAAAATTCCACTCACAATAAAAAGTGTACGCGAGTCTATTTGACTTTGGAAGTGTTGCTTCGTAGGTTGTCGCCCTAGGTTGTGCCCACTCTTACAAAGACCCTCCACCAAAACCTAGTTTCAAGGCTAAAGTCGATGATTAAGGTAAATGAAGTTTTTTTCAGCATTCAGGGGGAGTCTACACGAGCAGGAATGCCAACCGTGTTTGTCCGCACGTCTGGATGCCCTCATCGATGTACCTATTGTGACACAGAGTATGCCTTTTACCATGGTGAAAAATATGACACCTCTCAAGTCATTAAAAAAGTCGACTCCTTTGACACAAATTTTGTCTGTATCACCGGAGGTGAGCCACTTGTGCAAAAAGATGTCTTCGAGTTGATGACAAAACTTTGTGATTTAGGAAAGGAAGTTTCGCTTGAAACAAGCGGCTCAATTTCATGTCAAGAGGTAGACTCACGAGTCAAAAAAGTCCTTGATGTGAAGACTCCATCAAGCGGTGCTGCAGAGTCTTTCCTACTCAAAAACTTAAATTACCTGAACCCAAATGATGAAATTAAGTTCGTAATTTGTGATGAAAGTGATTTTATTTGGGCCTCAGAATTTATTTCTTCTCACAGAGTTTTTGAGAAATGCGTCGTACTTATGAGCCCATCGCATGGCAGGGTTAGCGCGCAGTGGCTGGCCGAAAAAATTCTATCAGAAAATCCAAAAGTTCGGTTGCAAATGCAAATGCATAAGTATATCTGGACAGAACAAGAAAACGGTTTCTAATCTCACATAGCCTAAGGATTTGCACGAATGGAAAATGGTTTGAATCATCCAGATAGTCTCTTGGTTGCAAACCTACAATCTATCAGTCTTGAAAAGTTGGTTCGACGGAAACTCGAAGTTTTATTTCAACAAAAAGAAGAGGCAGACGTTGAACTCAATCGCCTGCATGAAATTGTTTTGGAACAAGTTGAAAAGCCTTTGATTGAATTGAGCTTAAGAGCTCATCGAGGCAACCAAGTCAAAACCGCACAAATGCTTGGGATCAACAGAAACACCCTGAAAAAGAAAATTGATTTGTACAAAATAAAATTAAAAGGATTAAGGTAATACGACATCAGCGGGACACCTTGCCCCCGACATCTAAAGTTGATGGCCCGCAAATTTTTCAAAAATAACTAAGCTTCAACCGCCGTTTTCACTTCATTTTTCAAAGATTCTTTTGCTTCAACAATAACGTCTTGAAGGTAGTTGGCTAAAATCTCACGCACATCTTCCATCGTAACTTGAGACTTGTTGAGACCCGCTTTCCTTAAGAGCTGCTCGAGCTCAAAGGTCACTAGATTCTCAGGTAAACCTGTGTTTTCACTTAATTTTTTCAGTAGGTCACTATCCATAGCTACCCCCCAATAATTGGACACGTCCATTAGACCAAGGGGTTAGTGGGTGGGGAAGCCTGAAACATATAAATCTAGACTTTCATAATGAGTGACCCACAAAGTCGCGACTTAGGTTGGGTCATAGAATGCGTCCATGTCACCTCCTATTTCAGCCTCGACCTTGAAGCCCTCTAGAACACGCTGGGTAAGTCAGTCCCGCAAACGGGAGCGGGTCTACTTATGCAGTTTCTAGGCTAAGTATGAATATTCAGTAAAGTGCCACTTGAACTGTGGCAACCTCTTTGCCCTCTGAGTCTTCAGCATGTTCACAAAACTCAAAAAGAACCTCTTGTAGTCTCCGGCTAATCTCTTGCTTCTTTCCTACACAAATTGAGAAAACAGAATTGAAAAACAGACTCTCTTTTGAGTCAAAACTGTTTGTCGCCTGTCTCTGTGTCATGCGAAGAGATTCGATAAAAAAGGCCTTAAAAAAATCATCAGAGCCTAAGTCTGAAAAATTTGTAAAGTTGGGGTCTGAATAGAATTTTTTTGTTTTGGTACATAGTCGCACCATTTTTTTTTCAGTCAATTGCCTGAGAGCTAACTTACACTCACTCATAGATACACCGGAGCGACCAGCAATTTCTTTGAGGCTTGCCCCACCCCCTAAAGAAGCTAGAATGTAAGGCCAGTGTAAAGAAACATTCACTGGGAACACATTTTCTTCTTTTGCTCGGCCCCTAAGGATACGTTTTATTTTGTCCTTTGAGGATATCAGTTTTTTTTGTGACTCCTTTGATGGCTTTTTTTCTATGTTTGCAAATAATGTCAGTAACTCTTCAAGGCTCTTTGGTAAATCTAAAGCTTTTGAAATCTTAATAATGCCAGCAAAAGACACCGATCTTTCCCCCACAAAGATCGCACGCACATAGCTTCTAGAAGAAAACCCTGCTCTTCTTGCTAAAAAAGCATAATTGAACGATGGGTGATATTTTTTAAATATAGGAATCGACTGCATAAAGAACTCTCTTAGGCGCTCTGTTGAAAGCGCAAGTTCAAATAATTCACTGTCTCGACTCTTCCTCAGTTGACGATTCAATCCTGAGTCCCGCCTGACATTCCAGGAACTGGGATGATCCTCAGTTTTTTTATAATGTTTATTGAAAAAAGCTCAATTGTCCCTAAGTTACCGCTGGGATAAATAATGGCGAAAAAATGAACCTCAACTTGATAGAGGGGCATCTCTGAACATTCATCCTCTACAACAAAGTTCAACCGCAATTTGAATTCTCTAGTGTTTCTTTTATGAAAGAGATCTATTTGCTCAGTTTCTTCACGATCTTCATTTTTACAATTTTTTTGTGGCTTCATGCCACTTTGTTGCAATGACTCTAACGTCGAATTTAACAAACTGCTTGCTACAGGAAGCTTGAAAAGAGTGTTGTAAAATGAAGTCTCCAATTTTTGATTTTTGATTGGCACAAACACGCTTTCTTCACCCGGCTGTATCGTATAAAATCGAGAATAGTCTTCCTGAGCATATGAGTTTTGTGAGTAAAATAGAAGAAAAAGCACTGATAGAATATTTTTAATTGGATTCATAAAACCTCCTCACCTTTGACGTTCCGACTCAGAACACTCATTCCAATTGATCTATTAAATCATATAGGCTTAAGACTCAGTGAAAGTACCACAGCCATACGCCCCATAGGGCGATACCACTGTGTTTTTGAATTTTTTTTAGTTATGAGGCTTAATTTCTTCCATATAAAAATCGTATGGAAAAATCATGTCGTTGACCACTATGTTTCCAATCCTATCATCCACTAAATGTAGAAGAATGCTGTACTCCTTTTTAGATTGATCCGCACAAATTCCGTAATCATTTAAATTATATGGAATCGAGACGGCATAGGTATGAGAGGCCAATCGCACAACAACTAAATCCGAATCCTTGAGATTTGCACACGCAGGCACCATAAAAAATAGCTCTGGAAACTTACCCTCTATTTGTCCTATTTTTTTATAAGTGATTCGATTTGGTGTAATTGGTGTGTGATGGGATGGGTTTTCTAAAAACTCACTATTTTGATTTTTTTGATCACCCTCATAAGAGTGGGCAAAGAAAAGTGGGGTCAGTGCTATAAAAAGAATCGTCAATATTTTCATTTTTCCTCCAGTTTTTGATTTAAAAACTGTTTAAATTAATTCAAACCATGTTTAAAGATCAATCCAGCTACGAGGCACTTATCTGTGCTCTACAGAGCACATTTAGTGGATGGGTCTGGAAAATATTCAGATTCTTAGTTTTAGAAGAGACTCAAGAAAGTCGCTTGAAACCAAGTCTAAGTGATAAAATCCAAACAAGATCAACTTTTATCAGTTGCGAACAAAATGGGTTCTGTAAGTGGTTTTTACGAATTTCTTTAGAAACAACAAATTACTTCTCACCAACTTTATAAAAATCAATGGTTTGGCAATAGAGCACCTCTTCTTTTGAGGGACCTACGATTTTCATATTTTCTTCGATCAGATTGAGTATTTTTTCTTTGATCGTGTCTCACCCCAAGTGGTGAAAAATCAGACAACCAAACACCTATTGGTGGGATTGAAAACCCCTACTATGGAGCCTGTAACCTGCCTCAAAGTGATGGAAGACACGAACCAGGAACTCGTTGCCTTAGGCCTCAACTCTACTTTCAGTAATGAAGTCACCTCTGATGGGAACAACTTAGCTACAATAGAATTTGAAACCGATCATGTCAGCTGCATGAACTACGTAAATCCAATCGAACTCTAAACTCCGTCTCCACAAACGGAGCCAACCCACACAACGTTCACACTTTTTAGGCCGTACCTCCACAGTACGGCCTTCTTTGATTTTTTGATTTTACGTATTTTTCAAAGCATGATGTTGTTTGAGTTTGATACCACTTAAGAAACTTAAAGGCTCTGCTACCGCCCCCTTCCCCAACTCTTAAACAAAGTTCTCTGGTTCTCTAAATAACACGAAACGAGTTCCTGTGGGCGTGTGTGCTCACGCTAGAGGGAGCGCCGCTCGGCCAGCAGGATGTCTGAGCTTTCGCGCCAAAGTTTTAGAAAAGTCCGTGAACTTTAAGTTTCTTTTCGCCTAGCAAAATTAGGAAGTCCGCCGCCTGTATCAGGAGGTCCTTTACTATTTGATATATCCGGCACTGGTCCAAGCCCACCGCCACCAGGTGGAGGAGGAGGCCCCAGGCTTTGTGGGGCAAGGTTGGCAAATGTTCCGTGGTTTGCTAGCCATGCAAGCTTCACAGTCCCCACAGGGCCGTTTCTTTGCTTACCCACAATGATCTCAGCTAAGCCTTTTACCTCTGGGTTTTCTTTGTCGTAGTAGTCATCACGATAAATCATCATGATCACATCGGCATCTTGCTCAATAGAGCCCGATTCACGAAGATCAGAAACCATTGGACGACGGTCTGTCCTACTTTCCACAGCACGGTTGAGCTGCGCTAGAGCAACCACAGATACCTGAAGCTCCATTGCAATTTTCTTTAGGGTTTTTGAGATTTCGGAAACCGCACGTTCTCGGCTTTCCACTTTTTGTTTCAAATCCATAAGCTGAAGATAATCCACCATGATCATATCAAGCTTGCCTTGCTTTTTAAGACGCCTACATTTTGCCAAAATTTCAAACGGGCTGATACCCGAAGTGTCATCAATATAGAGATTTGCTTCAGAGACCTTGGAGGCTGTCGTAATAAGATTGGACCACGAGGTATCTGAAATTTTACCAACTCTCAATTGACCCATATCGATCTTAGATTCTGAAGCCAAAACCCTCATCATCAACTGCTCTTTGGACATCTCAAGGGAGAAGAAGGCAACACTCTTTTTTGCCCTCAATGATGCGTTGGTTGCAATATTTAAACTAAACGCCGTCTTACCCATTGAAGGACGTGCTGCAAGAATTATAAGCTCACCAGGCTGTAAACCAGCAGTCATCTTATCAAGATCGACAAACCCTGTTGGAACCCCAGTGATATCTGATTTTTGCTTAAAGAGCTCATCAATCTTTGTCATTGTGGATTTTAAAACTTCACTGACTGGACGAAGCCCAAGGTCTTTCTTCTCTTCAGCAAGCTTGTAAACATCACTTTCAAAGCGATTTACAAATTCAGAAACAGATTCTTCCTTTGGCTCATACGCATCCTCTAGTGCTTTATTACAAGTTCGGATGAGTTTTCTGAGTTGAGACTTTTCTTTTACAATCTCAGCATAACTCCCGATATTGGCCGTTGAAATCGTATTTTCATAGATGTCTCTTAAAACTTCAGCACCACCAATAGAGTCAAACTCACCCTTATCTGAGAGAAAGTTTGAAACCATAACAATGTCATAGGGTTGATTTTTTTTATATAGTTCAGAAATAGCTGAGAAAATTTTCCTGTGAGCAGGGATATAGAAGTCGTCTTCGCCAACGACGCCGCCAACTTGATCCATAGAGGTGGGCTCAAGCATCAGGCCCCCGATAACAGATTGTTCAGCTTCTGTATTGTGCGGAGGCACCCGTTGCGCCACTAAATCCCCCTAAGGAATATCAATCTCGTTCTACAGAAATTTTCAATTCGGTCTCTAGACCGTCTCCAAGACGTACAGCAGCTTTATGTTGCCCGAGTATTTTGATGGGTTCTTCAAGATGAATGTCTCTTCGATCAACTGAGTAAGACTCTTTTTCAAGCGCATTGGCAATATCGACATTTGTCACTGCACCAAAAAGCTTATCTGTCTCACCAGCCGTAGCCTTGATTGTTACTGTTAACTGCGCCAGCTTTTCGAGCAACTCTTTTCGCTCTGCAAGAGCTTTCTTTTTTCTGGCTTCAGCCATCTGTAAGAGATGATTCATCTCTTTGACTTTACGATCCGTTGCTTCTTGCGCAAGTTTTCTTGGAAATAAGAAATTTCGAGCAAAACCATCTTTGACTTTGACAATCTCGCCAACCTTTCCAACATTTTTGACATCTGATTTTAAAATAACTCTCATAACTTACCTCTTTATTCATTTCTACAATTTTGAAGTGACTTCTTTTTTCTTATTTATTCTTTGTCGAAAATCCAACCAGTAGTCTGCAAAACCAAACACACTCACAAGCATAAACATGTGGAAAATCAGCAACGCATACCAAAGTGTCTGCCAAAGCTGTCCCACTTGAGCCACACGAAAGTAGTTTGCAACAACTGCCAACCCTTGGAAGAAATAAACAACAGCAAGAACATTAAATACGTTTTGACAGAGAACCTCTAGCCAAACAATCTCATGACTAATGTAAGCACCCGCCACAGAACCAATCACCAACCAAACTGCAAAATCTGGAACTTGAAAGGCCTCAAGTGCTGGTCGAACCACTATTTTCTGACCAAGCCAAAAACGAAATCGCGACTCAAAAAGAATTCCAATCCAGAGAGCTACCATCATCAAAATAATCAAACCCGATGGCGCCATCTTTAAAAGTTCTGTTGCCTCAAGTGTAGCCTCTGGAGCGAAAAGCTTCATTTGCACACTCACTTGCTCAACATACTTCTGCGACCACGTCATAAAGCCCACACCCTGAACCTGAAGCCAACCCCAAAGCGAAATCGCCAAAGTCCCTGTCGTGATTGAAACTGCAACAGTCCCTGCGCTTATTACAGAGTGTCCACTGACAATCATTTCAGAATAAATTCCTGACAACACAAAAAGACATAGAAATGGAAGCCAAGCTCCTTCAAATCCCACCATCGACATCAAAACAAGAACGGAAAGTAACACAACACCAATAAATGCAAATCGCTTCCTACCGCCCATATTTCGAACGGCCAACAGAGGAGCAATTCCTAGGGGTGGGAAGAAAAGTGGAAGAAGTGCGCCAATTGTTGCCGCAAACAAGCCTTTCTCCACATTGTGTTGTGATGAACGAGATTCTGCTTTTTCCATTACTGTCTCTTCATTGCTCTTTTAGCTTCACGTTCCTTTTCTCTTTGAACAGTCTGAGCCAATTGATCTTTGAATGCCTCATTGTGTTTGTTGAGATCTGCATCTTCCAAATTGGTGTGCATAAACCTCAACACTTTATCATTGATTCGAAATGTTCTTTCTAACTCAGACACTGTGTCTGTTTGACCTTTGAACGTGTAATGGAAAAACACACCACGGTATATTTTCTTAATCGGGTTTGCAATTTTTCGCTTTCCCCAAGTGTCTACGTGATGGAGTTCACCTTTGTGGTCTTCAATAATTTTTTTGTTTTTCTTAAAAAACTCTTTCTGAGCTTCTTCTGTTGTATCTGGGTGAAGAATCACCACACCTTCGTATGATCTTGTTAGCATACTATCCTCTCGGTTCGTAGCCCCCAACTATACGATTGAGAGCAAGGATTTAACACATTGCGTATTTGTCGGGTTGGTTTAGCATGTTTCCAGACCTTGGACAACTATTCGAGACCTATTTACTTAGATATAATGTTTAAATGGGACTCGTATTGATAATTGAAGACGATGATAAGAACCCACAGGGTTTTCGCCTCCGCTCAGGCCAACGGATTGGACGCCAAGCATCTGATATCACTGTTAAAGATCCAAAAATGTCCTCTCAGCATGCTGAGATACAACAAGATTCCCTGGGGCGATTTAGACTTGTAGACCTCAATTCAGCCAATAAAATCAAGGTCGATAATGAAAAACTCGAAGAGCTCGCACTCTCTGCTGGCTCTAAATTTGAATTGGGAAATACCAAATTCCGAGTGGAAGATGAAATTAAAAGCCTTCCCAGGTGGAAAAGCCAACTCAACCTAACACTTGAGAAGCTCTCTCTCTCTCATCTCAATACTGCTTCAAAAGGAGTCTTTCCTTTTCACTCCCCTCTTAAACTGAGGTTTCAAAGAGGAAAGCAATACGGAACATCCTGGGACATTGGGTTTGGTCCAAGATATTTTGGTACAAACTCACCTGAGTTTTCGGTTCATGAATTTGACATAGACCCATGTGGTTTTGAATTGGAACCACATGGTGAGGGTATCTTGTATAAAACACAATTTCCTCTTCTTGTTCGACTTAATGGTCGACCAATTTCTTCCGAAACTATAAAAGCAGGTGATCTCGTTGAAATTGCCGATTCACTAATTGAAATTAGCTACTAAAGATGTGGGACAACTGGTGCTGTGAGTTTTCAAAAAAATACCGGGTTTATTAAAAGCTTTGATGGAACGCCCATTTATTATGAGTGCAGAGGCACTGGAAAACCTATTGTTTTTGCCTACGGAATTGTCTGCACTATCAATCACTGGCGACATCAAATAAAATATTTTTCAGAACATCATCGCACTGTTGTTTTTGATTATCGCGGTCATCATAACTCTGGCACTCCAAAAGATCGAGAAAACCTATCTATTGATGGAATTGCTCAGGACATCAAAATCTTATGCGATCACCTGGAAGTTACAGATGCCAGTTTTATGGGTCACTCTTTTGGTGTACAAACTTTAATTCGCACATATGATATGTATCCAGAGCTTTTTAACAATTTGGTTTTTGTGAATGGATTTGCCAACAACCCTTTTAAAGGTATGTTTGGCGTAGATATGACCTCCACTGCTTTCAAACTATTGAAACAGGGGTATGATCAAATGCCCTCCACCTTTTCCCATATGTGGAAAACACTTGCTACAAACCCTATTGCTATGAAACTCAGCGCACTTGCTGGCGGATTTAACCTCAATTTGACAAGCATCAAAGATATTGAAATCTACGCTCGCGGAGTTGCTGGTGTGGATTTAGATGTTTTTTTACAACTTGCAGATAAAATGATCAATTACGATGGAACACCTGTTTTAGATCGTATTGATATCCCAACACTTATCCTAAGTGGATCTGCTGATACGGTAACACCACTAAGGTATCAGAAAATGCTTCACACCAAAATTAAAAGAAGTGAATTTTTAACTGTCCCCTATGGCTCTCACTGCACTCAACTTGATCTTCCCGATTTTGTGAACCTGCGTATTGAGAAGTTTTTGAAACAAAACAATTACTCTTGAGTCATCTCGTCCATGGCTTTCATTATCCAATCTTTGTAAGCACTGAGCTTTGTAAACGCCACTTGCTCACTACAACTTGAGCTCAATGGTGAAATACGACTGGTAAGACCAATAAGCTCCAGCCTTTTACCTCGTTTCACAAAAGCAGCTCCTCCAGAGTCTCCAGCACATGCCCCAGACCCTTGGTTTTGATTTACAATGAATTCAAATGGCCCATACCATGGCAACCCCACCTTCACGCTTGCAAATCTCAAAACACCAAACCCCTGTTGTTCAAGAGGGTCGCTGGATCCAAACCCCGCAACAAAAACTTTTTGGTTCCGCTTTAGTTTCGTTCGCTCAAAAAGATCCGCTCCTTTAAACCCTTCCAAAATTTCACCTTCAATTTTTAAAAGAGCAATGTCGTGCACATTCATTTGCCCACTATTGAATTCCGGATGAATCCGAAAGTCTTGAACAG
>JAUICD010000031.1 GCA_030427965.1 Bdellovibrionia bacterium
GATTGAGATACTCCGTATGCCCAAAACCATAAACATCTGGCGGATTTTGTCGATATTTCTCAACAGCCTCTTTGTCCTCATCAGTTTCCTCAACAAAGTTCCAGGTTTTCATCTGATTAACAGCAAAGCCACCTATTTCAACTGTGCCTTTTTCGCCCAATACGGAAAGAGAGCCCTCTAAATCCTTAGGGCGCGTTCCAGTTGTGGCCTCGATGACACCCAAGGCACCACTTTTAAACTGCACAACAACAACTCCTGTATCTTCAACCTCAATGTCTACCAATCGCGTTGCAGACTTTGCGTAAACACTCTCAACCTCACCCATCATCCATTGCAACAAATCGATGTGATGTATCGCTTGGTTTGCAAACACCCCACCATCATGCTCCCACGTGCCTCTCCATGGATCTTGATCGTAATACTTTTGATCCCTGCACCACCGCACGCGCACGGTTCCAACCACAAGTTTTCCAAAACGCCCATTTTCAAGGGCGTCACGAAGCTTCACCACAGGAAGATTGAATCTATTTTGCTTAACAACAAAGAGTCGAACTCCATTTTCATCACAAGCCTTTATCATTCTATCTGCATCTTGCAGAGTCAGCGCCATAGGTTTTTCTACAACTATTGGTTTTCCATATTTTGAAAGTGAGACTGTGTGATTGGCATGGTCACCACTGGGAGTGAGCACTGAAAGCACATCGATTTTATCGCCCATTTTTTCCATCATGGAATGCATATCTGTGAACCATGGAACATTGTACTTCTCGCCCCACTCTCTTGCCCTTTCCTCTCGAATGTCACAGACTGCTCCAAGCTCGGCGTTTTCTATCTTCCCATCACCAAGATTACAGGCGTGCTTTCGCACTATGCGTCCGCAACCGATCAATCCAAATCTGAGCCTGCTCATACTCACCTCAGCAATGACGCCATGGGTAAAACTTATCTCTACTTGAAAGAGATGTTTTGGCATAGGAATCTCAAAAAAGCCAGTATCTAGACCTCTCCTTCTCTAGAAATCACAGCAAATAGAATCCACCAAACAATGCCAAAGGCAGTACAACTCAAAGTCAGCCACACACGCGCGACACACCAGGTTTGTGAGAGTGAACACGCTTCATATTTGATATGAGGAGTCTCACGTAGTAGGTTTCCTAGTAAGGACACACCCTAAAAATGATGGAAGAAACATTCACCTCTCGCACAAAAGACATCGAATCTGGATCGAGCACACCCACTCGATCCTCGGCAAAATTCATTTTTGCCTTAGATCTTTTGGGTATCACATCTTCTCTTTTTATCATTTCCCTTATGAGACTTGAAAGCTCAAATGCCTTTGATGGCTCAAGGTGGTATGTACTGGGTTTAATTTTCCTCACCCTCTTTAGTCTTGAACTTGTTGAAGGGTATGACCTCCTCCAACTCACACTTCCGAGCATAATCAAACGAACAGTTCTTGCCGGGCTTATCTCCATTTCAGTTACAGCACTTGTAACATTTATTTTCCGACTTGAGGTTAGCGGTGTACTTGGCCGAGGTGTTTTGTTTGGTACAATAAGTGTCTTCACCCTCTATGCAACATTAATTCGAGTTCTTACATACAAACTGATTTTCTCAAGAGCCAAAAACATACGATGGCTACTCATTACAAATCAAAATCATTTCTCTCAATTGAAAATAGAATTAGATCAAAATAAATCACTTGGACAAATTGAATATATCGATCCGAAAGAGTTCGAGAATGCCAAGTTTCAAGAAACAATTCAAAAAAACTGGTCAGGGATTATTTTAAGCCCTAGTGTTAAACTTTCCGACTCTATAGTGCGTACTATTTTAAATAAGCGCATCTCTGGCACAAGAGTTTTCAATCTTTCAAACTTCTTTGAGATCTACTGTAAAAAAATACCTCTCTCTGATTTACAAGATTCTCATCTTGCTCTTTCGCCAGGATTCAATCTCCAACACAATGCCCTTGAAAGACAATTGAAAGGTTTTCTAGACTACATTTTAGCTTTCCTCATTCTCATACTATCTCTTCCATTACTGGTTCTTACGAGCTTATTGCTGGTCATCACTCAAGGATTTCCCATTTTCTTCAAACAAGAACGTGTTGGGTTAAACGGAAAATTATTTTGGATCTATAAATTCCGTACAATGATAAGAAACGCTGAAAAGGATGGGGCCCAATTTGCAGCAAAAGGCGATATGCGTATCACACATCTTGGGAAACTTCTAAGAGTCTCACGTATTGATGAGATACCTCAAGTCCTCAATATCATAAAGGGTGAAATGAGTTTTATAGGACCCCGCCCAGAACGACCTGAGTTCGTTCAAACCTATCAACAAGAAATTCCATACTACGACCTTCGTCACACAGTGAAACCCGGACTCACTGGATGGGCTCAGGTCAATTATGGCTATGGAGCTTCAGATGAAGACACTGTTGAAAAGCTCCAATACGATTTGTACTACATTAAAAACTACTCATTACTTCTAGATTTACAGATTCTTTTAAAAACGATGAGCACTGTTTTATTCCAAAAAGGAACTTAAACGTGCGCATAATATCTTATTTCACACCAAATTATTTTATACAAAACACGGCTGCATCAATTCGAGCAAAACATTTTATATCCGCACTTAAAAAAAAGGGATTTCATATAAATATTACGACATGCGAGTCCGTAAAAAACAATACAACCTTTTTTAAACCTGCAAGTAATAAAAAGCCCTTTCCTTTTCGTCTCTTAAAGGAAATCTTAATGGGGCTTGAGCTTTCCATAAGATCTTTTTCATGGAAAGGCACAGTAGTCTTATCTCTTCCTCCTTATTTTTCAGTTCTGATTTGTGCTTTTGCTCTTCAAGCAACAGGTCGAAAATATGTCTTAGACGTCAGAGACCTTTATCCCAATGTTTTTTTTGATTATGGGGTGCTCTCAAAAAATTCTATCATGGGTCGGCTGCTAAGTCATATAACCTCAGCTCTCTTTAAAGGTGCAACTTTGATTGTCTCTGCAACTCGTGGAATTGAGGAGCAAATCAAGCAGGACTATCCAAAACTCAATCAAACCTTTCTTGTTGTTCGAAATGGGTATGACCAACAGATCTTCTTACCAACAGAGTCTCCTTCAGAGAACTTCTCACTTGTGTTTCACGGAAACCTTGGACGATTTCAAAACATCGACCTTCTTATTGACCTTGCCAAACTTCTTTTTGAAAAAGATAAAGTGATTCGACTTCATATTTTTGGTGATGGTTTTTACAGTGACAAACTTAAACAGTCTCAACTCGAAAACATCAGCTATCATGGTGAAGCCTCAGTTGAGTCAATTGCCAAACAACTGCCTAAACATTCTGTTGGTTTAAGTTTTAGAACTGATTCTCCGTACAATCGACTTTCATTTCCCGTCAAAGTTTTTGAATATATTGGATCTGGGTTACCATGTATTGTAACACCTCAATCTGAAGCTGGAACAGATATTGAAAGCAAAGGAATGGGATTCGTATTCAATAATTCACAGGCAGAGAAAATTATAGAGGAAATTTTAATATTGAAGAACAATAAAGATACATATAATAAAATTCGTATGAATGTTTTAACAAATCGACACTTATATTCTCGTCAAAAATGTGCCGAAGAGTTTGCCAACAGTGTGGAGGGGTTGACATGAAAGTACTGGTCACAGGAGGTGCTGGGTATATCGGCTCTCATATCGCCCATCAAATGGCCGACAGAGATGAGGAAGTACACATACTGGATGATCTTAGTACAGGTCACGAGTGGGCTCTCCCCAAATCAGCTAAGCTTTATATTGGTGATTGTGGAGATAAGGAGCTTATAGGGAAGATCATCAAAGACAACAAAATTGAATCTTGCTTGCATTTTGCTGCCAAAATCGAAGTTCCAGAATCCGTCGACAAACCTGAGCTCTACTACGAAAACAACGTTTCAAAAACTCTTCGTTTGCTTCAATCTGCAATTTCAAATGGACTAAAGAATTTTATTTTTTCATCGACCGCGGCAACATATGGCGAACCCGGTATTCCACTCATTTCAGAAGAAACACCTCAAGTTCCAATAAACCCCTATGGCGGATCAAAACTCATGATGGAACGAATTATTCAAGATATCACAAAAGGTGAACTTGGTAGAAAAGCAGGGTTTAAATACACCATTTTGCGATATTTTAATGTCGCAGGAGCAAGAGAAGACAACTCCATTGGGCAAGCCTATCCCAATGCCACACATTTAATAAAAGTGATTTCAAAAGTTCTAACAGGGCAACTTGATAAAATCACTGTGTATGGAGATAACTATCCAACACCTGATGGCACATGTATTCGAGACTATATCCATGTGGATGATTTAGCCCTAGCACACCTCTTGGCACTGGACTCACTCGTCTCAGGCGGCCCATCCAATATATTCAATTGTGGCTATGGAGTAGGATATTCTGTTAAGCAAGTGATCAAAGCTATGGAAAAAGTTTCTGGCCAAAAAATCCCTTTTGAAATTGGGCCAAGAAGAAAGGGAGATCCTGGAGAACTCGTTTCAAATGCATCCAAGATTCGAAAGTCACTTGGATGGAAACCAAAGTATGGCGACATCGATATCATCTGTAAAACAGCCCTTGAGTGGGAAAAGAAATTTATTAAAGATACGAACTACCTTTGAATCGCATCAATCCGATAGCAGACTGTTACCGAATTGATGCGATTCAAAGGTAACCCGTATCTTTTCAAAGAAAAGGACTTATTTAATGAGACCGACAGCCGATTTTATCATTCTTGGAGCTGGAATAATTGGATTAACGGTTGCTCGAGAGTTACTCCTTAGAGGGCATAAAAATATTTTGATTTTAGAAAAGGAGTCTTCACTTGGAGCGCATGCTTCAGGTAGAAATAGCGGTGTCTTACACGCAGGAATATACTATGCCAATGATTCCATGAAGGCCAAACACTGCAATATCGGAATGAATCTAATGAAAGATTTTGTTCGACGGAAAAATCTTCCATTACTAGAAACAGGAAAAGTTATTTGTGCTGGCAATGAAGTTGAAGCAAATCAAATTATTTCATTACATGAGCGCGCAGAGATAAATGGAGCTTTAACCAAAATCATAGACTCTCAGGAGTTGAGTGAGCTTGAACCTCTTGCTAAATCATATGGGGGAAAAGCGATTTTTTCTCCGGCGACAGCTGTTGTACAACCTTTATCTATACTTGAAGCATTGAAAAATGAACTCTTTGCAAATGGTATTCAAATTAATTTTAATTCTGAAATTCAACGAATCAAACAGAACATTTTATTTACAAATCGTGGAAAAATATCCTTCTCTCATTTGATCAACTGTTGTGGCACTGGGGCACTTAAAATTGCACATTCCGTAGGCCTTGGTCACTCGTATCGCATGCTTCCTTTTAAGGGAATGTACTGGGTCTTAGACAGAAATACCTCAGCAAGAATATCTCGAGCTATTTATCCTGTTCCAAATTTAAAGCTTCCATTTCTAGGAGTACATGTGACTAAAACTTTAGATGGCAACGCTAAACTGGGACCGTCTGCTCTGCCTGCATTTGGTCCTGAAAATTATTCTCTTTTCTCAAACATTTCATTTTGCACATCTGTAGGAGCATTTACCACGTTGGGAAAAATGTATTTAAAAAATCAAAATCATATTCGAGAACATATTGCTTCAGAGATATCCAAACTGACCAAAGAAGGAATCGTAAAAGAACTCAGAACCATTCTACCCACACTTCAGGCTAAAAACATATCCAAGCACCCGCAAGTTGGAATTCGCCCTCAACTTGTTCGAACAAAAGATTTGAGCTTAGAAATGGACTTTCAAATAGAGAGCAATCAACATCAAACACATGTGCTCAATTCGATTTCACCGGCTTTTACTTGCAGCATGTCTTTAGCAAAATCTATTGTAGATCATACCTTTAGAAACTTCACTCTCTAGTTGAGTGTTTGAACTGTTTCGTACAGAGTTGTCGATGGGCCTTGATATCCCAATTGGCATTGAATTTCTTTTAAAACATCTTCAGGCTTAATAAGAGAGATACAATTTTTTACAATACAATTGTCATCATAAACACTTTTATAGCAGCCTTTACAGATGAGATTCGGTTCCAGTATTTTGCCATTTCCATAAAAATAAAATTCATTTGTAGGAAATATATTATTTATCGCTACAACTTTTTTACCTAATCCAATAGCAATATGCATGGCCATTGTTACAGATGAAAAAACAAGATCACATTCATTGATCAAGGAAATAAATTTTGGAATTGATTGAATTCCGAAGTATTTTGCTCCTGATTGAAAAGCGATACGTTTATTTCTTTCATGTTCGTCTGGCCCACCCAAAACAACAACTTCAACTCCTAAATATTGAAGATGGCTCACCAATTTTAAATAATAATCTTCAGGCCAAATTCGCGTAACCCACCTTGGTCCTGCCCCGGTATTGATACCTACAATCGGACGATCATTTAAAATTGCTCCTTTCCATGGCTCTGGTTTGTCCATTTGATATCTTTCACCTTGATACTTAAATCCACAGACATCAAAGGTCTCTTCCACATAGTGCTTCACATTTTGAGACATAGCTTCATCATCGACACCAGTGATCCACTTGTTGTAAGCATTGTCATTTGCAGGAACAATTCTTCCATTTCTATCGAGCACAAACCCCTTAATCTCACCTGCTGGAATCTTCATAGCAAGAGCACACTCAGAAACAGCCTTGTCCAAACTGTAGATCACATCAAAGTTCTGTGACTGAAGACTCTCTGCCGTTTCCCAATTGTATGGCAATATTTTATCCACCTGAGATTTTGGAACAAGATCTGGAAACTGAGTGATCCAAACAATTTCTGCATCTGGATCTTTTTTTCGTATGGGAACAAGTATAGGAGTATTTCTCAACACTTCCCCGGCAGCTCCAGTTTTAATAACAAGAATACGGCGCCCAATTTTGGAATACTTAGGACACTCATCGGTACATCGCACCTTCAGGCGTTTATGAAACTGACATGGCTTGTACCCGTCAAAATGCCGACAATCTGTCTTTGGATAATATCCTTTCGACAACTCCAATCCCCCACTATAAGAGATTGTCCAAAGCCCTAAGTCCATTGTCCATGTATCAATGCAATGGCGGTGCCGCGTCAACCACAGATAGAGTACGAATCATCATAGACTTGCGTCATATCTAAATATCACATTTCATTTTGCACATGCTAAATGAGAAAGTCGCCAACTATAAAACAGAAAGCGACTCAGGGCCTTTTAAATAAAGGGTCACAACTATAAAGAGTTGAACCATTTTGCAAAGATTTTCATACCATCTTTGAACGGAGTCTTAGGGTTATAGCCCAATACCTCTTTAGAATGAGTGATGTCCGCCCAAGTGATGTCCACATCTCCTGGCTGCATGGGTTCTCGAAGAATTTCAGTTTCAAATCCAGTCGAGTCTTGAACTTCTCGGATCATTTCACTTAGTGGAACTGGCTTAGAGTTACCAAAGTTAAAAATATCATAGGCCCCGCCACTTTGGTCATTCGTCCATTGCCAAGCACGAATAATACCATCAACAGTGTCTTCGACAAATGTGTAGTCCCTCCCATTTGATCCATCGCCAAACATTGTAATGGACTCCCCTTTCTTCATAAGCCGAGCAAATTTATGAATTGCTAAATCAGGACGTTGACGAGGGCCAAACACAGTAAAAAAACGTAAAACAGGAATATTAAATCCATATAGATGACAGTAAGTTGCGCAAAGTAACTCTCCTGCTCGTTTGGTTGAAGCATAGGGAGAAATTGGTCTATCACAGTTTTCATTTTCGTTAAACGGTGGGGTGCTTGAATTTCCATAGACACTTGAAGAAGAGGCAAAAACAAAGTTCTTAACATTCATTAGCCGAGCAATTTCCAAAAGATTTACTGTACCCATTACATTGGCTTTATAATACCCAACTGGATCCTCCAGCGAAGGACGCACACCTGCTTTTGCTCCCAAGTGTATAAACCCAGACACACCGGGTTTGCCCGAAATCGTTTTAGCTTCGGCTTCCAAATCATTTTGAGTTAAATCATTGAACTCTTTTCGAATGAGATGAAACTTAGCACCAGACTCTTCTGCTATTCTCAAAAGGTCTGAAATGTTTTTTTCTTTAATCGAAAGTTCATAGAATGGGTCAAAACAATCCACCCCAATGACACTTCTACCGCTCTTTAGTAAGCGTGAAATCAAATGAAAGCAAATAAACCCAGCAGCTCCAGTAACGACGATCGGCTTACCCAAAACATTCTCCCAACTTACCCAAAAGGTTCGGCTTACCTCCCCAATCCAATATAAAGAGTAGTTATCGGATTGACACAAGGGGGAAGGTAGGTCGTACCTATTTGCTATTTGATCAAGTCTTCAAAATACTTAAAAACAAGTTCCGTAGCCCAATTCTCAGATGAAGCCACTTTTTTTACAAGTTTGTGTTCTTTGTCCAGAATATAGCTCTCCGGAAGTTTTACCGTACTCCAAGACTTTGCAAACTCTTGATCTGGATTCCAAAGAACAATCAGATCTTTGTTTCGAACCTGAAAAGCATTTATAAAATTCTCAACGTCTTTCTTATCTTCATCCATTGCAATGGCGATCATCTTCACCTGGCCATCAAAATGCTCCAAAAGCTTTATCATAGACGGAAACTCTTCAATACAGGGTTCACACCAAGTTGCCCAAAAGTTAACAACGGTGACATACCCTTTGTAGTCACTCAAACTTACAGGGTTTCCAGCAAGGTTTTTCAACTCAAAATCAATTGCACCCTGGGTTTCCATTTGATTTATAATTTCTTTGGAATGATTTTCCTCAACTGCATGAAACTGCTGGCGAAGATAATATCCCCCACAAATAAAAACAAGGGATAACAAAACTGCAACCAATAGGCCTTTTAATCCAGGTGACATAAAGAGTTCTTGTTGGCAGCCAAGAGGGCTGAAGTGCAGTTAAAACTACATCGAAATTTACGAAAGCTAGAAGGTCTTAGTTTTAACATGAGATACGCCTTGTAATAGCAGTCAAAACGCCAAGAGCCCTTATGATTTAGTTGTCTTTTTCTTAGCTTTCTTTTTGGCTGTAGTTTTTTTCTTTGCAACTTTTTTCTTCACACCATCTTCAGAAATTGAATCAATACCTTTTTTTGAAGCGGCTTTGGCTGTCTTACCTGCAGTAGCTGGAGCCGCATTCTCGTAGTCCACCCACTCAATAAATGCCATTGGAGCGTTATCTCCAGGTCGTGGGCCGAGCTTGATAATTCGGGTGTATCCACCATTTCGATCTTTAAATCTTGGAGCAAGATCCTCAAATACCTTTTGAACAACTGCTTTATTTGGAAGACGTGAAAGCAAAACTCGACGTGCATTCAAATTTTCACGCTTTCCTAGAGTCACAGCTCTTTCAGCAAACTTTCTCAATTCCTTAGCTTTTGGAAGAGTCGTTCGAATTCGTCCATGCTCAACCAGTGATCCCACCATATTGCGCCACATAGCTTTTTTATGGTCGTGATCTCTTCCAAAATTTTTTCTTTGAGCTCTATGTCTCATGTTCTAATTCCTTATAACTTAGTTGTCTCTTCTTGGGCCCACGTTTGGATCCCAACCAGGAGGTGGCCACCCATCAATCTTCGTACCCAGGCCAAGCCCCATTTCAGATAAAATCTCTTTAATTTCATTTAATGATTTGCGACCAAAGTTTTTGGTCTTCAACATTTCAGCCTCTGTCTTAGTCACAAGCTCACCAATATAACGAATGTTTGCATTTTTAAGACAGTTTGCACTTCGAACAGAAAGCTCCAAATCATCCACGCTTCTAAAGAGATTGTCGTTCAACTGTGGAGTGGATGTTTCTTTGGCCTCTTCTGTTGGTTCATTTACTTCATCAAAATTAATAAATACCTGAAGTTGTTCTTTGATAATTTTTGACCCTAAAGCCACAGATTCTTCTGGTTTCAACGAACCATCTGTCCATACTTCAAGAGTCAATGCATCGTAATCCGTTCTTTGTCCAACACGAGCATTGTTCACTTGATAGTTCACACGACGAACAGGGCTGTAAAGACTGTCCACAGCAATATATCCAACCTGCAAATCTTCCTTTTGATCATCAGCTGTGACGTATCCTCGACCAAAACGAACCAAAATTTCAGCTTCGATTTTACCGTTGTCACCCAAAGTACAGATATGTTGATTTGGATTAATGACTTCAACTTTATCTGTAAGTTGAATATCAGCAGCCGTAACAACACCAGGACCAGTCTTTGAAATTCTTAAGACCTGTGGCTCTGATGAAAACTGTCGCAATCGAACTTCTTTTAAATTCAATATGATATCTGTCACATCTTCCATAACATCTGGAATAGTCGTGAACTCATGAAGAACGCCATCAAACTTTACAGCTGATACAGCAGACCCCATCATCGAGCTCAAAAGAACACGACGAAGTGAGTTTCCTAAAGTTACACCATATCCACGCTCTAGCGGACGAATGACAAACTTTCCATACTCCTCATTAAGAGAGTCCCTTTCCACCTCAAAAGAACGAGGTTTGATAAGATCTCTCCAATATTTGACATAATGCTCTTGAATGTCCATCAGTGCTCCTAAATCGATTATCTTGAGTAGAATTCCACAATCATATTTTCTTCAATTGGTAGGGTGACATGCTCACGCGCAGGAAGTTCTTTAACATCTCCTTTGTACGCTGAATGCTCCGCTGCCAACCAAGCCGGTACTTCACGTCGAGACGACCCTTCGATCGCTGCCATAACTTTGGCCTTTTCACGACTGTCTTCAGCTACCTCAATTATATCTCCTGGCTTTAAAACGATACTTGGAATATTCGCTCTTTTACCATTCAACATAAAGTGGTTGTGCCGAATCAATTGCTTAGCTTCGCGTCGACTAGCTGCAAAACCAAGTGTGTAAACAATATTATCAAATCTCAATTCAAGTTGCCGAAGAAGGTTCAAACCAGTGTCACCCTTTTGGGCCGCCGCTCGTGCATAATATTTTCTAAACTGACCTTCCATAACACCATAATAGCGTCTTGCTTTTTGTTTTTCTCTCAACTGAAGTGCAAACTCGCTAAACTTCATTCTTCTCTGGCCATGCTGGCCTGGTGGATAGGGACGTCTTTCATATGAACATTTGTCCGTGTAACAACGATCACCTTTTAAGAACAATTTCTGTCCTTCCCGGCGGCACATTTTACAAGAGCTAGAAATTATACAACTCACTTAATCAATCTCCTTATACACGACGACGTTTTGGAGGCCGACACCCATTGTGTGGGATCGGTGTTGTGTCTTTAATAGTCGAAACTTTAATGCCCGCATTGGCAATTGCGCGAACCGATGGTTCACGACCAGCACCTGGGCCCTTAACAAAAACATCAACGGCTCTTACGCCGTTTTCTAAGGCCACTTTAACAGCGTCTTCAGCTGCCATTTGTGCAGCAAATGGAGTTCCTTTTCTACTACCCTTAAATCCAAGCTTACCAGCACTTGACCAACATACAGTTCCACCAGCAGGGTCCGTAATTGTAACAATCGTATTTGCAAACCCAGCTTGTATATAAGCCCGTCCAGTAGGGACGTTCTTTTTGGCTTTCTTTTTGGTTCCACCTTTTGCGGCCATACTTCAGTTACTCCTTAAATTGCTTTCTTCTTATTGGCGACAGTCTTTTTAGGGCCTTTTCTTGTTCGGCAATTGGTCCGTGTCCTCTGTCCGCGAACTGGAAGCCCCTTCTTATGTCGAACGCCTCGGTAAGCATTCAAATCCTGTAATCTTTTGATGGACATGGAGACCTCACGTCTCAAGTCTCCCTCAACTTTGTATTTGTTCTCAAAAAGATCTCGAATTCCAGCAATATCCTGATCTGTGAGTTGGTCTGTTCTCAGTGCCTCATCAAAGTTCAATTCCTTGCAGATATCCCGCGCAGTCTTGTTGCCAACACCGTATATGTACGTAAGAGCCACAACGACTCGCTTGTTTCTTGGTAAATCTACACCTGCTAATCGAGCCATTTCCTATCCCTGTCTCTGTTTGTGCTTAGGGTTCTCACAAATCACGCGAACCACACCGCGACGCTTTATGATCTTGCATTTATTACATATTTTCTTTACTGACGGACGAACTTTCATAGCTTCCTCAATCCCTCAATTTGCGTTTCATGTCATTTCGTTTCAGGGTGACCGCAGAAACTAACATCAAGCGGCTTCCAATGACAAGTTTTTCTTACAAATCTTAACTATTTAACAATGCTTCAATCCGCCCATAAACTTCACCAGCCGAACCTAAGCCATCTACATTTTCAACAAGCCCTTTCTTCTCATAATAGCTCTTCAAGGGCGCCGTATTTTCTTCATACACATCTAATCTTGTACCCACGACATCCACTGAATCATCAGAGCGTTGATACAATTCTCCTTCACACTCATCACAAACCCCATCTTTTTGAGGTGGCTTGGACTCTATATGAAAAACTGCTCCACAAGACTTACACACTCTTCTGCCAGTAAGCCTTCCAACCAAAATATCCTTGGGAACCTCCAAAAAAATCACCCGACCTAATTCAAACGACTTCTTCTCTAGAAGTTCATCAAGCCCCTCTGCTTGAGGAGTTGTTCGGGGAAATCCATCTAAAATAAACCCCTTGGAAACATCTGCTTTCTCAAACACATCTTCTACCATGTTCAGAGTCACAGAATCTGGAACATATTTTCCAGCATCCATATACCCTTTGGCTTCCATACCAAGAGGTGTCTCATTCTTAATATTCTCTCGAAACAAATCTCCAGTGGAAATGTGTTTCATACCTCGTTTTTCAACAAGAAGAGAGGATTGAGTACCTTTTCCGGCACCTGGTGGTCCGAAAAATAGAATATTCAATACTGCACCCTCCGACTCTTCATTTTAGCACCACCCCTCATAAAGCTTTCATACTTTGCTGAAAGTAAATGAGACTGAACCTGTTGTGTAAAATCAAGAGCAACACCAACTAAAATCAATAAACTTGTTCCACCAAAATAAAATGGAACTTTTGCCGTTTCAATTAGAATCCCAGGAAGCACACAGACTGCACTCAAATAGATTGCACCCAATACGTTTATTCGATTCAAAACTCTCTGGATATAATCCGCCGTAGATTTCCCAGCTCGAATTCCTGGTACAAAACCACCATGTTTTTTCAAATTGTCTGCAACTTCATCTGGCTTAAAAACAATCTCTGCATAGAAAAATGCAAAGAAAATAATAAGTGTAACAAAAATAATATTATAAATCGCACCTGTTGGTTGAAACGAATCTCTAAGACTAGCTAAAGTTTCACTTTGGGTGAATTGAGCAAGAGTCGCTGGGAGCATAAGAAGTGAACTTGCAAAAATTGGAGGAATCACACCTGAGAAGTTGATTTTAAGTGGCAAATGGCTTGCCTGACCACCCATTCGGCTTGTCCTTTGAGAGTACTGAACTGGTATTCGTCTTTGAGCCACTTCCATAAAAATGATGTATCCAATCACAAAAACCATGACTGCTAGCAAAATCAGAGCAAACAATACGGACATCTCTCCGTTTTTAACTAGCTGTATGGAGTTCATAAAACCACTTGGGATCCCAGCAGCAATACCAGCAAAGATAATCAAACTCGCACCATTTCCAATTCCGCGCTCAGTAATTTGCTCACCCAGCCACATAATAAAACACGTGCCAGCCGTAAGAGTAATAATAGTCATCACTTCAAATGGGACTATCCCAACAAATGGGTTTGGTACCAATGGAGACCCAGCAGGGGATGTCGAACTTTTTAACCAAGTTGATATTCCGTAACCCTGAATGATTGCCAGAACCACCGTTCCATACCGTGTGTACTGGTTGATTTTTTTCTGTCCGTGTTGACCTTCTTTTTTCAGTTGCTCCAAATGTGGAACCGCTGCAGTCAATAATTGAAAAATAATAGAGCTCGAAATGTAAGGCATGATACCAAGAGCGAAAATACTAAATCTTTCTAGTGCCCCACCCGTGAAGGTATTAAACAGTCCAAAAATCCCACCACTCTGAGCTTCAAAAAATTGTTGGACAGCCGCATTATCCACTCCAGGAGTTGGCACCTGAACACCAGCTCGGTAGACAATCAACACACCTAGTGTAAACAACAGTCGCTTTCTTAGATCTTCATTCTTTACAAAACCCTCTAGTGTTGACACTACTTAACTTCCTCAGCGCTTCCGCCAGCTTTTTCGATTGCAGCTTTTGCTGATTTTGTAAACTTTTGAACTTTTACATTTAAAGACTTCTTCAACTCACCTCGGCCCAAAATTTTAATCGGCCCAGGTCTTCTTACAAGTCTCGCTTTTCTGAGAACCTCAGGAGTGATGTCTCCGTCTAACTTTTCCAGTTGATCGACATTCACAACATTGTAGTAAGTCTTAAAGATGTTTGTGAATCCAAACTTCGGCAGTCGGCGTTGTAAAGGCATTTGACCACCCTCAAATCCAGCAGGCACTCCACCGCCAGAACGAGCTTTTTGGCCTTTGTTTCCACGTGCCGCCGTCGTTCCCCAACCAGACGAGTTACCTCGGCCAATTATTTTAGGACTAAATGTCGAACCCTTTTGGGGTTTCAATTCACTCAATAGTGCCATCTTATACCTACTTTTCCACCACGACATCCAACATATGCTGGAGTTTAAATATCATTCCACGCACAGAAGGAGAGTCTGAATGAGTCTTCTCAGATCCAATCTTTCTTAGACCAAGACACCTCACAGTTTCTTTCTGATCTTTTGTGCATCCAATAGTACTTCTTTTTAGTTTCACTCGAAATTTCTTCATTTCTGCACCTCAACTCCACGCTCATCTCGAATAAGATCGGCTGTTTTAAGCTGTGTCAGACCATTCAAAGTTGCTCGAACAGCAGCGTGTGGGTTTCGCGTACCAATACATTTGGTAAGAATATTTTTAACACCAACTGCTTCAAGAACTGCACGAACCGCTCCGCCTGCAATCACTCCTGTTCCAGCCTGAGCTGGCAACATCACAACCTTAGCAGCACCAAATGTTCCCGTTACTGCATGTGGTATAGTACCTTCTTCAATCAGAACCTGACAAAAGCCTTTCTTTGCTGCTCGCCCAGCTTTACCAATCGCTGCTGGTACCTCACCCGCTTTTCCAAGTCCAAAACCAACTTCACCGTTTCCATCTCCAACAACTACAAGTGCTGAAAATGAAAACCGACGACCACCCTTCACAACCTTGGCGACTCGCTTGATACTGACTACGCGTTCTTCATGTTCTTGTACATTTTCTGCCACTTTTATCTCCTTAGAATTTCAGTCCAGCTTCACGAGCGCTATTTGCAAGTGCTTCAATGCGACCATGGTAAACATAACCAGATCTATCAAAAACCACTGAACTAATATTCTTTTCTAACGCTTTCTTTGCCACGTCTTCGCCCACAGCTTTGGCGGCATCTCTATTGCTCTTATTTTTCAAACTCATTTTTAAAGTCGATGAAGACGCAATGACCTTTCCACTATTGTCATCAATCAACTGTGCATAAATATTCTTACAAGAACGAAATACCGCAAGCCTTGGACGCTCAGATGTCCCTTCTACTTTTTTACGGATTCTTGCTCGACTTTTAAGTCTTGCAACTTTCTTTCTGCTCGTGCTTTTTCGATACGTTAATTTCATTTCAACACCTCAATTACTTAGCACCAGCTTTACCCGCTTTACGACGGATATGCTCATCACTATACTTCACACCCTTACCAAGATACGGCTCAGGTGGTCTAAATCCTCTAATTTCAGCTGCAACCTGCCCAACCAATGCTCGGTCTGCCCCGGTCACAACAACTGTCGTTTGTTTCTCAACTTTTATTTCAATTCCATCTGGAATATCAAAATTGATTGGATGACTGTAGCCTAGATTCAATTCCAATACTTTTCCTTTAACAGCAGCTCGATATCCAATTCCGTTCATTTCAAGTGTTTTAGTCCAACCGGTGGCAACACCAGTCACAGCGTTCTGAACCAACGCTCTATACAACCCATGCAATGACCTGGATGACTTTGAATCATCATTCCGCGTAAAGACAATCTTGCCATCTTCAATTTTAGCCGAAACCTCAGGTCTCATCTTGACGGTTTGAGTGGCCTTTGCGCCTTTTACCAACACTTCGGATCCGTTGATAGAAACCTGAACTGGGTTATCAAAGTACACTGGTGCTCTTCCTATTCTAGACATAATTACTTCCTACCAAACGTTAACTAAAATTTCGCCGCCCACATTCTGTTTGCGAGCATTGTTTCCTGACATCACACCTTTATTGGTGCTGAGAATCGACAAACCATATCCAGATCGCACTTTAGGAATTTTCTTTGATCCTCTGTATTGTCTCAAACTCGGTCGACTCACTCTTTCAATTTGATGGATCAACGGACGACCTTGTGGTGTATATTTCAAATACACACGCATCATTCCCTGTTTTCCATCAGCCACTGTTTTATAGTCTCTTATAAAACCTTCATCTTTTAACACATCCGCAATACCCTTACGGATATTAGAACTTGGCACATCCACCTTATCATGACGTGCCATCTGCGCGTTTCTCAATCGAGTTATAAAATCTCCAATAGTATCCACTGATATCTCCTTACCAACTCGCCTTAACGACGCCAGGAATTAGTCCATTACTTGCAGCCTTGCGGAAGCAAAGTCGGCAAATGCCAAATTTACGGATAAAACTTCGTGGGCGGCCACAAAACTCACAGCGATTGTACTCTCTCACTTTGAATTTTTGTTTGCGCTTTGCTTTTGCAATCATTGATTTTTTAGCCACTTAACTGTTCCTCCGGTTACTTTCTAAAAGGCAGTCCAAGACCTTCAAGCAATGCTCGGCCTTCTGCATCTGTTTTAGCACTCGTACAAATTGTAATATTCATTCCACGTATTTGGTCCACTTTGTCATAATTGATCTCAGGAAATACAATTTGTTCTTTGATTCCCATATTGAAATTCCCACGACCGTCAAATCCCTTCGGAGAAATACCCCGAAAATCACGAACTCTAGGAAGAGCTACCGAGAACAATCGATCCAAAAACGACCACATCTTCTCTCGTCTCAAAGTCACGCTTGCTCCAAGTGGCATACCTTCACGTAACTTAAAGTTTGCAATCGCTTTCTTTGCACGAGCCGTTTTAGCTTTTTGCCCTGAAATTTGCGTCAATTCATCAACGATTGTGTTTACGACTTTGGAATTACGAACAGCTTCGTTTCCAGCACAAACATTCAAAGTTACTTTTTCCAACTTTGGAGTCTGCATAGTCGACTTGTATCCAAACTGCTTATGGAGCGACGATTGGATTTCGCTTTTATATTTTTCCTGCAAACGGTTCACTTCATCACCTCTTAAAGTACTTCCGGAGCGAGAGAAACAATCTTTACAAATTTTCTTCCTCTCAATTCACGTGCCACAGGTCCAAAAATACGGGTTCCAATTGGCTCTTTATCTTTTACTAAAACGGCGGCATTTTCATCAAAGCGAATATAACTTCCATCCGGTCTGCGCAATTTATGAATTGTACGTACAATTACAGCTTTGGCCTTGTCGCCTTTTTTCACTTTTGAATTCGGCAGCGCCTCTTTGATTGAAACAACAATAACATCACCAACACTTGCAGTTCTGCGCTTACTGCCGCCCAAAACTTTGATACACTGGACTTCTTTTGCTCCAGAGTTATCAGCCACTTTTAATCGCGATTGCATTTGTATCATTGTGCCACTGCCCCTTCTTCATGGGATATAACCTTAGCAAGACGCCATCTTTTTGACTTACTCAACGCACGAGTTTCAAAAATAACAACCTTGTCTCCCGCTTTGGCCTCATTTTTTTCGTCATGAGCTTTAAACTTCGAACTTCTTCTAATGTACTTATTGTAACGAGGGTGCCTCACCTTACGGTAGACTTCAACGGTGATTGTTTTGTCCATTTTGTCACTAACAACAGTGCCCAAAACTTCATTTCTTCGTCCTCGATTATTTTCAGTATTTGTCATAATTCACCTACTTCTTTTGCCCAATAGCAGTTTTGTACCGAGCAATATCGCGTCGAACAGTTCTGATTTGCACAGGGTTCCCAACTTGCCCAAGAGAATTCTTCATTTTTAAGTTGAACAACTCTTCACCAAGTTCTCTAACTTTCTTCTTCATTTCTTCTAATGTTAAACCCGTTATATCTTTAAACTTCATAATCAATCCCTTAATACAAAACGTGTTTTAACTGGCAACTTATGCCCAGCAAGACGAAATGCCTCACGTGCTTGCTCTGGTTCAACACCACTCATCTCAAACAAAACAGTTCCTGGCTTTACAATTGCCACCCAATATTCTGGTGATCCTTTTCCGCTACCCATACGAGTTTCAGCTGGCTTCTTTGTCACAGGAATATGTGGAAATATTCGAATCCAAATTTTTCCACCTCTTTTAATCGATCGACTGATTGCAATACGACTTGCCTCAATCTGGCGTGAAGTGATTCGGCCAGCAGTTGTTGCCTGTACAGCAAACTCACCAAAAGAAACTTCATTCCCCGTGTAAGCCTTACCTTTAAGTCTCGGGCGAAATTGTTTACGTCGCTTAACTCTTTTAGGACTGAGCACGTTGGACCTCCTGAATCTCTTTGTGTGACATGATGTCGCCCTTATAGATCCAAACTTTAATACCAATTATTCCATATGTTGTCCCAGCTTCCGCTGTTCCATAGTCAATATCCGCACGAAGAGTGTGAAGAGGAACACTCTTTTCAGTGTACCATTCAGTTCGAGCAATCTCTGCCCCGTCCAAACGGCCACCCACCTGAACTTTGATTCCTCGGACACCACTTCGAACGCCTGCCTGGAGAGCCTTCTTAAGGGCACGTCTCCAAGAAATTCTTTTCTCAAGCTGAGTTGCTATGTTTTCTGCCACCAACTGAGCATCTGTATCTGGCTTTCTAACTTCCTGAATATTGATAAAAACTTCATTTGGAGTCAGTCGCTGAACATCCACCTTTAAAGCGTCAATCCCAGTTCCTTTTTTACCAATCACAACTCCCGGGCGAGCCGTTGAAATTATGATCTTTACCTTATTCGCAGCTCTTTCGATCTCAATTCTTGAAATACCAGCATGCTTTAATTTTTTCTTTATATACTTTCTAAGTTTAAAATCTTCGTGAAGATTTACGGCAAAACTAGGTCCGGTTGCATACCAACGTGAATCCCAAGTTCTATTTACTCCAACTCTGAGCCCAATCGGGTTAACTTTCTGTCCCACTCTTACCTCTCATCCAAAATAACGTTGATGTGGCTAGATTTCTTACGAATCAATGTTGCTCGTCCCTGTGCACGAGGTAGCCACCTTTTGTACGAAGGTCCACCGTCGACAGTTATTGTTTTCACAAAGAGGTTATCTATATCAATAGCTTGCTTTTGCTCTGCATTGGCTACAGCAGATTCAATCAATTTCTTGATCATCACGGCTGGTTTTTTATCCATAAATGCTAGATCTTTTAGAGCCGTATTGACGTCTTTACCACGAACATAGTCCGCCACGACCCGAGCTTTTTGGGTCCCAACTCTTCCAAATTTTAGCGTCGCTTTAACTTCCATTTCTCACCAACCTACCTCTGACTGCCTGACTTCTTCGCGGCATGGCCGTGATAAGTCCGTGTTGGAGAAAACTCTCCAAATTTATGTCCAATCATATTCTCAGTCACATAAACAGGAACAAATTTCTTTCCGTTATGAACAGCAAACGTCATCCCAATCGCGTCAGGGATAACAGTTGAACGTCGTGACCAAGTCTTAATCACTTTGCGATCACCAGCTTCTTTGGCGGCAAAGATCTTCTTCAAGAGATGATCATCAATAAATGGTCCTTTTTTTGTCGAACGTCCCACTACCTATCTCCTATTTCTTCTTGCGCTTTCTACGAGTCACAATAAATACATCAGTTGATTTGTTTCTTCGAGTCTTATGACCCTTACATGGCTTGCCCCAAGGAGTTTGAGGGTGATTCCCCTTTCCGCGTCCTTCACCACCACCCATAGGATGATCGATTGGGTTCATCGCCATTCCACGGCTATGAGGTTTCTTACCCATCCACCGTTTTCTACCAGCTTTACCAATTTTAATATTTTCATTTTCTGTATTTCCAACTTGTCCAATTGAAGCATGACAGACAGCCAGAATTTTTCTCACTTCACCAGATGGAAGCTTAACCAAAGCATACTTACCTTCTTTTGCAACAAGAGTTGCTGAAGAGCCTGCTCCACGAACAAGCTGACCACCTTTTCCAGGTCGAAGCTCTATATTATGGATTGTTGTACCCAAAGGAACTTTACCAAGAGTCATGTTATTTCCTGGTTTTACATCTGCACTTTCACTTGCAAGAACCTGATCGCCAACTTTCAATCCAACAGGAGCAATAATGTAGGCCTTTGCTCCATCTGTATAAAAAAGCAGAGCAATACGTGCTGAACGGTTTGGATCATATTCAATTGATGCCACTTTTGCAGGGATCTCACGCTTGTCTCTCATAAAATCTATAACTCGATATTTACGCTTATGACCACCACCACGAAAACGAACCGTAATTTGCCCGTGATTATTTCTTCCAGCTTTACGGTTCAAAGGAGCAAGTAGTGATTTCTCAGGCCCAGTCTTAGAGAGACCTGAAAAGTCATGTCCAGTCATATTTCTTCGAGACGCTGTTATGGGTTTATAATTTTTTACTGCCATGGTTAAACCCCTTCAAAAAGTCCAATTTTATCACCAGGAGCAAGCTTTACTAAAGCCTTCTTGGTGTATCGAACCCGGCTAAAGTTTGTCCCAGTCCGACGCTTTCGATTTCGGCCAATAGATGTACGAACACTGACCACCTTCACTTGAAACAACTGTTCAACAGCTTTTCGCACTTGAAGTTTGTTCGCTTTTCTATCGACCTCAAAAGCATAAGTGTTATTTGCTTGAATCATCGAATTTTTCTCAGTCATTAGTGGACGTTTAATTATTTGATACATATTAACCCTCCACTCCACATTTACTTGCAATCCGCTCCAAAGAAGACTTTGTCACAATCGCCGCGTCCAATCGCAAAAGATCATATACATTTAACCCCTCAGCCGAGTAATACCGAACTCTAGGGATATTACGAGTTGCACGCTTTGTTGTTTCATTTTCTTTAGAATCAACAAGCACAGTTTTCTCTAATCCGAAATTCTTCAGATTCTTTACAATCTCTTTTGTTTTGCCGTCTTTTGAACTCAGTTCATCGATAACAAAGAGACGTCCTTCTTTTACAAGGTAGGAAAGCGCAGATTTTAATCCAAGCTGACGAACCTTTTTAGGGAGAGGGTAAGAATAATCTCTTGGTTGTGGACCAAAAACGATGGCTCCGCCTTCCATAAGAGGAGATCGCGAAGTTCCTTGTCGGGCATTACCTGTACCTTTTTGCTTAAATGGCTTTTTTCCACCACCAGATACATATGCACGGGTCTTGGTCTTATGAGTTCCTTGACGTCTCTTTGCCAGCTGCCACTTTACAACTGTATGAAGAATGTCCTTTCGAACATCTTGCCCAAAGACGGCATCAGGCAAATCAACATCGCCCACTTTCTTTTTATTCCAATCAAATACATCTACTTTAGCCATGACATCAATCTTTCATCAATTTGACTAAGGTGTTACGCGCTCCGGGCACTCCACCCTTTACAAGCAACACATTTTCGTCTGCGATTACATCTACGATTTCTACGTTTTTCATTGTGATTTTTTCGTCACCAAAATGCCCCGGCATTTTTCGACCTGGCATAACTCGACCCGGAAATTCACAGTTACCAATAGAGCCCGGTCTTCTATGAAATCCAGAACCGTGAGAGGCTGGGCCACCACCAAATCCATGTCTTTTCATAGCACCTGAAAAGCCACGACCCTTAGATCGTGAAGTCAACTTAACCCGATCCCCTTTTTGGAGACTATTAATAGAAACAGACTCTCCAACTTTTAGATTTTCAGGCAACGTCTTCTGTCGAATTTCTCTTACAAATGTAGCATTTGAAGCAAAACCCGCCACCTTGAGATGCCCCTTTTGAGCCATATTAGATTTCAGTCCACTTTTAGGTCTGGCTGAAATTTGAACGGCACTGTATCCGTCTTTCTCATCCGTCTTCACCTGGGTGACTTTCCAAGGCTCAAACTTCAACATCGTAACAGGTACGGCATCGCCTTTATCATTATAGACTGTCGCCATTCCAAGCTTTGTCGCATAAAGACCTGAAAGCTTTAGCTCCTCTGGGCTTTTAGCTTCTGAAGTCTCAACTTCTTGAGATTCAGCAACTTCATTTGTTTCTGCTTTATTTTCTTCGCTCATTTTCTACCTCAATCCGCCGACAACTTGATTTCAACATCCACGCCCGCAGATAGGTCCAATTTCATCAATTGATCCACTGTTTGTTGGGTTGGCTCAAGGATATCTAGAAGTCTTTTGTGAGTTCGAATCTCAAACTGCTCTCGAGATTTCTTATCCACGTGTGGAGATCTCAATACTGTATATCTGTTGATTCTTGTTGGAAGTGGAATTGGACCAGCCACTCTTGCGCCCGTACGACGAGCCGTTTCGACAATCTCACGAGTCGATTGGTCCAATAACTTATGATCAAACGCCTTAAGGCGAATACGAATCTTCTGACTTTGCATAACCTATCCTTCTCTGGGTCCCATTCCTCATTTTCATCAAACAAGCTAAGTCATCAAAATTGCTTGTTTTTTGGAAAACCCAATAATACGTCAAGGCCTCTAGGGCGCACGAAGTGGGGAGTTTGTACCATAACTGTGCGAGATGTAAAGCTATTGATAGTTATTTTGATAAGATAATTGGAATCAGATGAAACTATTTTACGCAACGCATCCTATTTGACCAGCCACACTCTTATTCTACAATCCGTCCCAACTTAACCAATATCCCTCTTTGAATTTTACTTGGAACTTCATCAAAATGACTAACCTCCATGGCAAAACTTGCACGCCCCTGGGTGAGCGAACGAAGCTCAGTTGCATATCCAAAAATTTCAGCAATAGGTATCAGAGCATTGATGATCTGAACGTTACCTCGAGAGTTCATGGAGTTCACTTTGCCTCTACGGCCATTGAGATCACCAATCACTGCCCCAACAAACTCTTCAGGAGTTGTCACCTCAAGTTTTGCAATCGGCTCCATCAATTGAGGAGACGCTTGCTGCAAAGCCTCTTTAACTGCCATTGAACCCGCAATTTTAAAAGCCACTTCAGAGGAATCCTGCTCATTAAAGCTCCCCCCTATCAACTTCACTTTTGCATTCATGACTTGGTAACCAGCCAACACCCCGTTCTCAAGAGCATCTCTCATCCCCTGAAGAGCCGGGGCAATAAACTCCTTGGGTATAGAAGATTCGTCTGAAAGAGCCTCAACAACCTCATTGCCAAGTCCACTTTTTTGAGGTTCGATCTCCACAACCACATGACCATACTGGCCCTGACCACTAGCTTGGCGGATGAACTTTCCGTCTCCACGAGCAGAAGACTTAATGCACTCTCTATAGGAGACCTGGGGTTTACCTTGGTTCACCTGAACTTTAAATTCTCGTTTCAACCTATCTAACAGTATCTCCAAGTGTAACTCGCCCATTCCACTGATCAACATTTGCCCAGTTTCTGAATCTTCACGAACCGTAAAGCTTGGATCCTCTTGCCCAAGTTTTCCCAACCCCTCGTTGAGCTTACTTTGATCAGCTGTTGATTTCGCTTCAATTGCTACTGAAATTACAGGTTCAGGAAAACCTATTGGTTCAAGCAATACTGGGTTTTTAATGTCACAAAGAGTGTGCCCTGTTGTTGTCCACTTTAACCCAATTGCAGCTCCAATATCGCCTGCCTTGAGCTCATTGACCTCTTCTCTGTGATCCGCATGCATTTTAACAAGTTTACCAACCCTCTCTTTTCTACTAGAGGAAGAATTCAGAACAGCTTTGCCTGCAACTAAGACACCTGAATAAACACGAACATAGGTCAACGTTCCTGCAAAAGAGTCGGATTTGATCTTAAAGGCAAGAGCCACAACAGGAGCCTCAAAATCCGTTTCACATTTTATAGATTTGGCTGCATCATCTGGCGCCTCACCAACCACTGGGGGAACCTCTAGTGGACTTGGTAAATAATCTACAACAGCATCCAAAAGCGGCTGCACTCCCTTATTCTTAAAAGCTGAACCACAGAGAACTGGAAAAAGAGTTTGAGAAAGCACAGCTTCTCGAAGCGCCAATTTGATCTCCTCTTCGCTTAAGTTCTCGCCCTCAAGATACTTCTCCATCAACAAGTCATTTGTCTCGGCCAACTTCTCTAAAAGTTCAACTCGCCTGGACGCTGCCTCACCCTTTAAGTCATCTGGAATTTCAGTTGTTTCAAATGATGCATCAATTGAATCTCCATCCCAAACAATGGCCTTCATTTTTACCAAATCCACAACCCCACGAAAGCTCTCTTCTGCACCAATAGGAATTTGAATTGCGATGGAATCTGCACCTAATTTTTCTCTTAAACTGTTAACGGACATATCAAAATCCGCTCCAACTCTGTCCATTTTGTTTACAAGGCAAATTCGAGGAACTTTATATTTATCCGCCTGACGCCAAACTGTCTCCGACTGAGGCTCAACCCCATTGACTCCATCAAAAACTGCAATCGCTCCATCAAGAACCCTAAGGGAGCGTTCAACCTCAATCGTAAAGTCAACATGGCCTGGCGTGTCTATTATATTAATACGATGGTCATTCCAAAAACACATTGTAGCAGCAGATGTGATCGTGATTCCACGCTCCTGCTCTTGCTCCATCCAATCCATCGTTGCACTACCCTCGTGCACCTCTCCAACCTTATAATTTCGACCTGTGTAATAAAGTATTCTCTCAGTTGTTGTCGTCTTCCCAGCGTCGATATGAGCCATGATCCCGATATTTCGAGTCCAAACCAATTCATCAATGTTTTTTGGGTCTTTAAATGACATGGTTTTCTTTTATGCGAACCTTGGATCGAAAACCAGATGTTTCTCGCACTATATAGGCTTTTGTAGCAGAAGCCCCCAAGTCTTGATGGAAGACTGCGTAATACGTTTAGATTTAGAAAATCTCGAGGTTTCCAGGTAAAGTAGTCGTGAAATGAATAAACACTTTCTTCTCAATATCTTTAAGCTCAGCAGCAGCACGGGGACCGCCCAAATCATTCAATTTCTTTTGATTCCATTTCTTGTCAGACTATATGGAGTTGAGGAATTTGGAATATATTCTTTGATTCTTGCCATATCGGCTGTAGTTACACCCATATCAGCTCTTCGGTATGACCAAGCAATAGTCACCGACCAGAGTGATAGCAATGCCAAAACACTATTTATAATATCTGCTCTTTTCTCACTTGTATCCAGTATTTTAATAGGATGGCTCTTTTTCAATTGCGGACAAGAATTTGCACATTTTTTCCAACTGAACTTAGATCTCTCCATTATTTGGCTCCTAGGGCCAATTGCTTTTAGCGAAGCTCTTCAAGAACACCTTCGTTTATGGTTAACAAGAAACGGGCAATTCTCTTCAATTTCTATAGGACAAATACTAAGAATTGGCTTTATTTTTGGATTTCAGTTTTATTTTGGAATTTTCCAAACCCCAACAAGTGAATCCCTTATTATCGGATATGTCGCAGGTCTATCCATCACAACCCTTATCCTACTTGCCTTAGCTACCAAAGGGCTATTGGCCCAAAAAATCATTTGGAAATCTACGGCCAGTATTCTCTACCGACATCGAAATTTCCCCCTTTACAGCTTTCCAGGAAGCTTAGTTAACTCTCTTTCTCTACAACTCCCAACATTTGCACTCTCACGTTTTTTTGGAATCGAAGTTGTCGGTTATTTTGCCCTTGCTCAAAAAGTGGTGCGCGTACCACTTGGATTCATTGGCAATGCTATCTCTCAAGTCTATTTTAGAGAAGCAAGTCGGTTAAGAAGCTCTAAAAATTTAAATGAACTTACTCAAATCACCTTTAAAGGCCTTTTCTTTCTAGGAGCCCCCCTCTTTATACTTCCTATCAACGGAGCCAATATATTTGAGGTTCTTTTCGGAGAAAAATGGATCATCGCTGCAGAGTACGCAGGGTTATTAAGCCCCCTCTTCTTCCTCTGGCTCCTCTCCTCTCCAGTGAGTGTGCTCTATAGTGTTTTTGACTGCCAAAAACCTTTATTTTTTTTCCAGCTAAGCAAATTGGTTTTTCGTGGAACAGCCCTTTTGATAGGCGGACTCAATGGAAGTGTCACATTCACTTTATGTCTTTTAGTGACACTTGGAGGATTCATCCAAGGGATACAAGGTTTCTATTCCTATCGACTTGGGAGGCTGGGGATAAAAGAGCTAAAGAATTCCATTTTTGACTTTGCACTTCTCACTTCTTTATTTGGGCTTACACTCATATCAAGTGGATTAAATTATATGCCTTACCTTTTTTCTGGCTGGAGCAATTTGGCAGTGATCGCAATTTATTATATATGGACTGCATATCGACTATATCCAAAGGGAAATGAATCAAAATGAAAAAGACGATAAAGTGCCACCTCAAAGATATTTATCGTTATCGAGAACGAGCCCTTCTTACCCGATTCATAAACTTCATTACATTCCCATTTAAAATTATCCTTAAAGGGTATCGCCTTTATTTAAAAACAGCTCATGCAATTGCTCAAAAAATTTCTCTTCCACGTCCATTCAACATATTTTTTCCAAAACCTAGAAAGGTTCGGCGATATGCAAAAAATGGAGAAAATTTAGAATCTTTTTTTATTCGCCTAAATCAACTTGGCATACGCTACTCTCTTTTACGTTGGTTTGAAGAACTTCCCAATTGGCCAACTGGTGAAGATATCGACCTTGTAGTTAAAGATGAAGATTTCAAAAAGCTATCCTCAGAGTTCCAACACTTCCCAAAAACCCAAGCCTTCGATCTCTACTCTGTTACAGCAAAATCCTCTTGGGACAACTTACCCTACTACCCACCTCATATTGCGCACAAAATAATTGAAAACCGAGTGCCATACAAAAAGACTTATTTTATACCATCAAAAGAACATCATTTTCTTTCATTTCTCTATCATGTCGTCTATCACAAGGGTGAAAACTCTGGCTTACCCTTTTCTAACAATGAAGGGGTTGCAAACAAAAAACCAGAACATGACTATCATAAGATTCTAGAAGACTGGGAAGCTCCCTCTGACTTTTCAAAGTCTGATATAACGTTTCTCTACCTTCACAAATATTTAGAACAGAAAGGGTGGTCTCCCGGCCTAGACACTTTACGCAAACGAGCCGAGCATAGAAAGTGGGTTCAAAAGCTACTCCCAATACAGCCCAAAAACAATGGAGAACTTGTCGTTTTTTTCATACGAGAACGGACAATACTTCGGGATCGAAATATATTGGAAACATTTTTCAAAAGAAGATATTTCCTTTTTAGCGAAATTGAACGCATTTGTTTAAATGAAGAAGAACGTGAACGAGCAAAAGCATTTGTTCGAGGTGGAGAGTGGGGGAAGGGACCTTTTCCAGCCTCGGGAGGGCCACCAGTGGAAATGTGGGTTTTATTTGATTACAATCCATCAAAGCCAAGTGAGAGCATCCTATCAAAACAACCTTACCTTTCAAATACCAATATTTACATAAAAGAAACCCTGAGAAACGAAATAAACCGAAACACTTATTGGTGGAACCACTACAACCCAATTCACAGTTCAGATGATGAACTCGAGGCGCTTCAATATATCCAAACAACTGTTTCAAAAGAAAAGTATGAACAAATTCGACAAAAAACTAAAGACATACGCACCTGTTACTATAGCGCAAACTCCAAACCACTGAGTACACACCAATCCCGTGCAAAGGTTGAAATTGTAAACTTTAATGGGACAAAGGCTGTTCAAAAAACTTTTAAGGTTGGAATGGAAAAATACCTTCAACGAGAAATCTTTGCTCACACCCAACTCTCAAAAGACTGCAAGTACATCCCTGATGCACTTGCGGTCGGTGAAAATTTTTTGATTCTGCCCTTTATTGAAGAATTCTCAAAAAAAGAGAAGCGCCAAGAGAGCCTTCTTGAAAAGCGTAGCCAAATTATTGAGTTCATGAAATTTATGTATGACAAAGGGTACTGTGTTGTGGACTTTCACCCTCAAAACGTACTTGTAACTGAGAGCCAAATTTATGTTGTCGATTTTGAATTTCTGTATCAATACGAGGAAAAACCCAAAAGATTTGTAGATCATTACGATATTAAAGGCCTTCCAAAGTCATTCTCAGGGGATCTACCTCGAGGACACAGAGGCAAGGGACGAAATATTAAAAACACCTGGCAAAATATTATCGGGGACTTAAAAAAACAATGAGATTGGAAAGGGGTAACCATAAGCCTTGATCTCTCAGTCATAATTCCAACATTCAAAAGAACCGACCAACTCAAAAACCTTCTCAAATCCATCAGCCTTCAAAAGCACCAGCCCAAGTCCATTATTATTGTCAATGATGGAAGCCCACAACCACCACAAGAAAATGACTTGAAGTCACTCGTAAAAGAAGAGGTTAGTTTTTAGTTGATACTAAATAAATCAAACCTTGGAGCACCTGTAAGAAGGAACCAAGGAGCAAAACTTTCTAATACGAAATGGACAACATTTGTAGACGACGACTATTGGCTCAGTTCCTATTCATCTGAATTAAAAAACACCCTTGAAGAAAAATAATCTTATGATCTCATCTATACTGGGGCCTACTATGAAGACGAAAATTAAAAACGAACCAAAGCACTCTCACCTCACTTTGGAAAAGCTTTATCTGAACTACTGCGAACCAACTTTATTTCCTCACCCGGGGTTGTAGTATCCAGAGCATCTTTTGAACCCTTGGATGGATTTGATGAATCACTCCCCAGTTCTCAAGATTGGGACATGTGGGTTCGAGTAGCTGAAAATGGACACATATGGTGTATTGAAAAATGTCTCGTCGTTCACAGCCAGCATGGAAATGAACGTATTAGCACTTCCCCAAAAACAACTCTAGGGTACAAGATGTTCTATAAAAAACATTTTAAGAAATACCTACAAAACCCTGCTCTGATCTCAACTTTACCCAAAGCTGTTCTTTATATATTTCTTCCATTAGACATAATTCAATTCTTGCGAGATAAATAAATATCTCTATTTTCTGACAAGCTCCTCAAGAGATTTTTCCAGTTGGAAGTATACAAGATTTCCGCTTTTCGATTTAATTTCCTTAGCAACCCATCTTGTCCTTATCTGATCAAAAAACCTTGCTTGCTGATTTTGTCGAAGGTCCAATACAAATCGAATTCTATCATGCCCACGACTTGTTGATTGCTTCCTGAGTAGCTCTCTCAAATCTTCAACACTATCTAAAGACTCAACCAGATCAAAGTCAAATTTACACAAGGATTGAATGTGGCTCGTTTGCGCATGCACTCTTAAAGAGGCGTTTAAGCACAAAGACTTGTCATTAAAAATAATTTTCTCCGGTATTTTTTCAAAGAAAAATATGTTTTGAATATCTCCCTTGCTTGGAAAAAATCTCCATACAAAATGGGCAGGCCATCGTCCCGAAAAACACAACGCTATTAAAAGAGCCCAGATCAATTTCTTCCTATTTCTCTCCCAGCTCATATCCTTCAAAGCCAAAAGAAGACCAAAAAGTAAAAAAGGAAGAATATATGCTTCATAATGGCCCCTTAAGGATCTCTGCGTATCAAAGCTGGATATCACATTAATCATAACCATCGGGAATGAAACAAAAAACCATGACCATTTTGTTTTTAAAAAGAAAATCACTGGGGCAAATAAGAATAGAAGATATTTTAATACCCCCCACTTCAATATTTTCTCAGTTAAGATCATCCACCAAACAGAAGGCATGGTAACTAAATTTATCAGAATTTCAGAAAGTGACCCACCAGGTACCCCCATCCTTTTAAAGTGGCCCGCTCCTCCATTTTCAATAGAAAATGCTGGCATTATTAAGCCAATTCCAATGTAAGCCCAGGCTAAACTAAGCCCAACCAGTACCACAGAAAATTGCATTTTCTGGCGCCTACTCATAGACAAATCATCAGAAAGCCAAACCGGAAATAACAAAAAGGGTAAAATAAATGGTCCAATCTCTTTTGAAGCAAGTGCCCCTAACAAAAACACTGAAAACAGTGCTAATTTCTTTTTGTAGAGTGCAAGAAGCACCAAACAACAAAAAAGAAAACCAAGGTGATCTTCTTTAAAATCCCAAATTGTAAAATACTTGAGGGATTTGTGACAAAGAAAGAGAATTACACCATAAAAGAGAATTTTAGAGTTGTCCTTAAGAGGACCAAAAAAGAAAACAACACCTATCCCCAAGAATACCAATATATTCTGCAAAATAATTATAAACTCTTCCGACTGAAAATGTTGAGTAACTGGAGCCAGCAAAAGCAAAGTTGCACCGAGATGTTCTCCAAATCGACTCCCACCCTTACATAAATCACATTTTAAAAGAACTTCATCGAATGGAAAGTGAAGAGATTGATTCACATAGGTCGCATCTAGTGCATGAGTTTTAAAAATCCAATGCTTAAATAGATGTGCAAGCATTGCAACTAAGCCAAATACAACTATAAGTAAAAATGCCTTTTTACGAGGATTCTTAAGAAAAAGATTTGTTAAAAACAGATCAACTTGTTCCCATCCAGCTGAAGTGCCTTTTAACTTTATTGAAATCGCAACCAGTAAAGTGAAGGCCAGTGCCCAAGGGTTTACTACACCGAATTCGATATTTGCCGTTCCCAACTGGAACTTAAAACCACCAAATATGGTCAAAAATAGAATCATATAAAATAATGCTAGTTCAATTCGCTTCATTCCCCACATCCTAGATCACAGTTTTTTCATTGTCCCTTTTGGATGCAGGAGGTCGCCACCTGTATCTAGGAGTTACTCAGCACTTTCTATTGACCTTTTGATTCCATTAGGGTCATTTATTCTTATGAAGACCATCCGTGTTAAACTCGTTTTTCTCCCAATAACATTGTTTCTTGGAGTTCTTGGGGCTATTTACTTTTCAGGAAGCTCTTCTCAAATTCGACTCTCCAATAGTCAAATCCCAGCCTCTGGAGCTGAAAAACTGTATCTCACATTCAAAACTTCAGAGAAGTGTTATGTAACAAATCTAGCTGGATCATCACTGAAAAGAGGACAAGATCTCAATGATATAAGAGCATCCAGGTGTATCAAAGGATCTGATGGAACATGGCTGATTCAAAACAAAAAAAAACCTTCTTTCTACTTGGCTCCAATAAGAAATCTTACTCAAAAGCAGATTCTAAAAGCTTTCGATTTCCAATCGAAATATTTTTCAACTTCACTTGTAGAAGTTTATATAAACCGATTCTTTTCGGGTGGGTTCTTAAAGTTTGAATTTCCAAAAAATAAGTGGAGCAAATACAAATGGAAAAAGAAAAAAAGACACACATTTCTTATAGGCAATACAGAAGTTAAATATTGCCTTGATACACTAGGACGACCTCAAGCAAACTGTCCAACACCCATCACTCAAACCAAAGCCCCCAAACTCTTTCTAGAAACAATAGAAAAAATTCAGCTTGAAGACCATCCTCTTGTTTCACTTAAATATTCTGGGACACTGCTGGATATACCAACCACAGTTTATTCAGTTGCTCCAAATAAACTAAAAAAACTCATTGAAATTGATCAAAAATATGGAACGAAGCTCAAGTGACTCTACTTAGAAATGAATACAAATATATTATTTCAAACGAACAAAAAAACTTTCTACTAGCCCTATGGTCCCCACACTTGATTGCAGATCCACATACAAACTCAAAAGGCAAAACTCCAATTTTAAGTCTTTATTATGATTCACCAAACTTAGATTTTTATTACGAAAAGCTCGATGGAATTCATACTCGAAACAAAATCCGACTTCGTACATACGACTTTGGATTTATTGAAGGAAACCTTATTGTTTTAGAAATCAAACAACGCTTTGGGGATCGCATTCGAAAAATCCGAGTATTTGAAAAAAACTTTGCTAACAACCTCTTCAATCTCAATAATTGGATATTTTCTACACCTCAAGAAAGAGATTCCTTCAATAACCTAATCTTTAGGTACAACCCAAAAGCAACAGCTCAGGTTTTTTATATAAGAGATGCTTATTTGGAAGACATAAATCCAACAACAAGAGTCACCTTCGACACAACTCTAATGGGCTACCACCCAGAAGAAACCGTTACAAAAGACTCGCTCCTCAACAGTGACAGAAGGCTTATGCCAGATGACATGGCAATCCTTGAGATAAAAAACAACTCTCCAGAACTACCAAAGTGGGCGCTTCAGGGAATAAGACAGCTTGGACTTGTACAAAAATCAATTCCCAAATACATATCAGCCATCGAGAAATTAGGAATTGACCAAAATCGGTTGAACGCGGGAGAATTCATTTAGTGGAAAATAGAGACCTTTTAGATTTATTTGGATTTGGAAAATCTTCAATCTTTTCAGTTGGAGACATGCTTCTGGCAATGAGTGTTTCTGCCGCCCTTTCTCTCATCTACGCCTGGACCTACAAGAAAACTCACACTGGCCCGAACTATTCACGAGTTTTTCTTTCCTCCATGTTTATTATGAGTGTTTCAACTTCCGTTGTAATGCTCATCATTGGTTCAAATATCGCACGTGCCTTCTCTCTTATTGGAGCTCTTTCCATTATTCGATTTAGAACTGCCGTTAAAGATCCACGGGACACTGCGTTTTTATTTGCAGCAGTCGTATCCGGGATGGGTTGTGGAACTGGGTTTTATGTACCAGCAATACTCTTGACTCTATTTTTATGTATCATGCTTTTAATTTTAGACAAAGCCAACATTGGTCAAAAATCTGACCTTTCAACAATATTGAAATTGAATGTAAGTGAATCTACAAAAATAGAAGACTTCAAAGACTCGATGGCTCGAGAGTTTAAAAATATTGCAGAAATCAACAAAGTTCATAATTACTCAAGCAAGTCCGTCACCTATGTGTTTTCAGCGATTCCTCGATCGAAAAACTCAATTGATTCATTTGAAGCTGAGTTGAACGGAAAACATGGAATCAACGAGACTAGCGTCTACCAATCTGATCAGTTTGCGCCATTTTAATTTATGTCACAAATCTATATAAAAACCACCGTCACACTCTTTGTCTTTATTTCCCTCATTGCAATCCTACACATCCCTCAAGTCCAAGCACCAAAACTTAAAATGAAAAATATTGGTTCTATAGAAACCTCGCTTCCCATCATTCAAATTCAATTTGATACTGTGGATAAGCAATTGGACCGACCCGGATGGTTTCAACTTACAACACCTGAGGGACACACACACACATACCCCATTTCTTTGAAACTTGGAGGCAACTCTGCCAAACGATACGATAAACGGCGCTACAATATTCAGTTTTCTAAATCCAAGGATTGGACAAAATCTATAAATCGTTCGTTTTTTGATTTTCAGTGGGATGATGATTTCATTCTGGACCCCATGTTTGCAGATACACTTTTATTTCGAAACCTTCTCAATCACGAGCTCTACGCAGAATTCCAGTATTTCAAACCTCTAAAAGGTCGACACGTTGAACTCTTCATCAATGGAGACTACCGGGGTATCTATGTGTTTTCCAACCGTATCGAACGTAAAAACTTTTCTATGCCTTCATATAAAATCAACACACCTCTTTACGATGCTTTTGATCGCTTGAGAGTTTTGTCAAAATTCAAAATCATTTCTGATTTTGACAAACTTGTTCTTAAAACAATTCGAAATATAAATTCTATTATTGAATCTCCTCAAAAGTTAAAGCACTTGTTGTATAAAGCAAAAAATGGGCTTCATGACTTCAGCTATCACTCTGCACATCAGTATATTTTGAAAAGCCCAAAACCAGAACAGTTCTCCAAACCAACGAATTTGAATGAATTCATTGATTTTCTTAACAAGGCAAACGATGCTGAATTTAAAGATAGTATTTGGAATTATTTTGATAAAGCTCAAACGCTCAACTACATGTGCTTTTTATTCTTGAATGCAGGACTTGATAATATTACAGGGAATTATTACCTCATATACAAAAACAACAAGTTCTCTTTTGCTCCCTGGGATCTCGACAATACATTCAATAGTAAGAAAGTTATAAATGGAACTGTAAAAGCAAAGATAAATTCATGGGGATATGAAAGAAATTTACTTTTCAAAAGAATTTTAAAAAACTTTTCGGGAGATCTCCTTATATATTGGAAACGACTTCAAACGGAGCACCTTAGTACAAAATCTTTGTCCCGTCGATTTCAAGAAAAATTTAACCAATTACAAAAAACCGGAGCCTATAAACGAGATCAAGATAGATGGGGTTACAAATACAATCGAAATGAAGAGCTCCAACAAGCTGTGGACTGGATTCCTAAACGAAAAGAATTTGTCCTTCAAAAACTCTTTTCTTATAGAAATAAAATACAATAAGCCCACCAACAGCAGAGAAGCATTCTTTATCATTTTTAGTAGAATACTTAAAGCAGCTCACTGGCCACACTTAGTCAAAAGAAGCATCTGCTCCTGATCAATTACCTGGCACTCAGGTGGGATATCCTTTTTATCCTCGTAAACTCCCCATTTCGATGATTTTGAATTTTGAATATTGCCAAAACAAAACCCCAGGCTTGCAGATTTAGTAAACTTTGTACGTAACCGAAAATCACTGGACCACGGAATTTCAGGATGCCGCTTCTTCAGCATACGACACGACTCCCAAAGTTGAGCCACTTTGGATCGAGAGCTATCAAACACAGGGGCTACTTCATAAAAGCTATATTCCAAAAACCACACAATTAAAGGAAGAAATAAAAACCATTTCCATTTTTTATTTACAGAGTTGAGTAAAAAAAGAAAAATCATTGCACACAAAGGCGTTACCCCAACAATGTAATAACTGTGATCCATAGCATGGCTTCCACTTATTAAAGTCATCACCACAAGGTCTAAAAAAAATATCGACAATAGGAGTTTGAAATCTTTATTCCAAACTCGGTTTGCTACAACTGTAACAAGGAAAACGATTGGGAAAAATGGATAAAAAAGAAGATTGTTAAACAGTCTCACCACTTCTTCTGGCTCTTCTGCTATTTCAACAAGTTCAGCCATCACAGATCTGTTGCCAAGTCTAAAAAAGGTCTGTTCTGTAAATTGACTGATATACTCCACACCATAGGTGTAATACACAAACATCAATATAATTCCAGGAATTATCCAAGGCATATGTTTGATCGAATTTCGAATGCCTTTAAAAAGAAGTAAGATCATAACAGCAATTGCTGTCGGCTTCATAAGAAGACCTACAACCAGTAAGCTTCCAGACTTTAAATAAGATGGTCTTTCCCAACTCAAACCCAGTGCAAAAAAGCAAAGTTGATAAGCAAGAACATCAGGAATAAATTTTCCAAAATAGAGATAATGGATTCCCAAAAGTGGCGTCATCAAAACCACCATTTTCATATCCACACCTGCTATAGAAACCCCACTCCACGCACGATAACTTCCATATAAGACCAATAAAGAAAGAAGCAAAAGAAGAAGGCGCCCCGCAACTCTTGCTATCTCAAGGTCCAATTCAAAAACTGGAGCCACAAGAATATTGAGTATTGGAAACTCCGAAGGGGTTATTCCTTCCCCATCTCCTGCAGCAAGAACAGCAGGTAAAACCTTATTGGAGTTCTCATCCTCAACAGTCCACCTCAACCAGTATCTCAAGCTCATTCCCATAGTGTCGACTTGACGAATGATATGAGGGTGTACAAATGGCCCTGCCGTATGAATGAGAGACACCACTATCTTAAGCACAAGTAGAGCAAGGATGATTTTTTTCACAGGAACAGTATCAACAAAAAATTCGTTTTTTACAAAAAAGTACGACTACCTTTGAATCGCGTCATTCCAGTAAATTGAAGTAAGACATGAGTTTGAAACTGTACAACAAAAATACAAATTCAATTTAAATTTAGCTAAGTGCAAGGAATGAGAGGGAAGCAATATTATTATATTGCGACGACAAAATGACGCCGCAATTAGATGAATTTAAATTGAATTTTACCAGTTGTAGTGAGCAAAAGCCTTATTTGCCTCTGCCATACGATGAACATCATCGCGCTTCTTAATCGCATTTCCACGATTATTAAAGGCATCAAGGAGTTCACCAGCAAGACGATTTGCCATAGATTTTTCACCGCGTGAACGTGAGTTTTGAACAAGCCATCTCATAGCAAGAGTTAGTCTTCTCGACGGTCGAACATCAACAGGAACTTGATAAGTTGCCCCACCCACCCTTCGAGATCTTACTTCAAGTGCAGGCTTAATGTTTTCAATCGCTTTTTTAAATACATTCACAGGATCTTCACCTGGGACTTTTTCTTTTAGCTGGTCAATTGCATTATAAATGATTTGTTGAGCAACACTTTTCTTACCATCAAGCATAACGTGATTTACAAACTTTGCTACGATCAAATCACCATGAACGGCATCAGGGTTGATTTCTCTTTTGTAGTTACCTTTACGTCGAGACATATTTCATAAACTCCAATTAGCTCTTTTTAGGTTTCTTTGCGCCGTATTTTGAACGACTTCTCAATCTATTCTGCACACCTTGAGTATCTAGTACTCCCCGAACAGTGTGGTATCTCACACCCGGAAGATCTTTCACTCGGCCACCACGAATCAAGACAACACTGTGCTCTTGTAGGTTGTGTCCAATTCCTGGGATATATGAAGTCACCTCATAACCATTTGAAAGTCTCACACGAGCCACTTTTCTAAGTGCTGAATTTGGTTTCTTTGGAGTCGTAGTGTAAACACGAGTACATACACCACGTCTTTGAGGACATCGAGTGAGCGCTGGCGACTTAGTTCGCGACTTTTGGAGCACTCTGGATTTTTTAATCAACTGGTTAATTGTAGGCATCAATTCTCCCGTATTAGCCTTTTTAAGACCTGGAAAGTGCCAAAATTAGAGCACCAGGTCAACATTTATAAATCTTTTCAAACTACGTGCATATCCATACGCACAACACACTCCAGAAAGACATCCTCCACCCTCTCTGGGCCATAAATTACTGCTGAGGAGGTGAAACAGCTCCACCACCTGAAAAAGGCAGTGCTGAGGTCTCTTCCTCTTCTTCTTCTATAACGTCCATTCTCCATCGTTTATAGCAAGGTAAACCCGTACCAGCTGGAATTAAACGACCCATGATGATGTTTTCTTTTAAACCTCGAAGATAGTCCGTTGCCCCAGTAACTGCCGCCTCAGTAAGAACTTTGGTCGTTTCCTGAAATGAGGCTGCCGAAATCCAACTCTCTGTACTGAGCGAGGCCTTTGTAATACCAAGTAGCAAAGGCTCAGCTGTAGCTGGTTGACCACCCTCTGTCCGTACCTTTTCACATTCCACTTCATATTCAAACTTCTCAACTTGCTCTCCGGCCAAGAATCTTGAGTCCCCCGGATCAGCAACCTTCACCCTTCTCAACATCTGGCGGACAATGACCTCAATATGCTTATCATTGATTGTCACACCCTGAAGTCTGTAAACTTCTTGAATTTCATTCACCATATAGGAGGCAAGTTCTTTGTCTCCAAGCACTGCCAAAATATCATGTGGATTGGTTGAGCCATCCATAAGTGGCTCACCCGCTTTCACAAATTCACCCTCGCGAACTGCTACGTGCTTACCCTTTGGAATCAGGTACTCTTTCTGGTCACCAACTTCAGGAGTCACAATCACTCGTTGCTTACCCTTTAGATCCTTACCAAAGCTCACATAACCATCAATCTCAGTAACAATAGCTGCCTCTTTTGGCTTTCGAGCTTCAAAGAGCTCAGCAACCCGGGGCAAACCACCTGTGATGTCTTTTGTCTTAGTCGTTTCACGGTGAATTTTCGCAATCACATCACCTGCATGAACTTCGGTTCCTTCATTTGAAAGGACTTGGGCTCCAACTGGCAATCTATACTGAACACCTGAAGCTCTATTTGGAAGATGAATTTGCTCACCACTATCATCAACAAGGACAACTGTTGGTTTTAGATTCGCATCCTTACCTTCCATAATCACTTTTGTAGAGAACCCAGTTACAGGATCTACTTGTTCAGACATTGTTATGCCTTCTTCCATATCCACAAACGCAATCTTACCAGTGACTTCTGAAACAATTGGGTTTGCATATGGATCCCACTCAGCAATGAGTTGGCCCTTGGTTACCTGATCACCTTCGCGAACATTTAAAATAGCACCGTACACAAGCTTTAAACGATCACGCTCACGACCTGTGCTGTCTTGAATCACAACTTCACCGTTTCGATTCATAACAGTCAGTTTACCATCCCGGTTTTCAACCGTGATAACGTCTTCAAATTTTGTCGTACCATCATGACGAGCTTCATGGACAGATTGCTCAACCGCTCGAGTCGCTGTACCACCTAAGTGGAAGGTTCTCATCGTTAACTGTGTACCTGGCTCACCAATAGATTGGGCCGCAATGATTCCAACAGCCTCACCCAAATTCACAAGGTTTCCACGAGCCAAATCACGACCGTAGCAACTTGCACAAACCCCACGTTTGGTTTTGCAAGTCAGAACTGATCGAATACGAATAGCCTCAATACCTGCATCATCTAGTTTCTTACAAATTGTCTCTGTGATCTCTTCATTCTTCGCTACAATAATTTCATTAGAATAAGGGTCTAACGCATCTTCAAAAGCAACACGCCCCAAAATTCGCTCACCAAGAGGCTGAATAATTTCTCCACCCTCCATAAGCGGACGAATCTCCATTCCGTCTTCAGTTCCACAATCCCACTCTAAAATCGTACAATCTTGAGCGACATCCACAAGACGTCGGGTCAAATATCCTGAGTTTGCAGTTTTAAGTGCTGTATCAGCCAAACCTTTTCGAGCACCGTGAGTCGAAATAAAATATTGAAGAACAGAAAGTCCCTCTCTAAAGTTTGCTGTAATTGGAGATTCAATAATTTCGCCAGATGGCTTTGCCATCAAACCACGCATACCCGCAAGCTGTCTAATCTGTGAAGAAGAACCTCGAGCTCCAGAATCTGCCATTACAAAAATACTATTGAAACTTGGGCCCTGAACCTTTTCACCCTGAACTTCAAACTCTTCCGTTTCAATTTCATTCATCAACTCTTTTGCAACAACGTCTGCAGTTTGAGCCCACAAATCCACGACTTTATTATAGCGCTCACCATCCGTGATCAAACCTTCATCGTACTGTCTTTGAATCTCTTGTACCTGGGCATTTGTCTGTTCAATTTTTTGAACTTTCGTATCTGGAATAATCATGTCATCTAGACAAATTGAAATACCAGCAGTTGTAGAATACTTAAAACCTGTTTGCATCAACTTATCAGCCAATATGACTGTTGCTTTACCACCACTCAATCTAAAACTTGAGTCGATAAGGTTTGCAATTTGTTTCTTTGTCATAGTTTGGTTCACTTGATGATAAGGGACCTGCTTTGGAACAATATCACTTAATATTGCACGGCCAACGGTTGTTTCTTCAAGCTTGCCGTTTACTCGAACTTTGCACTCGGACTGTAGGTGAACTTGATGATTCTCATAAGCGTATACAACTTCATCAGTGTTAGCAAAAATTCGCCCCGCACCTCGCGCACCAGGTCTGAGACGTGTCATCCAATAAAGTCCCAAGACAACATCTTGAGATGGATTAATAATGGGACGGCCACTTGCTGGTGAAAGAATGTTGTTTGTTGACATCATTAAAACACGAGCTTCAACCTGTGCCTCGATTGAAAGAGGCACGTGAACCGCCATCTGATCACCATCAAAATCCGCATTGTA